>NZ_JAHXDO010000044.1:0-208 GCF_019891195.1 Bacillus sp. YC2 | reverse complement strand
ATGGTTTGGGACCATGGGGTCGCAGGTTCGAATCCTGTCTTCCCGACCATCTTTGAACCCTTTATAGTCAATGTAATATGACTGGTTTAAACTCTCTCTATTTTTTTAAAAAAATACTTGCTTTATAGAAAGAAAGCATGGTATATTATTATTCGTCGCTGATGAACAGCTGACAACAACAAAATGCTTCAAAAACAACATGAAAAAA
>NZ_JAHXDO010000043.1:0-210 GCF_019891195.1 Bacillus sp. YC2 | reverse complement strand
ACCCGCGACCCCCACCTTGGCAAGGTGGTGTTCTACCACTGAACTACTTCCGCGTTTGGCAATGCGGATGAAGGGACTTGAACCCCCACGTCTGTAAAGACACTAGAGCCTGATTCTAGCGCGTCTGCCAATTCCGCCACATCCGCAAGAAAAACATGGTGAGCCATGAAGGACTCGAACCTTCGACCCTCTGATTAAAAGTCAGATGCT
>NZ_JAHXDO010000042.1:0-212 GCF_019891195.1 Bacillus sp. YC2 | reverse complement strand
GAACCCCCGCGGGCTTTGACACCCCTGTCGGTTTTCAAGACCGATCCCTTCAGCCAGACTTGGGTATTCCTCCGTATAATGGTGGACCTTGTAGGACTCGAACCTACGACCGGACGGTTATGAGCCGTCTGCTCTAACCAACTGAGCTAAAGGTCCAATGGTAGCGGCGGAGGGGATCGAACCCCCGACCTCACGGGTATGAACCGTACGCT
>NZ_JAHXDO010000041.1:0-223 GCF_019891195.1 Bacillus sp. YC2 | reverse complement strand
ATCTGACTTTTAATCAGAGGGTCGAAGGTTCGAGTCCTTCATGGCTCACCATTTTACGCGGGTGTGGCGGAATTGGCAGACGCGCTAGACTTAGGATCTAGTGTCTTATGACGTGGGGGTTCAAGTCCCTTCACCCGCATTATACAGGATAATTTATGTATATCCTGTACGCGGAAGTAGTTCAGTGGTAGAACACCACCTTGCCAAGGTGGGGGTCGCGGGT
>NZ_JAHXDO010000040.1:0-271 GCF_019891195.1 Bacillus sp. YC2 | reverse complement strand
GTTCCGGTGGAACCGGACGTATAAATGATATAAGCGAGCGAATCGGCATCTGCCATATCAGAGACAGCCTCTGTCTCCGATGTGTCCTCCGCAAGAGAAGAAAGACTGACCTCAAGCGTCTCCCCGGAAAAGTCCGGCACTGATAATCCGGGCTGCGCGAGCAGAAGAGCGGCGCCGCTGTCAGCCAGCATGTAGCTCAGCCGCTCTTCAGGATATTCCGGGTCAAGCGGCACATAAGCGCCTCCGGCTTTTAACACAGCGAGCACCGAAA
>NZ_JAHXDO010000039.1:0-298 GCF_019891195.1 Bacillus sp. YC2 | reverse complement strand
TGTCAGCGCATATTCATTTGAAAGGTTGTTATCCAGCTCACCAATTTTTTGTATTGTTTCTCTTTTTGTTGTATCAGAATCATCTAATTTTTGATCCGCGTTATCGGTTGAAAAGAGATCGAGCGGCAGTATATCTGCGATTTCATCAAGGATACCTTTCATTTCATTGCGTTGCTCTTGCATAATCGCTTTTGATTTATCAAGTGCGTTTGTCAATTCATGTTCAAGGAACGATTCTTCCACATAAGAATCTGAAAGCCCGGCATCTTCAATCATAGCTTCTATGCTTGTGAGAAAC
>NZ_JAHXDO010000038.1:0-383 GCF_019891195.1 Bacillus sp. YC2 | reverse complement strand
TCTGCCAGCTTAAAATGAAATTCCGCTTTTTCAATTTCATCATGAACGTGCACGAGTTGTTTTTCAGCCTCTCTATAGAAACCGATTGCCTTCACATACTGCTTTTTATCAAATTCATACATTCCACGGAAAAAGAAAGAGTAATAACACAGTAGGCCCGAGATACCTTTATTTGATGCTTCTATTTTTTCTAGTAACTCGTCAATTGTCGGCCTTACTCGTGTGGTCACCGGTTCTAAATAATCTAACATGAGCTGGTGACGGAATTTCATGAGAGTAAAATAAATCAGTAAATATTCATCTTCTTCCATTTGGTTTATTTCTTGTTCCACTTCTGCTTTCAAAATCTCCGCATCCGGAACGCTGAATTGACGAATCATTTT
>NZ_JAHXDO010000037.1:0-477 GCF_019891195.1 Bacillus sp. YC2 | reverse complement strand
GTACGCCTTGGCGTTGTAGTTGATCGGGGTGGCGCTTTTTCCTTTGTCTGTTGCGTTTTGGAGCTGCTGGAAATCTGCTTGGATGAAATGTTCATTTGCTTCGGTTTCTGCGTATTCCGCGGTTAAATCGTGATCCAGTTTGCCGAGTTTATGTATTGTTTCGTTTCTCTTTTTGTCGGCTGATTGGAGCTTGTGATCCACGCTTTCGGTGGAAAAGAGGTCGAGCGAGATGATGTCTTCGATTTCTCCCAAAATAGAGCGCATGTCTTTTTTCTGTTCTTCCATAATCGCCTTTGATTTACTCAGGGCGTGGGTGAGTTCGTGCTCCAGAAAGGATTCTTCCACATGCGAACTGGATAGTCCGGCGTCTTCAACTTTTCCCGCTAGGCTTGTAAGAAATGCGATTTTCATGTCGATCAGTTCGAGCCAGCTGTCCGCGACGCCTGCGTGGTCTTGGAAAAAGGCTTTGATGTTGTC
>NZ_JAHXDO010000036.1:0-511 GCF_019891195.1 Bacillus sp. YC2 | reverse complement strand
CCTGCTCTGCCTGTGTGTCATAAAAAATCGGGCCTTTATCGTAAGATTGCGCAATATCTTCAAGTGTATTGGTCACGTCTTGCCCATGAAGCTGATCATACAGGCCGTGTCCGACTTGACCGTAAAATTCCGTTCTCAGCTCGGTGATTTTCTCATCGTGTTCCTGATAGGCGTGCTGCGCTTCTTTTTTCATTTTCCGTAAATCCTCAGCCATGGCCTGCACCTTTTCAGCCAGCTTCTTCGCACTTTTCGGCGTTACTTTTATCGGGTCTCCGCTGCCGATTGCACCGGACGGCAGGAGAGCGCCGAGGTTTTTATCGAAGACTAATTCATCTCCGTTTGGGTTTGCAATGTTTCCGTTTCGATCAAATATGAAATTCGCTTCGTTTAAGCCGTGTGTATCCGGATTTCTCAGAATTACGGTAGTGAGGAAATAAGCGAGATTCTTCCCTATCTGTTCGGACAGTGTTCCATTAAGCCGCTCCTTTCGGCTGAACTGCGAGAGCGAGGG
>NZ_JAHXDO010000035.1:0-604 GCF_019891195.1 Bacillus sp. YC2 | reverse complement strand
TTGTATTAGCTTTTGGTTTAATCCTTCCCCTTGGTGCTCAAAATGTTTTTGTTTTTAACCAAGGGGTATCCCAATTAAAATTCAGGAACGCATTGCCCGTAATCATTACAGCATCTCTTTGCGATACATTTCTAATATTATTTGCAGTTTTAGGTGTATCTTTAATTGTATTGACCATACCAATTTTAAAAACAATAATATTCAGTGTAGGATTGATTTTTTTAATTTACATGGGCTGGTCTATTTGGAAAAGTGATTCAGCAAACTTAAGCAAAAAAGAATCAGCAATGCCAATGAAAAAACAAATTATGTTTGCTCTTTCAGTGTCCTTATTAAACCCTCACGCAATTATTGATACAATTGGCGTTATTGGAACCAACTCATTGAGTTATTCGGGCTCAGAAAAAATAGCATTCACTGCAGCCTGTATAATTGTTTCTTGGATTTGGTTTTTAAGTCTTGCAATAGTAGGACGTATAATAGGCAATATAGATTCTGATGGGACATTTTTAAGAATTATAAATAAGATATCTGCATTAATCATTTGGGCAGTAGCAGTTTACATAACAATTCAGTTAGTTCAATCATTTTAAATAACAAAACT
>NZ_JAHXDO010000034.1:0-927 GCF_019891195.1 Bacillus sp. YC2 | reverse complement strand
CCACTTCTGCTTTCAAAATCTCCGCATCCGGAACGCTGAATTGACGAATCATTTTGTACCATTCGTTAATTTTCACGCCCACTTGCGAAGATGACAAGGTTTGCTCCACAAAATCCCCCCTATGTTTTTATAAATTTTACCACTATTTTCATATTATGTGTAAACGAAAAAAAACCGCAAACTTATTGCGGTCTACTGTGAATCTGTATTTGACGTTATTCCGTCCGCTCATCAGCTTGCGGCTTTAGTAGGATGGTTAAGACTATTCCCGATATCAAAGTTAAAATGTATCCACTCAGGACAGCGTATGGAGCAATTACGTTAATCAGAGAATTAGAGAAAACGAAATAAAGTATAAAAAGAACGACTGCTGCACCGATTAAAAAATAAAATGATTTCTTATTTTTAACAGTTAATCGTTTCGATTGTGAAATCTTTCTGAAGAGCAAAGGGCTGCCGGTGTAAATGCCGAAGAAAAACGTAACAATAATTGACCACAAAAAGCCAGCAATCGAAAAATAATCTTCATGAAAAATCCCATCAAAAGACCATCTACTCAAAAAGATAAAGCCAAGTAAATAAACAAATGACAATATAACCTTGACCAATTACATCACTCCTCTCATTCAATATACACTCGCTAAAAAGTTGTTTAAATGGGTAAATGCCCCTTCATGCGCTCTTCTTAAATGTTTAACCACACAATAATAAGCAAAAAGACTCAGGTCATACTATTCATTTTTTCCTTTTGAATCGTACAGCGGTCTTTTTCTTCATTCTTCCATGGTAATATTTTGTTGAAGTATATCGTATGAAAGGATATGGTCATGAAAGTTTTCGAAGCAAACAGCCTGCTGGCCGCCGCCAAGCAACGCGCGGGAGAATACAAACAACTCCGCGGCCAAATGATGAATTTGAAAAAATCGT
>NZ_JAHXDO010000033.1:0-1208 GCF_019891195.1 Bacillus sp. YC2 | reverse complement strand
CGGACAGAGCTCGCGAAACGGCTCCCGGCCTACATGATTCCGTCTCAGTTCATCGAGATGGAGGAATGGCCGATAACCCCGAGCGGAAAGCTCGACCGCAACGCGCTGCCGGCTCCTGACGGAGCGGCCGGCGGGCATGCTTACACCGCCCCGAGAAACGTTACGGAAATGAAGCTCGCCAAGCTTTGGGAAGAGGTGCTGAAAAACGGCCCTGTCGGCATCCGCGATCACTTTTTTGAGCGGGGCGGCCATTCGTTAAAAGCGACGGCGCTCGTCTCCCGCATCGCCAAGGAGTTCGGCGTTCAGGTACCGCTGAAGGACATCTTCGCCCGGCCGACGGTGGAGGAGCTTGCCTCCGTCATTCAAGAATTGGAACAGAGCCCGTATGAAGCGATTCAGCCGGCAGAAAAAAGAGACACCTATCCGGTCTCCTCGGCGCAAAAGCGGATGTATGTGCTCCAGCAGCTCGAAGACGGCGGCGTGGGCTACAATATGCCGGCGGTGCTTGAACTGACGGGACCGCTTGACCGCAATCGGCTGGATGAAGTGTTCCAAAAGCTGATCGAGCGCCACGAGTCTCTGAGAACTTCCTTTGAAAGGGGCCCTGACGGCGAACCGGTGCAGCGCATCCATGACAAAGTGTCGTTAAATCTGACTGATGAAACATCAGCGGAAGCCTTCGTCCGTCCATTCCGCCTTGATGAAGCGCCGCTTTTCAGGGCGGCTCTCGTCAAAGAAGCAGATGAGCGCCATCTCTTATTGACGGACATGCATCACATTATTTCCGACGGCGTGTCTGTCAACACGCTCATCCGTGAATTCGGCGAGCTGTATGCAGGCCGGACGCTTGCGCCGATGCGCATCCAATATAAAGACTATGCCGTATGGCAGCAGGAGTTTAAACAAGGAGAGGCATACCAGAAGCAGGAGGCCTACTGGCTGAAGCAGCTCGACGGAGAGCTGCCTGTGCTGGAGCTTCCGGCTGACAGAGCCCGTCCGGCAGTCAGAAGCTTTGCGGGAGACAAGGTGTCCTGTACGCTAGATGCGGAAACGGCAGCGGGTCTTCACCGCATCGCCCGGGATCACGGCTCCACGCTGTATATGGTGCTTCTCGCCGCATACAATACACTGCTTGCGCGCCTGAGCGGGCAGGAAGACATCATCGTCGGCTCGCCGATTGCCGGCCGTCCGCATAAAGACCTTGAACC
>NZ_JAHXDO010000032.1:0-1597 GCF_019891195.1 Bacillus sp. YC2 | reverse complement strand
TTGGCGGCGGAAAGCAGGGTGGTTGCTTCGAAAACTTTCATGACCATATCCTTTCAATTGAGTTATTTTTTCAGTCTTTGGGTGAAAAGATTAAGAAGTTATCAGGGACTTAAGATAAAAAATCTTTCAAAATTTGCTCTGTTTTATACATGTCCTCAAGCATAGGGTTCATATAGTCACTAGCGGCTTCAAGGTATGCTCTTGTACGATCATTAAGTTTATTTTTTAATCTAAATGAATTCTTTTTCAACTCCTCAATTGTTGAATGTTCGATTAAGTCCTTTGCTTCTTGATATTTCTTGAGTATATCTCCAAGCATTGGAATAGGGTTTTTCTTATAATTTTCCTCTATTATCGGGATCGTCTTATTAATTTGTTTTAATAAATTATTAATATTTGTCAATGTAAACATCTCCTAACGCTATCTGCTTCTAACTTTTCTAGTTTCTTTAATCCATTCATCCGGCCAATCCATAGGTAATAAAATTTGATCTCCTTTACCTTCTAAAATAGTTCCTGTAGCAGTTTTTTGAGGAGCCACTTTTCCAATATCCAAAATTGTCCCCTTTGGTATCTCAATAACAGCTTCAAACTCTCTGCTATTTTTCCATTCGGGTTTAAGGGCGGAGTCTATTTTACTCTGTATTCGACTTTCAGATGGAGTGGTAGCAGCAAAGCCGCCTTTACGATTTGCTTGGGCACCGAAAGTTCTATAAACTATAATTTTTTCTTTTGTTTTAACGGTTCTATAATGTCCGTCCAAAAAGGATTCTTCAATCCAAGAAGGAAGTTCTTTTTTATCTAATATTTCTACTTTTGAATCAATTTTCGTAGTGTAATTTGGGTTGATTTTATAAACACTTTTATCTTCAACCTTACTTAGACCATTCTTTTGTTTATCTGTGCTTTTCTTTACTATACGGGCACTTTGATTATCAGCTAACTGCTTCAATGGACTTGTATTTAGTGTATTATGTAATTGTCTTATTTGATACATTTCGGACTCTAAAGCAACTTTATTTAATGAGGGATTTAAAACTGACTCAGTAATATTTTTTGTTACATTACTGATTCCTGCATTACCTTCAATTAAAGCGCTCTTTGCTGTGACAGTTCCTAATTTGCCAACTTTATCAATGCCTTTTGTACCTATCAGCATTGTAGCAACTGTTGCGACGGAATATGCAATCCAATGAGACCGGCTTTCTGTATCTCCATTAACCATGTCGCGTTCCCAAGAATCAGATAAAGCAACCCATATATTAATACCTGTGCTTGTGACGGCAGTAAGCTTTTGGGCTGGTGAGGAATTCAAGAACTTGTACACGCTATTTATCATTTCTGGGCCATTTGCGACCAATTCTTTTAAGCCAATTATAGTATCTTTTCCGAAATCATAAAATGCGGTGCCTATCCCTTTTAAAATATCTGCTTCCTTTTGAGAAATCTCTAATTGCAGTACATACTGCTGCTGATCCGACTCTAAGTTTTCATATCCGATCTTTTTTGCGATTTCCAAATACTCATCAGGATCGGTCACATCATCGGCCAGCTTTTTCTTCAAATCTTTGATTTCCCGCTCTTTCGCTTCTTCCTT
>NZ_JAHXDO010000030.1:0-2208 GCF_019891195.1 Bacillus sp. YC2 | reverse complement strand
GGCGAATTCTTTGTCATTATCGGGCCCAGCGGCAGCGGTAAAACGACAACATTGAAGATGATCAATCGCCTCATTGAATTGACCGGCGGTACGATATCTATAAATGGTCAGAAAATAAGTGAATATGATATTCATGAGCTGCGCTGGAATATAGGATATGTGCTTCAGCAAATCGCTCTGTTTCCGAATATGAATATTGAAGAAAACATAGCTGTCGTCCCCGAATTGAAAAAATGGAAACGGGAAACAATCAAACAGCGTGTCAATGAGCTCTTAGAAATGGTTGGGTTAGATCCTGAAATATACCGTGAAAGAAAACCTCATGAACTTTCAGGAGGCCAGCAGCAGAGAATCGGTGTCGTGCGCGCTTTAGCTGCAGATCCTGAAATGATCTTAATGGATGAACCGTTCAGCGCCCTTGATCCGATGACAAAAGTGAAATTGCAGGATGATATGCTGGATTTACAAAGAAGAATACAAAAAACGATTGTCTTTGTCACCCATGATATACAAGAAGCACTAAAGCTTGGAGACCGGATATGCATTATGAATAACGGTGAAATTGTTCAAATCGGCACCCCTGATGATATTCTGCATCAGCCTGCCAATGATTTTGTAAGAGACTTTGTCGGAGTGCAGGAAGGCATAACAAATGAAAAAATGAATCTTGAAGACATCGTACAGCAAACAGACGTTACACAATCGAATCCTTCTGAAACAGTTTCTGTATCAACCTCTTTACAGGAGGTTCTGGATAAATTAACACAACATGATCAAGTATTTGCTGAGCGTAATGGTGAGATGATAGGCGTCATCACCAGACAGGCGTTTATACAGTATCTGGCTGATCATATTCAAAAGAGAGGTCACATGAATGAATAGTTTTTTACATGAAGTATCAGACAGGAAAGGACAGCTGATAAACGCGCTGCTGGAGCACATTCAAATTTCTCTGATCGCTCTCTTTTTTGCCGTTATCATATCTATTCCCCTCGGTATTTATCTGACGAGAAAACAAAAGCTGTCAGAAGTCATCATAGGTATAACAGCCGTATTGCAAACCATTCCGTCACTGGCGCTGCTCGGTCTTCTCATTCCTATAGTCGGTATAGGGAAAATACCTGCTGTTATCGCACTTATTGTTTATGCACTGCTGCCTATATTAAGAAATACATACACAGGGATTAAGGAGATTGATCCTTCCTTAATTGAAGCTGCCAGGGCTATGGGAATGAACAGCAGAAAGAGGTTAGGAAAGGTAGAGCTTCCTTTGGCGATGCCAGTAATAATGGCGGGAATACGAACTGCCATGGTTTTAATTATCGGCACTGCAACATTAGCGGCTCTTATTGGGGCCGGAGGTTTAGGTGACTTAATTCTTCTCGGGATTGATAGAAATAATACAGAACTTATTCTTATTGGAGCTATACCGGCCGCCATCCTGGCTATCCTGTTTGATTTCCTGCTTCGGAAGCTTGAAAACGTTTCTTTTAAAAAATCATTGGTTGGTATTGGAGTACTGGCAGCAGCCGTCTTAATCGTCCTGACCATATCAGTTTCTTTCGGACAGGGGAACAAAAACATTGTCATCGCGGGAAAGCTGGGTTCTGAGCCTGAAATCTTAATCAATATGTATAAGCTTCTTATTGAACAAGAGACCGATTTACACGCGGAATTGAAACCCGGCTTCGGCAAAACTTCATTTGTATTCAATGCATTAAAATCAGGGGATATTGACATTTATCCGGAATTTACCGGCACGGCCATTTCTGAGTTTTTAAAAGAAACACCCGTAAGTACAGATGAAAAACAGGTGTATGAACAAGCGAAAAAAGGAATGCTTAAAACATTTGATATGGAACTGCTCATGCCGATGAAGTATAACAATACGTATGCATTAGCAGTACCGAAGCAATTAGCTGCTGCATACAATCTTAAAACCATATCGGACTTAAAAAGTCATCAGAACAGCCTGAAGGCCGGTTTTACTTTAGAGTTTGCCGATCGGGAAGACGGATATCGCGGCATTCAGAAAACGTATGGAATCACATTTTCGAATCTGGTGACGATGGAGCCGAAACTTCGTTACAATGCAATCAAAACAGGTGATATTCAGGTAGCAGATGCTTACTCAACGGACAGTGAATTAGAACAATATAAATTGTCTGTACTGAAAGATGACAAGCACGTATTCCCGCCATACCAAGG
>NZ_JAHXDO010000029.1:0-3050 GCF_019891195.1 Bacillus sp. YC2 | reverse complement strand
TTCTCTCAAAACTAGATAACAGTAAGCATACATTCAAATTAGGTTAAGTCCTCGATCGATTAGTATCTGTCAGCTCCATGTGTCGCCACACTTCCACCTCAGACCTATCAACCTGATCATCTTTCAGGGATCTTACTTCCTTGCGGAATGGGAAATCTCATCTTGAGGGGGGCTTCATGCTTAGATGCTTTCAGCACTTATCCCGTCCGCACATAGCTACCCAGCGATGCCCTTGGCAGAACAACTGGTACACCAGCGGTGCGTCCATCCCGGTCCTCTCGTACTAAGGACAGCTCCTCTCAAATTTCCTGCGCCCGCGACGGATAGGGACCGAACTGTCTCACGACGTTCTGAACCCAGCTCGCGTACCGCTTTAATGGGCGAACAGCCCAACCCTTGGGACCGACTACAGCCCCAGGATGCGATGAGCCGACATCGAGGTGCCAAACCTCCCCGTCGATGTGGACTCTTGGGGGAGATAAGCCTGTTATCCCCGGGGTAGCTTTTATCCGTTGAGCGATGGCCCTTCCATGCGGAACCACCGGATCACTAAGCCCGACTTTCGTCCCTGCTCGACTTGTAGGTCTCGCAGTCAAGCTCCCTTGTGCCTTTACACTCTGCGAATGATTTCCAACCATTCTGAGGGAACCTTTGGGCGCCTCCGTTACCTTTTAGGAGGCGACCGCCCCAGTCAAACTGCCCACCTGACACTGTCTCCCCGCCCGATAAGGGCGGCGGGTTAGAAGGTCAATACAGCCAGGGTAGTATCCCACCGATGCCTCCACCGAAGCTGGCGCTCCGGTTTCCAAGGCTCCTACCTATCCTGTACAAGCTGTACCAACATTCAATATCAGGCTGCAGTAAAGCTCCACGGGGTCTTTCCGTCCTGTCGCGGGTAACCTGCATCTTCACAGGTACTATAATTTCACCGAGTCTCTCGTTGAGACAGTGCCCAGATCGTTGCGCCTTTCGTGCGGGTCGGAACTTACCCGACAAGGAATTTCGCTACCTTAGGACCGTTATAGTTACGGCCGCCGTTTACTGGGGCTTCAATTCGCACCTTCGCTTACGCTAAGCGCTCCTCTTAACCTTCCAGCACCGGGCAGGCGTCAGCCCCTATACTTCGCCTTACGGCTTCGCAGAGACCTGTGTTTTTGCTAAACAGTCGCCTGGGCCTATTCACTGCGGCTCTCTCGGGCTTGCACCCTAACAGAGCACCCCTTCTCCCGAAGTTACGGGGTCATTTTGCCGAGTTCCTTAACGAGAGTTCTCTCGATCACCTTAGGATTCTCTCCTCGCCTACCTGTGTCGGTTTGCGGTACGGGCACCTCTCACCTCGCTAGAGGCTTTTCTTGGCAGTGTGGAATCAGGAACTTCGCTACTATATTTCGCTCGCCATCACAGCTCAGCCTTATGGGAAACGGATTTGCCTATTTCCCAGCCTAACTGCTTGGACGCGGATATCCAATACCGCGCTTACCCTATCCTCCTGCGTCCCCCCATTGCTCAAATGGTGAGGAGGTGGTACAGGAATATCAACCTGTTGTCCATCGCCTACGCCTTTCGGCCTCGGCTTAGGTCCCGACTAACCCTGAGCGGACGAGCCTTCCTCAGGAAACCTTAGGCATTCGGTGGAGGGGATTCTCACCCCTCTTTCGCTACTCATACCGGCATTCTCACTTCTAAGCGCTCCACAAGTCCTTCCGGTCTTGCTTCACAGCCCTTAGAACGCTCTCCTACCACTGTTCGAAGAACAGTCCGCAGCTTCGGTGATACGTTTAGCCCCGGTACATTTTCGGCGCAGAGTCACTCGACCAGTGAGCTATTACGCACTCTTTAAATGGTGGCTGCTTCTAAGCCAACATCCTGGTTGTCTAAGCAACTCCACATCCTTTTCCACTTAACGTATACTTTGGGACCTTAGCTGGCGGTCTGGGCTGTTTCCCTTTCGACTACGGATCTTATCACTCGCAGTCTGACTCCCAAGGATAAGTCATCGGCATTCGGAGTTTGACTGAATTCGGTAACCCGGTAGGGGCCCCTAGTCCAATCAGTGCTCTACCTCCGAGACTCTTACCTTGAGGCTAGCCCTAAAGCTATTTCGGAGAGAACCAGCTATCTCCAGGTTCGATTGGCATTTCACCCCTACCCACACCTCATCCCCGCACTTTTCAACGTGCGTGGGTTCGGGCCTCCATTCAGTGTTACCTGAACTTCACCCTGGACATGGGTAGATCACCTGGTTTCGGGTCTACGACCACGTACTCAATTCGCCCTATTCAGACTCGCTTTCGCTGCGGCTCCGCATCTTCTGCTTAACCTTGCACGGGATCGTAACTCGCCGGTTCATTCTACAAAAGGCACGCCATCACCCGTTAACGGGCTCTGACTACTTGTAGGCACACGGTTTCAGGATCTATTTCACTCCCCTTCCGGGGTGCTTTTCACCTTTCCCTCACGGTACTGGTTCACTATCGGTCACTAGGGAGTATTTAGCCTTGGGAGATGGTCCTCCCGGATTCCGACGGAATTTCACGTGTTCCGCCGTACTCAGGATCCACTCTGGAGAGAACGAAGTTTTGACTACAGGGCTGTTACCTTCTATGGCGGGCCTTTCCAGACCTCTTCATCTACCTCGTTCCTTTGTAACTCCGTACAGAGTGTCCTACAACCCCAAGAGGCAAGCCTCTTGGTTTGGGCTGTTCCCGTTTCGCTCGCCGCTACTCAGGGAATCGCATTTGCTTTCTCTTCCTCCGGGTACTTAGATGTTTCAGTTCCCCGGGTCTGCCTTCTCATATCCTATGTATTCAGATATGGATACCACTCCATTACGAGTGGTGGGTTTCCCCATTCGGAAATCTCCGGATCAAAGCTTGCTTACAGCTCCCCGAAGCATATCGGTGTTCGTCCCGTCCTTCATCGGCTCCTAGTGCCAAGGCATCCACCGTGCGCCCTTTCTAACTTAACCGTTAAAAAGAATCACTACGTGATTTCTTGCATTACAATTGAATGTGAATGTCTTACTTTTGTTATCTAGTTTTCAAAGAACA
>NZ_JAHXDO010000028.1:0-3252 GCF_019891195.1 Bacillus sp. YC2 | reverse complement strand
ATCTCTGCTTATTTTCCAATTATGTAATTCTTGATACCCGGATGCCAATAAGCCATGACCTCGAATGCACCGTTTGCTACCTCGTCATCATCTTCTTCAATCTTGACCAGATCGCCGTCCTCCGCATCACCAAGGTTCAGCTCTTTATGTATCTCTTTTAAAATACCGCCGTACCCGATCAATCTACGGGCAGCCAGTGCATCATCCAAATAAAACACCGTGTTCAGATTGTCTTCTGTCACCTTATTGCCGCGCACAACATCCGTATCTTTAACCGGATATTTAGAGATTTCGAGAACAGCTTTTTGCTCCATCATCGCTTCCCGCACATCGTTTTCAATCTGTTCAGCGTCAATCTTGGCTTTACCCTTCACTCGACGAATATCGACAATTGGAGTGTAATCCAATTTCATCGCCTTTTTCCATAAGCTTGTCCACTCAGATTGCTTAATGTAATTATGAGTAAAATAGCTTTTCTTCACTGGCAACAACACATGAAAATGCGGATGATATGTATCTTCTTCATGATTTTTCGTTATCTCTAAAGCTCTAAAATAGCCAAGAGTCGCTTTATCAACTCTTTTATATTTCATCAGCCGATTGAATCCTTTCATCATGTCCGAAATTGCAGGTTTCAGACCGTCACCCACAACATTTCGAACTGTTAACGTGAGAAAAATCCATCCGCAGCCATACTGGCGATTGGCTTCTTCTACGATCAATTTATTGTGATAAGCAATTTTTAAAGACCTGCGCCATGCACACATCGGGCATAACCTCACTTTACAAAAATGAGCTTGATACAACTTTAGTTTGTCCGTCTCCGGATCTCTTTTAAACGAAAGGTATTCTGCACATCCATTCAGCTTTTCAGCTTTTTTGCCATAGTAAGGTGCTCCGATCTTGCCCTCTAACGCTTCGTAATGCTCTGCCATAAGATTCGTCCGTCTCTTTTTTCCCTTCCAATCCCGCTTTTTACCTGTTGCGGTTTTGTCTTCGAGAATGATATAATCATTTTCAGTTGAATACAAAATGAAAAACTCCTTCTGAGCTAGTAATCTAGCGTTCTATTGTTAAGTGTGGTAACTCAATAATAGCAGAAGGAGTTTCTACATGTCAAAAACACCTAAAAGCCTTGACACACAAGGCTTTGACCCGATTTTAAAAAATCTTGGTGTTTCTATATAGTATCAAGATAAGAAAAGACCCGATTTCGACTCCGTCAAAATCGTAAAAAAGGCCGGCAGAATTGCCGGTCTTTTTTTAAAACCCAAAACCTAAGATCAAAACCATTCTTCCCCCCGTAGGGGGAGATTTTTTTTCAAAAAATCGGTCCTGCAGCCGCGCATTATTTTAGATATTCAATATCTTTAAAAAGCCGCACGTCTCCACCTGACCAACACATGAACCTCCACACAGTCAACACATGACCTTATCTATCAACACGCAGTCAACACATCCAGTCATGGTTCAATGCGTAGCATTATTTATTTCGCCGGTGCGAAAACGAGCACCCTTTTAACCAGGTGCGTAAGTGGGCACTCCGCTGCCGCTCCTCTGAATCTGGATCAAAAAAGGTGAACAGCTAATCAGCATACCTAAAGACGTCCTCAGAATGCTCAGATTCGTTTCTACGGGTTTTAAATAAAAAACGCCCCCTTTTATAAGGGGAACACGATAAAACGTATTAAAAGGCTTTAAAATGATTTTTGCAATAAAAAAAGCAGACTCTAAGAGTCCGCCCCATTTAGGCCTTAAATTTTTTTTACGTTGCATTTCGAGAAGCAACCGAAATCTCCCCATGAGAAACAGAATAACCTGCACCGGCTAACAGACCCAAAATGAGGACAGCAGCAAAAAGACTTTTAAACTTCATAATGAGAATCACTCCTCTGAATTTGTCTTTGAGCGCACACCATTTCATTGTAAAAGTATATAGAATCTTCCATGCGCCTCTTCTTAGTATAGAATTCTGCAGCCACTAAAGCTAGCTCTTCAAAGTATGGATAGCCTTTTTCGGTCTTTAGTCCGTACAATGCATTTTTTACATTTTGCCTATTAGCAGTATCAATAAATAATGCTTTCAGTACATTTAACAATTTCATGTAAAATTTATTTTCGAAAGCTTCAGCTTCCCTCAATGCCTTTTTAAAGAAATCCCTTCCCTCAATCATTTCACCGTTCTGAAAGTGAATAAGGGACAAATCGTAGTAGGCTTGGATGATTTCTTTAGCCCCTGCTCTTTTCGCGAGCTTAATGGCTTGATGATACAAAGGAATGGCCATTGGGCTTTGCAAACGGTTATAGCTGTTTCCCATATTTAAATATGCAAATGTTTGCATCAGTTCATTGCCAACCTCTTCAGCCATTTCTAAAGCTATTTGTAAATGCACCAAGGCTTTTTTATGATTGTTCAAATCATCATAGTTCCCAGCAATAACAAAAAGACATTTAATCATATTTACTTTGTATGTAGGATGCTTCTTATATTTATCATAAGCCATTTTCACATAATACATAGAAACATGAGTCTGTTTCATATGATAAAAAACCTCGGCCATCTTAAAATAAAATTCCGCTTTCTCTATTTCATCAGTGACCCTTGCAATCTTAGCTTCTGCCTTTTGATAATGATTGATGGCCGCTACGTAATCCCCATTTCTAAATTCGTACATTCCTCTAAACAGGTGATCATAATATTTCAGGAGCTTTGTCAGCCTTTGCGCAGTCCCCTCCGATTTCTTCAAATACTCCCAAGTTTCCAACTTTTTAGAAGAATCTGACGGGAAAAGATAGTCCATCATCAAATCATGTCTAAAACTGATCAGCTGATAATACAGTAATAAATCTTGATCCTCTTCCATTTCCTCAATCATTTTTTCTACTTCTGCTTTGCACTTTTCAGCGTTTTTTACATCAAATCTGTTTATATACTCATGCCAATCATTAATTTTAACCCCCACAGTAGCAGACGGAATGGCACTCATAAAACTCGTCCCCCTCCAGTTTAATCCTTTTTATGAAAATGGTAGCATAAGAGAAGGATTGATAACTTTGTTGCGGAAAATTTTCGACATGCCGCAACGATAATTTTACCGGAGTAGGAATCCCTTATTACACAACAAATACTTGAAATAAAAAACGGAATCACATTTGGATTCCGCTTAAACCTTACGATTACTACCCCCCTGTTAGCATGGGGGGGGCTATTAGGGTTGGATTCGATCCGGTCGCTATCGCTGCCGCTCGGCG
>NZ_JAHXDO010000027.1:0-4790 GCF_019891195.1 Bacillus sp. YC2 | reverse complement strand
ACCCCTAACCTTTTGATCCGTAGTCAAACGCTCTATCCAATTGAGCTACGGGCGCAGTAAAATATTTCATGTCGTAAGAATAATGATTGGAGCGGAAGACGGGATTCGAACCCGCGACCCCCACCTTGGCAAGGTGGTGTTCTACCACTGAACTACTTCCGCAAGTGTATTGTGTATTAATAACGATCCATTAAAATAAAAATAACAGCTCCACAACGGGTAACTGTACTGTCAAATATTCAGTTAAGATCCCAAGCGAACCTATCCGCTCATCTTAACTATAGAGAAGCTCACTAAAAAAGCTATTACAATTCCTTATGACAAAAGTTATTATATCAGGGTTTCATTAAAAGTCAATACAGTTTAGACAACTGCCAACGAATAATCCTGTTCGTCCCTTCACCTGATTTATTTGGGGCTCTTTTCAATTATCTAATTGTGCGCATTCCTTCCTGTCACATTGCACATTTTTTCATTTACCCTGTCCAGAAAACATTTCACCGAACTTGCGGAACGAAAACTAAGTTCCTTCAACAACTCTCTATGTATCGGGACACTCCGTACTGATTCATAAAGGGATGATATCGGTCGCAAAACACCGTCTTGTCTTCTTTTCATACTAGACATAGCTGCTTAAGCCCTCTTTTATAAAACGTACTCCTGTTTTAACTGATGGACGATGATAAACAGTCCCATCATTTTTAATGCAAATGATATCCAAAACGGCTTTTTCTTTTTAGGAATGGGTCTCTTCTTAAAGACGTATCTCAATAAAAAACGGACCTAAACATGCACCTAACTTCTGTGATGTTCAGGTCCGTAGATTGCTTCCCTTGAAGATGCATAGACTGCTTGTCTCTCTCGTATGACTGACTGATTAAAATATCTTCGTTCTGTCCCCGTTTTTTAAAAAAATCGTCCACTAGAAAACACCCTGCTCTGAACTTTTTAGGGATAGATTTACCATGTATGATGATATATCGCAAGTAACAAACCAAAAAAGAAGCACTCATCCATCTTCCCTCAGAAATAAAAAAACGCAAATGTAAAGGAGATGATTACTGTCAAAAAAATCATAATGGTAGTCTTATGTTTTTCGTTAAGCACTATTACAGCTGAAGTTGCTAAACAAGAATAGCACCAATACACAAAAGTTCCCCAAAAACTATTTGATGCCTTTATGCATGAACTTTTTTGTAAAGATATATTAGACAGTGTCCAGGAATTCTACAAATGATGTTGAATTATCTGAAGACAAAGAAGAAAGGTTTATAGTGCAGTTTAAAAACAAGAACAAATTAAGCAGCTTTATTCTGATGCATAGCCGCTGATTCAATTGATTTACACCGGACTTTTAAAACAGGCGCCAAATAAAAAGGGATGGCCCGAATTTGATACAAGCTGTCACACATAAAAAAAGCATCTAACAGGATGCTTTTAAACCGTCCAACAACGATTCCTTATGAAAAGTGGCGGTTTATCGTATCTTCCACTTTCTTCAACATACCTTTATACGCTTCTTCGTCAAGATATCCGATGCTCCCGAATAGTAAATGTTCTACTGTTTCAATTCCAGTGAAGTCAAATATTCCGACATCGGTTGTGATTTTCAGGCCCGCTGTCATTCCAATCTCATCGTAAATCTCATTAGGAGTTCCATGAGTATTAATAATGAAGCCTTTTTTGCCTTTCAGCAATTTAACGATTCCTTCCTCACCGGGAGCATAAGCAAACCCGTACGCAAAAATCCGGTCTACATACCCTTTAAGAATGGCTGGCAGACCTGTCCACCAAATTGGATAAATAAAAGTGATGACATCTGCTTCAGAAATATATTCCTGTTCGGTTTTAATATCATCAGGAGTCTGGCCCGCTTTCATTGCATCTGTATCTTGTGTTTTTAAGACAGGCTGAAAATCAAGTGCATATAAATCACGTACAACTACCTCGTGTCCGTTTTTCTTTAATGTATTTACAGTTGTATCCAAAATCGCATGATTTAAGCTTTCGGAATTTGGATGTGCATAAACAATAAGATGTTTCATTTTACATAACCTCCGTTCATTTATTCATTTGATTATTGGGGGTAATCTAATATTATATTCTTAGACATTTTTTTAAAAGTAGTCATTTTTTATGACATAGTCATAAAAACAGTACCACTTAAGAAAGAGAGGCATTTTGAATGGCACGAAGCAGATTCAGTGAACCGCCTGAAGAGCAAAAGGAAGTCTGCCCGGTTACACAGACTCAGGACATTATCGCAGGAAAGTGGAAAATCGTTATTTTATGGCATTTAAGCACACAGACAAGGAGATTTAATGAACTGCAAAGAATGCTTCCTAATATTTCAAAAGGAATTTTGACACAACAGTTAAGAGAACTGGAAAAAGATCAAATGGTGCACAGAGAGGTATATAAAGAAGTTCCTCCAAAAGTAGAGTACTCTCTGACACCCTTGGGGCAAAGTTTCATTCCTATTCTGCATAGCATGGCGGAATGGGGCAAAAAAAATGTGGAGGGTTTATACATCCAATTTGTGATCAGTGGCTCTTTCACATATTATCAAGGGACAACTTATTTACTTAAACTATTTTTCCATATTGACCAGACTAATCTCTTTCACCATCGCTTTTGGAAGTCCTGGTATCGTATCGAGCGACAAAAAGATTTTGTCCGGAGATATTTGTATTAGCAGCTTTACCGTCCGTTTCACATTCTAATGTTCCCTCCGCTGTATATTGAAAATAGAGATGATCAACAAAGAAGCGAGAACCCACAGGAATTTTCACTCCGGATGTGAATTCACCTGCCCTCACAGCTTTCGTGTCTGCCGTTCTTTCAAGACCTGCCGCAGGTGCAAGAGCATTGTAAATGACGCTGCCTTCTCTTGTCTCAATATCCGCAGAGTTATGGGACAGCATACGGCCCATAATCTCCTCAAACGTTTGATCTTCAAACATCCTCGCCAAGCCCCCCTCGATTTCCAGCGTACCCTCGTCTGTCTCTACGATAAAAGAAACTTTGAACCTATCACCTGAGCTCGTTAGTAGTTCGCCCATTTTCAAAGTCAATTCTATATGTGCGCGATGTCTCTATTACTTCGCTGTCATCTTCAAAATCATCAAATTCTTTTTCTGGTGAAAGGGCCATGATAAGCACACTCCTATAACGATGAACCATAATAAAAACCGCTCCTAAAGAGCGGTTTTAAAATATAAGAAGTAATTCATTCTAAGAAGAAATCGAAAGAGATTTATTTACTGCTTTTTGAGCATGGATTAAAGTCGTATCAAATAATGGCACTTCTGAATCCTCTACCTTTACTAATAATCCAATTTCAGTGCATCCAAGAATGATTCCTTCTGCTCCTCTATCCACCAAATTATTTGCAATCTTCTTATAAATGTTTTTGGAAGACTGTTTAATTTCACCCAGACATAGTTCTTGATAAATAATATGATTTATTAATTCCCTTTCATCATCATTAGGCACAATGACATTAATATCATGAGACTCAATACGTGATTTATAAAAATCTTGTTCCATCGTATATTTAGTACCAAGTAATCCTACTGAACGAATGCCTTGTCTAATAATTTGTTCTGCAGTTGCATCGGCAATATGCAAAATAGGTATAGTGATCATTTCTTGTATAAATCCAAGAACTTTATGCATAGTATTTGTACATATTACAATAAAATCTGCACCGGCTTTTTCTAATGACCTTGCAACTTCCCCCAAAGCTTCTCCTGCTTTATCCCAAGCCCCTACGGATTGATAATGTTCAATCTCCTTAAAATCAACACTGTATAAAAGACATTTTGCCGAGTGCAGCCCCCCTAACTTCTTCTTTATTTCTTCATTGATAATTCGATAATACTCAGCTGAAGATTCCCAACTCATTCCACCAATAAGACCAATAGTTTTCATAACCCACCTCAGATAAAATTTTCAAAATATTATAGTTATTCTAAAGCATAGATTAGCCCTTTACAATTATTTATTTTTTCAGGATTACTATCATTTAAATTTTATCGAGAATAAAAAATGATTGTCCGCCTTTTAAAGAGACAATCATCACATCACCAGTTTTCAGTTCATCTTCTCCCCCAGCGCGCAGCCGTTTAGGAATACTAATTAAGCCAGACAGGAAGCCTCAATATTATTAAGGGAAACAAAGAAAAATAAATTCATGTTAGGTGAGTTTGTGGACTGGATGGTAAGAAGACAAAAATAAATTATTACTGTTTGGAGGAGATACTGGAAAACCACAGTATCCGACATCACCTAATACATGGTGGCTGCGATTCACTAAAAAACATAAGATAAAGCCGGCCAGGCTGCATGACATGAGGGATACACATGCACCAATGTTGATAAATCAGATTGGAAAAGTATCAGGATTAAACATTAAAGCAATTTCTCAGCAATTGGGCCACGCAAATGTACAGACTACATTGAATGTCTATGCTCATGCCGGCCAAGAATCGGATACATTAGTGGCAGACGCAATAAAAATAGGAACATCTTAAAGGTAATTGCTAATTTGCCACCTCTCTGCCACCCAAATCATTTTTAGACAAAAAAAATAACAGTTCCATATCTCGCGGAAACTGCGTCAGATCAACATATTCAATTAAGCTTCCAAGCGGGCTCGAACCGCTGACCTCTTCCTTACCATGGAAGTGCTCTACCTGCTGAGCTATGGAAGCAATGGCTCCGCAGGTAGGACTCGAACCTACGACCGATCGGTTAACAGCCGATAGCTCTACCACTGAGCTACTGCG
>NZ_JAHXDO010000026.1:0-5424 GCF_019891195.1 Bacillus sp. YC2 | reverse complement strand
CTGCCGTCGCCTTCCGCTCCCTTCTCTCACCAACTATTTTTCCCGATCTTTTTTCTCCTTCAAGAGTAACTTAGTCCCAATTCACTAGTCAAGTTCTTGGGCTTTGCCCAAACCCACCAACGGATGGCCGTTGGATGCCAATACTCAATCCCCCCAACCCCCCGAATCTTCGGGGGACTCCCTCGCCGGTTGGCGTCAAACAAACGGGTTTGTTTGAGTGCTGAAAGGGTTCGGGTGACGCTGAGTGAGTCAACTCCTTAATCCTCCCTACGGTCCGGTTACCGTTGACTCACGCCAAAATCGCTCACTGCCCATTTATTAATCACCGAAATAAGACAGCTCCAGCGCTTTTCGCATGTATTCTTCTTCTGTGATTTCTCCATGAAACCGCCTTTCTAAAAGCTTTTCCTCTGCTTCCGTCAGCATTAAGCCCTCAAAGCCAAGGGTTGCTCTTACATATTTCATCCCTGTTTCAAAATCAATCTCTTGCATTACTACCCCCTCCTCTTTATCAAAAGCCCCTGCGGGTCATTTCCGCCAGTACGCCCCAATTTATTTGGTGCGTATAACTGGGCACTCCGTGACCGCTCCTAAATTCCAAAACAAACTCAAACACAAAAGAACCCAGTCAGTCCCCTGTCATGACTGGATTTTTCCTCTCGTTTAGGTATGCAGCGCTCCTTTTGAAATGCACCCTTTTCAAAACAACTCAAACATAATAAAGGGTGCAACACTTAAAGGTGTCTGGCCTCGCCATAGCGAACCTATTTTACGAGGTGATTCGTGATGGATATGGGAGTCAAATTATCGTCCAAGGACGTCGCAAAACACCTCGGTATAGAGCCGGTGACTGTCCGCAAGTATGCCAGTATGCTTGAAGAACAAGGCTACTCGTTCAATAAAGATTCGAAAGGATGGCGACTCTATACCGAGGATGACGTAAAGACTTTAGAGTATCTATGTACAATGACTAAAATCAATGGACACTCACTCGATGAAACGGTAAAGCATATAGCAAGCCTATATCGTTCAAAACTGACCATATCGGATACCGCTACATCGCTACAGGACAATCCTTTGGTTGAATTCATGAAGCGACAGGAAGAATTCAACCGCCACATGGCAGAACGGATGGAACAATTCGAAAAAAGACAGCAAGAAAGGCACGAGACACTCACTGCTGCATTACGTGAATCGCTGGAGACACAAAGAATGATCGCAGCCACTAAACAAAAAAAGTGGTGGCAATTTTGGAAAGGATAACTGATATGCACACCATGCTCTCTTATTCTTTTTATATTTCTTTATTTCTTCTTCTGGTAAAACATTTGTAAAACAAACTATAAAACAAAACAAAACAAAACTGGCCCCTTTAAAACCTGGTTATATCAATAAGTTCAAGCTTTTGATGATGTAAAGTTAATGGATGCAGTTAATGAAAACCATTTATCGCTCCAATTCATTGTCCTTGTATTTATTCGCTTCTCTAGGCATTCCAGCCGTACGGAAAAACGATGCCGCTAATTTCCTCACCCTTGGCAACTTTTCTTTAGCCCACTGCACCATTTTGTCTTTCCACTGTTCCAGTACGGCTACCCGCTCTCTTAACGTCTTATTTTCCTCGTTCAGCGAATGAAAATCCTTATTCTGCTTTTGGGCGAAGTTCAGCAGCTCACCATACCTGCCTCTTTCTGCTTTAAGGCTTTTTTTCGTTTCATCGTGCTTTTTGGCCTCATTGTCTTTCTGAGCGCTCAGAGACAGCGTCAGCCGCTTCAAATCATTATTCTCCGCTCTCAGCTCGCTGTTTTCTGTTTTCAGAGCCGACAATTCTTCTTTCACTTCCCGGCGGAGATCTTCCCGCTGCTCTTCTGTGAATTCTTTAGTCAGCTTCCGCCGCATCCCCCTTTTTGCTTTTTCGACCTCCTCGTTCATAGTCGTCTGCAGATCCGAGAGCATCTTATCTTTCGAATCTGCCCGTTCTTTTTCTTGACCGGCTATGGACTTCCACCGTTCCTTTTCTTCCGTTTCCGCTTCCAGTTGCCGCGACAGCTGCGCCGCCGTTTTCCCTTGGTCTTCCGCATAAGCATACAAATTTTCCAGTTCGTGCTGCGGCACAATCACCTTGTCTTTTTTGAAAAGACCGGCTTTTTCATACTCAACGGTCGGGATCCTCAACTCTTCCGTTTTGGCCGTCAGCGTTTCTTTTTTGGCAGAGACAACTGATTCAACCGCTCGATTCTGCTGTTCCAGTTCCGCTTTCCGTTTTTCCTTCAAAGCGATCTCAGCGTTCAGCCGCTCAAGCTCCGCTTTCCGCTGATTGATTTTGTACTGGTGAACATTTTCATGCTTCTTTTCGCTTGGTTCTCCCCGCTCCAAGTCAAAACCGCTCTTCACCATATGCCGGTGAAAATCATCCTGAATGGCTTTCATCTTCAGCTTGCCGTTAAAGAAATCTTTAGCAGAAAGCCGACCGTCCTCGGTGATCGGCACAATCCCGACATGCATATGCGGTGTCGCTTCATCCATATGTACCGTGGCATACAGCATATTTTCCGCACTGTATTTCTCTTTCAGATGATCAGCCGCCGCTTCAAAGTATCGCCGCTGCTCCGTCTCGCTCAATCCGTTCATGTAATCAGGACTGGCCGTAATTAAAAACTCGCTCACCAGAACGGCATCATCCCGCACTTTCCGTTTGACCCTGCCCTCAATTTTTTCACGAACCGCCTGTGCGTAGCTGATCGGTTGACCGTTAACAAGATCATAATTGAGATGCGACCGGCCACGATCAATGTTTTCATTTTTGCTTTTTTGAAACTCCCTCCGATTGTGTTTTTGCGTTCCATTCAGTCTATCTTTCTTGTATTTTTCCATCCTGATAACCGCATAATTTGCCACAAGAATTCCCCCAATATATACCACTCTATTAGGGTTATGGTAACACAAAGTTTTAATTTTGGTGTAACGCACTACACCAAATTGTTCCTACGGATTCAATTTGAACGTGCGACCTGCGGTGCCGGTGGCTCTCTCATTCTCGCTGTCGCATCGAAAGTTCGTGCCACTTGTCGGCCAATGCCGACCCGATTTTTCCGCCGATGAGAGATCGGCAGAAAATCGGAAAAACCCTTCCCGCTCCCGCAGCATTTAACACATGAACATTTTGTTCTTTGTGTCAAATTTTCATCATCTTATGAATAATCCGTGACCGAAAAAGTCCCGCAACGGAAAATATTACAAGTAGGGATTTATAATCAATTATTTTGCAAATATGTTAAAATATGTCCACGAACAGACAATCTATGTTACCTTGATTTTGGTTCAAAAATCTTATGAAGGAGAGTGTCAAAATGAGAAGATTGGTTCTGTTTATGATTATCAGTTTTGTTACACTTGGATTGGTATTGCCTTCAGGCGCAGCATCTGCTGAAGAAGTAAAAAGTCAATATACGCCCCAGGATTACGAAAAATACCTTGCAAATTATGATTCAAATGCCGCTGAAGCAGCCGGTGTATCTCCAGAGTACATATCGTCAGCAGTTATGGAAGCTGGAAAAGTCCTTGAAGATTTTAAAGCCTTATCAAAAGAAGATCAGGAAAAATTTGTGGAAAGCTTTACAAAGATCGATCCTATCAACATAGAAGAAGACGAAGTTGTAGTTGATGACCCAATCAATGCTCTGGGAGACAAAGGCGTTTCTTACCAGAACTCAGTTAAGTTTTTCGGAGTACCTCAGACTACTTACAAAGTTTCTGTTAACTACAATGTATCCGGTGGAAAAGTAAAAAAAATTAACTCTTCAAACGCAAGAGTAGTTCGCAACTTGAATCCAGTAGTAAGAACAGGCTTAAACACAGGCGGCAAAAACGCTTGGGTTACAGGGGATAACAAAGCAGCAGTTACAGGAAGTTTCTATTATCAAATCGGGCCAATCAAAGACATCGGTATCACTCTAGGTAACGTTTTTGTCAAAGCCGTTGGCGATAAAAATGGAAAACGAACTTACCAAAAATTCACCGTTGATTGAGCCTAAAAAGTGAGGTCATGGTATGTCTAAACGTGTAAAAGTAACATTGTGGAGCATTCTAGGAGTCCTAGTTGTGTTAAGCGTGATCGGCATTGTTGCTTTCTACCAGACTTTCCCAAGCTAGTAAAATAAAAAAGCAGACCATCAACCGGTCTGCTTTTTTATTTGATAATGTAATTCTTGATGCCAGTAAGCCTGACTTCAAATACGCCTTTTGCTCCATCATCGTTCTCGATCTTTTCTGCTCTTTTGATTACATTTATGTTTATTTATCATACGGATATTTATTTGCTTTTTGAAGATGATACTTTTTAGTAAAAGAATCTGTAAATTTAGTTCCTACAGTTTGTCCTCCAATATTAACTCCAACCAAGAAATAACCTTGAATTTTAATACTTACACTTCTGTTGCTGTCATAGATATTAGTCACACTTGTTGTTTGATTCCAATTCATCGGAAATCCACCGTTTCCAGAATGAACACTTTTAATTTTTGCAAATTTCTTTTTAGAGCCTGATCCAGTATATGAATAAGTAAATTGAATCCAGAGATCTGTATCATATTTGAAATTTAGTGGATTCCATGTCATCTCATGCCATTTTATTTGAGAAGAACCATTTTTTGTGGCTACTGCCTTTTTAGCTGCAGCCATTACAAAAATGCCTGGTTCCGATTTAGAGACAACTGATTCTTCAACAACGTTATCTTCATTTTTAACTGCTTCTTTTCTGTTTTCTTGAACTGCTTTTACAGCTTCCTCAAAATCAGCCACACTATCAAATTTAACAACGGGTGTACCTTTTGGTAAATCATCTACAACTTCCATACCCTTTGTTTGTTCTGCAACGCTAGTAAGTTGTTCTTTTACACTAGCAGCAGATACTGAACTGTTAAATGAACTAAATAAAACAAATACTGATAAAAATAATAAAACACCAATTTTCTTCACAAATCATTGCTCCTTTGTCTTTTCTAAAAACACTCCGTATAATAACATTGAAATTGCCTATTTAACACATTTTTTATCTAAAATTAAACTAAATAGGTGAAAGGAGATAAAAAATGAATTTATTAGGAAGTAAGGGATTTTTATGCTTTTTGAGTTTCTTGTTTACATTGATGATAACGTTTATTCCTTCAATAGGATTAAGAGAAGAAGGTTCTGATAGATTTTATGGTTATCCTGCTCAATGGCTAGATATACGAGTAAATGGAAACATTAGCTTTGAACTTTGGGGACTATTATTTAACTTCCTCTTATTCTTTCTCATTTTTTGGGGCCTAAAAAGAATACTATTGTTTTTATTAAAAAATAAAAAATAAAAAAATAAGCAGATGATTATCTCTGCTTATTTTCCAATTATGTAATTCTTGATACCCGGATGCCAATAAGCCA
>NZ_JAHXDO010000025.1:0-8229 GCF_019891195.1 Bacillus sp. YC2 | reverse complement strand
CTCCCGACCGACGGCTTAGAAGGCCGTTGCTCTATCCAGCTGAGCTACTGGGACAGCTTTCACTTATGTATCAGCGACAAGATTTATTATATACAGGTTCAAAAGATAAGTCAATGATTTTTTAGAAACTTTTTCATGGGGAAGAAATGATTCTTCCCCATGAACATTAAAAGCAGATTTTATTTTCCATGCCGCTGATTTCCCGTCCTGATTCATCATAAAAAGTCACAATCGCTTCATCGTTTGACAAGGTAAGAATGGCATAGCTCTTGACATTTCGCACTCTCGGCAGGCGGATGCTGCCCGGGTTGATCAAAAGCTTGCCGCGCAGCATTTCACTGCCGGCAATATGTGAATGGCCGAAGCAGACGATGTCCGCTCCCAGCTCTTCCGCCCGGTAGAAAACAGTTAAAAGAGACTGTTTAATGCCGTGAAGATGTCCGTGAACAACGAGGATTTTTCTTGAACCTGCGGATATAAGGAGTTCGTCCTTAAACCCGCCGCCCATATCACAGTTGCCTTTTACTGCATGATACGGTTTAAGCGCCGGATGTGCGGCTTCGAGCTCTGAATCCCCGCAATGAATCATAAGATCCGCTTCAGCCTCATGCCGCTTGGCAATTGCGCTCAGCTCGTCCTCGAGCCCGTGGCTGTCGCTTATGACCAAGACTTTCATAGCAAACGCCCCCCTCTTACGAATCCAGCAGTTTTGACAGTTTTTTGAGCGCGTCAGCTCTGTGGCTGATTTTGTTTTTTTCAGCGCTTGTCAGCTGAGCCATCGTTTTATCTTTATCCTTCACGATAAAGACGGGATCATAGCCGAAGCCGTTGTTTCCGGCAGGCTCTTTTGCGATATACCCTTCAACGTGCCCTTCGACTGTTTTTGTTTCCTGTCCCGGTCTGCTGACGGCTAGCGCGCAGCGGAAACGGGCTGTGCGCTGCTCTTTTTCAATGCCTTTTAATTCAGAAAGCACCTTTTCTATATTGGCCGTATCGTCTTTTGATTCGCCGGCATAACGAGCGGAATATACGCCCGGTCTGCCGCCCAAATTGTCTACCGATAAACCTGAGTCGTCTGCAATGACCATTTTGTTAACGGCTTTGGCGACGGCCTCTGCTTTTAAAATGGCGTTTTCTTCAAAGGTTTGTCCGGTTTCTTCTATGTCTTCCGTAAATCCGATCTCAGCCAATGAGAAGACGCTGTAGCCTTTCGGTTCCAGTATCTCCTTAAATTCTTTTACTTTTCCAGGATTGTGTGTCGCAATAATTGCTTCTTTCACGCTGATCAAGCCTTTCTATCGTTATTTCAGTTCAGGCAGTGAATCTCCCAGCACTTCTTTTTGTTTTTGAATGAGTGTTTGGATTCCTTCTTCCGCAAGGCTTAAAAGCCCGTTTAAATCCTCGCGTGAGAAAGTAGCTTCTTCTCCCGTTCCCTGAAGCTCCACAAAACGGCCGCTTCCCGTCATAATGATATTCATGTCAACTTCAGCCGCAGAGTCTTCTTCATAATTTAAATCTAAAAGAAGCCCTTGCTCTTTATCAATTCCGACAGATATGGCCGCAAGATAATCTGTCACCGGAGTCGTTTTGATGACGCCGTTTTTTACGAGTTTGCCGATAGCGATGGCCATTGCCAGAAATGCGCCGGTAATGGAGGCTGTTCTTGTGCCGCCGTCGGCCTGAATGACGTCGCAGTCAATCCAGATCGTCCGTTCGCCGAGCTTCTCTAAATCAACGACAGCCCGAAGCGCACGCCCGATCAGGCGCTGAATTTCCATCGTTCTGCCGGACACTTTTCCTTTTGAAGATTCTCTTATCGTTCTCTGATTTGTTGCTCGCGGGAGCATGCTGTATTCTGCGGTAATCCAGCCTTTTCCCCCTCCCCGTAAAAATGGCGGCACCCGGTCCTCCACTGATGCGTTACAGATGACCTTTGTATTCCCCGCCGTAATTAAAACAGAGCCTTCCGGGTGAGTGATAAAATCCAAATCAAATGTGATGGGACGCAGCTCATCATGCTGTCTTCCGTCGTGTCTCATATTTTACCTCCGATTATATGTACATAAACCTTTTTGTTCCGGATGATGAATAAAGAAAGAGGCAGCCGGAACGCTAACCTCTTTTTTACTAGTATATCAAAAATCCCAAATTAAAAACTACCCGTATTCACTTGTGACGGTCTTGAAACAGGTTTTGAAAGGGATTCTCCTTTTTCATTCACAAGTTCTGATTTTCCGTTTACTTTTATAGAAACACTTTTTACCGACGGCTGCTCCGTTAATGTCAGCACAATGCTGTCCAGCACGCCCGAGGACACCATTTTTGTTTTTTCATCTGCGCTTCCGTAAATTGAGCTGTTAAAATCCAGCGTGACCTGCCCGTCTTTTACTTTCGGCTTGCTGAGCAGTTTGACATCGTTATTGAAATCGGTCAGCAGCCCGCTTGCTTTGCCCGGCCCGTCTGCCAGTTGTTCTATGGCTGCGGTAATGTCATTTGTTTCCGAATTCTCAATCCGTTTTGTGACAGGCACGTAATACTCGCTGTTCTCTGTTTCCGCCAAGTAATAGACAGTAAGAGGATGCGTATCCGTCAGATCGTTAACACCGGCCGTTTCAATATTAATCCCGTCTTTTCTGCTTACATCACCTGTAATCGGAGTGCCGCCCACTGGCATTTCTTTCAGCTCATGTCCGTTGATCCTGAGCTGGACTTTGTCTATTGAGCTGAATTGAGTGAGTGTCCATGTAACGGACTGAAGAATTTTTTGCTCATCTTCCTTTTTATAGTTTTTAAATTCTTTAGAGAAATCGGCGACTGCGGTGCCGTCTTTTTTAATGTCAACGTTAACCGTCGTATCGGCGGGAAGCACGGCTCTGAAGCCATTCGGGAGAATTTCCGATACAGGACCGCCCTGTACCAGATACTCAAGCGCCTGCTTCGCGCTTCCTTCGCTATTCGGAAGAGGCAGCGTCTGTGCCGCAACGTAGCCGTTTTTATCAATCAAATACAGCTCTCTCATCACCGTATTCGCGGGCTGCTCGGCTTTAGAGATGCTGTTTTTTTCTGATTGCTTCGTTTTTGCCTGAATACCCGCTTCATCCTTTACGTATGAAACGTCTTGAGGCGGATCAATCTCCCCGGCTGTTTTATCGGATTGAAACAAGCCGCATCCTGATAAAACAAAAGCCGAAGTAAGACATGTTGCAGCAATGACTGCAGGTCCTTTTTTCAGCATACTTTTCCCTCCTAAGGCTGTTTGTACTATGATGTATACGAGCCCCTTTCAGGAAATAGACCGAGATTTTCCGGGAAGCGCAAAAAAACCCGCTTTTTACGGCGGGTTTTGTGATTTATTTTCTGACCGGCTCTTGGAACGAAATGCACTCGACATGACCGACTTCATGGCCGAACCAGTCTTCAGCAATTTTTGCAAATCGGTTTCGCTCTCCCGTTGTGAGAAATTGATGCTCCGGCATATGTTTCGATTGGTTTAACAAGCCTTTATATGAAAGAATGGTGCTGACTTCCCTCGCTGTTTCGTCACCGGAGGAAATAATCTTTACATGCTCTCCCATATAGCTTTGGATCGGCTCTTTCAGAATCGGATAATGCGTGCACCCCAAAATCAAGGTGTCGATCGGTGTCCCCTTCAGCGGATACAGCGATGCTTCAACTGCTTCCTCCGCTGTTTCATTAAGAAACCGTCCGCTTTCCACAAACGGCACAAGCAGCGGACAAGCCGTATTTTCAACGTGAAGCCCGGCATTTAAATTGAGCAGCGCCTGTTCATAAGCTCCGCTTTTGATCGTATTTGCAGTGCCGATGACGCCGATATGCTGATTTTTCGTCACCTTTATCGCCGTCCTCGCCCCCGGCTGAATTACGCCGACAACGGGAATGTCCGTTTTTGCCTGAATATCTTCCAATGCGATTGCCGTCGCCGTATTGCAGGCGATCACGAGCATTTTAATGTGGTGGTTCTCCAGGAGGTAATTGGTCATTTCCCACGTATATTGAAGCACTTCCCGTTCAGGACGCGGGCCGTATGGGCAGCGTTTCGTATCTCCCACATAAATGATATTTTCCTTCGGTAGCTGTCTCATGATTTCCTTAGCAACGGTTAACCCGCCAACCCCGGAATCAATGACTCCTATCGGCTGTTCCAACAAAATCGCCTCATTTTCTTTTCATTTCATGCTGCAGTTTCAGTAATGATTTTTCGAAGACGGCTATTTCCTCATCGGAAAATGTTTCGAACATATCCCGCAAATAAGCCTGCCTTTTTAAAATCACTTCTTGAATAATGCGTTCTCCTTCAGCGAGAAGATGAATTCTGACGACACGTCTGTCAGCCGGGTCCTTCACCCGCTCGACAAGCTTATTTTTTTCCATGCGGTCAATCAGGTCCGTCGTCGTGCTGCAAGCCAAATACATTTTGCCTGATAATTCGCCTATTGTCATATCCCCCAACTCGTACAGCCATTGAAGACCCACGAATTGCGGCGGTGTAATTGCATATTGGTTAAGGATTTCTCTTCCTTTTTGTTTAATGATCGCAGCGATATGGCGGAGTGATTTTTCGATATCCGCAACATGCTCTACAGATTTTGATGTCATTTGTCCATCCCTCACTCAAGGATCTTTCTGGGCTTATGTGCTCCGTGTCTATTTTCCTTCTTTTTTTAAGAAAATGCAAGACTGACAGAGAAAAAGGAAGAGTAAGGTATACGAATCCCGATGCAATACAAATAACCGGCTCCTTCTCGTAAAGAAGGAAAACCGGCAAGAATCAGAGCTCTAGCTCACCCATTCTAAGAAGCTCGACAACAGCTTGCGAACGCCCTTTCACACCCAATTTCTGCATGGCATTTGTTATGCATATCTTTTGCAAACATAAATGAGAATGATCACTGGAATTTATAATGAAAATCAACAGTTCCATCTTCATGAATGACTAACTTTTCAATAAGCGCATGAAACGCCTCAAACAAATCTTGGTCCTTCTTCTTCAGAAGACTAAAGGCAATTTTAATGTTTGTTATGTCAATTGACTCTTCTTCTTCACGTTCGAGCAGAAACAACTTATCGTTTAATTGTTCCATTTGATCCTCGATCTCTTTCCGCTTGGATTGGAATTCGGCTTTTGAAATCATTTGGTCTTCGAGGAACAATTCCAGCAGCCGTTTATGTTTTTTCTCAGCTGCTTCAATTTGAACTTTTGTTTCTCTGATCCGCCGTTTCTTTTTCTCTTCATAATCTGATTTTACATTCAGTTTTAATTTACGGCCCTTCTCCTTGAGCTTTTCAATTACTATTTCGCGTAAATCTTTATACTGGATGGGCGGATGAGAAATACACATGTTTTTCCCTCCGCGTCGATAGGCGCTGCACTTCACATAATTGTGCTCCACTTTTACGCCGTCTTTTTTCCTGCGTCTATAGCTGAACAGGATGACCATGTTCGCGCCGCACACACCGCACTTCATTAAGCCGCGAAGTTCGTTCTTCGGATTGAAACGCCGTTTTTTCAGCACATGCTTTTTATTATTCGCCTTTTCGTAATCTTCCAGTGTAATGATCTTCGGCGCCCAATCTTTATAAATCGTCCATTTTTCCTCCGGGTTACGGATGAACTTTTTTCGGCCCCCGATTTTCACTTGAGTATACCGGTTAGCAATGAACACACCGCAATAGATCGGATTTTGTAAAATCCTCTGAACAGTTGATAGTTGCCACCTCTCATTTTGCTGAGGTTTGGGAATATTGCCGAGCAGCAATTCTTCATTTAATTTGTGTACAACTCTCTTCTGGCCGTAACCGTGATTATTGTATAAATCAAAAATCATGCGGATCACTTTCGCTTGCTCTTCGTATATTTCAAGAAACTTGCCGTTTTTCTTATACCCATATGGAACCCGGCCTGAATGTTCCCCGCGTCTTGCTTTTGCTGCGAGCGCGCTACTTGCTGAAACCGATATTGTCTGTGGGTATTGAGCAGCGAACATGGAAAACATTTCGAACTTCATTGAATTTTTTCCTTCATATAAACTGTCATATCCCTCTTCCAGCGTAACTACACGAACACCGTGCGCCAGCAAAACCTCTTTTATATCCAGCGCATCCTTCAGATCCCTCGCAAGCCGGCTGATGGATTTGAATACAACCATTTTCAACTTGTGATTCGTGGCTTTGTTTAAAATTAGTTGCATGGCTTTACGGTCGAGAAGAATTGTTCCGCTTATACCATCGTCCAGCTGGATAGCCTCGTCTTTCCATTCATAGTTGTTTTTTTCAATCCAATGATGGCATATGTCAATCTGGTTTTGTATGGATGTTGTTTGGCTATCCTTTTCAGACGAAACCCTTGCATAAACCGCATAGGGATAATCTTCATATCTGATCAATTCCTCTGTATTTTTTTCTTCAAAAAACAAAATATCACCCCGTTTGCAAAAGGTACATTTTTCAAAATTATATCATAATGGTTGCGGGCAGCCTACAATTTTTACGAACGTCAGTTCTTGTCCAATTCGTAGGACTGGCCGGAAAAAGGTGCAGTCAATAGAAAAAGAGCTTCAGGGTTGCTGAGCTCTTTTTTCTAATTTCAGCGTACGCGGGCAACCATTCTGCCACGTTATGTAATTCTTATCCTTTAATTTGTCCAGCAGGCCTTTCACTGTGCTGGTAGAGCTTAAACCGAGGTCTTCCATCAATTCTCTATAAGTCGGCGCCACTCCGTACTCATTAATGAAATTTATGATTGCTTGCAGCGTTTCAGCTTGTCTTTTCGTAATGTCACGCATGATTCCTTACCCCTTTTTTATAGTTAGACGGGACAACAGCAAGAATATTGTCTATCCTGAATGTTTTTGTCTGTCTACTCGTAAAACAAAATGCCCGAATGTAATTCTGTGTTATCTGATGAACTATAATTGCTCTTTTTGAGACTGTTCCATCAGCTTTTATATAAATCATGTCCAGTGCTGATTTTTCATTTAACGAACGATTTAACAATGCTTTCATGCTGCCCCCTCCTTCTTTACTATTATTTTATACGAACTTTTGTTCTGTTTCAAGTTGAAAAGGGAATGTTTGTTCTGGTATTATTTACTCAAGGAGGCAATTGAATTGAATGATTTTGAACGAAAAGTGTATCGGATTATTTTTAATATGACCCACTTCGGAAAAAATCCCTCGCTGGATCAACTGAAGAGAAAAACTGGGAAGGATGAACGTGCTATACGGGAAGCTGTTAAGAATCTTATGAGGCAGCGCATATTGAGGTGGGATAAGAAAAAGAACAAATGGATTTTTTGACGCATTATAATAAGGAAATAAAAAAACCTCTTCCGAAGAAAAGGCTCATGTTTGAAGGCGATCAGAAGCAATTTGAATGGTATCTGTTGTTTGTTTTTCCACTGAGTTGATTCCGAATCCGCACACTAAAGTCAATGACAGCCCCAGAATAATGAAGACGCTTTTTTTAAAATTCATACAGGCACTCTCCCCTTTGAATTTGTGTTTGCGTATCAACCATTTTTTTATGATAAAAAAAGGATGTTTCAAACTCCCTTGAATCTGCATAAACAGAAGCAGTCTCACAGGCAATATCCTCGACATATGAATAATTTTTATTCTTCTCCAGGTATTCTATCGTTTCATTAACTCCCTGCTGATCTACTGCATCTACATAAAGGGCCTTTAGGTACCCCTGTAACTTTTCGAATAACTTATCCCCTTGGTATACGGCGGCCGATAGTCCTTTCTTACTCGCTTGGATTCCCTCTGACATTTTCCCCTGTTTAAAAAGAAACTTCGCATAAGAAAATAAGGAATGCGGCAAGTTGCTCAGCTTTGCTTTTTCTGTTATCTCTACTGCTTGCCTTAAAAAGATTTCCGCCTGTTCGTAGTCGCCTCTATCCCCAAAGTTTGTGCCCAAATTATAAAGAGCAGAACTAATCAACCTTCTATTATCTAACTCTTTTGATAATTCAAGAGCTTTTTCAAGATGCGGCTGACTTTTCTCATAACGTTTAAAATCAATATAATTCCCTGATATGACGAATAGACACTGAACCTTTCGCACCTTATAAAGCTCATACTGATTATAAATGTCCAACGCTTGTTTGACATGGTGCATTGATACATGACTTTGTTTCATACCGTAATAAGCTTCTGCCAGCTTAAAATGAAATTCCGCTTTTTCAATTTCATCATGAACGTGCACGA
>NZ_JAHXDO010000024.1:0-9045 GCF_019891195.1 Bacillus sp. YC2 | reverse complement strand
ATAAGAATCTGAAAGCCCGGCATCTTCAATCATAGCTTCTATGCTTGTGAGAAACGCAATTTTCATATCAATCAATACCAGCCATTCATCTGTGACGCCTGCATGATCTTGAAATAGAGCCTTGATGTTGTCGGCACCTTTGCCTGAAAAATCATTGTCGCTCAGGTCTGCCATACCTTGGAACGCATTTTTCAGGTTCGTCATTTGGCTGCGCAATTCGTTGTATTCGTTTGCGCGTTGTTTGGCGGCAGAAAGCAGGGGGGGTGCTTCAAAGATTTTCATGCTCATATCCTTTCGCGATGAAATGTTATTCAAAATTTTACCACGTTAAAACCCGGAGAAAAATGAATATCTTTAAGAATTCGGAAATTACACAGATAAAAACACTTCTAGAGCGTAAAAAAGACAATGGCTGACTGCTGGCCATTGTCTTTTTTGATACTTTTTCTTAACCGGAATCCAAATTTCAGTACTGTGCTTTTCGTCAGTAATGTCAGCAGTTGCATCATATACCTCAATTTCAGGGCCTCCGGCAAGTTCATAACCGGCAGAAGGAAACAATCCTTTCCCGTGTGTTTTGCCCGGCGCCCTAACTGCTATGCCGCCCGAGGGACCGATATCGGCCCGCTTTGTTTCTCTGCGGCGACAAGATACGTAACCTCCCGGAGATCTCCGTTATAATCGGTACAAATACCGAGAAGGGAAGAGGAGTCAGCTGCCGCTGCAAGACGGTCCGTGTATTCAGTTCTCCCAAAACCAGAGCCGGCGACTTCGAAAGCTTCTTATTCCCTCATTGTGTAGTTCATTTCTTCTGCTCCCGTCACTTAGCAGCTCCGGCATAAGGCGCGTCTCCTCTCTGTCTTTAATGTCAGTGCCGGGATATACATTCCGGTCAGTGCCCGCCTGAGACAGGATTGTCATCTTATCAAAGCAAAAAAGCCCGCTCAAAGCGGACTCTTTCTTATATGACAGCATCAAATTGATTTACTTTCCAAACGTTGTTTTCTTTTACGAATGTGACATCACGTTTTGCTGACGGTGAACCGTCAAGCGTCGGTACTGTGAATCGGTATGTTTTTGCGCTTCCTTTATTAGAAAGGAGGGTCATTTTTGCTTTTTTCCAATTGAGGAGATTGTCTCCGTCGCCGACCGGTACAGCCAATTTTCCGTCTTTCACGGCGAAGTGATAATTTTTAAAGCCTTTGTCAATCGCTTGTTTTGTAAAAACAGGTGTCAAATATTTCACAGCTTTTGTTTTTGTGCCGAGCTCTTTGCACATAAATACATATTGCAGGTTTTGATATTCGAAGGGCTCAGATGTGCAGTTTGTATTTGATTTGTGAGTGCCGCCGCTCATTGTGTTCCAGAAATGCTCTCTTGCTGATAAGGCCAATTGCAGTGCTTGTTTTTGTGTAAGGTCATTAGATGTATTTTTTGCTGTTGCCACTGTGCCTAATGACAAGATCAATGTAATAGTCGTTAAAAATAATAGAAGTTTTTTCATGGATTTTTTCTCTCCTTCAATCAATCTCTTTCTCTTATGTTACAAATGTTACAATAATTACGGTAGGATTACAATACCTTTTCAGAAATATTTTCCGTACTTTTTATTTTTATGATGAATTTCCATTAACGGCGAAAATAAAAGATAGAGAGTTTCGTGTGAACAAAAGGTTTTTACAAGGTGTATGCTGAATTATAAAATGGAAGAAAACCGAAAAGGAGATCTTACATATGGAAGAACAAGATAATCGGGAGAAAGGCAGTGACAATCAGTCTGTATGGCGGTCGATGTCACTGTTTTTAGTACCGCTGCTGTTAAGCAATGTATTGCAGTCTGTGGGCCAATTAGTCGGAATGGTATTTGTGGGGAGGTGGCTCGGCGTCAATGCACTCGCCGCGGTTTCGTCTTTTTTTCCGCTCTTTTTCCTGCTGATTTCGTTTACGATCGGTATCGGCTCTGGGAGTTCCATTCTGATCGGGCAGGCTTTCGGCGCGCGAAACGAAGAAAGACTGAAAGCCATTGTCGGCACAACGCTGACATTTACCTTTTTGATCGGTGTCGTTCTGGCTGTTGTCGGAAGTGTTTTTACGCTTGATATTTTGCGGCTGATGGGAACGCCGGAAAATGTGATAGATGTCAGTGTCCGATATGCACGTATATTGTTCTGTGCGATGCCGCTGATGTTTTTATATTTTGCTTATACGACATTTTTACGGGGAACGGGAGATTCAAAGACGCCGTTTTACACATTAATTGTCAGCACTGTGATTAACATCGGGCTTTTGCCGCTGTTGATTCTCGGGCTTTTCGGGCTTCCGAAATCCGGCATTTACGGCTCGGCGTATGCAACCGTTATTTCAACGATTATCACATTTATTGTCCTTATGATTTATTTACGGAAAACGAAACATCCGCTCGCATTTGACCGGGCAGCGCTCCGCAGCCTGAAAATGGACAGAAAGCTGCTTGCGCTGCTGCTGAGGCTCGGGATTCCGTCAAGCATCAACATGATTCTCGTATCGCTTTCTGAAATAGCCGTTATTTCCTTTGTTAATCATTATGGATCAAACGCAACGGCTGCTTACGGCGTCGTCAATCAAGTGGCGAGTTATGTGCAGATGCCTGCCGTCAGCCTTGGAATCGCCGTTTCGATTTTTGCCGCCCAATCTATAGGGGCCAATGAATTCGGCCGTTTGAAACAAGTGATCAAAGTCGGTATCGGCCTGAATTATCTGATCGGGGGCGTGCTGATTATTTTGATTTATGCCTTTTCACGGCAGATTTTGGCTTTGTTTTTAACGGATCAAGATACGCTCCACATCGCCCACAGCCTCATTATGATTACCTTATGGAGCTATTTGATTTTCGGCCATGCTCAGATTGTCTCGGCTACAATGCGGGCGAGCGGCACGGTATTATGGCCGACAATCATCAGTATTTTTACAATTTGGGGTATTGAAGTGCCTGTCGCTTTTATTCTTTCTCATTATACGAACCTCGGCATTCTCGGCATTTGGGTCGGTTATCCGGCCGCCTTTGTCATCAGCCTTCTGCTGCAATACAGCTATTACCGGTTCGTGTGGAAGAAAAAACAGATTACCCGGCTGATTCAATAAGCTTTACAACACATCGCTCTGTTCAGGCAGGCGATGTTTTTTTGGCAGAAGGAAAATGCGTTTATAAAATGGAATTCCTATACATGCTATTAAACAAGAAAGGGCAGGTGGCTTATGACGATTGAACATACGACCTATTTAGGAGTTCCCGCAATCAGAGCCGGCAATGATCAGGCCGAATTTATCATTGTGCCGGAATGGGGCTCAAATGTTATTTCTCTTCAGGATAAAAAAACCGGTATGCGTCTTCTCAGGGAACCGAAGACGCCGGAGCAATTTCACGATACACCGATGCTTTTCGGAATTCCTGTTTTATTTCCGCCGAACCGGATTACGGACGGGACATTTCGTTTTCACGGCCGCACGTATCAATTTGATATAAACGAAAAGGATGAACATAACCATATTCACGGCTTTCTTTACAGTGAGCATTGGAAGGTTGTCACGATGAAAGAAGAGGATGATCAGCTATTGGCCGAAACAGAAATTGATCTTTCAAAGATTCCACGCGTATATGAGCAATTCCCGCATGACGCGATTGTCCGAATGTCGTATACACTGAAAGACAATGTATTTTCTCAGCGGGCGCTGATTATCAATAAAGGAACGGAAGCCTTTCCGTGGGGACTCGGGTATCACACCTCCTTTATCTTTCGTGAAGACAGCTCACGGCTTTTTTTGACGGCGGACCGAAAGTGGGAATTAAATGATCGCTTCGTACCGACGGGCAGTTTGCTGGATGTGCCGGATAAAGAAGCGTTTCAGGAAGGCATGTCTTTAAAAAACAAACAATTTGATGATGTTTTCCTTTCTTCAGGGCGAAACGGCGGAAAAAACGAAGCTGCCATATTCCATCCGAGTGAACAATTAACCGTTTTGTATCGGGCGGACCAGGCATTCAAACATTGGGTTGTCTACAATGGGGACGGGAAGCAGGGGTTCGTTAGCCTTGAGCCTTATACATCTGTCACTGATGCCTTCAATCTCAATCTGCCGTCATCGCTTACCGGATTGCAGATTCTGAAACCGGGCGGGGAAGCATCGGCGTCATGCGATATCATTATTCAGCGCGGGGAACAATAGGGGAGAGGCGGGATGAAATTGAAAAAACATATGAAACGCTGGGCCGCGGTGATGCTGCTTTTTGTCATTGCTGCGGTTCCTTATATTGATGATTCTGCCAAAGCGGTTGAAAAAAAAGGCGCTTTAACAGAGCAGCTTACAAAAATTCTTGAGGAAGAACCCGCCTTAAAAGGCGCCATAGCGGGTGTCAGCATTCGATCCGCCAAAACCGGAGAAGTTCTGTTCAGTCATCAGGAAGATGTGCGGCTGAGACCTGCATCCCTTATGAAGCTGTTGACGGCTTCAGCGGCGCTTTCTGTACTCGGCGAAGACTACACATTTAAAACAGAAGTGCGGACTGACGGCGCTGTCAAAGGAAAACAATTACACGGAAATCTTTATCTTGCGGGAAAAGGTGATCCGACCCTTTTGGCATCAGATTTTGACAAAATGGCAGAGCAGGTAAAAAAGGCGGGAATTAAAGTCATCAAAGGAGATGTAATAGGTGATGACACATGGTATGACCACATCCGGTATTCCGCTGACCTGCCATGGAGCGATGAAGATCAATATTATGGCGCACAAGTATCTGCCCTTACAGCTTCCCCTAATGAGGACTATGATGCAGGGACCGTGATTGCGGAAATCAACCCGGCTAAACAACCCGGCAAAAAGCCAAGCATTACGATTTCACCAAAAACGGGTGCCGTGCATGTGAAAAATGAAGTGAAAACCGTTGCGGCCGGCGAGAAAAAAGACTTGAAGATTGAGCGTGAGCACGGCGGCAATTTGATTACGGTAAAGGGAACGATACCGACCGACGCTGGAAAAACAAAGGAATGGGCCGCGGTGTGGGAACCGACGAACTATGCTTTAGATTTATGGAAACAATCGCTAAAAAAACAAGGCATTACCGTAAAGGGAAAAGTCAAACCCGGGAAAATGCCGCACCACACACAGCAGGTAACATCCCGAAAATCCATGCCCCTTTCAAAACTGCTGATACCATTTATGAAACTGAGCAACAACGGACACGCCGAAATCCTTATCAAGGAAATGGGAAAAGTGAAAAAAGGGGAAGGCAGCTGGGAAAAAGGATTGGAAGTGATGACCTCCCAGCTTTCAGCTTTCGGACTGAATCCAGACGAGCTGATCGCGAGAGACGGATCTGGCGTCTCCCATATTGACGGCGTATCCGCAGACCAAATCGGGGAGCTTTTATATGCGGTACAAAAAGAAAAATGGTTCCCGGCTTTGCTTCACTCGCTGCCTGTGGCGGGCTCAAGCGACAGAATGACGGGGGGCACGCTGCGGAATCGGCTGAAGGATACCCCGGCGGAAGGAAAAATCAAAGCGAAAACCGGTTCCTTAACAAGCGTCAGTTCCATTGCGGGCTATGCAGAAACAAAATCCGAAGATACATTGATTTTTTCCGTTCTTCAAAACGGTCTGCTTGATGAGGATGATGGAAAAGATATTGAAGATAAAATAGCCGTATTATTGGCGAATCAATAAGACGAAAGTGAAAATGGCCGGTCCGTAAAGGATGCGGCTTTTTTATATTTCGGAGCGGCATAGCCGAATTATTATCCCGCTATCATGAATCAATCTTTTCACAAAATAATTTCGCTTCATAATTTCTTGAGTTTCGAATTCTTTATGACACTTTCCTTTCTCAAAGGTTCACTGTTTTTTCACTTTTATCATAAAAACATTCTTCAGATGTAAAAAACAGTAAAATCAGTTCTTAGGAACGCTATGATTTTATTTTCAGAAGGTCATTAGATATACATTTTATTCCTTATTTTAGTTTTAAAGAACTAGTTTCTAGTATGCATACATGCTGTTTTACATGGTATAAAGATTATAGAAAACGAGAAAATCAGTGTGAAATATATACTATATTCTAAAAAATGTTAGAAAAAATTTAATTTTTTATTGTGATTTCTAAAATATGTTTTAAAATAATGCTTATATGGATGATTTAGTCATATGCTGTCGATTACAAACTGTAATTATTTCACTTTCTTATCCTCTTAAATTGAAATGGAGGTATTCCATTGGAAAACACTACTTACGCTTTAACCCATGCTCAAAGGAGAGTGTGGTTTACGGAATTGCTTGAGCCCGGCACGAGCATCTGCAATCTCGCAGCCTGTGTAAAATTCAGAGGTGAAATCGATCTTGACGTATTGCGCCGCGCTTTAGATTTTTCGTTTTCACGAAATGATTCGCTCAAATTTCAGCTGACAGAGGGTGACGGTTCAGAGCCTCAGCTGTATCTGGCTGAACACCGGCCGATTCCGCCGGAGATCATTGATTTTACAAATACCGATAAAACGCAGCGGGACAGCTGGATTGACGCACAGACTTCTATCCCGTTTAAACTCTTTCATTCACCGCTTTATCAATTTTCTCTGCTGTTAATGCCAAACAGAGAAGTTTGGCTTTATGCAAAATTTCACCATATTATCATGGATGGCATTTCGCTCAATCTGCTCGGTAATCAGCTGATTGACATCTATCAAAAGATGATTCGAAATGAAGCTTTGCCTGAACATCACGGACCTTCCTACCTCAGCTACATGGAAAAAGAGAAACAATACTTAGATTCTTCCCGTTTTGAAAAAGACCGTTTATTTTGGACACAATCTTACCAAACCGTTCCAGAACATTTTTCATTGGCGGAACAAGCCTCACATCAACGACAAAGCACTGAAGCTTCCAGAAACACACTTACTCTTTCACACTCCTTAGAACAATCAATCCGGCGTTTTTGTGAAGACCATCAAGTCAGCATTATTTCTCTGTTTATGGCTTCGTTATACATATGCATCAGCCGTCTGACGGCTAAAAAGGATATTGCTATCGGGACCTATTACGGAAACCGCGGCTCCCGGATGGAAAAGGACATGCTCGGCATGTTTGTCAGCACATTGCCGATCAGAATGACGACAGATCCTAAAACTGAATTTATTTCCTTTGTCCGCGGTGTGGGAAAAGAGCAGCTGTCTGTCATGCGCCACCAGAAATACCCTTACAATCTGTTAGTTAATGAATTAAGACAGACACACAATAACCTGCAAAATTTAATCGGCATTTCTATGCAATATCAGCCGCTTCAATGGCATCAAGCGGACGGCTTCGATTATGAAACGGCTATGTATTTCAGCGGCCATACCGCAAACGAGCTTTCCGTTTTGATTAAGGAACGGATAGACACAGGGATGATTCAGCTGAATTTCGATTATCAGTCCGCTTTGTTTACCGAAAACGCCATCAAACGGATTCAATCTCATTTGCTTACCATTGTTGAAAAAGCCATTGAGGATCCGAACCAGCTGATTCAAAACATTGATATGGCTGATACGGAAGAAAAGAATAGGGTTTTGTGTGAGTTTAACAAAACAGAGGCGTATGAACCGCCGGCTCCGACGCTTCATACACTGTTCACCCGCCGTGCCGCTCTGTCGCCGCATCTTCCCGCGCTCCGCTTTTCGGGCGGTGTGCTGACGTATGCCGAGCTTGATCAGTATTCAGACAGGCTCGCGGCACAGCTGCGGAAAAAAGGCGCTGCCAAAGAAAGCATCATCGGCGTGCTCGCTGAGCGTTCGCCGGAAATGGTGATTTCGGTGCTCGCTGTGTTAAAAGCCGGAGGCGCTTATGTGCCGCTTGACCCGGATTATCCTGAAGAGCGGCTGAGCTACATGCTGGCTGACAGCGGTGCCGCTCTTCTGCTCGCGCAGCCCGGATTGTCCGTGCCGGACTTTTCCGGGGAGACGCTTGAGGTCAGTCTTTCGTCTCTTGCGGAGGACACGTCGGAGACAGAGGCTGTCTCTGATGTGGCAGATGCCGATTCGCTCGCTTATATCATTTATACGTCCGGTTCCACCGGAACACCGAAGGGGGTTGCGGTCGAGCATCGCCAGGCCGTGGCCTTTTTATCCGGGATGGAGCGGCAGTTTCCGTTAACCGAAGAAGACATCATTGTCCTGAAATCATCCTTTTCCTTTGACGCCTCCATCTGGCAATTATTCTGGTGGACGCTGTCAGGCGCATCGGTGTATCTCCTTCCTTCCGGCGCGGAGAAAGACCCTGCCTTCATGACGGAATCCTTCGCGGCCGAATGCGTGACGACGGCGCATTTTATTCCGGCCATGGTCAACAGCTTTTTAGACGTGCTGGAGACGGAGACAGAGGAGAAAAGGAGACGTCTCTCCAAAACGCTCAAGCGTGTCTTTGCCGGAGGGGAAGCCCTGGCTCCCCTTACGGCTGCCCGATTCGCCGAGCTTCTCCCGGAGACAGCGCTTATTCACGGCTACGGGCCAACAGAAGCAACGGTGGATGCGGCATTTTACGTGTATGACCCGAAAACGGACAGCGGACGGACGCGGCTTCCGATCGGGAGACCCGTCCCGGGCGCGCGCCTTTATATTTTAGATGGTGAAGGGGCCGTCCAGCCGGCGGGCGTGGCCGGAGAGCTGTATATCGCAGGAACCGGCGTGGCGAGAGGCTATCTGAACCGGTCTGAGCTGACCGAAGAACGGTTTCTCGCGGATCCGTTTTACCCAGGGGAACGGATGTATAAAACAGGTGACATAGCCCGCTGGCTTCCTGAGGGGCTTGTTGAATGGCTCGGCCGTTCAGACGGGCAGGTCAAGGTTCGCGGCTACCGGATTGAACCGGGAGAAATCGAGGCCGTGATTCGGCAGATTGACAATGTGCGGGAAGCGGCGGTCACGGCCCGGACAGACAACGGAGACACCGAACTTTTCGCATACATTGAAGGGCGGGGCATGCAGGATGTACGGACAGAGCTCGCGAAACGGCTCCCGGCCTACATGATTCCGTCTCAGTTCATCG
>NZ_JAHXDO010000023.1:0-9646 GCF_019891195.1 Bacillus sp. YC2 | reverse complement strand
CGATGAACTGAGACGGAATCATGTAGGCCGGGAGCCGTTTCGCGAGCTCTGTCCGCACGTCCTGTGTACCCCGCCCTTCAATGTATGCGAAAAGTTCGGTGTCCCCGTTGTCTGTCCGGGCCGTGACCGCCGCTTCCCGCACACCGTCAATCTGCCGAATCACGGCCTCGATTTCTCCCGGTTCAATCCGGTAGCCGCGGACCTTGACCTGCCCGTCTGAACGGCCGAGCCATTCAACAAGCCCCTCCGGAAGCCAGCGGGCTATGTCACCTGTTTTATACATCCGCTCCCCTGGATAAAAGGGATCATCAAGAAACCGTTCTTCGGTCAGCTCAGGCCGGTTCAGGTAGCCTCTCGCCACGCCGGTTCCTGCGATATACAGCTCTCCTATACAGCCTGACGGCAGCAGCCGTTTCTTATGATTTAAAATATACAGCCGCATATTGTGCCCGGGAATGCCGATCGGAACATGGTGAAAGTCAGTTCCTTGAGGTAAATCAAAGTATGCCGCTTCTACTGTTGCTTCAGTCGGTCCGTAGGAATTTGTTAATTCCACTCCCGGAAGCAGTTCATAAAAACGCGAGACAAGGTGTGCCCCCAATTGCTCACCGCCGGCAAAGACTCTTTTTAAGCTGGTGCTGTTGACCGGTTTTTTTCTGTGATTGATATATTCCAAGAAAGCATGAAGCATAGAAGGAACAAAATGCGCTGCTGTTACGTTCTTTTCCTCCAATGCGTTCAGTATGATTTCAGGGTCTTTCTCGCCTCCTTGAGGAAGCAAATAGACAGAAGCTCCTGCAATCGGCCACCAAAACAGCTCCCAAATAGAAGCATCAAAAGAATAAGACGTTTTATGCAAAATAATATCGGTATCGCTTAATGTATATCGTGTCTGTAAGGAGTATAAAAAGTTCACGGCGGACCTGTGTTCAACCTGTACGCCTTTTGGCAGTCCCGTCGATCCGGATGTATAGATGATATAAGCTAAAGAATCAGGCTTTACCGGTATATTCGGATTTGTTGCAGATTCTCTGCGTCCTCCTGTAAGACTGCTGCCAAGAGATAATATGGCTCCCTCAAAAAGGACCGCATCTGCGAGGCCTGATTCCGCAAGCAGAAGTTTTACACCGCTGTCTTTGATTAAAAAGCGGATTCGTTCTTCGGGATAATCCGGGTCAATCGGCAAATATGCCCCGCCTGCTTTTAATATCGCATAAATGCCGATCAGCATCTCAGGCGAGCGTCTGCCCATAATGGCAATTACATCTTCCTGCTGGATGCCCCGTCCGATCAGCTGCCACGCAAGTTCATTGGCCCTTTCATTCAGCTCTTTATAAGTAATAGAAACCGCGTCAGTCAAAACAGCCGTACGATCCGGCGTCTTTGCCGCCTGCTGTTCCAGCAAATAATGAAGAGGCTGATGAAGCGGAACATCTATTTTCTTCAACGGACTGAAGTTTTGAAGCAATGCGATTTCTTCCTCTTTTGAAAGAACTGAAATGTCGTCTAATTCCAAGCCGGGATTGACCGCCGCGTTTTTGGCGAGCGTCGTGAAGAAGCCTGCCCATTTTTGAATCGTCTCCCGCTCAAACAAATCGGTGCTGTATTCAAACTGGCAGTACAGTACTCCGCCGTTTTCCATGACGTACAGTGAAATGTCAAATTTAGAGATCGGCAGGCTGACGTCTGCCGGCTTAAGCTCAAGACCTGCGGCACGCAGCTCTTGCCGCTCCATATTTTGAAGCGCAAATGTTGTGTCAAAAAGCGGGTTTCGGCTCATTTCCCGCTGCACACCAAGCTTATCGACCAGCTCCTCTAATGGGTAATCTTGATGTTCATAAGCTTCCAGGGCTGTTTGACGAATGTCATTTATATATTCCTTGAAAGTCTTGCCGCCTGCCGGACGTGTCCTCATAGCCAGCGTATTGACAAACATGCCGAGTACACCATCAAGATCGGCATGCGGCCTTCCTGCAATCGGAGAACCGACAATCATGTCCTCCTGCCCGCTTAAACGGGATAAAAGAGCTGTGTATACGCCAAGAAGCGTCATGTACAGCGTGCATTTGTTTTCTTTTGCCAGCTGCTTCAATTGTGCGGTGTCCTTTGAATTGATCACAAATGACACCCGGTCCCCGGCAAAGCTTCGCACAGCAGGACGCGGTTTGTCTGCCGGCAATTCGAGCACAGGGAGTTCTCCTGCCTGCTGGTTCAGCCAATATGATTCCTGCCTGCTGTATATGTCACTGGCCTTAAATGACTGCTGCCACACCGCGTAGTCTTTGTATTGAATGCGTAATGGCGGCAGAAGCCGATCGGCATACAGCTCGCTGAATTCCCGCATCAGCAGATTGACTGACACACCGTCAGAAATAATATGGTGCATGTCCACTAAAAGCAGATGCCGCTCTTTTTCGACTGGAACGAAACCAGCCCTGAAAAGAGGCGCCTTGCCAAGATCAAACGGACGGATAAATGATGCAGCTGAACGCTCTTCCGTAAACATAAACGGCGCTTCTTCATGGATTCTTTGCACCGGCTCGCTGTCTTCTCCAGTCTCGAAGGACGTCCTAAGCGGCTCATGCCTGCGGATCAGTTCCTTGAACATCGCTTCCATTCGGTTTCTATCTAATTTTCCCGTCAGCTCCAATACTGCCGGAATATTATAGCTGACACCGCCGTTATCAAGCTGGTGAAGCACGTACATACGCTTTTGGGCGGAGGACACAGGATATGTTTCTTTCGTTTCCGCCTGCTCAATCGACGCGAACGGATTTTCCTCTGTTTCACTGATAACCTTTGCGAGTTCCGCCACGGTCGGATGGGCAAATACGTCACTCAGCGGGACCTGCACGTGACACTCTTTAGCAATTCTGGAAACAAGTGACGTTGCCTTTAATGAATGGCCTCCAAGTTCGAAAAAGTGATCGTGAATGCCGACAGGACCGTTTTTGAGCACCTCTTCCCAAAGCTCGGTAAGCTTCAGCTCTATTACGTTGCGGGGCGCGGTGTATTGACGGCTTGCCGCATACGCCGTTGGCTCCGGAAGAGCCCGTTTATCGACTTTTCCGTTTACAGTAAGCGGAATTGATTCAACAAAAGCCCATTTTACGGGAATCATATAATCAGGAAGGTCTTTGGCCAGATCTGTCCGTAATGCTGAAGGATCAGTCGCTTTTGATACGCTGCAGTACGCGCACAATTCATTTTCACCCGCAGCGTTTTTTTGAATTAGGACGGCTGCTTCTTTCACCGCCGGGTGATTGGCCAATATCACCTCAATTTCCTTCGGTTCGATCCGGTAGCCTCTGATTTTCGCCTGATCGTCAATGCGGCCGATGTATTCAATTTGTCCGTCCGCACGCAGCCTTGCCAAATCTCCGGTGCGGTACATGACCGCTCCCTTTCTGAATGGATCGGGCAAAAATTTCTCTCCCGTTAAAGACGGGTTGTTCGCATAGCCTCTTCCGGTGTTTGCTCCGGAAATATACAGTTCTCCCGCCACGCCCAAGGGCTGAAGCTGTTTGTTCTTGCTGATGATGTACATATTGTTATGGCATATCGGTTTGCCGATCGGAGGATACTCGGGAATATCATCTCCCGGACGAATGGTGTACGCCGATACGACATGAGTTTCTGACGGACCATAATGATTGTGCAAATGCATGCCGTGTGTGCGGAGCACTTGTTGAAATAAACGGGAGACGGTCAATTGCTCTCCTGCTGTAATCACATGCTTCACACAGCGCGGAAATGAATGTGCATAGCTCTCTTCGTTAAAAAGCATTTTGACAAAAGCGGTCGGGAAAAATACAACATCCGTCTGGTGTTTATCAATAAATGAAAACAGCTGAGCCGCATCCCGCTTGATCGATTCAGGCACGATGTGAAGCGTGCCGCCGCTGAGCAGGGCTGTAAACAGCTCTTGATAACAGACGTCAAACGCCGGAGATGCGTATTGAAGCACATTTGTTTTGAAATCAATGTCTGAGTGTGTAAATTGGTCATGCAGCAAATTGGCCATATTTCTATGTTCAAGCAGCACACCCTTCGGTTTCCCCGTCGTTCCTGATGTATAAATGACGTAAAGCAAGTCCTCCGCCGTGTTTATCGTCTGCACATTGCTTCCGTCCGGTTCAGTCTCAGCTTCTTCTATGAATGTGACAAGTTGCGTTGTTGCCTCTGGGACTGACTGGGCTTTCTCTGTTACAACATGAGCGCACCCGCTGTTTTCCATGATGTAGCGGATTCGTTCGGCAGGATGGCTCGGATCAATCGGAACAAAAGCCCCGCCCGATTTTAAAATACCGAGGACGGCCGCTGCTAATGATGGTGAACGCCCGGCGATCACAGCAACCGGCTCTTGATGCTTCACACCCCGTTTTCGGAGAATCCGCGCCAGCTTGTTGGCCGTTTCGTTCAGCTCTTTGTAAGACATCACCGCACCCTCGTATTGAATTGCGATTTCCTGCGGCGTTTGTGCCGCTTGGCGCTCGAACATGGCATGAATCGTTTCATATTCAGGCCGCTCTGTTCCCTCAGAAAGCGGAGCAATCAGCTGTTCTTTTTCCTGCTGAGTAATGATTGTCAGACTGCTCGGGGTGATCGCCGGGTTTTCCAAGACCTGCGAGACGATGTGTGTCAAATGGCCTTTTATATTCTCGATAAAGAAACGGTCATATACGCTTGAGTCGTATCTCATTTTCAAATGGACTTCGTCACCTGGCGCGACCATGAGATAAAAGCTGTAATTGGTTTCGTCCTCCATGCTGAAATCATGAATGTGAAAAAGATCCTTCGTGTCCCCTCTGCTGTTCAGTACATCAATTTCCTGTTCAACGGGGTAATTTTCAAAGACAAGAATATGATCGATTAAGCCTTGTTTGACGGAAGAATTCGCCTGTATATCATAGAGCGGATGATAGCTGCAGGCCTGTCCTTCAAGAGCGTCTTTTTGCACTTGCTTAATGAGTTTGCGGAACGGGACGTCCGTTCCGCTGATCCGCACCGGCACCGTATTGATAAACAGTCCGATCATCCGCTCGATGCCTTCGATTTCAGACGGTCTTCCGGAGATGACCGAACCGAAGACCGCATCTTCCGTCTGATTATACGCTTGCAGCAAAATGCCCCACAGTGTGTGGAAAATGGTGCTCAGCGTAACCTCTTCTTTGACGGCCAACTCTTTCAGTTTGACCGTATCGTTTTCAGAAAAGGAGAAAGTCACTTCCTCTTGACGGCTTTGACCGGCTTTTTTCTGTTTCGGCAGTACGGTCTGCTGCTCAAACCCTTCAAGATAACGCGCCCAGTACCCGGCAGCCTTTTCTTTGTCCTGCTCCATCAGCCATTTGATATAGGTTCCGTACGGCACGGCCGGCTCAAGCGTTAAAGCCGTTTTGCGGAGACGTGAAGCGTAGATCTGGAAAAACTCCTTCAGCACGATTCCAAGGCACCAGCCGTCCATGATGATGTGATGAAAGCTCCAAATGCACGTATATTCTCGTTCTCCGGTTTGAAGAAGAGTTACCCGCATCAGCATGTCTTTTTGCAGATGAAATCCTTTTGCCCGGTCTCTTTTTTTGACATCCTCGATATATTTGATCTGATCAGCTCCGTCTAGATGAGTGAGATTTTCCTCACTTATGCTGACAGTCCGTTCTTTTAATACTACCTGCTGCGGTACAGACACGTTTTGGCTGATAAATATCGTCCTGAAAATATCATGCCTGGCAAAAAGAACATTAACGCTCTCCTCAAACACGCGGGTGTCAACCTCTCCTGTTATTGAAAAGGAAGCCTGCTCGGCGTATGCCTGCGAATCCTTTTGCAGGAGGGAATGAAAAAGCATTCCTTCCTGCATGTAAGACAGCGGGTAAATATCCTGAATTGCATTCTTTTTTGTCATGTTATGATCTCCCTGTCGCCTTTTTCTACAATTCCTCGACAAAACTCGCTATGCTGTCCAAATCCTCAGTTGTTAATGTTTTGCTGCTGAAATCACTAACCGTTTTTTCTGTTTCCTGTTTGCCGGTGCAGTGTTTCATAATATCGTGCAAATATTGATTCAGCGTATGCAAAAGCTGTTCCATTGTCTCTTTGCGGAAGCGGCTCGGCGGATAGCTCAGATTGAAATGGAGCTGGTTTTTCGCAGCCATTGCGCTCATTTCCACCAGCTGTTCGCGCTGCCATGTAGGTGTGATGTCCTTTCCGCTCGCAAGGCTTGATAAGCCGAATGTGTCTTGTTGTTCTGTATCATTGAATTGGCCTAAATAGTTAAAGCCGATTTCCGGGGCTTTGCCAAACTGAATGGTTTTGCGATCGGGATCTGTTATATATTTCAAAATGCCGTAGCCTATTCCTTTATCCGGTATTCTGCCAAGTGTATCTTTGACCGTTTTTACAGCTGATCCCAGTTCGGACCCGGCTGTTTTCAGATCAATGAGCACCGGGTACATTGAAGTAAACCAGCCGACTGTACGGCTGATATCCAGCTCCGGAAGAATGTGCTCTCTCCCGTGCCCTTCCATCGCAATGCGCAGTTTCCCGTCTCCTGTCCAATCCCGTAAAGCCAAGGCTGCCGCAGTCAGCAGAATATCCTGTGTATCGGTATTGTAGGCGCGGTTCACCTGCTGGAGTAAAACGGCTGTATCTTCTTTTGAAAGCGAGAAGCTTACCGTTTGCCGAATGCTGTCTGCTTCAGCTTGCTGCTGCGGTTTTTCATTAGGCAGCAGGGCAGCCTTCTCTTCTTCGGCTGAACGCCAATATTCCTCCTCGCTCATCAGCTTGCTGCTTTGTGCGTATTCCGTAAGCCTCAAGGCGTATTCTTTGTAGGAATCGGTCTTTGGCGGAAGCTGGACAGGCTGTCCTATTACGGCTTGCCCGTAAGCGGCGGATAAGTCCTCCAGCAAAATGCGCCATGACACTCCGTCTACGGCCAAGTGATGAATGGTCAAGAACAAGTAGTCTCCTGACGATGTTTTGAACCAGCCGGCTTTTAATAACGGACCTTTTTCCAAATCCATACGCTTTTGAAGCGCAGCCACCTCTTTTTCTATTACCGTTTCCCACTCATCGGTTTCAGAAATATCACATGTGTCCAAGCTGTACAGTTCATCTTTTTGAACGCCCTGATTGATTTGCTTCAGCTTTCCGTTTTCTGTGCAAATCGTGATCCGTAGCGCATCATGATGAATGGCGAGCTGCTGTAAGGCTGTCCGCAGCGGCTGTTCCTGTAATGCTTCAGAGCTGAACAGCATGACAGATTGATTGAAATGATCGCGCTCCTTCATATGCTGCGATAAAAACCATTGCTGTACGGGTGTCCAAGGGATCTCTCCTTCGACCGCCCGCTGATCTATTACTCTTTCCGTCTTGCGGATAAGAGGCGCAACTTCCTTAATGGTCGGGTGGCGGAATAAGTCGCTTGCCGTCATTTTCCATCCATAGCGGCCGAGGCGGGCAGATACTTGCAGGGCTTTGATCGAATCGCCGCCCAATTCAAAAAATGAATCTTCAATGCCGGCTTGCTTGACGCCGAGAACTCCCTGCCAAATGACTGTAAGCTGTTCCTCCAGCTCATTCCGGGGCGCTCTGTATGTCGTATGAAGAGAGAGCTCCGGTTCGGGCAGGGCCTTCCGGTCAAGTTTCCCGTTTTGCGAAAGCGGCAATGCCTCCAGCTCCATCATATATGCCGGGACCATATAATTCGGCAGGCGGTGAGAAAGGTGAGAACGAACCTTCTCAGTGTTCATGTCAGCCTGCAGGCTCATGTATGCGATAAGCTCTTTATTGCCGGACGGCCCGGTTCTGTCTATCACAGCCGCTTCTTTTACGCCGTCAATTTGCCGCAGCGCTGCTTCAATTTCTCCAAGCTCGACCCGATATCCCCGGATTTTTACCTGATCATCCATCCGCCCGATGTACTCAATCGTCCCGTCCGGCAGCCAGCGGGCTAAATCCCCGGTGCGGTACATTCTTTCTCCCGGTGCGTATGGATTCGGGACAAATTTTTCTTTTGTCAGTTCAGGCCGGCCGAAATAGCCTCTGGCCACTCCGTCTCCGCCCGTGCATAGTTCCCCTTTTACGCCGATCGGCTGAAGTGTTCCCCTGCTGTTTACAATATACGCGGTTGAATTTCCGACAGGCCGGCCGATCGGGATTGAATGGTCATATGTGCTTTCAATCAGAAAGCACGTTGAGAACGTTGTGTTTTCAGTCGGTCCGTATCCATTCCATACTGAAAGGTGCGGAAGTGCGTTCCGAACCCGGTTCACATGGCTTGGCGACAGTGCTTCTCCGCCGATAATCAGTTGGGATAATCCGGAAAACACTTGATCATTTTGCTCTGATAAATGGTTAAACAGAGACGATGTCAGCCACAGTGTTGTGATTCCGTTTTGCTGTATATATGTTTCCAGTTCGTAAGGTTCAAGGTATGTTTCTTTGTCACTCAAATATACAGAAGCGCCGTTCAAAAGCGGACCGAATATTTCAAATACAGTAACGTCAAATCCTAACGATGAAGTAAACAGAAGTCTGTCTTTCGGCGTAAAATCAATATAATTGCTATTTTTCACGAGTCGGATCACGCTGCGCTGTTCAACCATTACGCCTTTTGGTGTACCGGTTGATCCGGACGTATAAATCATATAGGCGAGTGAATCCGGGCCGCCGAGCTGTTCAGGATTATTTGTGCTTATTCCGGCCTGCATTTGTATGTCTTCTATGAATAAACGTTTTCCTGAAACAGGGTACTCCAGTTTGTCAGACTGAAGGAGAATATCAGCCTTGCTGTCTCCGAGTATCCATTCTATTCGTTCCGGCGGCAAGTCATCTGCGATAGGCAAATAGGCTCCGCCAGCTTTTAAAATCCCGAGAATTCCGGCGGCAAGCTCAGGGGTGCGGCCTGTTAATAAAGCGACGACACTTTCCGGACCGACACCGTTCGTTCGAAGCGCGGCTGCTATTCTGTTGGCCCGCTCGTTCAGTTCATGGTATGTCAATGTTTGTCCGCCGCATACGATCGCCTGCGCGTCGGGTGTTTTTGCCGCTTGCTGTTCAAATAGATGGCTGATTGTTTCGTTTCTCGGGTAGTCTCTTTTTGTCTGATTAAATTCATTGAGAATGCGTCTTGTTTCGTCATCATCCAGCACATCTATGTCACCGAGCTGTATGTTCTGATTGTCAATAACATGTTTAAGAATGTGAGTAAAATAGGAAAGCCATTTTATGACCGTCTGTTTTTGATAGATATCGGTGTTAAATTCAAAATCAAGACCGATTGTGCCCTCAGATTCCTCTGATGCGTAAAGCGTTGCATCAAACTTTGAAGCTTTATGACCGATATCCGGAGCTTGGGCCAAGTGCAAATCATTCAGAAAAAGAGATTCACGCTCCATATTTTGGAGAGCAAACATAACGTCAAACAGAGGATTGCGGCTTGTATCGCGAACGACGCCGAGCTGTTCAACGAGTTCTTCAAACGGGTAATCCTGATTCTCATACGCATCAAGCGCTGTTTGCCGAACCTCAGCTAAATAATCTGCAAACCGTTTGTCATCTTTTGGTTCAGTCCTGATGGCGAGCGTGTTAACGAACATGCCGAGTACAGGTTCAAGGTCTTTATGCGGACGGCCGGCAATCGGCG
>NZ_JAHXDO010000022.1:0-12994 GCF_019891195.1 Bacillus sp. YC2 | reverse complement strand
AAGACATCATCGTCGGCTCGCCGATTGCCGGCCGTCCGCATAAAGACCTTGAACCGGTTCTCGGCATGTTCGTCAACACGCTCGCCATCAGAACTCAGCCAAAAGGCGGCAAACGGTTTACAGACTACTTAGAGGAAGTGCGCAAAACGGCGCTTGACGCTTTCGAGCACCAGGATTATCCGTTTGAGGAGCTTGTTGAGCAGCTTGGTGTGCAGCGGGATATGAGCCGCAATCCTCTGTTTGACGCGATGTTTATTCTTCAAAATATGGAGAAACAGGATATGCGGCTGGCAGGTCTTCAAGTGACCCGTTCCAATGCTCTTGCACATGAAGTGTCCGGCTTCGACCTTACTTTATCAGCGCTTGAATCCAAGGGAGAAATCGATTTTGAAATGGAATTCAGCACTGAACTTTTCTTGAAAGAGACGATCGAGCGCTGGATGGGGCATTTGATGGAGCTCTTGCGCCATATTGCCATCGAGCCGGAAACGAAACTTTCAAGAGCTGCAATACTGAACGATGAGGAAAAACGTAAAATGCTGATCGATTTCAACGATACACAAATCGTTTTCCCGGAGAGACACAAACTATTTCATCAGTTATTTGAGGAAAAAGCAGAGGAAACACCTCAGCACCCTGCCGTCATTGAAGGGACAAAACAGATCAGTTATTCTCAGCTGAATGAACGAGCGAATCAGCTTGCGCGAACGCTGCAAAAAAACGGATTCGGCCCTGGAAAAAGAGCAGCGGTTTTAGCAAATCGTTCGATTGAAGCGATCGTAAGCGTTCTTGCCGTCATGAAAGCCGGGGGCGCATATATTCCTGTTGATTCCCATTATCCGGAGGAACGGATCCGGTACTTATTAAAAGATAGCGGGGCATCTGTGCTTTTCGTGCAGGCGGAATATCAAGAACTTGCTGCACGGCTGGCGGAAAACAACGTTTTCCACATTCAGCTTGAGGATGAAAATCAATATGATTTCTGTACGGAGAATCTTGATCCGGCAGCGTCACCGGAAGATAGCGCATATATCATTTATACTTCGGGAACAACGGGAACGCCAAAAGGAGTCGAAGTAAGAAATCGCAATTTCACTCATGCGGCCCTTGCTTGGCGCAGCATTTATGAGCTGGAGCATATGCCGGTCAGAGTGCTGCAAATGGCGAGTTTCTCATTCGATGTCTTTTCAGGAGACCTTGCGCGGGCTTTGCTTAGTAGCGGCACGCTTGTGATTTGTCCGGATGACGTCCGGATCGAGCCTGAACAGCTTTGCCGGCTTATCAACGAGCAGCACATCACATTCATGGAGTCGACACCGGCACTCATTGTTCCCTTTATGGAATATGTATATCGCCGGAAACTGCCATTGCCGGATCTGAAGCTTCTGGTGTTAGGTTCAGACATGATCAAGGTACAGGATTTCTACACACTCCATAAACGCTTCGGAGAGGAAATGCGTATCATCAACAGCTATGGCGTAACAGAGGCAACGATTGATTCCGCTTATTATGAAGTCAGAATGAGCGGAGAGCCGCGGGTAGATGATGTACCGATCGGGATTCCGCTCCCGAATGTACAAATGTATGTGCTGAACAAAGACAAGCAAGTTCAGCCCATCGGCGTGCCGGGTGAACTTTATATCGGCGGAGAAGGCGTCGCCAAAGGATATTGGGGAAAGCCTGATCTGACAGAATCCACATTCAGCGATCCGTTTCAAAAAGGACAAACGCTGTATCAAACCGGAGATCAGGCCTGCTGGCTTCCGGATGGCACTCTTCGTTTTCAAGGCCGTATCGATAAGCAGGTGAAAATCAGAGGGTACAGAATTGAGACGGGAGAAATTGAAAGTGTGCTCCTTCAAAACAGCGAAGTAAAAGAGGCTGCCGTAACCGTTCAAAAAGATGCGGAAGGACAAGCCTGTTTAGCGGCATACATCGTTCCTAAAGAAGCCGATACCTCAGCGCTTCGTCAGTCCTTAATGCAGGAGCTCCCTGCTTATATGATGCCGGCATACTTTATCGGCTTAGACAGCATGCCGCTGACACTTAATGGCAAGCTTGATAAAGAGGCGCTGCCGGCAGGACAGATAAACATATCACAGTCATTTATCGCACCGATCAATGATAAACAAGCGATGTTATGCCGAATTTGGGAGGATGTGCTCCATATTCCAAAAGCGGGTATACGTCACTCTTTCTTTGAACTTGGAGGAGATTCAATTAAAGCGCTCCAAGTGTCAGCACGCCTTGCCGGAGAAGGCTGGAGCATGTCGATTCGTGATTTGTTTCAGTTCCCAACCATCGAAGAGCTCGCGCGGCATCTTACACCGGCTGTGTCAGCCGCTGATCAGGGGCCGGCAGAAGGACAGGCTCCGCTTACGCCGGTGCAGCAGAGGTTTTTTGAAGAACCCGGTGCTTTTGACCTTCATTACAATCAATCAGTCATGCTGTGCAGTGAAGAGAGATTTTATGTTGATGCCCTGTGTCAAGCGGCTCGCTCTTTAACAGAACATCATGACGCGCTGCGGATGGTGTTTGCTGAAGATAAGAACGGACATGTCCATCAATATAATCGCGGCATTGCCCAAGAAAATGAAGAAGCGTTTACCATGCGGATCATAGATCTTACCGGTGAAGCTCAGCCTGAGAACCGAATAGCGGCTGAGGAAAAAGAAATTCAAAAAGCTATGCGTTTAGACCAAGGGCCGCTGTTTCATATCGGGCTTTTTAAGCTCAAGGAAGCCGACCATCTGCTCATCACCGTCCATCATCTTATCGTAGATGGCGTCTCGTGGAGAATTCTGCTTGAAGATTTGCAAACAGCCTATCAGCAGGCTTTAGAGCATAAAAAAATTGAATTACCGCTTAAAAGTGATTCTTACTTAACCTATGCCGCCGGTCTTTCCAAGATTTCGAGAAGCAGGGAGCTGCTAGCAGAAGCTGCTTATTGGGAAAAGGTTATATCTTTTGAAACAGCGACGCTGCCAAAAGTGCATGCTGACGTTTCTGAAAGAATGCAAAAAAAGGCGCGCACTGTATCTTACGTATTAAGCGGTGAGCTTACAAATCAGCTTCTGCTTGAAACACAGCAGGCTTACGGCACAGACGTTAATGAACTGCTTTTAACCGCGCTTGGAATGGCGCTGACTGACTGGACGGGCTGCGAGAAGTCCGTTATCAGCACAGAAGGGCACGGGCGGGAAGGACATATTCCTGATATCGATATTTCAAGAACAGCCGGCTGGTTCACGTCAATTTATCCGGTGCTTTTGGATATGAGGGTCCCGGGTGATTCAAGTGAAAAAACCGCTTACCGCATTAAAGCGGTAAAAGATATGATGAGACGGGTGCCTCATCAGGGGACCGGATACGGACTGTTAAGATATTCCCGAAATATTCACCATCGAGAACCTGAAGTGAGCTTTAATTATTTCGGAACCTTTGACGGTCTTGAAGGAACATTGAAGATGTCGCCGTATCAGCCGCAGCATGACATAGCAGACGAACGGGTGCGGGAATTTGACTTGGACATCAATGCCATGGTGATTAACGGCCGGCTAGAGGTGAAAGCCGTTTATACCGGCGTATTTGCAGAACGTGCCATTGAATCATTTATGAACAGCTTCCAAAACCATCTCAAAGACATCATTACACACTGTTCCGGCAAGAAAGAACGGGAAAAAACATTGAGTGATTTCAGCAATAAGGAATTGACCTCTCAGGCACTATCAAGCATTGCAGATCTCGTAAAAGGACTTTAATTTCACAAAAAGGTGTGTGGCATTCGTGACACAAGCGACAGAAATTCAAGATATCTACCCTTTATCATATATGCAGGAAGGAATGCTGTTTCATTCATTGCTTCATTCCGGCTCAAATGCTTATGTTGAGCAGATTTCATTTACTATTCGCGGGGATTTATGTATTGATTCGTTTCAAAAAAGCTTGGATATGCTTGTCAGCCGCTACGATATTTTCAGGACGATTTTCATAAAAGAGGTGCCTGATCTCGACGGACCGCAGCAAGTTGTTCTTTCACAACGGAATGTCACCGTTCAGACGGAAGACATTTCTGCTAAAACAGAGAAACAGCAGCAAGCGATCATCAACAGCCATAAGGAAACAGATCGGCGTAAGGGGTTTGATTTGCAAAAAGGCCCCTTAATGCGCCTTACTCTTTTCCATACGGGAGAAAACCGCCATACATGCGTCTGGACTCACCATCATATCATGATGGACGGCTGGAGTTTGGGCATCGTGCTGAAAGACTTCTTTCGCATGTATTATGCAATAAGAAACAGCCGGCCTGTCTCTCTTGGCAGTCCGGCGCCTTACAGCACCTACATCACTTGGCTTCGCCGGCAGAACAAAGAGGAGACGTCAGCTTTCTGGTCGCGTTATTTGAGCGGTTACGGAGAGACTGCTTCTGTCCCGCCTGCGAAAAACACAGCAGCGGAAAACCGCTATACATCGGAGCATTTTCAATTTTCGATCGAGCCTGAAACCGTTCAAAGGCTGACTGACTTAGCACGGCAGTCCGGAGTGACGCTGAACACCTTATTTATGAGCATCTGGGGGCTTCTTCTCCACCGTTACAACAACACCGATGATGCGGTATTCGGTTCTGTCGTTTCCGGAAGACCGTCAGCGATTGACGGCATTGAAGAAATGGCCGGACTGTTTATTAACACGGTGCCTGTGAGGGTTCGTGCTTCAGAGAATATGTCTTTTTCTTCACTTGTGAAGCAAGTGCAAAAAGAGTCACTCGCCTCTGAAGAGCACAGTTATTATCCGCTTTACGACATTCAAAACGAGAGCGGCTTACAAAAAGGCTTATTGAACCACATTCTCGTCTTTGAAAATTATCCGGTTCACATGCAGGATGCTGTAAACGGCTGGCAGGAGACAGAAAGAAACGCTCTTCATCTTGAGGGCTTTTCTATGGCGGAGGAAACCAATTATGACCTGAATGTGGTCATCGTGCCCGGAGAAGAGTTTTATGTAAAATTCAGCTACAATGCTGAAATTTACGATCAGGAAGACATGATTCGGATCAAAGGACACATAAATGAAGTCATTTCATCCGTGCTGTCTGATCCCGACAGACTTTTGTCCAGCATCATCCTGGTGCCGCGTGAGGAGGAAAAAATGATTCATTCCTTCAACGGCACGAAGCGGCAATACCCGGAGAAAACAGTTCATGAGCTGTTTGAAGAGCAGGCGGCAAAAACGCCTGAGAATGAGGCATTGAGATTTAACGGAACGAGCTGGAGCTACAGGGAATTGGATGAAAGGGCGAACCAAATCGCACGCGCATTAGCAGAAATAGGCGCCCGCCCAAATCAGGCTGCTGCTGTTATGATGCGCCGGTCTAAGGAAACGGCGGCTGCACTTCTCGGAATCTGGAAGGCCGGAAGCGCCTATATACCGCTTGATCCGGAATATCCGCCTGAAAGGATTTCTTTTCTGATTCGTGACAGCCAAGCTTCACTGCTCGTTACTGAAAAAGAACTTCTTCCTCTTATTCCGTCAGATTTTAAGGGAAGCATTGTCACAATTGAAGAAACGGCATCTCAGCAAACAGCTCCGCTTGGGCCGGTGTCTGACAGTGCAAACTGGGCTTACATCATCTATACCTCCGGCACCACGGGCCGGCCGAAAGGAGTGCTTGCAGAACACAAAGCCATCGCCAATACGTTGCAATGGAGACGTGAAGAATACGGCATGTCCGGCAACGACATGGCGCTTCATCTCTTTTCATATGTGTTTGACGGCTCGTTAACGAGTCTTTTCACACCGCTATTGTCAGGTGCCTGTGTGCTGCTGACCGATGATGATGACGCAAAGGACGTGCTATCGCTCAAACAGAAAATCGCCCGTCACGGGGTAAGCCACCTTCTCATCGTTCCTTCCTTGTACCGCGTACTGCTGGACACGCTGACTAAAGATGATGCGAAGACGATTCGGGCAGTGACTTTTGCCGGAGAGGCCGTAACCCCTGATTTACTTGAAGCGAGCCGTAAAATTTGCCCTGATGCCGAGCTGATCAACGAATATGGCCCGACGGAAAACAGTGTAGCAACAACGATCCTTCGCCATCTTCAAAAAAGCAGCCGGATTACAATTGGGCGTCCGATCGCCAACACTTCCGTCTATATCATGCACGGTGAAAAGCTTCAGCCGATCGGTGCTGCCGGTGAGCTGTGTATTGCAGGAAAAGGGCTGGCCAAAGGGTATTTTCATCAGAAGGAGCTGACGGCTCAAGCCTTTACCGCCCATCCGTTTCATGAAGGTGAACGGCTGTACAGAACAGGGGATGCAGCGCGCTTTTTGCCGGATGGAACAATTGAATATTTGGGACGCTTTGATGATCAAGTGAAAGTAAGGGGCTACAGAATAGAATTAGGAGAAATTGAAACGGCAATCCGCAGCATAGAAGGCGTGAAAGAAGCAGCGGTCACTGTGCGCGGCGCCGCTGACGGAGAACAGGAGCTTGCGGCGTATGTCGTGCTTCAAAACGGAAACATGAAGTTTGATCCGCATGCGGAGCTTGCCGGGACATTACCTGCTTATATGATACCGGGAAGTTTCACCAAACTGGCGGAAATGCCGCTTTCAGCGAGCGGGAAACTTGATCGGTCCGCCCTTCCGGAGCCTGTCGGAGCCGAAAGAACCGGTGTGTATAAAGCTCCCCGGACTTTGCTTGAGACTGAGCTTCTTACCATTTGGCAAGAGGTGCTGAAACGGGAGCGGATCAGTATTAGAGATGATTTCTTCCAGATGGGAGGACAGTCGCTTAAAGCTGCTGCTCTCGTATCAAAAATACATAAACGGCTGAACATTGAACTTGCGATCCGCAATGTATTTGAGCATCCGACCATTGAGAGCATGGCCCGTGTCCTCGAACGCGAAAAAAGAGGGGGCTATTCGGAAATTAAACCTGCGGAAGCAAAGGAGTTATATCCGTTATCTTTTGCACAAAAAAGACTTTATGCCCTTCATCAGCTTGCGGCAGACAGTACGAGCTATAATATGCCCGTCGCTTTAGAGCTGCGCGGAAAGCTTAATCGGGTACGCCTGAAAGAAGCCTTTACAGAACTGGTGAATAGACATGAAGCATTACGCACTTCGTTTGTTTTACGGGACGGGGAACCGATGCAGTATGTCAGTTCACATGCAGAGCTGGATCTGACTGAATTTCAAATAGCATCTGAGTCTCTCCTTCATGAGACGGCAGACACTTTCGTCAAGCCGTTTGATGTTGAAAGAGCACCGCTCATGAGGGCGAGTGTAGCTGAATTAAGTGAGGACCGCCACTATCTGCTGCTCGATATGCATCACCTCATCGCAGACGGCGTGTCAATGGGTACGCTTATTCAAGAATTTTCGGATCTATACAGAGGAAAGGAGCTGCCTCCTTTAACGCTTCAATACAAGGATTTTTCAGTCTGGCAAAATGAACAGTTTACTGCCGGGGAATTCAGCAGACAGGAAGGATTTTGGCTGGATACGCTGGGTGAAAACATCCCGATCCTTGATCTGCCGCTTGATAAAAAACGGCCGCTGCTCCCTGATTTCAGCGGAGACACTTTTACCGCCCGCATTGATAAGGAAACGGCGGACAGGCTGCGCCTGCTAATGGATGAAACGGGATCGACTTTGTATATGGTGCTTTTGGCAAGCTATTCGCTTTTCCTTTCGAAATTGAGCGGTCAAGAGGACATTGTCGTCGGTTCGCCGGCTGCCGGAAGGAGCCGCGCAGAGCTTGAGGGGATCATCGGCATGTTTGTAAATACAGTTGCAATGAGAAGCAAGCCGAAAGGTGATAAAACATTCCGCGCCTATTTAGAAGAGGTGAAAATGCTGGCTCTTGCTGCAGTCGAACATCAAGACTTCCCGTTTGAAGAACTCGCCCAAAAGCTTGATACCCGTCGGGAAGTCAACCGCAATCCGCTGTTTGACGCGATGCTTGTAGTTCAAAACAGTGATGACTTCAAGGTGGAATTGCCGGGCTTAACTATTTCATCACAAACAGTGCATCATGACATGTCCAAATTTGATTTGACGCTGCATGCACAAGAGCGGCCGGATGGCACGATGCATTTTCAATTTGAATACAGCACCGCATTGTTTGAAGAAGAGACGATCGTACGGTGGGCTGATCATTTTAAAGAGCTGTTAGGAAATATTGCGGGAGATCTGGATCGGAAACTGTTCGACATTCACATGCTTCATGCACAAGAGCGGCGCGGTCTTCTTGAAGCACATCATCAAAAAGGTGAATATCCGAGATATGAAACCATCATCAGTTTATTTGAAAAACAGGCTGAAAAAGCGCCGGATCAAATAGCAGCCGTGATGGCTGACGACCGGATCAGTTATCGTGAGCTCAATGAAAAGGCCGAGCTTATCGCGGCTATGCTGACGGAAAACGGCGTCCGCTCCGGCCAAATTGTCGGGCTGATGACCGAACGTTCACCGGAGATGCTGATTGGAATCCTTGGAATTTTAAAAGCGGGAGGCGCTTATTTGCCTATCGATCCCGATTACCCGGATGAGCGTATCGCATTTATGCTGAGTGACAGCGGCGCGCGTGTCCTATTAACACAATCGGGGCTGAAAAAGACTGAAAGCAGCAAACTGCGTGTTTTATATATTGATGCGCCTGAAAACGTTTCAGCAGGCAGATTACGTCAGCCTATTGCTCCTGAACAGCCAGCTTATGTGATATACACATCGGGCACAACAGGAAAACCTAAAGGCGTCATGGTAGAACACCGCAATGTCATCAGCCTGATAATACATGAGGGTTTGCCGTTTGACTTCGGGCCTCAGGACGTTTGGACCTTGTTCCATTCCTATTGCTTTGATTTCTCTGTCTGGGAAATCTTCGGCGCTCTTTTACACGGCGGAAAGGTAATCATCGTGCCGAAAGAAACCGCCCGTGATCCTCATGTTTATCGGCAGCTTTTACAAAACGAAGGAGTGACCGTGCTGAATCAGACGCCTACGGCTTTTTCCGGCCTCATCCATGCAGAGGCTGAGCATTCAGATCGGCTGAAGCTGCGGTATGTCATTTTCGGCGGTGAAGCGCTGCAGCCGGGCATGCTGAAAAGCTGGAAAGAAAAGTATCCGGAAACGGAACTAGTGAACATGTACGGCATTACGGAGACAACGGTGCACGTTACCTGCAAAAAACTGGGATCTGACGATATTCAAAGAAATAAAAGCAATATCGGGAAGCCGCTGGCGACTCTTCAGGCTTATGTAATGGATGCCTATATGAACCCGCAGCCTATCGGAGTTCCGGGTGAGCTGTATATCGGCGGAGAAGGAGTCGCAAGAGGTTATGTAAACAGGGATGAACTGACCGCTTCCCGATTCGTTTCAAATCCTCATGTGCCGGGCGAGCGCTTATACCGGACGGGAGACATCGCCAAAAGACTTTCAAACGGGGAACTGGAATACGCCGGAAGAAAAGATGCGCAAGTGAAGGTCAGAGGGCATCGGATTGAATTAGGAGAAATTAAGTCCGCCCTTCAAGAACTTCCTTTCATCAAAGAAGCAGCTGTGATTACGAGATCTGATAAGCATGGACAGCAATCCATTTTTGCATATGCATCTGCAAATGAAGAGCAGAAGCTCAATGAAGCAGACATTCGCGGCTCTCTCAGATCTATTCTGCCGGAATATATGATTCCTGCACGGTTTGTGCAGCTTGATGAATTGCCTCTGACAGCTAATGGCAAGCTGGACGAAAAATCTCTTCCGGAACCGGAATTGAACGAAAGTTCCGGCAATGATATCAGTCCGAGAAATGAAATCGAACAGATGATGGCCGAGATTTGGGAAGAGCTTTTAGGGGTTGAAGGACTCGGTGTAAACGCCCATTTCTTTCATCTTGGCGGAGATTCGATTAAAGCGCTGCAGGTATGCGCGAGGCTGAAGCAAGAGGGCTACGAGACAACGGTTCGCGAGCTGTTTGAGCATCAGACGCTTGGTGAGCTGTCAGCACAGGTCCGGAAAGTCCGGCGCGTGATCGATCAGGCTCCCGTCAGCGGCGAAGTGCCATTGACGCCTGTTCAGCATTGGTTCTTTTCTCAATCAGTATCCAGCGATCATTTCAATCAGTCAGTTATGCTGCACAGCGCGGAACGGCTCGATATAACCGCTATGAGAAAGGCGCTGGCCGGGTTGGTGATTCATCATGATGCATTACGGATCGTATGCGGCAGTAAAGACGGCTCACCGCTTCAGTACAACAGAGCTGAAAACCTTTCTGAAGAGGAGCTCTTTACGTTTGAAGCGCTTGATGTCAGAGGACCCTGGACATTAGCAGATGAACGTGCGCTGATTGAACGGGCTGCGGATCGGATTCAAACATCCATTCGGCTGGAAACGGGGCCTCTTGTTTCAGTTGGTTTATTTCATGCCTCTGACGGCGATCATTTGCTGCTTGCCATTCATCATCTTGTCATTGACGGTGTGTCTTGGCGGATTCTGTTTGAAGACCTCACCGCGGGTTACGGGCTGGCGAAGGAAGGGAAAGAAGCGGTGCTTCCGGCAAAAACCGATTCTTATCAGACCTATGCCAAGCAATTAACTGACTATGCGAAAAGCCGCCGGCTGTTACGGGAAATCGATTATTGGTCTGAAAGAGAAGAAGCAATTGTCAAACCGCTTCCGAAAGACGCCGGCATTTCTTCGAATCTTCTTAAAGATACCGGCGCCATTACGATCAGATTGACAAAACAGGAGACAGAGCAGCTGTTAACTGAGGCAAACAAGGCGTACACAACAGAAACGAATGATTTATTGCTTGCAGCGCTAGGCCTTGCGCTCAACAAATGGACCGGCAGTGATCAATTCAAAATCAGCATGGAGGGCCACGGAAGAGAAGGACATATAGACGATCTCGATATAAGCCGGACCATCGGCTGGTTCACCTCCATTTATCCTGTGTTGCTTGATGCAAATCTTCCGGAGCAAACAGATGGCAGTGAGCGGCTTGGTTATCACATTAAACGGACGAAAGACATGATGCGGCGCATTCCGTATAAGGGAGCAGGCTACGGGGTGCTGAAATATATAAACAAAGTTTGGGAGGAAACCGATTCTGCCTCCCCTGAAATCAGTTTTAACTATTTGGGGCAGTTTGATCAGGAAATCCGGTCAAGCGGATTCGAGGTTTCCTCCGTGAAAGCAGGGAATGAAATCAGTCCTGATTGGGAACGGCCGTACATTCTTGATATTAGCGGTTCCGTATCATCAGAGTGTCTCAGCATGAATTTTGTGTATAACCATGTTCAATATCAAAACGAAACGATACAAGCTTTGGCCGACCATTTTCATACTGGTCTCAAACAGATCATCAATCATTGCACAGGCAAAGAGGAGCGTGAATGGAGCGCTGCTGACTTCAGTGATGATGAGTTAACGTTGGAAGATTTGAGTGACATCATGGGAGCCGTCAATAAATTATAGAAAAGGAGAGACGCTATGGGGCAGCAACCGGAAATACAAGATATATATCCCTTATCTTTTATGCAGGAGGGCATGCTTTTTCATTCTCTGTTAGATCAAGACTCAAGAGCCTACTTTGAACAAGCGGTCTTCACGATAAACGGGCGGCTTCACAGGGAACGGTTTCAAAAAAGCATAGACGCTATTTTTGATCGATATGATATTTTCCGTACGACATTTATTCACAAGAACGTAGCAAAGCCCCGCCAAGTCGTTTTGAAAAGCAGGCCGAGCCGCATTCAGTTTGTTGATATTTCTCATTTAGATGAGAAGGCTCAAGAGATGTTTGCCGATGAATTCAGAAAAGAAGATAAGGACAAAGGCTTTGATTTACAATCGGACCCTCTCATGAGAGTCTCTATCCTGAAAAAAGCGCCTGATCGTTACGTTTGTGTTTGGAGCCACCACCATATTTTAATGGACGGCTGGTGCTTTGGAATTGTTATGAAGGAATTTCTGAATATCTATCAATCTCTTGGAGAAGGACAGCTTCCTTCTCTCGAGCCTGTTCAGCCTTATGGCAAGTACATTAAGTGGCTGATGAGGCAGGATCGCAAAGAAGCGGAGGCATTTTGGAAAAAGAGGCTTCTCGATGTGCAGCAAACAGCCTCGCTTCCAAAAAGATCATCCTCTTCAAAGGGGGAGCTGCAGCAAGCTGCATTTACCATTTCTGAAGAGCAGACAAATGGACTGAAGAACATTGCATCGAAAGCGGGCGCGACACTGAACACGGTGTTCCAGGCGCTATGGGGCGTTTTGTTACAGCGCGTCAGCCGCTGTGATGATGCAGTCTTCGGTTCAGTCATTTCCGGGCGGCCGTCTGATCTCGCAGGCGTAGAAAAAATGGTCGGGCTTTTTATTAATACGGTTCCCGTGCGGGTCAAGAGCGGATCATTTTCTTTTTTGGAACTGGTCAGCCATTTACAGAATGAAACGCTGAAGGCTGAAGCGTACAGCTATTATCCTCTATATGACATTCAGGCACAAAGCGCTTTGAAGCAAAAGCTGTTTGACCATATTATCGTGTTTGAAAACGTGCCCGCCCAACGTGAAATTGAGGGGATGAGCCAAGCCGGCGCGTTTGATTTTTCAGTCGAGGACTTCACGATGGAGGAGGTTACCAACTACGGCTGCAGCATAAAAGTGATCCCGGGAAGTTCTCTTTATGTTCGTTTGAACTTTGATATTGGGGTGTATGACCCTGCCATCATGGAAAAAACCGAAACATATTTACGGCATATGATCAGCTCTGTCATCGCTGATCCGGAAATACGCGCATCCCAAATATCATTGCTCGATGAGAATGATGCCAGAAACATGCTGGCTACATTCAATAAAACAGAGGCGCATGACCCGCCGGCTCCGACGCTTCATACGCTGTTCACACGCCGTGCGGCCCTTTCGCCTCAACTTCCGGCGCTCCGCTTTTCGGGCGGTGTGCTGACGTATGCCGAGCTTGATCAGTATTCAG
>NZ_JAHXDO010000021.1:0-16708 GCF_019891195.1 Bacillus sp. YC2 | reverse complement strand
TACGTTTTGTCTTGTTTAGTTTTCAAAGAACTTTGTCTGCCGCTCTTGAAGCGACTTTATTATCTTAACATATCATTGCCGTTGTCGTCAACAACTTTTTTTGAAATCTTTTTCGATATTTCAATTCGTTATCAGCGACGTATATTAGAATACCATCCTCGAATCATAATGTCAACAAGAACTGACAAATTAAATAATGAAGCGTTTAATTACAATTAGGGCCGCAATTCCGGGTATCCCCAAGATTCCGCTGATTCCCGTTGTGACCGGATTAACAGGGATATGAATACCCAGACTGCTGCCGAACAAATTCACACCGACTAAAAGCACTGCCCCTGCTATAAACTTAATTGCAGTCACACCAATCCACTTTAACGGTTTTGAAGATATTCCCCATAAAAAAAGCAAAGCAACCAAACCGACTATAATACCGATAACGAAAAAAGGCTCCATGAATCTTCCCCCTTCACTTGTTTAGTACAAGCTTATGAGAAGATTCAGGAGAATAGACCTCTTACTTCCACCTGCTCATTTTTAACTTTCTCTGCTTCGCTTCCTTTAAATAAAAAAAGTACTTCGATTCAGCGACTTTCAGTTCAAACAATACCTCAGGAGAAGGCTCGAGGCTTTTATCGACGAGGTTCTTTTGTCTGTTCCATTCTTCTTTCTGTTTAAAGAGCTGTTCGATCAGCTTCTCGTCAAACTCTTTTCTTAATGTATTTCTGCGAAGAAAACCCATGCCTCACCATTTCCTCCCTTACAATTCACGTCTTCCTTCAAGAGCTTTTGAAAGAGTGACCTCATCAGCATATTCCAAATCACCGCCGACGGGCAGACCGTGGGCAATACGGGAGAGCTTGATGCCAGAAGGCTTTAACAGCCTCGATATATACATCGCCGTTGCTTCCCCTTCTATATTAGGGTTGGTTGCGAGGATGACTTCTGTCACTTGGTCATCCTGAAGCCGTTTCAGCAGCTCCGGTATTTTAATATCCTCCGGACCGATGCCGTCCATAGGAGAAATCGCGCCGTGAAGAACGTGATACTGACCGTTGTATTCCTTCATTTTCTCCATCGCAATGACATCCTTAGGATCCTGCACGACACAAATGACTGACTTATCTCTTCTTGTATCCTCACATATATAACAAGGGTCCTGATCTGTAATATGACCGCAAATCGAGCAATATGTCAGATTCCGCTTCGCATTGACAAGCGCTTTTGCAAAATCTAATACTACGTCTTCTTTCATACCTAGAACAAAAAAAGCCAGACGAACCGCTGTTTTCGGTCCGATCCCTGGCAATTTCATAAAGCTGTCAATCAGCTTTGATATTGGTTCAGGATACTGCATGTTTATTTATCCCCCTAGAATAAACCCGGTAAGTTCATTCCTTTTGTAAATTGGCCCATTGTCTCATTCGTCATGTCGTCCACTTTTTTAAGGGCGTCGTTTGTTGCAGCAAGAACCAGGTCCTGAAGCATTTCGATATCCTCCGGATCAACGACTTCTTCCTTAATCGCAACGTCTACAACTTCTTTTTGGCCGTTGACTTTAACAGTCACCATTCCGCCGCCCGCTGTACCTTCAAGCACTTTTTCAGCAAGCTCTTCCTGAGCCTTCGCCATATCCTTTTGCATCTTTTGCATTTGCTTCATCATTTTTTGCATATTTCCCATTCCGCCACGCATATAAAATCACTCTCTTTCCTATCATTAGTCTTTTATTTCAATTAAATCCGCTCCGACAAGTTTTTTTGCTTCTGCAATCAGCGGATCTTCTTCAGCCGGTTCGTTTGATCCTTCACTTTCCTGCTGATGATCATTTAAAAATTCTTCTCTTATTTTACCCCATTGTGCTTCCGGAACGCCAATCAAATCCATTCTTTTGCCGAGCATTGATTCAAGAATCTGTTCCAGGTTTGTACGGACTCCGTTGTTATCCTCGGCAACCATTTTGCAATGAATCTCATATTTAAATTTAAGCACAAATGCCTTTTGGGCGGCGGCCACAGGTTCACTATCATTTAAAAGAGCCGCGTGTGACACCTTATTCTGCTGTTTCAGGTGAGCCAGCAGTTTGCCCCAGCTGCTTTTGAGCTGTTCAAGATCAGGTCTTGTGGCTTCTTTCAATATTTCATGTATTCTTCCTACAGGCGCTTTATAATTGCTTTTTCCGCCCTTTTGCGGACGCGGGGCTTCTTTTTGCGGGCTTTCCGCTTGGACTGTTACACCGGATGTTTTCAATCTTTCTACTTCCTGCTCGAGCTGCTGAATTTTATCCATCAGCATGCTGACCTCCGGAAGCTCTGCGGCAGACTGCTGTGCCGTTTGGCAAATCTTCACGACCGCAACTTCAAAAAAGATTCTCGGGTGGTTCGTCCACTTCATTTCCTGATGGCTTTTGTTCAGGATATCGATCATTTCATATAAGGCTTGAGCCGGTATTTGTTCGCTCAGCGTCGTGAACGTTTCATCGACCTTCACCTTCTCCAGAACGCCCTCTAAGCCAGGAGCCGCCTGGTACAGGAGCATATCCCTGAAGTAAAAGATCATGTCCTCGATCAGCTTGGCTGCATCTTTACCTTGCTGAAGCAATTCATTCAATGTTTCCAAAGCCTCGGAAACCTGTTTGTTATAAAGCGACGATGCCAGTTTTCCAATATAGTGCTGGGAAACGGCGCCGGTAATGAGCAGCGCATCATCCACTAACAGCTCGTCGCCGCTGAATGAAACGGCTTGATCGAGCAGGCTCAGTGCGTCCCTCATTCCTCCGTCGGCTGCACTTGCAATGATATCAAGAGCGCCTTCTTCCACCTTTAGCTGCTCTGCCTGGACGATTGTTTTCATTCGTCCGACGATCGCTTGGGATGTAATACGTTTGAAGTCAAAACGCTGACATCTGGAGATAATGGTTAAAGGAATCTTATGAGGTTCAGTCGTAGCTAATATGAAAATGCAATGCGCCGGCGGTTCTTCCAGCGTTTTTAGAAGCGCGTTGAATGCACCGATAGAGAGCATATGCACCTCATCTATAATATATACCTTGTAGGTGACGGCTGACGGGGCGAATTTCACTTTATCGCGGATGTCGCGGATCTCGTCTACGCCGTTATTCGACGCCGCATCTATTTCAATCACATCTGATATGGAGCCGTTTGTAATTCCCCTGCACGCCGCACACTCGTTGCACGGCTCTTCCACAGGAGCGCGCTCACAGTTGACTGCTTTCGCAAATATTTTAGCTGCACTGGTTTTTCCCGTTCCTCTTGGTCCAGAAAACAGATATGCATGAGAAAACTTCTTTTGCAAAAGGGCATTTTGCAGCGTTTTCGTAATGTGTTCCTGTCCGACCACATCTTCAAACTGCTGAGGCCTAAATACTCGATATAAAGCTTGGTAACCCACAGGATGCGCCCTCCTCTGTTATTCATCATGTTTATTATACATGAACGGGCTTTTAACGCCAAAACCCGTTTTCACTTGAAATACGAAAAAACTCACCTGCCATAAAACAGGTGAGTCTGAAATTTGATGATTGATTTACCGTGCACCTTCTGTCGATTCGCTACCCTAAGCGTTACTTAAGCAGTTAGCTCGGCCCAGGCAACCCTGCGGCACATGAGAGGTTTCACTTAATGCTGCTTCCTTCCGGATCTGACATGGTTCATGAATTCCCATTGCGCAGGACCCAGACGTCAACGCCACTTACTTAAGGCAGGCCTTAAAGTAAACGAACCTCGAGAAGGGATTCGGCCCCGCTAGAGCGGATTGCGGGTACAGGGCACCGCTACCTCCCCGCTTAGCACGGCAAAATAAATATCAAATTTTTGTATGCGCACCATTTCATGATGCACACATAAGTATATCTGCTTCAGGGTAAAAATGCAACCGTACTACTCAGACAACTTTTTCCTTAATTCTTTTTTCTGTCGGCGCAGCTTTCTGAAAAAAGCGCTGAGCATCTCTCCGCACTCTTCTTCTAGCACACCGCTCACGACTTCCGCCTGGTGATTGAACCGTTCTTCCTGAAGAAGATTCATTAACGTGCCTGTACAGCCGCCCTTCGGATCAAAAGCGCCGAATACGACTTTATCGACTCTGGAAAGCACGACGGCCCCCGCGCACATCGGGCACGGTTCTAAGGTGACATAAAGAACGGCTTCCTCGAGTCTCCACGTCCCCAGTTTCCGGCATGCTTCATCAATGGCAAGCATTTCCGCATGGGCGAGTGCGCGCTGCTCCGTCTCCCGCAGATTATGCGCCCGCGCCACTATTTCATCATGCAAAACAAGTACGGCGCCAATCGGGACTTCTCCTTTTTCCTCTGCTTTTTTCGCTTCTTTTATAGCTTCTCTCATATAATATTCATCGTTCATCATCGGTTCAAGCTCTCTTCTTAAGTTTTTTCATGTCTTATAAAGGTTAAAATAGGAATATCCCAACAGAAAGGAGTTTGCTGATATGTCTAAGCCCAACAACACAGCCCTTCTGATTGTCGATATGATTAACAACTTTCAATTTGATATGGGTGAACATCTGGCTGAAAAAACAAAACAAATTGTTCCCCGTATTTTATCATTAAAGAAGCATGCAAAACAAAACAACTGGCCGATTATTTACATTAATGATCATTACGGTCTTTGGAAGGCTGACATAAATGCCATCCGAAAAGAGTGTAAAAATGAAATAAGCTCAGACATTATAGAAAGCATAACACCTCAGAAAGAAGATTATTTTCTGATTAAGCCGAAGCATTCCGCTTTTTACGAAACAGCACTCCACACCCTTCTGACTGAATTACAAGTGACCCGATTAATCATTACGGGCATTGCCGGGAACATTTGCGTGCTTTTCACCGCAAATGACGCTTACATGCGGGAATACAGTATTATAATTCCTAAAGACTGCACCGCTTCTAATAACAATGAAGATAATGATTTCGCGCTGACCATGATGGAAAGTGTCCTCTTTGCAGAAATCACGACTGAAAAACAAATTACTTCCGAAAAGTAAACATGAACAGCCTCCTTTTTTCATACATTTGATAGCGGATATGAAAGGAGGCGTTTTTCATTCAGATATATGTAGTGAAACGAGGCGACACACTTTCCGCTATTGCGGCGCGTTATCGAACAACCGCAAATGAAATTACGGAAGCAAATAAACTGCCGAACGCTAATACATTGGTGGTCGGACAAACCATTGTCATTCCGATCGCGGGGCAATACTATGAGGTAAGGCAGGGCGATACACTGGCAGCAATCGCCGGCCGTTTTCACATATCAGTTGCAGAGCTGGCGAGGGTAAACGGAATTCAAATCAACACAGCATTACAAATCGGCACTCGTCTCTACATTCCGCCGCAGACCAATAAGCCGGATATCGAATCAAACGCATATATAGAGCCGCGCGGCACTAGCGTAAGCGCCAATCTGCAGCAGGCGGCAAGAGAAGCATCGCCTTATTTAACCTACCTCGGGGCATTCAGTTTCCAAGTGCAGCGGAACGGCACCTTAAAAGAGCCGCCTTTGACCAATTTGAAAGCCATCAGTGACAGGAATAATACTACGTTGATGATGATCGTCACCAATCTCGAAAATGACGCATTCAGTGATGAGCTTGGACGAATTATTTTGACTGACGATACAGTGAAAAGCAAGCTCCTCCAAGAAATAGTCACCACAGCCAAAAAGTATGGCTTTCGCGATATTCATTTTGATTTCGAATATTTACGGCCCCAGGACAAAGAAGCCTACAATCAGTTTTTACGTGAGGCGAGAACGATTTTCCATAGGGAAGGCTGGCTGGTTTCAACCGCTCTTGCCCCGAAAACAAGCGCCACCCAAGCAGGCAAGTGGTATGAAGCCCACGATTATAAAGCCCATGGTGAAATTGTCGATTTCGTTGTGATTATGACATATGAATGGGGATATAGCGGCGGGCCTGCTCAAGCCGTATCACCGATCGGCCCGGTAAGGAACGTCATCGAATACGCTTTGACTGAAATGCCCTCCAGAAAAATCGTCATGGGGCAGAACATGTACGGATACGATTGGACGCTGCCCTTTAAGCAGGGAACGACAGCAAAAGCCGTCAGTCCTCAGCAGGCAATCGCCCTTGCTGCCAGATACAATGTTGACATTGAATATAATGAAACGGCTCAAGCTCCATTCTTCCGATATACCGATGCAAATAACAAACGGCATGAAGTATGGTTTGAAGACGCCCGTTCCATTCAAGCGAAATTCAATTTGATTAAGGAGCTGCATTTAAGAGGTATCAGCTATTGGAAACTCGGCCTCTCCTTCCCGCAAAACTGGCTCTTGCTCGGAGATCAATTCCATATTGTTAAACAGACGTTTCGTTAAACTGGAAGCGTCTTTTTTCATGGGGGCAATCTGAGAGTGTGATACAATATACAGGCCGGCAACTGACGGATGTTTGCAGAATTAAGGAGGATATTTCCAATGAACAAAGCCCCTTTTATTGCGGTAGAAGGTCCTATCGGGGCGGGGAAAACGACACTCACTTCCATGCTTTCACAAGAGCTTGGTTTCCCTATGATTGATGAAATTGTGGAGGACAATCCTTATCTTGATAAGTTTTATGACAATATCGAGGAATGGAGCTTCCAGCTTGAAATGTTTTTTCTCTGTCACAGGTATAAACAGCTAGAGGACACCGATCGTGATTATTTAGAAAAAGGACAGCCCGTTCTGTCTGATTATCATATTTATAAAAATGTTATTTTTGCTGAGCGTACATTACACGGGCAGCAGCTTGAGAAATATAAGCAGATTTATCATCTGCTGACAGATGACCTGCCAAAGCCGAATATCATTATTTACATAAGGGCCAGCCTGCCGACCCTGCTGCACCGCATTGAAAAGCGCGGGCGCCCTTTTGAGAAAAAAATAGAAAAGCAATATTTGGAGCGGCTCATTTCAGATTACGACACAGCCATCAGAGAGCTTCAGCAAAGAGACCCGGATTTATCCGTCCTGACGATAGATGGAGATCATGAGGATTTTGTGATGAATAAGACAGATTTTGAAAGAATTGCCCGTCAGGTAAAGGAGCTTATAAAATGAAAGACATTCAAATCCCAAACAATTCAATTATTACAGTAGCGGGAACAGTAGGAGTGGGAAAATCCACTTTAACCAAAGCCTTAGCAAAACGCCTTGGTTTTAAAACCTCTCTTGAAGAGGTGGAGGAAAACCCTTATTTAGAAAAGTTTTATCACGATTTTGAGCGCTGGAGTTTTCATTTACAAATTTATTTCTTAGCTGAACGGTTCAAGGAGCAGAAAAATATATTTGAATCCGGCGGCGGCTTTGTACAGGATCGTTCTATTTATGAGGATACAGGCATCTTCGCAAAAATGCATGCCGATAAAGGAACGATGTCTTTAACAGACTACAAAACGTATACAAGCCTTTTTGAGGCGATGGTGATGACGCCTTACTTCCCGCATCCCGATGTTCTGATTTATTTAGAAGGCGACCTTGAAAACATTTTAAACCGGATCGAAAAACGAGGCCGGGAGATGGAATTGCAGACAAACCGATCCTACTGGGAAGAGATGTATACACGGTATGAAGACTGGATCAGCGGTTTTAATGCCTGCCCTGTCCTAAAGGTGCGCATTGAGGATTATGACCTGATAGCCGATGAACAATCACTTGAACCTCTGATTGAAAAAATCAGTAAGACGATTAATGAAAACAGAAAGAAGTAAAAGATATAAAAGCGATTTTCCCCAAACAGAGAAAATCGCTTTTTTGCATTTAAACATAAAAAATCCGCTGCATCCCATGCAGCGGACAAAACAATCTCCAATATATGCTCGAGTTTCATTAGGTTTAAAATCAATATGGCGGAGGAAGAGGGATTCGAACCCCCGCGGGCTTTGACACCCCTGTCGGTTTTCAAGACCGATCCCTTCAGCCGGACTTGGGTATTCCTCCGTATCGACATTTAATAATATACCACATGACCTAAATTTCAGTCAAGCGCATTTTAATATTTTTTTATATCTTTTTTAAAACCTTTCTCTCTTCATCCTCTTTGCTATCATACAAAAGACTCTCATTCACTTCAACCACGATTGATATGAGCAGGAAAACGATACAAAGAACAAGAATAGGTTCAATAGATAACCTGACAAAAAGGCGGGAAACACGATGAAAATCGTCATTGCACCAGATTCCTTTAAAGAAAGCATGACATCAAAAGAAGCCGCGGATAGTATCGAAAAAGGCTTTAAAACCGTTTTTCCGGATGCGGACTATACAAAAATACCGGTTGCAGACGGCGGAGAAGGCACGGTTCAGGCTCTGGTTGATGCGACCGAAGGCAGGATCATTGAAAAAAAAGTAACCGGGCCGTTGGGTACCCCGGTCAGTGCCGCATATGGGCTGCTCGGAAACGGACGAACAGCTGTTATTGAAATGGCTGAAGCTTCCGGGCTCCACCTCGTTCCCCGTCATCTGAGAAATCCATTACAAACAACGACAAGAGGGACGGGAGAACTTATTGCAGATGCTGTCTCTCATGGCGTCACTGAGATTATCATCGGTCTCGGAGGAAGTGCAACAAATGATGGCGGAGCCGGAATGGCAAGTGCGCTGGGGGTCCGTTTTTTAAATGACGACGGTCAGGAAATAGCGGATGGCGGCGGCTCACTGCACCATTTGGCTGCTATTGATATGAGCCGCCTTTCCCCTGACGTACAGCGCGTCAAAGTACGTGCGGCCTGTGATGTAGAAAACCCCCTGACGGGAGAGAACGGCGCTTCGTTTGTATTCGGTCCGCAAAAAGGAGCATCCGAGGAGACAAAGGTTCTATTAGACCGAAACCTGCATCATTTCGCCAGTGTATTGAGACGCCAGCTCGGAATAGAAGCCGACAAAGTAAAAGGCGCCGGGGCCGCGGGAGGGTTAGGAGCGGGGCTGATTGCTTTCTTACATGCCGAGCTGAAGAGCGGAATTGAGATTGTGCTAGATACCCTGTCCTTTTCCGATCAGATAAGAGGTGCAGATCTCGTTATCACCGGAGAAGGACAGATTGACGGCCAAACGATTTTCGGCAAGACTCCCGCAGGAATTGCTAAATGTGCTGCCGCTCAAGGAATTCCGGTTATCGCATTAGCAGGTTCCTTAGGAAAGGGCTTTGAAAATGTATATTCAGAAGGTATCACAGCCGCATTTTCTATTGTGCCAGGCGCTGTGAGTCTTGAAGAAGCCTTAGCGTCAGGCCGCTTTAACCTGGAAAGCACCGCCCGAAACATTGCCGCATTGTATCAAACAGCAAAAAAGGCGCGCCTCTAGGGCGCACCTTTTATGGTTTAATGACTTCTTTATTTCCCATATAAGGACGAAGCACTTTCGGAATGATGACACTTCCGTCCTCTTGCTGATAGTTTTCTAAAATGGCGGCTACTGTTCTGCCGACGGCCAGACCTGAGCCGTTTAATGTATGCACATGCTCCGGCTTGCCTTTCGCTTCGCGTCTGAAACGGATATTTGCGCGTCTTGCCTGGAAGGCTTCAAAGTTGCTGCAAGATGAGATTTCCCGATATGTGTCTTGGCTTGGAATCCACACTTCAATATCGTACTTCTTCGCAGCCGTGAAGCCCAAATCACCAGTACACATGCTCATGACGCGATACGGCAGTTCTAACAGCTGCAGCACCCGCTCCGCTTGGTTAGTCAAACTTTCAAGCTCTTCATAAGAATCTTCCGGCTTAACGAATTTAACAAGCTCAACCTTGTTAAATTGATGCTGGCGAATCAATCCGCGTGTATCACGCCCCGCAGATCCGGCCTCTGAACGGAAGCACGCACTGAATGCAGCATAGTTAATCGGCAGGTCGTCACCAGATAAAATTTCATCGCGATGCATGTTCGTAATCGGCACTTCAGCCGTCGGAATCAAGAAATAATCCTCTTCTCTGATTTTAAAAGCGTCCTCTTCAAATTTCGGAAGCTGTCCTGTTCCGGTCATGCTTGTGCGATTAACCATGTAAGGAGGAATCACTTCCGTGTAGTGATATTCATCCACATGTAAATCAAGCATAAAGTTATAAAGCGCGCGTTCAAGGCGGGCGCCTAATCCTTTATAAAACACAAACCGGCTGCCTGTTACTTTTGAAGCGCGTTCAAAATCAAGAATGTTTAAGTTATCGGCAATATCCCAATGCGGTTTTGGCTCATATGAAAATGCGGGAGCCTCCCCCCACTTGCGAACTTCAATGTTATCGTCTTCCGTCTCTCCGACAGGCACGGAATCGTGCGGGATGTTCGGAATAGAAAGAAGAATGGTTTCAAGCGTAGATTCAACCGTGCGAAGCTCTTCATCGAGTTTTTTAATTTCTTCGCCCACTTCACGCATTTCTTTAATAATATGATCAGCATCTTTTTTCTCGCGCTTCAGCACAGCGACCTGCTGGGACACTTCATTACGCTTTCCTTTCAGCTCTTCAACTTTTCCGATAAGCTCTCTTCTTTTTTCGTCAAGCTCTTCAAACTTATCAAAATCAGATAAGTCTTCACCTTTAGGGATGAGCTTCGCTTTTACTTCTTGAAAGTTGGCTCTCAGCACCTTCGTATCAATCATGTAAAACACTCCTATCTGTTTTCATCGAAAATAAAAAAGAGCCCTCATCCCCATAAAAGGGACGAGAGCTCTCGCGTTGCCACCCTGATTGAAAACAAGCACACACCTGTTTCCCGCTTTAACACATAACGGTTTTCCCGTAAATGCCTACTTGTTTTCAGCATTTCGCTCAAGGACGGATTCGGACAGCATCTTTCACCGATTCGCACCACCCATCGGCTCTCTTAGAAAGAGGGGCTCCCTACTGCTTCCTGTCAACGCTTTTCGATCTTTATTTGTGTTTATAATGTACTATAAGTATTCGCGGTTTTCAACTGTTTTATACAGCGGCTTCCTGCTTATGCTTTTCAACCATTTGCACAAACAGCTCAGTCACTCGGTGGTCATCCGTCAACTCCGGATGGAATGAGCAGCCGAGGAAATTCCCCTGCTTTGCAGCCACAATACGCCCGTTATGTTCGCTGAGCACTTCTACGTTTTCCCCTGCTTCTAAAATATGAGGCGCACGGATAAAAACGCCTGTGAATGGCTCAGCAAGGCCTTTGATTGTTAAATCAGCCTCAAAGCTGTCGACCTGGCGGCCAAAAGAATTTCGTTCGACAACAACGTTTAACAGCCCCAAATGAGCGTTGTCTGTTCCCGCTATTTCCTTGGCTAATATAATTAATCCGGCACATGTGCCAAACATCGGCTTGCCTTGAGCTGCAAAGTCACGCAGCGGCTCCATGAAATGATACGTATCAATCAAGCGGCGCATTGTCGTGCTTTCTCCGCCTGGCAAGATTAATCCATCTATATCATTCAGCTGTTCGGGGCGCTTAATGACAAGACCTTTTGAACCACATGCTTCAATTGAACGAATATGCTCTCTAACTGCTCCTTGAAGTCCAAGTACACCAATTGTTAACATGCTTCCAGCTCTCCTATGTTCTTACCAGCCGCGCTCTTGCATACGCTGTTCTGGAAGTAGATTTGAGATTTCGATCCCTTTCATCGCTGTACCGAGTTCTTTTGAAAGCTCAGCAATCAGCTTGTAATCTGTATAGTGAGTCGTTGCTTCAACAATTGCTTTGGCAAATTTAGCAGGGTTGTCCGATTTGAAAATACCGGAACCGACAAATACGCCGTCAGCGCCAAGCTGCATCATCAATGCTGCGTCCGCAGGCGTCGCAACACCGCCGGCAGCAAAGTTTACGACAGGCAATTTGCCGTCACGTTTGATTTGAAGAAGCAACTCATAAGGAGCGCCGAGGTTTTTCGCTTCGGTCATAAGCTCGTCATTGCTCATCGCAGCAACTTTGCGCACTTGTGCGTTTACTTTTCTCATATGACGCACTGCTTCTACGATATTTCCTGTTCCCGGTTCGCCTTTCGTACGAAGCATAGAAGCTCCTTCAGCGATACGGCGCGTTGCTTCGCCGAGATCACGGCATCCGCATACGAATGGAACTGTGTACTCGTTTTTATTTAAATGAAATTCTTCATCCGCAGGAGTCAGAACTTCACTTTCATCAATATAATCTACACCCATTGCTTCAAGGATACGCGCTTCTACGATATGTCCGATACGCGCTTTTGCCATTACAGGAATTGATACAGCATTCATTACTTCTTCAACGATAGTAGGATCAGCCATGCGGGCTACTCCGCCAGCTGCGCGAATATCAGCCGGAACGCGTTCTAATGCCATAACGGCAACGGCTCCTGCCTCTTCCGCAATCTTCGCTTGTTCAGCATTTACAACGTCCATGATGACGCCGCCTTTTTGCATTTCTGCCATTCCGCGTTTTACACGGTCAGTACCTGTTTGAGCCATTTTTTGGTCCCCCTAGTCAATGTATAGTTAGATAATGTCTATCTCTTATTGTATCCCAGAAATTCATTATTTCATATGGATATTATTATTTTATAGTGATATGGAAGAGATAGATATCATTTTTTTACTAATAATTTGGTTTTTTCAGTATATTAAGCAAAAGAGCCCTAACTTTCATCAGAGCTCTTTCTTATACTTAGAACCAGCCTGTTACTGTGTCAACGGCGCTTCCCCAAATTCCTGAGAAGAAACCGCCAATGCTGCGCATCATCTGAACAAACCAGTTTGCTTTATCTACGTCATTTTTTGTTACTAGATTCACACTGAATTCTTTTGATTTAAGAAAACCGTAGTCTTTGTCGCTGCCTGTATATCTGACTGTCAGCGTACCGACTTTTGTCCCTTTTTTCACAGGGGCCGTGATTTCTTTTTTATCTAATGTCACTTCAGCTTTATAGTTCTTTTCATCCCCGCTTTTGACAGGAATAGATAACGCCTTATCAGTGACAATGTCTACTTGCTTATCTTTCCCTTTTTCAACATCAATTGTTTTATGGCCCTTTACTTGAGAGCCTTCAGAGTAAAGATCTTTCATTTTGAAATTGCTGTTAAATGCATAATCAAGCATTTTTTTCGTTTCATCAAAACGTCCTGTATGCAGGTTGCCTTTTGCGTTTAATACAACAGTAATGACACGCATTCCGTTTCGTTCTGCCGTGCTTGTAAAGCAAGAACCCGCAGAATCAGTAGAACCCGTTTTCAATCCGTCTACACCCGGGTATTCCGAAACAAGGCCTTTCAGCATGAAGTTCCAGTTCGGCATGTCCATTTCATCGTCAGTGCCTGCTCTGAATTTCGTTTTAGCAATGCTTGTTGTTTTCAGCACTTCCGGGTAATCAGTGATCAGACGATCTGCAAGAAGAGCCATGTCCTTAGCAGAAACTTCACTTTCTTCTTTGACGCCTTCGCCTTGCGGCTGTTTACCGTGAAGGTCTTCGTTTACAAGCCCGGTAGCATTTTTAAAATCGTAATTTGTTAAACCTAATTCTTTCGCTTTCGCGTTCATTTCTGCCACAAATTTTGTTTCAGTTCCGGCAAGAATTTCAGCAACTGCGATCGCAGCTCCGTTGGCAGAGTAAATCGCCATAGCCTGATACAGTTCTTTGACTGTGTATTTGCCGTCTTTACGCAGAGGGACATTTGATAAGCTGTTGTCTTGAGAAATCTCATAGACATAATCATCCGGAGTATACGTTTGATCCCATTTCACTTTTCCCTCTTTAATAGCTTCCAGAAGCAGATATTCAGTCATCATTTTTGTCATACTGGCAATCGGTAATCTTTTGTCTGCATTTTTACTGTATAAAATCTTACCCGATGAAGCCTCAATCATTATCGCAGCTGATGCGTTGACATCGATAGGGTCATTGCCGGCTGCTTCCGCCTTTGACATTGGAACAAAGCAAGTAGCAGCCAGTGCCAAAACCAGTAATGACACCAACAGCTGTTTCCATTTCGTGATGTTCAATCTTACGACCTCCGTCATTCATTTTCAATCTATAATTAAGCCGTTAAGGACATATTCAAAACACAACAGTATAAATTTTATCACACTCGATATAAAAAAAATAGACAGAGTCAGCGACCCTGTCAAATGTTTTTAATTTGTAACAATTATGAGATTGTGTAGTTTGGTGATTCTTTCGTAATTTGCACATCGTGCGGATGGCTTTCGCGAAGTCCGGCTCCAGTCATACGGATGAATTGAGCTTCTTCTCTTAAAGCGCGCAAGTCTTTTGAACCGCAATATCCCATACCTGAACGAAGACCGCCGACAAGCTGATACACTGTTTCTTCTACAGGACCTTTGTACGGAGTCCGTCCTTCGATACCTTCAGGGACGAATTTCTTATTTTCTTCTTGGAAATATCGGTCTTTACTGCCTTTTTCCATTGCAGCGACAGAACCCATACCGCGATATACTTTAAATCTTCTGCCTTGGTAGATTTCAGTCTCACCAGGGCTTTCTGATGTACCGGCGAGCAGGCTTCCAAGCATAACGGCATGTCCGCCGGATGCTAATGCTTTTGTAATGTCGCCTGAGTATTTAATACCGCCGTCGGCAATGATTGTTGCGCCATGCTTTCTTGCTTCTGTAGCACAATCATAAATCGCTGTGATTTGCGGGACGCCGACACCTGCAACGACGCGTGTCGTACAGATAGAACCAGGTCCGATTCCCACTTTTACTATGTTCGCTCCGGCCTCGATCAAAGCTCTTGTCGCTTCAGCCGTAGCAACGTTGCCTGCGATAATGTTCAGTTCCGGATATGTTTCACGGATCTTCGCAACAGTGTTAAGAACGCCGCGGGAGTGTCCGTGAGCCGTATCAACCACAATTACGTCAACGTTCGCTTCAACAAGCTTGCTGACGCGTGTCATTGTGTCACCCGTTACACCTACTGCAGCGCCGACGATAAGGCGGCCGTGTACGTCTTTAGATGAATTCGGGAATTCAATGACCTTTTCAATATCTTTGATCGTGATAAGGCCTTTTAATTTATTCTCATCATCCACTAGCGGAAGTTTTTCAATTTTATGCTTCTGCAAGATTTTTTCTGCTTGGTCTAATGTGGTTCCTACAGACGCCGTAACCAGCTCTTCTTTTGTCATGACATCACTGATTTTCATTGAATAATCAGAGATAAAACGAAGATCACGGTTTGTAATGATTCCGACAAGCTTTTGATCATCTTTATTATCTACGATCGGAACACCGGAAATTCTGTATTTCCCCATCAAATGCTCCGCATCGAATACTTGGTGATCAGGAGTTAAAAAGAAGGGATTTGTGATAACGCCCCGTTCAGAACGTTTGACTTTATCGACATGTTCAGCCTGTTGTTCGATGGACATGTTTTTATGAATAATGCCCAGGCCTCCCTGTCTCGCCATTGCAATCGCCATTGCTGATTCTGTTACTGTATCCATTCCCGCACTGATGACAGGAATATTAAGCTTTAACGTTTTTGTCAGTTCAACCGATAAATCCACATCACGCGGAAGTACGTCTGATTGAGCCGGTACAAGAAGTACATCGTCGAACGTTAAGCCTTCTTTTGAAAATTTACTTTCCCACATTAGTAAATCCCCCTCTTTTCGGCAAAATATTATATGTAGATTATCAACTAGCAAACAGCATGTCAAGGAAGCGGTAAAGAGTTGAAATATTTAGATAACAGAAAGGGATTAAAAATACATATGAGAGATCTTGAGTGGAAAGAGCTAGCGTTATTTTATTCTGTAGAATCCTCCCAGAAATTTCTAAATAAAGTCTATACAAAAAGAGGGATTGAGGAGCCAAAACGATATGCCTTTAAAAACAGTGAACGGTTTATCTTCTTTATCAAACACGCTGAGTCTTTTTATAAGCAGGCGTCTCTTTCTCCCTTAGAAATTAAGCCGATTCTGTTGTTTTACGGAATGTCGCAATTACTGAAAGCCTGTCTTATCACAACTGATCCCAGCTATCCCAGCCACGCCTCGGTGCTTGCACATGGCGTAACCGCCCGGAAACGAAAGAAGCAAAATTACTGCTTCCGGGAAGATGAGGTAAAGATTCAGCGTAACGGTTTATGTATTCATGTTATGAAGCACTTATTCGGAATGTCCGGTCTCGAAGAAGAACGATATACGATGAAAAAACTGTTAACGGCCATACCTGAGCTGCGTTCTGTTTTTTACTTTCAAGAGAGAAAGCATTGGATTACCAAAGTAGAGCTTAATGACAATTTCATTTCCGTACCTGAGCATGCAGTGATTCATTACAATATGTCTGACTCTCGCTTTGCTGAATATATGAATCATCATCTGAATTGGTCTTTTCAAAGAAGGGACAAGGACAGATTGGTTTTTCATATAGATCAAAAAGACAGCGAGCCTTGGTCGTCACCAAATTTGCTGTTTCATTTAGAAAAAAATGAATATTATATCCCGGCTCAGCGAGATCAATTTCTGCACCTTCCAGAAATGATTATACATTATTTGGTTTTGTACAATGTGGGAATGATTGCGAGATATGAAACAGAGTGGTGGTATGAACTGCTGACACAGCATGTCAGTGATGATTATGTCATCATCCGGCAGTTTCTTGAAGTAACGGAACGGAAATTCCCTTATTACGTTTTTAATTTTCTGGAACAATTTCTATAAATAAAAAAGGCAGCTCACAATGAGCTGCCTTTACGATTGCTTGGCGGCGTCCTACTC
>NZ_JAHXDO010000020.1:0-35687 GCF_019891195.1 Bacillus sp. YC2 | reverse complement strand
CGAACTCACGACATCAGCTTGGAAGGCTGAGGTTTTACCACTAAACTACACCCGCATTTTTAATTGGCGCGCCCGAGAGGAGTCGAACCCCTAACCTTTTGATCCGTAGTCAAACGCTCTATCCAATTGAGCTACGGGCGCTTATCAGGCGACTTAACTATCATACTATCAATCAGTGATGAAGTCAAGTGTTTTTTATTTTTTCTTTCGAGGTTTATCTCAACCTCACTCATTATACACGTTTTAGAAAGTTTGTAAAGCTTTTTTTCAGAAAGGATATTATCTTTACTTTCTCACTTGCTGTTATCGCGTTGTTCATCAGCGACGTTTAATAATATACCATGGCTGATTAATTGGGTCAATACTTTTCACGAAACTTTTTTCAAGCTATTCATTTCTTCTATATAATATTCCATTAAGTAAAGCAGGATTCCGAAGAACCCCGCTTTTCTTTTGATCAGCCGCTTACTTTTGCTTCGGCGCTATTTTGTTTATTCTCTTTATGGTAAGTACGGAAGTTCTGCTCAAGCTGCTCGAGCGACAAGCCTTTTGTTTCCGGCAGGAACTTTTTCACGAACATGATAGACACCAGCCCTAAAGCAACAAATATGAAGAATGTGGTGGACAGCCCGATGTTCGCGAGCAGAACCGGAAAGGTTAAACCAATGAAGAAGTTAACGATCCAGAGACAAAATACGGTTACTCCCATGCCCAGACCCCGCAAGCGAAGCGGGAAAATTTCCGATAGCATAAGCCACGTCACAGGAGATATCGCACCCTGCTGAAAAGCAAGGAAACTAACGGTTAATGCCAGGACAACATAAGGAAGAGCCGGAGAACCTTCAAGCAAGATAGACATAATGCCGATAAGCAGAAGCGCCGAGGTTGTTCCTATCAGCCCTGTCATCAGCATCGGACGCCGGCCGACTTTTCCAAGGAGCCATATCCCCGCAAAAGTCGCAAGAACCGAAATGACTCCGTTTGCGATATTCCCCACAAGAGCCGCTTCAGTTTGGAAACCGGCGTCTTTTAGAATTTGAGTGCCGTAGTACATGATTGAGTTTACACCCGTTATCTGCTGCACAACCGCAATTCCGATTCCGATGAATACAATACGGCGCACCCAAGGTACCGTCAGATCTTTAAATGTCGCCTGTTCTACCTCCGCTTCTTTATTGAATGCGGATTCGATTTCTTCCAGCTCAGACCGTGCCTTCTTTTCATCACGGATTCGCTTAAGCACATGAAGAGCTTCTTCTTTTCTTCCTTTAGAAACAAGCCAGCGCGGACTCTCCGGCACCTTGAGCATACCAACAAATAAAAACACCGCAGGAAGCGCCGCAATGACAAGCATGTAACGCCAAACATGAGAAGTGTCACCGAGGGCATTGCCGATCACCGCATTGCAAGTGAAGGCTAACAGCTGACCTGTTACGATCATTAATTCGTTTTGGGTGACCATCCGGCCGCGGCTTTCAGCAGGAGACATTTCAGCCAAATATGCAGGAACCGTAACCGAAGCTCCCCCTACAGCAATACCTAACACAAAACGGAAGATGATCATCATAGTGACGTTTGGCGCTAGCGTGCACCCTAATGTCGATACAAAGAACAATACGGCAAGCAAGATAATATTGTTCCGCCTGCCGTTGAAATCTGACAGCCGTCCTCCAAAAACCGCACCGATTGCAGCACCCAGGAGCAAAGAGCTTGCCACCATACCTTCAGTCAGCGCTGTAAGGTTAAGCTGATCGGCTTCCGCCATAAAAGGCAGCGCCCCATTAATCACACCTGTGTCATATCCGAAAAGAAGGCCTCCAAAGGTTGATACTAAAATAATGGTACGCAGAAATGAATTCTGGCTGCTTTGTTTATTCATCTTCAAATCCTCCTATTTTTCATGTAAGACCATTATCTAAATATTCAGTCATTCATAACGGCACCTAATTTGATTTTTCATGCTTTTGACCGACAAAAACAGCATTATATGAAGGAAAAGATCAATCCCCAATCGAAATCGTTGTCATTTACAGTTATTGTCCACTCTCCCCTTTCATATTATTGTTATTTTATAGTTATTTCATAGTAATGTTATAATGATATTATTGTCACTTCTGTAATTATCATAATTTTAAAAGCGCTTTCAGTCAATAAATATTTCAGAAAATTTTATAATTTATCTTTATATAACCTATAAATGACCATATAAATTTTAAAACCAACAAATTTCCATAACATACTCAATAATCATTCGTTTTTCTATAATAAATGGTTACATCCAAACAAAAGTCCCCAATTCGCAAATTGGGGACTTTTGATTATTCCTCGTTCAGCTTGACAATGGTTCTTCCTCTCGCCTCTCCTTTGAGCAGAGAAGGCAGAATCTCAGGAAGCTGTTCAAGTGTTATTTCATGTTGAATGAAGGCCTTCAGATCCGATGGCTTGAAATCTTTAGCCAAGCGCCGCCATGTTTTCTGTCTTGTCTCCATCGGACAGAAGACAGAATCGATACCGAGAAGGTTTACTCCCCTTAGTATGAATGGAAATACTGTAGCCGGGAGTTTTGTTCCGGCTGTCAGTCCGCTTACTGCCACTGAACCGCCGTACTGGATTTGGCTGAGGAGCGCTGCGAGCGGTTCACCCCCGACCGGGTCAACGGCGGCAGCCCATTTTTGCTTTTGCAATGCTTTTAATGTGCCGTTGTAGACTTCATCCCGGTGAATCACCGTTTTCGCGCCCAGGTGTTTTAAATAATCGCTTTCATCTTCTTTTCCCGTACTGGCCTCCACATCATAGCCGCCGGAAGCGAGAATAGAAACAGCAAAGCTGCCGACTCCTCCTGTCGCTCCTGTGACAAGCACCTTGCCTTTTTCAGGTGTGACATGATTATCTTCAAGCCGCTGTACGGACAGGGCGGCTGTAAAACCGGCGGTTCCAATAATCATGGCTTCTTTGAGCGTAAGGCCCTCCGGAAGCGGCACAATCCAGTCAGCAGGAATACGGGCAAGCTCACTGTAACCGCCGAAATGGGAAACACCAATTCCGTAGCTTGTCGCAATCACCTTGTCACCTTTTTTAAAACGGGCATCTTCTGAGGATAGAACGATACCTGCTAAATCAATGCCCGGCACAAAAGGATAAGACGTTACGATATTTCCGTCTGGAATAGCAGCGAGGCTGTCTTTATAATTTACTCCCGAGTAGCAAACTTTGATCAGCACTTCGCCCTTGGGCAGATCATCAACAGTCAGCTTCTTAACGCTTACTGAGAATTGATTCTCTTGTTGATCCACTACCAATGCGTTAAATTGATTTGTCATTATTACGTCTCCTTAGCATGAAAATTGATTGAATGGTTTTGAATAAGCATAGAATAAGTTTGATTTCATTTCAAATGTTCCGCCCTGTTGTAGTATGATCAAGAAGAAAAATAGTGAAAGAGTGGTTTCTAATTATGTCTGACAAGCAAAACAACAATACAGAATTACCTGATATTACCCACACCATCATTTTAAAGGCGCCGATGCAAGTTGTCTGGGATACCGTCTCAACTGCGGACGGACTGGCTCTCTGGTTTATGCCGAACGATTTTACACCTGAAGAAGGCAGTGAGTTTCAGCTTGAATCTCCATTCGGTCCTTCTCCATGCAAGCTATTGGATATCGAGCCCCCTTACCGCCTTTCTTTTTCATGGGATACGGAGGGCTGGATCGTTTCATTTGTTTTAAAAGAAACGGAGAACGGAGATACGGAATTCACTCTTATTCACGGCGGCTGGAAAAAGGCAGACGAAGTCATTAATAAAGTGAATCGAAAAAGCTCTGACATTCACAGTACGATGGATAACGGATGGAAAGGGCTTGTCAGTGATAAGCTTCGGGCAGCGGTTGAGGCTTAAATCAGACATGGGCGGAATGTGCTTCCGCCCCTTTTTATTGTGTTTATACATAAAAACCGAATTTGCAAAGACACTAACAGCAGAAACGAATATACATGATGGGGAGCGCTGTTTTTGTACTATTACAAAGAAGGTCTGATTAACATTATTAAGCCGGACCCGGCAGCCGCCAAGGTGCTGCAGGAAATTTTAGGCGGGCATTACGGTGAAATGCGCACAATGATGCAATACTTTTTCCAAAGCTCTAATTTCAGAGGGAAAGAAAAGCAATTCCGCGACTTGCTCCGCGGCGTATTTTTAGAAGAAATCGCTCATGTCGAGCTTGTCCAGCATACGATTAACGCCCTGCTTGATGAGAGCGGCGCTGAGGGAGCCGGAAATCAGACGTCAGATCAGGCGCCGCTTGATGAAGCGGTGAAACATGCCAATCCGCACCATTATATTATCGGAGCGCAAAGCTCTTTGCCCGTTGACGCCGGCGGAAATCCTTGGAACGGCTCTTCGGTATACAGCCACGGGAATGTAATCGCCGACTTATTGGACAATGTAGTGCTCGAATCAACCGGGGTGCTGCAAAAAACAAGAATTTATGAAATGAGCTCTAATCAGACGTTCAGAGAAACACTCGGTTTCCTGATTGTTCGTGACAACGCCCACCAAAACGCATTCACAAAAGCGTTGGAAACACTCGGCGTTGAATGGGGCAAATTATTCCCTGTTCCGAATTATGATATTGAGAAATATCCGGAATGCCGTAAATTTGTCGAGATGGGGTATCATAATACCCAATTTAATTTCAGATTGGATTCCACCCGAATCGGAGAAATTCTGCAGGGAACAACACCAAGCCGAAACGGGGGCGAATTAAGTGTGTCGGAGCCGCCTAACGAATTCCCTGTTCCTGAGCTGCCTGAACTGCCGAATGAGCACAGTCCCGGACTGAAAGATATGAACGCGTAAAGGGGCGCCCAAGTGACGAGCTTGGGTTCTTTTTTGTTGAGTTGGAAATGGAATGATGTTTGATTGTGACAAAAAGGGGGAATATAAGCGTGGAGATCTTGACATACGGCCGTATCAAGTCTCTCCATTGTTTGAACATCCTTCTATACATACCTTCATCTCCGATCCGCTTGACGGAGAATGTTTACCTAATTTTCCAGCCTATCAATGGGTATGTTCAAATGATAATGGGAACTATGTAAAAGTAACAATGTCTTTTCTAAGGAGGCAGCGAATGTCTAAGCAAGGAAACTTTCAGAAATCCATCTCACTTTTTGATCTCATTTTAATCGGCATGGGAGCTATATTCGGTTCAGCCTGGCTGTTTGCCGTCAGTAATGTTGCATCCAAAGCAGGGCCTTCAGGCGCATTTTCCTGGCTGATCGGCGGCGGAATTATTTTGTTAATCGGCTTAGTGTATGCGGAGCTGGGAGCCGCCCTGCCGCGAACCGGAGGCATTATCCGGTATCCCGTCTATTCACACGGACATCTCGTCGGGTATTTAATTTCATTCGTTACCATTGTGGCTTACACAAGCCTCATTTCCATTGAAGTGACGGCAGTCCGCCAATACGTGGCGTATTGGTTTCCCGGTTTAACGGTAAAAGGGTCTGATTCGCCGACAATTGCAGGCTGGATCTTACAATTTGCTTTGCTTTGCCTGTTCTTTCTCCTGAATTATTGGAGTGTCAAAACCTTTGCCAAAGCAAACTTCATTATTTCTATTTTTAAATATGTCGTTCCGATTACTGTTATTGTTGTATTGATTTTTCATTTTCACCCTGGCAATATGTCCGTTCACGGATTTGCTCCTTTTGGTTTTACCGGCATTCAGGCCGCGATTTCTACAGGCGGCGTCATGTTTGCTTATCTTGGCCTTCACCCCATTGTGGCTGTCGCAAGTGAAGTACAGAACCCGAAGCGCAACATCCCGATCGCATTAATTGTCTGTATTATCGTTTCTACCATTATTTACACAGTTCTGCAGATCACCTTTATCGGTGCCATTCCGGCAGAAACGTTAAAGCATGGCTGGCCGGCGATCGGCAAAGAATTTTCTCTTCCGTTCAAAGATATTGCGGTTATCCTCGGTTTAGGATGGCTGGCGACATTGGTCATTTTAGATGCGATTTTATCTCCGGGCGGAAACGGGAATATCTTTATGAATACGACGTCACGCCTCGTTTATGCCTGGGCGAGAAACGGAACGTTATTCAGTATTTTTTCCAAGGTCAATAAAGAAACGGGAACTCCGCGGGCCTCTCTGTGGCTCTCGTTCGGGCTGGCTGTTTTTTGGACGCTGCCCTTCCCTTCATGGAATGCGCTCGTTAACGTGTGCTCCGTTGCGTTAATCCTTTCCTATGCCATTGCGCCGATTTCCTCGGCAGCACTGCGGGTAAACGCGAAAAATATTGATCGCCCGTTTTATTTGAAAGGCATGAGCATCATCGGGCCGCTGTCGTTTATATTCACATCTTATATTGTGTATTGGTCCGGGTGGAAAACCGTTTCTTGGCTCCTCGGTTCTCAAATTGTCATGTTTTTGGTCTACCTCTGCTTCAGCAAGTACGCTCCTAAGGAAGACGTCAGCTTACGGCAGCAGTTGAAGTCGGCTTGGTGGATTGTCGGTTTTTACGTCATGATGCTGATTTTTTCTTATATCGGGTCCTTCGGCCACGGATTGGGTATTATCAGTAATCCGCTTGACCTTATTTTGATTGCGATCGGTTCGCTTTGTATTTATTACTGGGCGAAATATACGGGTCTGCCTAAGGCTATGATTGACAGTGATAAATGAAGGATGCCGGAAAGAAGATCTGCTTCTTTCCGGTTTTTTTGTTTTATGGGTGACAAAAAAGAGGAAATACGATAAAATGAATGACAGTCATTCATAAAAGGAGGGCCGCCTCTCTATGGCAAAACAAAACTCGGGAAAATATGAAAAAATCCTGCAAGCGGCGATTGAAGTGATTTCTGAAAAGGGTTTAGACAAAGCCTCTATTTCAGAAATCGTGAAAAGAGCCGGAACAGCCCAGGGCACTTTTTACTTATATTTTTCTTCTAAAAACGCATTGATTTCAGCCATTGCAGAGAATCTGCTTCATATGACGCTGGATAAAATCAAAGGAAAAATAGACGGAACTGAGGATTTTTGGACTGTTTTGGACATTTTGGTTGATGAGACATTTCACATCACCCATCTTCATAAAGATATCATCGTCCTATGTTATTCAGGCCTTGCCATCGACCATTCCATGGAAAAATGGGAAGCCATTTATCAGCCTTATTATTCTTGGCTTGAGGGCATCATTCGTACAGCGATTGAACATAATGAGGTCATCAGCGGCATTAATGTGAGATGGACGGCCAGAACGATTATCAACGTTGTCGAAAATACGGCAGAACGGTTTTATATCGGCTGTGAACAGGACGTCGGTCTCGATGTATATAAAGAAGAGATCTTCAGTTTTCTCAAAAGAAGCTTGCAAAAATGATTGGCATGCACCGATCATTTTTGTCCGCCACAACAATGACTGACATTCATTCATAATAGAGGTGTATAAATCATGTATTGGCTGCTTGTATTGATAGCCGGACTGTTAGAAGTAGTTTGGGCATCTGCCCTTAAATATGCGGATTCGCTTTTTGATTGGATTATCATCTTTCTGTTGATAGCCGTCAGTTTTCTGCTGCTGATTCGCTCGTACAAAAAAATTCCGATGGCTGCGGCGTATACCGTTTTTGTCGGCATAGGCACTGTCGGCACTTACGTAACGGGCGTCTTTTTGGGCGAATCTTTTTCCATCGGGCAAATCTTCTTTTTGACCCTGCTGCTGTCCGGAATTTTAGGAATGAAATTATTTACGAAAGAAAATAAAACAAGGGGTGAACACTAATGGCTTGGCTGTTGTTATTTATTGCCGGGGCAGAAGAAGTTGTGGCGGCCGTTGCCATGAAGCATATTGACGGCATGAAGAAAAAGTGGCCGCTGATTGTCATGGTTCTTGGCTTTATGCTATCATTCTTTTGCCTTTCTAAAGCGATGCAAGTTCTCCCGACAGGTGTCGCGTATGCGGCTTGGACCGGTATGGGAAGCATCGGTGTGACAGCCGTCGGTATTTTTTGGTTTAAGGAACGGTTCAATCTGTCACAACTGGTGTCGCTCGGTCTTATTCTCGTCGGCGTCGTCGGCTTAAAACTGACGACATGACAAATCAATCTTTAAAACGGCAAAACGGATCATTTTATTTTTAAATAAAAAGCCAAGGACTCAGGCTGCGTCCTTGGCTTTTTTGCGTGTTTATTTTGTTGTAATCTGTTCGGCTTTACCCGCTCCCAAACCGAAAATGAGAATAAGGACGGATACTGCAATCAGCATGAATAACGGCATCGTCCAGCCGTGCGTGACGTCATGCAGCAGCCCGAACACGAGGGGGCCGAACGCTGCAAGCAGATATCCGAATGATTGAGCCATTCCGGAAAGTGCGGCAGCTTCATGGACATGCTGTGTCCGCAGGCTGAAAAACATCATCGCCAAACTGAACGCGCACCCCCCGGCTATTCCGATCATGATGACCCACAATGGAGTAAGAGCCGCACTTCCGCCGAGGACTCCGGCTATGCCGATGAGGAAACATAAAGCCGTCAGTCCGGCGAGTGCGCGCTGGTTTTTCATCTTAGCCGCGATAATCGGCACAATAAAGGTAATCGGAAGAACCGAGAACTGCATTAATGACAGCATCCAGCCGGCTGTGCTTGAGCTGAGCCCTTTCTGCTGAAGAATCTCCGGAAGCCACGCAATCACTGTGTAAAAAATAAGGGATTGCAGCCCCATAAACAATGTCACCTTCCAAGCTAACGGTGACCGCAAAAGGCTGTTTTTCTTCCGGCTTTCCGCACCTAACGCGCCGGCAGGTATTTCCCGGCCTCTCATTTGCGGAATCCAAATGACAAGCGCAATAAGAGAAAGAATTCCCCAGCAGCCGAGCGCGCCTTTCCAGCCAAAGCCTGCTAAAGAGGCAATCGGAACACTGATACCTGACGCAATGGCGCCGCATAGATTCATAGAAACAGAGTAAATACCGGTCATGACGCCTAAATTCCCCGAAAATCTGTGTTTAATCAGACTCGGCAGCAGCACGTTGCATACGGCGATCGATAATCCCAATAAAACCGTTCCGAAAAACAGAGTGCCGATCCCGGCTAATGATCGCAAAAGGATACCGGCTGTCAGTACAATTAATGATGACAGCAAGACAAGTTCCGTCCCAAACCGCCGGGATAATAAAGGAACAAAAGGCGACAGGCATGCAAAGGCAAGCAGCGGCACGGTCGTAATGGTTCCGGCAGCCGCATTAGACATGCCTAAGCTGTCCCGAATGGACGCAACCAGCGGTCCGACTGATGTAAGAGGCGCTCTGAGGTTCGCTCCTATAAAAATGACTCCGATGATCAGCAGTATCATTTTCTTACGTTGATTTGCTTTTATCTCTTGATGTTCGACTTGTTCAGCATTCATATTAATCCTCCATGTGTATTGTATCTTTAAATCCTGTAATGTATTGGTTCACGGCCTCCATGGCCTGATCCGCTTTTTGTCCGATAATCGCCGTAACGAGCTGACTGTGGACCCGGATATCAGGGGTGATTTCCAAAAGATTATGGACCGACATATAGAGAGCCTCTGTCATATGCTCATACAGATCTGACAGCATATTGTTATGGGCCGCCTGCACGACGGCTTTATGCAGCTTAATATCCGCTTCCGCGTACACTTTTCGGTCTTCGGTTTTTATCGCTGCTTCACATTCATCAAGGCATGCGGTGAGCACTTTGAGATCTTCATCAGTGCGTCTCAGGGCCGCCAATCGCGCGGCTTCCCGTTCTAACGCATATCTGACCTCTAATGTTTCAAGCAAATTTGATTTTTTAATATGACGGTAAAATGCCGCACCAAGGGCACTGGATGAACTGACATATGTACCGCTCCCCTGTTTTGTCTGAAGCAGTCCGGCGTGAACGAGCGCCCGGATGGCCTCTCTCAGCGTATTTCGGCTGACATCAAACTGCTTCATTAAATCAAGCTCTGGGGGAATGCGCGTTCCGACCGGCCATTTATCCGACTGAATTAACGATTCAATTTGAGACACGACCTGCTCTACGAGCGACAGTCTGCTTGTTTTTGATATATCCATAAAAACTCCTCTTCAATTTGTAGGATGATTCTATCATTGGGTAATATAACATAGAAAAAGAGCGGTGTAAATCGGGGAGCGGCTGATTCAGCCCGCAAAAAAAGAGCGAGTTTATTTCACTCACTCTTTGACAGCTTTCATTAACGCTTTATATTCACAGACGTCACGACAAATTTGTCATGGCGGTGGCGGGAAAAGGAATATTCGAAGGGCGTGCCGTTATCTAAAAAGCCGACATGCTCTACTTCGAGGATCGGGTCATCCGATTGACAGCCAAGATATTGCTGATCCATCTGATCTGATTTACACGCCCTGATTTTTCTGTGAGTTCCGGCGATTTTCAGGCGGAGACCGTTCGTAATATGATCATAAATGGAATGATTCAGCACTTCGTCATTAATGCCAGGGATCAGACTTGCCGGCATGTACGTTTTTTCCAGAACGTACGGCTCACCTTCTACAATTCTCAGCCTCACTACGTAATAAACCGGGGTTTTTTCATCAATTGCTAAATGCGCGGCAACCTCCTGTGACGGAAATTGCACTTCAAACCGGATCACCCTGCTTTTTACGTCTTTGTCTTTTAACAGATTGCTTAAGCCGAGAATTTCATTGCTGACCACGTGCACATGCTCGTCCTGCATGGCCGATTGAATGATAAAAGTGCCGTGCCCTCTTTTTCTGAAAAGCAGGCCCTCGGCCGCAAGCGTATCAAGAGCACGCTTCATCGTCATCCGGCTGCATCCGAATTCTTCTGCAAGCGTCAGTTCATCAGGGATCGGCTGATCTATGGCATATATATTGCTTTTAATCCTCGTTCTCATTTCATTGGCGATTCTTTCGTACTTATTCATCGGTTTCCTCCGGCTGTATAATGTTGATCTCTATAGACTCCTTACGGCTATCATAAATTTTTTTCACCTCTTCATCAATGACCCTTACATCTGACTGTAATCGAATTTGAAAGGATTTCCTCCATTTTGCTATGGAATCTGTCTCACTATTATGGTAGAATTTTTTGCAGAAACGAAGAAAATGAATACTGAATTATTGTATAACCTCAATGATATGGTTTGAGGGTGTCTACCAGGAACCGTAAAATCCTGATTACAAAAATTTGTCTCGTACATTTTTTGTAATCAGGATTTTTTATTTTCTAAAAAATAAAAAAGGAGTATCTGTATATGAATTTCAAAGTTTTTCTGCTTGCAGCATCTACAATTTCAGTCGGATTGGTTGAATTAATTGTGGGCGGGATCCTCCCCCAAATCGCTTCCGACTTGCACATATCCATCGTGAGCGCGGGACAGCTGATCAGCGTGTTTGCTCTTGGTTATGCCATCTCCGGCCCGCTGCTCTTGGCAGCGACGGCAAAGGCTGAACGAAAGCGGCTTTATTTAATTGCACTGTTTATCTTCTTTTTGAGTAATCTTGTCGCTTACTTCAGCCCGAATTTCGCTGTGCTTATGATGTCTCGGGTGCTGGCCTCCATGAGCACGGGGCTGATTGTGGTTCTGTCTTTAACCATTGCGCCTAAAATTGTCGCGCCTGAATACAGAGCGCGGGCGATCGGCATTATTTTCATGGGCTTCAGCTCCGCAATCGCTTTAGGCGTGCCGGTTGGAATTATCATCAGCAATTCCTTCGGCTGGCGTGTTTTATTTTTAGGGATCGGGTTATTATCTCTTCTCTCCATGCTCATTATCAGCATCTTTTTTGAGAAAATACCGGCTGAAAAGATGATTCCGTTTCGTGAGCAAATCAAGACGATCGGCAGCGCCAAAATTGCGAGCGCACATCTTGTCACCTTGTTTACATTGGCCGGGCACTACACGCTTTATGCCTACTTTGCGCCCTTTTTAGAAGCGACGCTTCATCTGAATTCTGTTTGGGTCAGTGTGTGTTACTTCCTATTCGGGATATCAGCGGTATGCGGAGGACCGTTTGGAGGCTGGCTCTCTGACCGTCTAGGATCGTTTAAAAGCATTTTGCTTGTGACCGTATCATTTGCCGTTATCCTGTTCATCCTTCCGTTAACGACGGTGTCTCTGGTTATTTTCTTGCCTGCGATGGTCATTTGGGGATTGCTCAGCTGGAGCCTCGCGCCTGCGCAGCAAAGCTATTTAATCCGTATTGCCCCTGAATCCTCCGATATTCAGCAGAGCTTTAACACTTCTGCTTTACAGATCGGCATTGCGCTCGGGTCAGCCATTGGGGGCGGTGTAATCGGACAAACAGGCTCCGTCATATCAACGGCATGGTGCGGAGGTTTGATTGTCATCATCGCTGTCGGGTTAGCCGTATTTTCTTTAACAAGGCCCGCTTTGAAAAGTAAATCTGCATGAAGAAAAGACCGCAAAAAAACCAAAGATAGTCCTTTGGCTCTTTTGCGGTTTCTTTATTTTGCGGCTGTAAGCTCGTCTTCTGTCACCCATTTATGGTTGGTTACTTTTTTCCCGCCGGTTGTCGGTGTATAGTCGACCATATAAACGATTGTCTTTTTGGCTGAGTCAATGACGGCTTCGGCTCCCTTCATGCCTTTCATATGGGAAGCCTCCAATGTGGCTTTATCACCCGGTTTCAACGTTTTATCGCCGGCGCCCTTCAATTCCTCCTGAATGACCCACTTGTGGTTTTCAACACGTTTTCCTCCCGTTGTCGGTGTATATGAAACGCTGTAGACAGTCGTATCATATGCTCCGGTTACGGTACCTTGTGCATTTTTCATGCCTTTCATATGAGAAGCCAGAATCATGACATCGCTGCCTGCTTTATAAGTCGGATTTTTCGCTTCCTTTAATCCCTTCGGCACTTCGGATGTGCCTGAATTATTCATGTCTTCATGAGAATGCATATCCTTGTCTTGTCCTTTTTGGCTGCTGCCCGACGATTGGCTGTTGCACCCTCCAAGCACCAAGACGGGAATGAGCAGAAACATGCTGAATAAGAATGATTTCGCTTTCATTTTTAAGAGCTCCTTTACCTTATGATTTTTTACTTTACCCCTATGACTCTACCCTGAAACCAAATTTTTTTATTTTTATCACCACTGAAGACAACCTAAAACTTCTATACTCTATGGAGGTCCGCAAAACCTGCATATGACTCTTGGATTTATAAGATTGCGTCATTGAACAGGTGAATTTGTTCACAAAATGTACACATTAATGGAAATGCTGTATAATTCAATTATTAGCAAATGGGGGGATCTCATCATGAAAACGAAGGTTTTTACGGTGGTATTGGGCGTTATTTTGATGGTTACGGGGATTGTATTGGCAGACGTTTCTCTTTATATGGAATACATAACGATGCTTGGGGTCATGATTTGTTCTTCGATTTTTATGGCAAAGCCGAAAAGAAAATTTCATATTGTGAAAGGGTCCTGACCTTTTATTAAAAATCGCCGTCTATTGAGGACGGCGATTTTAGTTTGTATGTCATGTTGTTAAGCGGATCGCTGTTTCTTCCCTGCCGTCCTGAAACAAGATAAAATGTGCTGCGGTTTGTTCTTTATCCGCCGCAAATTCAATTTCAACCGGCAGTGCCCGGACAAAATAACGCGTTTCTGTCTTCGGGAATAATTCGAATGGCGTTTGCCCGTCTAATTTTATATACAGCCGTTTTTCTTTTACCGTCACAGATGCATGTGTGTCATCTTGAAATGAGTATGTGCCGATATATCTGCTGTAAATCGCCGGATTGACGTCTGCTTTTTTCTGATCCGCCGGACGTTTCGGCATCACATACGGCTGATCAAATAAGATATTTTCTGCCGCGGCAATCACCGCTCGTTCAAATTGATCTTCTTGTTCCATATTACTGAGATAAATCAGTGTTTTATTTTGATCGGTATACCGGAGCATCAGAGTGGAATAGCCCGGCCAGCCTCCGCTGTGGCTCATAATCTTCCCTTTCTCGGGGCTGTTTTGAATCACCCAGCCAAACCCATATCCGAATTTCTCCTCTTCATTCCAATAGCCGGGTGAAAAGGCTTGGTCTTTAGAGGCTTTGCTGATGATTTCTTCTGTATAAAGAGCCTGATCAAACAGATATAAATCTCTTATGCTGGAGTTGACGGTTCCGTCACCTTGAATCCCATCAAGAAAGACGACATAATTGGTTTCCTCAAGTTTATCCGGCAGTACATACTCCCCGGAATGCATATCGTACACATAGCCATACGCATAGTTCGGGATGTTTTCGTTGTTCAACCTTCTGTTATAAACCCGCGTACCGTTCATACCGAGGGGATGAAATACAGCTTGTTTCATAAATTCAGCAAAACGCATACCCGATGCTTTTTCAATGATAACCGCTAACACAACATATCCCGTATTGCTGTAAAGCCAGCCTTCATTCGGCGGGAAATAAGCAGCCGGCTTATGCTTTATGAGCATATTTATAACATCTTGGTTAACGGCAATTCTGTCCCTGTCCCAATGTTCAAGGAACAATTCTATATAGTCCGGCAAACCTGAAGTATGATGCAGCAAATGACGTATTGTCATACCCGGATACGGAAAATCAGGAAGCCAGCGCTCCATCATATCGTCATACCTTAACTTCCCTTGCTGCTCTAAAATGATAATTCCCGCAGCCGTGAATGGCTTCGATACTGATGCCAATTCAAATACCGATTGGTCATTTAGCGGCCTGTTTGTTTTCAGCTCTGCAGCGCCGAACGAACCCTGATATAAGATACAGCCATTTTCCGCTGCTAACACCGCCCCGTTTATTTCATGTTTCTCGCCTAAAGCGCTAAAAAGGTCTTCAAAAGCTTGTTTTTTTATATTGTTCACACTTACCCTCCTCTGCAACAAAACACTGTTTTTGTCCTTAGTCTCTTTTGTTATACGGAAGGCTGTTATATAAGTTTCAATATTTTACCTTTATCGATTCATTACTGCCGATCAGAAGATGCGAAATGGGAAGCGGAGTTTTTCAAAGAAGACCATACAGCATTCAGCAGTCATTTATAAAGGACATTCTTACCTCGCAAGAAGAAATACCTCTGGAGGAGTATTCGGACGGTTTTCACACGTCACTTATTCACACAGTAACATGCAAGCTTCAAACTCAACATGCTTCTCGTTCTCCTTTGCACCGGCCATTTCCATTGTTGAAAACATCGCATAGACAACCGCCTTGTATTGATTCATCTTGGTTTGTATTTCAATGAGGAAGCGTTCCGACGAAGCGGCGCATTCCGTCACGCAGGATTTCATTTTTTCGATAATATCTTCCGCTTGATGCCTGCAGCCGATCTCCTCTAAGCCGCTCTCAAACTGTTCTCTGTTGAGCATATTAATATTCATTTCTTATCCCCTCTCAGGCGCTTCATTGTTACTTACCACTGTAAAGGACGGGATTGGATAAACTTTTAATAAAATATGAACAAAAGATGAAATGCCCGTCTCAGGCACCGTTTATGCCAATTGAACCAAACGAAATGATGACTTCTCTACTCTTTCAAAGACAGCTCATATATGATCTAATAACATAAAACGATGTAAAGGAGGGCATCATATGTCAGCATCCAATCAACGAAAAAAACATCAGGCCGGAGCGATGCTTGTATTCGCCTTTGTGCTGTTTGTCCTCTTGTTTTCTGAGCAGGGTTCAAAACCGCTTGCGGAGGGAGGCCCAAAAAACTGGCATACTGTGGTTGATCAGGCATCAGTCAGTATTTACGGCCATCAATTATTTGAAAAAGAACGGCTGGAAAAAACGCACGGCAGACAGCAATCGGAGACTATTCTGGCCCTTGTCAAGCTGGCGAATGAGGAACATAACATCCTTTGAACGGGAGCTTACTGTCAGAAATCCATACAAAAGCCTGTTTCCCCTTTGATGGCGGAAACAGGCTTTTTCGGACGGAGATTATTTGGCTTTCTTCTCAATAAACTGATCAATCCGCGCCATGACGTCCTTCATATCTAAGCAATCGTCAAAGCTTTCATTGATGGCTTGAATCCCTTTTTTGTATTTCTCATTGTGCAATACTTCTTCTGCCGCTTGTTTTAACGCTTTTGCGCTTACTTCATCTTTCGGGATTGTATAGCCGGCCTCTAGCTCGGTCAGCCGGTGTGCGACCATCGGCTGATCTTTATCATGCGGGATCACCACTAACGGCACATTAAAATGAATGCCTTCATTTACACTGTTCATTCCCCCGTGAGTAATGAACACATCCGCTTGCTCTAATACCTCGAGCTGCGGGACATACGGAGCGATGATAAAGTTCGCCGGCGCTTGTTTTATTTTGGATAGATCTGCTTTTTCTCCAGCTGCAATGACGACCTTGCCTTGAAAATCTGCAAAAGCGTCTATACACAGGCTGAAAAACTCTTCCGTATTCCCTAACACCGTCCCCATTGATATATAAATCACTTTCTCGTCTTTTAATGCTTCGATCGGGAAGTCGATGTTCCCTTTTCTCTTCGGAAAGCTGGGACCGATAAATAAATAGTCTTCGCCGAACCTCTCACTCTCAGGCTGGAAGTATCGGCTTGTATAGACGATGTTTAACTCGCCTGTATTGTTCATAAATTGAACCATATTGTCAGGCGCTGCACCGTATTTCTCTTTCATCTCCGCCAACAGCTCTTCACATTCCCGGTCCAATTTAAACGGTACGCCGGATTCCGGGTGCAGAGGCAATATTTTCAGACGGTCTTCGCTGAATAAGAACGACGCCGATGAAGAAATTCCGGGAATTTTGAGATAATCTCTGACCAGCTCTCCCGCACCGAATTTATCATAATACACAGCGTCGAATGGAATTTCTTTTGATAATCGCTGTACGATGTCTAAAATGTCCAGTGACGTTTTCAAATGTATCTTTAAAAAAGAAAGAATGCCGGATGGGGTGCCCGGTTCAATATGCGCCGTTCTGAGAAGGTCACGGTGAAGATGGACGGTCGCGCCTACTCCTTCCAGTCTGCTTTTGAATTTTTCTGTGGAGATATAATGAACGTGATCACCTTGTTCAGCAAAGGCCTTTGTCATACCTAACGTAGGATTCACATGACCTTCTGCCGGAAAATTTATCATTAAAATATGCTTCGCCATTTCTCAAGCTCCTTTTCCCTTTTTACGTTGCTTCCACAGCAATCATAAAATAAGCGGAAAAGTTCATGCAAGGAACAGCCTTGTCAAATGGGCCGGGACGCCTGGACTTTATGGCGATTCAGTGACACTCTGCTTTTTCACATAACAAAAAGACAAGGCTGTTTGATTCCTTGTCTTTTGTCATTATGCATCTGCTTCTTTGTCTTTCAGCACACCTTTTAAATGCTCCAAATCATGCTGCAGATGTTCGGTCATATATTGCACGGCTTTTGATTTATTGCCTTTTTTCATCTCTTCGAAAACTTTCCGGTGCTCCTTCAAAATAACGGCCGCACGGTCATCCCCTTTAAAATTAAGGACTCTGCAAAAATGAATCAGCACATTGACATGCTCAAGCAGCTTGGCCAAGTGGCTGTTATGGCTGAAATCTACAAGCAGATGATGAAACGTTTCGTTTAAGGCGATGATCTCAGCCTCTTTTACGCCTGTATTGATTGCTTCTTCTGTGTCCTGAAGCTGTTTTTCGATCAATTGGAGTTCGCTGTCTGCCGCTTTTTCGATGACGAGTTCGACCGCCAAAGACTCAAGCGACATCCTGATTTTATAAATCTCCTCAACATCTTTAACGGATAAAGAATATATCACAAAGCCGTTTCTATCGTCTGCCGTCAGCAGGCCGTCCTTCTCAAGCAGCCGCATGGCTTCTCTGATCGGCGACCGGCTGACTCCGAAATCTTTAGCCAGCTGTGTTTCATTCAGCCGCTCTCCCGGCTTGAATGTCCCGTCGAATATCATTTTTTTCAATTGGGAATAAAATTGCAGATAATATGGAGTTGGCTTATTTAATTTAAAATTATCCATGTGGTTTCATACCTCTTCAACAAATTGGGCCTTTTTATTACCAAAATCATATAACAGTTTATCTACGGAAGCAACATTCCCGAGCTTGTCAACGTATCGGATGTGGAGTAAGATGAGTTTGTATAAAACGACGGTCGACGGACTACCGTAAACCGAAAACAATTGATTCCAGAGGTGAATTGATCATGAAAAAATACAGCATTGCCAGCATCCCCGGAGACGGTGTCGGAAAAGAAGTTGTGCCGCAAGCGGAGCGTGTATTAAACGCCATCGCCGCAATACATGGAGGCATTGAATTCGATTTCACTTCTTTCCCTTGGAGCTGCGAGTATTATTTGGAACATGGAACAATGATGCCTGAAGATGGTTTAGAAACGTTAAAACACTTTGATGCATTGTTTTTAGGAGCGGTGGGAAATCAAAAACTCGTCCCTGACCATATTTCGCTATGGGGATTGCTCATTAAGATCCGCCGGGAATTTGAGCAGGTGATTAATGTGCGTCCGGCAAAATTGCTGCCGGGAATCACATCTCCTCTTGTGAATCCGAGGGACTTTGACCTATTAGTCGTTCGTGAAAACAGTGAAGGCGAGTACAGCTCTGTCGGCGGCAGAATGTTTCAGGGCGAAGACGAGATTGCCATTCAAAACGCGATCTTCTCACGCAAAGGAACGGAACGAGCGATGCGGTATGCATTTGATTTGGCATCAAATCGAAGGAAACATGTCACAAGCGCGACCAAATCGAACGGGATTTTTCACTCCATGCCTTTTTGGGATGACATTTTTAAAGAAGTCAGCCGGGATTATTCCGATATTCAGACCGATTCACAGCATATTGACGCGTTAGCCGCCTTTTTTGTCACTCACCCGGAACGCTTTGATGTCATAGTGGCATCGAATTTATTCGGAGATGTGTTAACTGATATCGGGGCAGCGATTATGGGGAGTGTCGGAATCGCTCCGGCAGCGAACATAAATGTGAACGGTAAATACCCGTCAATGTTTGAGCCTGTTCACGGGTCGGCGCCGGATATTGTCGGTAAAGGCATCGCTAACCCGATAGGCCAAATATGGACTGCGAAATTGATGCTCGACTCTTTCGGGGAAGAAGAACTGGGCAGCCGCCTTTTACAATCGATTGAAATAGTCACAAGCAATGGTTTCTTAACCCCTGATGTCGGAGGACATCATTCAACAGAGGACGTCACTTCCGCTATTATTTCTCAAATAAAAAAATAATGGTATGAGGAGAGAGAAAATGGATTCTTTTCGTGAGCGTTTTGAGAAACATGTGACCCATGATTCAATTGAGGTAAATGGCATCCGCCTTCATTACGTCTTTGCGGGAGAAGAGGATGCTCCCCCAGTCATTCTCCTCCACGGCTTTCCGCAGAGCTGGGTGACGTGGCGATATGTGATTCCGGCGCTTGCCGCTTCTCATAGAGTCATCGCTGTTGATCTGAGGGGATACGGCGATTCTGAAAAGCCAAGCGGCATAAACGGCTATGATAACAAAACGATGGCAAGCGATATACAAGGCCTGATGCGCCGCCTGCATATTCAAAAAGCGTTAATTGCCGGGCATGACAGAGGCGCAAGGGTGGCGCGGCGGCTCGCTTTAGATTCTCCGGAACTGGCGGCCGGCCTGGTGCTTATTGATATCATGCCGACTGAATACGTCTATGATTCTCTAACGGCGGCTGAAGCGGCACAAAAATACTGGCACTGGACGTTTCAGGTCGTTCCTCATCTGCCGGAAGAATTAATTAACGGAAAAGAAGAGGAATATTTGAGATTTTTATTAAGCAGAGGCGACGGGCTTTTTGACCTGCTGACATCAGACGGCGCCTGGGGCCGGTACTTAGCCGCCTGGAAGCAGCCCGGAGCTGTCCAGGCAGCGCTCAATGACTACAAAGCCTCTTACCAAATTGATTTGCCGAGATATCGATCAGAAAAGAAATTACAGAAAAAACTAAATGTCCCGACACTTTTGCTGTGGGGAGAAAAAGGGAACTTAGCCGGCCTTCCCGTGCTTGACACATGGAGAGAATCAATTCGCGAGGTCAGCGGGTATGAGGTGAAAGGCTGCGGCCATTATGTCCCCGAGGAAAAACCGACAGAAGCTGCCCGCAGAATGTTAGATTTTTCAAAAACAGTTTTTAAGAATTAACGTGTTTATCAGATAGGACGGCCCGCTCCGAAACAGGCAGATTCGCCTGTACAACCTGAAATCCGGCCTGATTGATTCATTTGTGCAGAGACAGAGAAGAATGCTTGCAGTTCCTTCGGTTCTTCAAGCAGCTTCTTTTCTCATCATGCCGTTTTCTCATCAGACAGGCCGGTTCCTTCACACCCGTCGGAAAAGTGAAATGGTTGTGAAAACAAACAATCGATTCAATCCGAAAGGCTGATCCATTTCCAGACCCGGATGATCGTGTCTCTTTCCTTTTCAATAACGTTATAAAATTATCGAATTTCTGATTCTCCGGCACGGTATGATCAATCAGAACCAGGCACCCTGCCTCCCGGTTTCAAGACACCCAGCGACGCAATTCTGCAGGGCACAAGATCAAAAGCAGTGTCGGAAAACGGCAGCTTTTCTGCGTCTCCTTTCATGAACTTAACGTTCGTACATCCGTTTCCGCGAATAAACTCGGCAGCCGTTGTTAACATTTCTTCCGTCAGGTCAAAAGCCGTAACGGAGCCCACGAAAGGAGCAAGAGCGTTAGCCGTATGTCCGTCCCCCGCCTGCGGCAATGTCCAATCGGCGTGAATCCTTCTTAATCAGCCCCCTGATATCATTTCTTCAGACTAATCGAAATAAACGGGTTCTTGAGGATGTTTGCGGTATGTAAACATTCTCTCAATTTGATTTTTCGTATTGCGGGCGGCCGATAATGGCGGCAGTTCCGTTTCAGCAAAAAAGGCGGCCGCACTTGTTTCAGTTCCCTGCTTAAGCTCTCCGCCGATGATCTCGCATTGGATAAACATTTTATAAACGTGTGCAGCAGACGGCGGATGGGGATGGCATTTCTTATCCATCACAGCTAACAACCTGATCGGCTTCACGTCAAGCCCGGCTTCTTCTTTTACTTCTTTGGCAGCGACCTCGCCCGGAGTTAACCCGATATCGGCCCAGCCGCCCGGCAATGCCCAGCTTCCGTCACTTTTTTCTTTGACCATTAATATGGTTTGATCTTTAAAAACCGCGGCTCTTATATCAACCTTCGGAGTAGCATATCCCGTATCACCGGCAAATACATCTTTGATTATCGTTTTATCGATTTCTGTATGATGTGCCATGATATCAATGCTTATCTTTCTTATTTCTTCAAATCTTTCTACATCATAAATATCCTTTGAATAGGCCAGTCCCGATTGCGCCATGGATTGAAGCTGCTTTGCCCACTCAAGCCATTTAGGTTCCATTTCAATCACCCGCCGATCTTTAAGTTTTCACGAATACAGAATATGTTGGCCGGTTCATTACATCCCAGTTTTTCTGCCAATGAGACTGAGGCCATGTTGTTTACATCACAATCCCATCCGGGAGCCATGTCACATGTGAGACAATGATTGATAAATGCCTTAGCTGTCATTCCGCCAGCCCCATCCCCCTCATCGTAATAGCCATTTCCGCGCGCTTATCTCCTGTAAAAATAGAAGTACACTCACAGGTTTGCCGTGATAGAAAGCGGAAAAGCCGAATCCATGAGAAAGAAAACGAAAAACCGAGCCCCACTATCCCTTTAATTGTTTTCTGTGTACGCCGAGACAAATCCTTTAAAAATGGCATGATGAATTAACAGGGTCTAAAAAAAGCCATTCATCAATGAATGGCTTTTTTTCAATAGATTTCAGTTTTTCTCTTTAATCACGAGCAGGACGCCCGCGAGAATGAGGATTGCCCCGATCCAGAATGTTCCTCCGACCGTTTCCCCCAGCAGAAGCCAGCCGAGTAAGGTTCCCGCTAACGGCTGAAAGAAGAAAAATAAACCTCCGCTTGCTGCGTTCAGCAATTGCAATCCACGGTTCCAGAGAATAAATGCGCAGGCGGTTGAGACCACACCCAGATATAAAAGTCCTCCCCAAATCTCAGGACGGGCAAGCTGTGACATGGGAATTTCCTGAAGCGGTCCCGCTGTAAACGGGGTCAGGATGACTGCTGCAACTAAAATGGAATACGTTGTCACGACAAGCGGCGAGTAATGATCAGGAACGCGTTTAATCAGCACGGACATCAGAGCCCATGTCAGCGCCGCAACCAAAAGCGATAAACCGCCGAGCTGACTCGACATATTGATTTGCCCGTTCCCCACGATGAGTAATACACCGATTGTCGCTAAGCCTACCGATATCCCTTTTTTCAGCGTTAACCGTTCTTTCAAAATGAGACGCGCAAAAACAACCATGAATGCGGGCGTGGACGCCGTAATGATTGCCCCCATTTGCGCCGTTGATAATTTCGTTCCGATTTCTTGCGTCACAATCGAAATCGTGTTGCCGATCAATCCGATCGCAACAATCAATAAGACATCACGTTTATGAATTTTCCAAGATTGGCGTGTAAATAAGCTGATAATCAAAAGCGACAGAAGCGCCACCGCATATCTCAGCCATACTAATTCCAGCGGCGGAATGACCGCTACAACAACTTTTACAACTACATACATACCGCCCCAGATACTGGCGGCCAATGCTAAATAAATAGAACCTAACAAAGTGTTTTTCAATTTGATGCACCCTCCGTTTGTCAAATTAGGTCACGTACGTGCCCTGACGGAGAGAAGCGCAGTCACTTTCCTCCATTAAGGGCGGAGAAGTGCTGCCGGTACATCATGTTCAAATAAGGGCGCTAAAAACATATTGTTTTTCACCTCAATTTCAATCTGATTTTTTCATTATACAAGGTTTGTTTCCAGCCGTAAATTGCCAAACCGTCAGTCCTGACTGCTTTTGACTTGGAGCTGGATTCTTGTGATTTGATTTTCAATTCCGTCCACCACCACTTCATCCAGCATATATTCCTCATATGCATAGTCACCCATTTGCAGTCCATTTTCTTCAATGAATTGAATGATTTTGGCGTAGGCGGCTTCTGCTTCGTCTCCTTTCTGATATCCGACGGCATACAGCCCTTTTGGCTTTACATGGTAGTGTATATTTTCTATTCCTTCTTGGATTTTCATATAAAAATGCGTGTAATTGTAGAATTCTTTGTTGAGAATCTGCTCCCGCGCAAATATTCCCCCGACCGGGTATCCCTCGTCTAATTCGTTTAATTGTACATAGCGGATAAGCTCGGAAATAGCCGCAATGTATTTTCGTTCCGGCAAGTTTAATACAGGGCGGCCTATCATTACTTTTTCTTCATCTAAATGCTGAAAAGAGACAGAGGAAAAGTCTGTTTCCAAGGCTTGTTCCGTCAGCTTCACTTTTGTCTGAATCATCGTCTGCAAGTGCTCGAGCTTTTTGATTTTGTTTTCGATTTCTAAAGATTTTTCTTTTAAGAGGGCTGTGATATCACCCGGGGTTTTGCCTTTAAGGAGCGGCTTTATGTTCTTTAACGGGACACCGACCTCTTTAAACAAACCGATTACTTGAAAAAGTTCAAATTGATTATAGGAATAGTACCTGTACCCATTCTCTTTTTTTAATTCAGGAGACAAAAGGCCGATCTCATCATAGTGAAACAGGGTCTGTTTTTTGACGTGGCACAGTTTCGCAAATTCACCTGTGGTGAAATATTTTCTGACGTCTTCGCTCATAATACCTCCTTGACTATACGGCAACCATATACTTTATGATGATCATTGTATCTGAGAGAAGGTTGAATCACAAATAACCTTAATGAAAAGGATAGGTGAAAACATGAATACAGCATCTGTTAAGATGACAAACACTCAGCCATTCCCATTATTTCTTTCGTATTTAATTCCTTCTTGTATCGGGATGTTTCTTATGGCGGTCAATATTTTAGTTGATGGGCTGTTTGTCAGCCATGGGGTGGGTCCTGAAGCTTTAGCTGCCGTTAACATTAGCGTTCCCGTCTATTCTGTGATATTTTCCATTTCACTCGGAATCGGCATTGGCGGAGCCGCCCTTTATTCTATCGCTCTTGGGGAGGGAAAGCCGCAAAAAGGACGGCATATCTTTACGCACTCTCTTGTACTGGCTCTAGTGATTATCGGCACGTTTGCTGCGGTTTCTTTTTTCCATGCTGAATGGATTGCAGAGGCACTTGGCGCTTCAGGCGGGATTTTACCGCTTGCTGCGGATTATTTGACCATCCTCTTGGGATTCTCGCTGTTTTATGTCATTGAAAATATGCTGAGCATTTTTATCCGCAATGACGGCAATCCCAATTTAGCGATGACCGGGCTTGTGATCACATCCGTTTTTAATATGATTTTAAACTATATTTTCATTTTTAAGATGGATATGGGCATCAAGGGGGCGGCATATGCCACTGCTTTTGCCACAATCATCGGTTTACTCGTCCTGCTGACACATTTTTTGCGGAAAAACAGCGTCTTACGGATCATTCGGTTCAAACCGGATTGGAAAACGATATACGCCATTCTGAAAACCGGTCTGCCGAGCTTTATCATTGAAGGCTCGACCGCGATAATGACAGTCTGCTGCAATTTATCATTTCTGCATTTTGCGGGCGCTGCCGGCATTACGGCATTTGCCATCATTAATAATCTGCATGCCGTGATTCTGGTCATATTCATTGCCATCGGTTCTGCGCTTCAGCCGATCGTCAGCTTCCACTATGGCATGCACATGAACGGCCGCTTACGGCGTTTTTTGCGTTTAGGGATTGGGACAGGTCTTGTTTTCGGCGTATTTTTTTGGGTGATGAGCCTCTTTTTCGGTGATGTGCTGATTCGTATTTTCGGCGATATGCCCAATGACGTCTCAGATTACACGCGAAAAGGGATGGCCCTTTACTTCATCGGCTATGTATTCCTGGGGATGAATATGGTTTATGCTGAATATTATCAGGCGATTAAAAAAATCAGGCTTTCATCTGTCATTATTTTAGCCAGATGTCTTATTCTCTTTATCCCATTGCTCTTTACCCTGCCCATGTTATTCGGAAGCATGGCCATCTGGCTGGCCTTTCCATTATCAGAAGGCCTGACGGCTCTGTTCATTATAGTCGGGCGTTTCAAATGGAAGGGTTTTTCACCCGTTACAGAAAAAGCAAGAGAGGAGAATCTATATGAATATTGAGATTAGAGCGGTCACGGAAGACCATAGTACCGATATACTGGCTCTGCATGTAAGCAAGAGCCAAACATCATATATAGAGACAACTGAGCAATGCTTAAAGGAGGCAAAGGAATGCCGATACTATCATCCTGCCGGCCTTTATCGTGACGGAGATTTGGTCGGCTTTGCCATGTACGGCTGGTTTCCTGAGTATGATGAAGAAAATGAATATGGCAGAGTGTGGCTTGACCGTTATTTCATCGATGAACGCTATCAAGGCCAAGGGCTGGGCAGCATCATGCTCAAAGCCCTTATCCGGCACCTTGCTGCGTTATATAAATGCAAACGGATTTACTTAAGCCTTTTTGAGGATAATCAGCATGCTTTGCGCCTTTATCAAAAATTCGGCTTTGAATACAATGGAGAACTGGATTGCAACGGAGAAAAGGTGATGGTAAAAGAGCTGTAAGCCGGGTGTTTCTTTTGTTATTTTCTGTATGGAAGAGAGAACTGTTCTTGTCTATGCCTAAAATTTGAGATAATATAAATATGTTGAACGACGGTCGACAGTCGATTTTTTAATCGGCGTTTTCTATTGGAACAGATCTTTCAGACAGCTAATGGAGGAGAAAATTGTGCTTATTATACTCGTTATGTTTCTTCTTGGGATTATCCTCGGTTTTATCGGAGCCGGAGGAGCTGGCTTTGTTATTGCCCTCTTAACGATGCTTTTTCATATACCGATTCATACGGCTTTGGGGACTTCCCTTGCCGGCATGGCATTTACCAGTTTATCGGGAGCATTCAGCCACTATCGAGAAGGCAATATTCAGATGAAGATCGGCATAATCGTCGGTTTCTTCGCGGCGTTCGGTTCATTTTTCGGGGCAAAACTCACTTCCCTTATCCCCGCCGATTTACTGCATTACATGACTGCGGGAATGCTGTTTTTATCAGCTCTTCTCATTTTAGTCAGGTTATTTGTATTAAAAGAAAAATTCGTAAATTCCGAGCGGCAAAGCAAGCTCCGCATGTGGGTGAAAGCCGTATTACTGGGAATCATCTCAGGTATCCTGTCGGGAACGTTCGGTATCGGTTCAGCTCCTTTCATTCAAATCGGTTTGATGATTCTTTTGAATTTATCCATCCGCCAATCGGTCGGTACCACCATGCTTGTCATTATTCCTCTCGCCATAGGCGGAGGGCTTGGTTATGTTACTGAAGGATTTGTAGATTATATCTTGCTGGTAAAAGTTTTGATCGGGACGATGTGCGGCGCATATGTCGGCGCAAAATTCACCAACCTGGTGCCGAAATTCATATTGAAGTCAGCCATCTTTCTGACACCGGCCATCGCCGGGCTGATGCTATTATTTTAATAACCTGATACGGGGGGCCGGCGCCCCTCGTATTTTTATTTGTTTTCAATCAGCCGTTTAAGCTTTGATTCTGTTTCGGTATTTTCTGCCGGGGTATAGACACTGCATCGTAAATCGCTGTTGCCCTGAACCTGTAATGAAGTCAGGTTAAATATCATTTTTCCGGCTTTTGCGTGGCGGAACTCAATTAAGACTTCCGGGGCTGAGCTGACCTCGCTCTCATTCCACAATGTATGAAATTCCGAATAAGTCTTCTCCATTTTTTCAATAAACTGTGAATACCATTTATCCGCTACATATTGACCGTAATAGGTTCTGAAAATGGCAATGAACCCTTTCACAAAGTGCTCCCAGTTCACAGCCAAACTTCGTAATTCTTTTCTGGAAAACAGCAGCTCAATAAGATTCCGCTTTTCAGGCGGAATTTGCTCAAAGTCTAAAAATACATGAGCCGCCGCCTGATTCCATCCCACAATATGACACCGTCTGTCCGAAATAATGGTTGGACAATAACGGAGTTCCTGCACCATTTTCGTAAGCGCCGGGCTGATAATGGTTTCTTCTTCGGGGGAGAAAGTCTGTTTTACGCCTTCGTCTAAAGCAAGCGCGTATAAATAATTTCTTTCATCTTTATTCAGCTGTAACGCATCTGAGACCGCATCTAATACCGCCGCAGACACTTTAATGTCTCTTCCTTGCTCCAGCCACGTATACCATGTCGTGCTCACGCCGGCTAACTGGGCGACCTCTTCTCTCCGAAGCCCCGGTGTTCTTCTCCGGGTGCCCATCGGCAATCCGGCCATCTGAGGAGAAATTTTAGACCGCTGCGTTTTCAAAAACTCTGAAAGGGCTTGAAGCCTCGCTTCTGGTATCATGTTACCTCTCCTTTCTTACCATAGTATTTATTATACTATGATAAACAACAACTTGTAATAGGATACTGACAAGGTAAAATAGAAACATATTGAAGGAGGAATGACCATGAAAAGAGTTGTCATAACCGGAATGGGCGTTATTTCACCTCTGGGCAATGATGTAGATACACTTTGGACTCATCTCATACAAGGGAAATCCGGAATATCTTTAATAGATTCGTTTGACGTATCCAGCTCCAAAACAAAAATAGCGGGAGTTGTCCGTGATTTTAACGCAGTAGAAAGATGGGGCAAAAAAGAAGCTAGACGGCTGGACCGTTTCAGTCAGTTTGCCTTAGCAGCGGCCGAACAGGCTTTAGAAAGCTCACACATTCAGCTGGATAAGATTGACCGTGAACGGCTCGGGGTGTATATCGGCTCCGGAATCGGCGGAATCACCACACTGATTGACAATGTTCATGTATTAAATGAACGGGGCCCCCGAAAAGTGAGCCCCAGCCTGGTGCCCATGATGATCTCGAATGCGGCTGCCGCCCAGATCAGCATCAGATTAGGCGCGCTCGGCCCTTCTCTCTCTCCCGTCACAGCATGCTCGATCGGGAACACATCCATTGGAGAAGCATTCAACGCGATCCGAAACGATGACGCAGATATTATGTTTGCCGGCGGTGCAGAAGCGGCGATCACGAACTTATCATTAGCAAGCTTCGGCAATGCCCAAGCGTTATCAGCGAGAAATGAAGATCCGGCATCCGCAAGCCGACCGTTTGATGCGGATCGTGATGGCTTTGTCATGAGTGAAGGCGCCGGCATCTTAGTACTGGAATCATTGGAGAGCGCAATCGGCAGAAATGCTCCTATATTGTGTGAAGTGCTCGGCTACGGAGCAAGCTCGGACGCTTATCATATGGTGGCCTCCCATCCGGAAGGAACAGGCGCATATGCAGCAATGAGAAACGCTTTGAAGAAAGCAAATGTGTCAGCGGATGAAGTTGATGTCATCAGCGCCCATGCAACAAGCACAAAAGCCGGAGATCTTTCTGAAACATTGGCCATCAAAAAACTATTCGGAGAGCTTGCCTATGACATTCCGGTTACAGCTAATAAATCAATGCTCGGCCACATGCTGGGTGCCGCCGGCGGGGTTGAAGCGATTGCTCTGGCAGAAAGCCTGAGACGCGGAATCATCCCTCCGACGATTAATGTGGAGAACCCTGACTCCATGTGTGATTTGGATTACGTAACGGATGGCCCTCGGCATAAGGCATTAACGCTCGGCCTCTCCAACTCATTCGGCTTTGGAGGCCACAATTCAGCCATATTATTAAAGAAATATGAATGACTGCATACGAAAAAGGAGTGAAATCATTTCACTCCTTTTTGGCGTTCTCCGTTTGTTTCGTTAATGTAAAAAAGGCGATAGAACCGAGAACGGACGTCGTAAACATGATAGCCCCCATCGGGACGGCTGTCGATTCATTCATGCCCACAAGCGGCGAAACGATGGAACCGAGTAGCAGCGGCAGCATGCCCAACAAGGCGCTTGCGCTTCCCGCGCGGTGTCCCTGCTTTTCCATTGCCAGCGTAAACGTGCTTGTCAGCGTCATTCCGATCGTAATCATGTAAGTAAAAATTGAAATCACCAGCGCTGCCAGCGGGCCGTGAATCATCGTCATGACAAGCAGGACGGCCGTTGCAAGCATAGCTGTAATGACCCCGATTCGAAGCAGGCTTTTCTCGTGGATGATCCCTCCGAAACGTCCTATAATGAAGCTTCCGGTAATAATGGCCAAACCGTTTATGCCGAATAAAATGCTAAACACCTGAGGCGATACGCCGTAAATATCCTGGTATACAAAAGGCGTTCCGGATACATAAGCAAAGCTTCCCCCGTGAATAAAACCGACCGTCAGCGCATAGCCGATAAATGACCGATCCTTCAGCAAGCCGCCCATTGTGCGTACAGAATTCCCGATTGAGCTTGGAATGCGCTTTTCCGGCGGCAACGTTTCCTTCAGCTTGACCGCAATGATCAGAACAAGCAAAAATCCAATGAAGGTTAAAAAGAGAAAAATCGTATGCCATGAGGCAAAGGGCAGCAGTAAAATCGCCCCGCCCGTCATTGGCGCCACCATCGGGGCAACGGCAGTGATAACCATTAACAGCGAGAAGAATTTGGAAAGCTCTCTTCCCGTAAATACATCCCTGACGATGGCACGGGACAGGACAAGCCCCGCCGACGCAGTGAACCCCTGAAGAAAACGTGCAATGACTAATGTCGTAATGTTCGGGGCAAGAGCACAAAACAATGAAAACAGGGCAAATAAAAAAATACATATTAATAACGGCTTTCTTCTCCCCTGTGCGTCACTGACAGGACCGACAATAATCTGGCCGATCGTAAGCCCGATCAGACAGGCCGTTAAACTGAGCTGGACAAGTGAAGCGCGGGCGCCTAAATCCTCGGCAATCTCCGGGAAACTCGGCAAGTACATATCTATATTAAGCGGTCCCAGTATGGCAAGCATGCCGAGAAGAAACGCCAGAGCAAGCCGCTCTTTCCCAGTCGGATTGTGCAGCATATCGTCCCCACCTTTCCTTTACAATCTCATAAATCAGCAAAACATTTGTATATTGTATCATAATTTTTTCTTTATTTTTTAATGTTTTCAAGCTGTTTTACCGGCAAAAAGATAAATGGAGGCGAGGAACACATGAAGAAGAATGGTTGCGGAGCAAAATGGGGTCATTGCAGCTTCACATTAAAAAACCGAGGGCCGTGACGGCCCTCGGTCATTTAACGCGCGGTCAGCGTTTTAACGCGATTGCTTTTCTTTAAACGCTTTTGAATACTGGTCAGCGGCAATAATCGCATCAGCAACGTCTTCAGCCGTAACGTTAAATCCGGCATGGATTGTTTCTTCTTCTATCGTTGCAGCCTCGGCCACTTTCATAATGTCCTCTTTGGAGGCGTCTTTTAATTTTATATCCTCAAGTGTTACAGGCAGTCCCAAGCTGATATAAAACTCAATGTAACGTTCAATTTCCTCTAATGAACGTTTTTCTAAAGCCAATTGAACGAGCGTTCCGAACGCTACTTTTTCTCCGTGAGTCAGGTGGTGAATCTCCCCTTCAAGCGCGGTGAAACCGTTATGGATGGCATGTGCCGCAGCCAAGCCGCCGCTTTCAAAGCCTAAACCGCTCAGAAGCGTATTGGCTTCAACCACCGCTTCCAATGCAGGAGTGACGACTTTCGCTTTCACGGATTCATAGGCGAGATGGCTATATTTGAATAGCACTTCCTCACATTTTTCCGCAATGGCTGCTCCGGCTATCGTAGGGATTCCCCCTGCCATTGTTTTACCGCCATTCTCAATGACACTGCGCGCCTCTATCCAAGTGGCCATCGCATCAGCAATGCCTGACGATAAGAAACGAGGCGGAGCTTCTGCGACAATTTTCGTATCGACCAAAACCAAGTCAGGATTTTTGTTGTAAAACCGATAGTTTTCAAAGGTGCCTGTCTCAGAATAAACAACAGAAAGCCCGCTTGTCGGTGCATCAGTCGAAGCTGCCGTCGGAACAATGACGGTGTAGCCGTTTATTTCATCCGACACGGCTTTGGCCGTATCAAGCGTTTTACCGCCTCCGACTCCGATGACAATTGATGCGCCTGCATTGTTGGCAATGCCGGCAATTCTTTTGATTTCTTCCCGAGAGGCTTCTCCGTTAAAAACAACCTCCTCTGAGGAAATATTCTTTTTCTTTAATTCATCTGAGACTTTGTGCCCCGCGATATCCCAAACGATTTTGTCTGCGATAACGACAGCTTGTTCACCAATGCCTTGCAGATGCTCACCAATCTTTTCGATTGCGTTTTTCCCTTGTACATACTTTGATGGACTGATAAAGATTCTTTCCAACATAATCATCCTTTCTTTGTTGTATTACATAAAATGTCTCTGGTGATAGATAGAAAAAATTTTCTTCTAATATCGTTCCTTATTCCTGCGCAAATCAAACATAGTTGCTATCTCTTCCGAGGCGGAGAAACAAATTTAGAATGATAAAGAAGAAACGGCCATCCAAAACGATTAAAAATATAACATACCTTTTAATTGATACACAAAGAATGTGCTTAAAAAACTTAAATTACTTTATTAAAATTAAAAAACAGGCGTGACATCTGTATTTCCCATAAGCAGAAAAACGATTTTTACAGCATTGACAAGAAGTGCAGGTGTCTATATAATCTTCGATATTGAACATTCTTTACAGAGTGAACTAACAAGCTTGAACATTCATTCGTCTTAGAAATTATTTAGTTTTCACTAGATAATTTTTGAGGCGTTTTTATTTTGCTATATACATCCTGGCTGCGGAGGAGGTTTGCACATGAAGACAATTTGTAAAGATATCCTGCTGATTATAATCGGAGCCTTTCTTATTGCTGCATCTGTTGAATTTTTTGTGATCCCAAATCAATTAGGTGACGGCAGTACCGTGGGGATCGCTCTCGTTTTATATTATTTATTTCATATTCCTGCAAGTATCACCACTCTGGTCGTTAATCTTATTTTTATCGGATTGGCTTATAAATTTTTAGCGAAAAAAACAATTTTATACACGATACTGGGCACAGGCATGACCTCTGTTTTTCTCAGCATCGTAAGCTTTATTCCGTTTGGCGTTCACGACATGGTGCTCGGTATTGTGTTCGGAGCATTATTAATGGGGACGGGGCTGGCTTTGATTTTCATTGCTGACGGTTCTACCGGCGGGACGACTCTTTTAGCGTATTTATTAAATTATACGAAAGGCTATAACATCTCAAAAAGCATGTTTTATATGGACTGTGTCATTATATTCGCTTCGGTTTTCGCCATCGGTATCAATAACACGCTGTATACGTTTATATTCGTATATTTGTGCGCTAAAATCGTTGATATCGTCATTGAGGGCTTCCACAATAAAAAAGCCCTGACCATCATGTCTGATAAATACGAGGAAATTGCCAAGGCTATCACCAGCGAATACGGAAACGCGGCCACTATTTTTTATGGATACGGATATTATGACAGTAAAGACAAGCGCATTATCTATGTTGTCATTAAAAAGAATGAGCTGTTAAAAATCAAAAATCACATCCAAAAGATAGATCCTAAATCATTTATTGTCATTCATGAGGTAAAAGAAGCAGTCGGAGGAAAGTTCGGCTTTACGGAGCTGCCGTCGGCTGTGAATGAGAAATAACGCCTGCAGAGATGCTTTTTTATATTCGGCCCTCACCAGTCAAAGGTTTTTACATCTTTTCGATCGAAGTAATAGATGAAAACCTTTTTTGATGGGAGAACATAACATGAATATCAAAACCGACAGGCTCGTGATCCGGACATTTGAACCGGAAGATTGGCAAGATGTCTATCAGTACACGTCAAATCTGAATGTCATGAAGTATATACCGGAGGGTGTCTTTACCCAAGAAGATGCCAAGAAATTCGTTACTGAAAACAGCGGTGACCATGCCGAGAAGTTTCCGGTTGTATTAAAGGATGAAAAAACGGTCATCGGCCACATTGCTTTTTTTAAGTATTTTGGTGATCATACGTATGAAATCGGATGGGTGTTTCACCCGGAATATCAGGGCAAAGGATATGCTTCCGAAGCTGCACGCGCCGTGCTGGCATTCGGGTTTACAAAGATGAAATTACACCGGATCGTTGCGACATGCCAGCCGGAAAACATTGCTTCCTACAGGGTGATGGAAAAGATCGGAATGAGACGGGAAGGCTTTTTCAAAAAATGTATCCCCCATGATAATGAATGGTGGGATGAATATTATTATGCCGTTTTAGAAGAAGAGTGGGAAGCCCCGAGTTTGGAATAAAAAGGCTTTTACCTTTTGCTTTACGGGTAAGTGTGTGCTACACTGATTTTATTAATATGAGAAGGGATGATGGGTGGACGATGATTAACTAATCTTATTTTTAACGTTTGAAATCGCATATTTCAAATCAGAAAAAATAGGATTAGTCTGCCCATTTTCTATAAATGACATAGCTATTGAAAAATAGCTTATTTGATGATGTACAGGTACGGCTAATCCTTCCAAATCAATTGGGAGGATTTTTTTAATTCTCCCTTAAAGCGAGGGAATGATCTTATGAAAGAATTATTAAAATTAATCGGCATCAGCTATGAAGCAGGGAGCTTTTGCATGTTTGAAGATATTAATGCCAGTGTTCAGAAAGGGGACATCATCGGTGTCATCGGCAAAAACGGCGCCGGTAAATCTACATTGCTGCAATTGATTAACAATGATGCAGCTCCCACAAAAGGATATATCCAATGGATTCAGCAAGGCCAGAATGTTTTTATGGTGGAACAAGAAACCGAGTCGCACTCTTCCGGGGATCAGGGGCCTTCAGAAGTGAAATTATTAGAAAAATGGAATGTGCCGGCTCATGACTTTACACAGTTAAGCGGCGGAGAAAAGCTGAAAGCACGGCTTGCGAAAGGTTTCTCAACAGCTGCTGATCTTTTGTTATTAGATGAGCCGACAAACCATCTCGATAAACAAAGTTTAGAAATCCTTAAAAACCAAATGCAGAACTATAAAGGCACCATTATTTTCGTTTCGCACGACCGCGCTTTTTTAGATGCCGTGACGACAAAAATATGGTCGATTGAAGGAAAAAAGCTGATTGAACATAAAGGCAATTACTCCGGTTATATGGAGATTCGCAAACAGAAAAGGCTGACTCAGCAGCGGGAATATGAAAATCAGCAGAACATGGTCAAGCGGATCGAAGCCCAAATGAATGAGCTGACTTCCTGGTCGAAAAAAGCCCACGCTCAATCGACGAAACAGGAAGGCTTTAAAGAATACCATCGGGTAAAAGCAAAACGTACGGATGCCCAGATCAAGTCAAAACAGAAACGCCTTGAAAAAGAGCTGGAAAAAGCGAAAGCTGAACCGGTTGAGGCGGAATATGATGTGCGCTTTTCCATTGAAACGAATCATAAGGCGGGAAAGCGGTTTTTAGAAGTGAAAAATCTAAAAAAATCGTTTGGCGGACGAACGCTATTTCAAAATGTCAATTTCACCATCCAGCACGGTGAGAAGATTGCCATAACAGGTCCGAACGGCAGCGGAAAGACGACATTATTGAAAGTCATCCTCGGACAGGAAACAGCTGAAGGCGATATATGGGTGTCACCCTCTGCAAACATCGGCTATCTAACGCAGGAAGTATTCGACTTGCCGCTCGAACAGACGCCGGAGCAGCTGTTTTATAAAGAAACATACGCGGCGAGAGGAAAAGTTCAAACGATCATGAAGCATCTGGGATTCACGGCATCGCAATGGACAGAACCCATCGAGAAGATGAGTATGGGCGAACGTGTAAAGTGTAAGCTGATGGCCTATATTCTGGAGGAAAAAGATGTGCTTATATTAGATGAGCCGACAAACCACCTTGACCTGCCTTCACGCGAGCAGCTCGAAGACACATTGGCACAATATAGCGGAACCCTGCTCATCGTTTCACACGACCGATACTTTCTCGAAAAAACAACGGACAATCAGCTCGTCATGTCAAACAGCAGCGTCCAAAGGCAATGGAAAGAAACCTCTTCAAAAAGAGATGATCAGGATGAATTGCGTTTAAAGCTGGAAACAGAGAGACAGGAAGTGCTGGGAAAGCTTAGTTTCATGACCCCGAATGATAAAGCGTACCCAGAACTCGATAAGAAGTTTAAAGAGCTGACGGAACAAATAAAAAAACTAAATCGGCTGTAAAGCGGGCCGTTTTGAATTTTTATTTACGATCAAAACAGAAAATAATAAATACCAAAGGCCCTTAAACCCTTGGTATCATTGTTGCAATCCGCCTCGCGGGTGATTCATCCGCGAGGCTTTTTACAAAGGCTGATATGATGAAGCTATTTCAAAAGCCCTTCTTCTTTCAAAAATGCTGCAGCTGTTGCTTCTGCACTTTTCCCCTTTACGTTCACGTCATAATTCATTTCCCGCATCTTTTGATCTGTTATTTTTCCCGCAAGTTTATTTAACGCGCCCTCCAGCTCAGGGTATTTTTCCAATGTTTCTTTTCTTACCAACGGAGCGCCTTGGTATGGCGGGAATACGTGCTTGTCATCTTTCAGTACAGACAATTTATATT
>NZ_JAHXDO010000019.1:0-45757 GCF_019891195.1 Bacillus sp. YC2 | reverse complement strand
AATACAAAAAATTGGTGAGCTGGATAACAACCTTTCAAATGAATATGCGCTGACAGAAGCTAATGAGGCGTTTATTATGGCAGATTTTCAGGCATTACAAGATGCGACAGGGAAAGGCAATAACGCCACCCCGCTCAACTATAATGCCAAGGCGTACCGAGAAAGCGAGATCCACCAGATGCAAGCGGGATTACATAAGCAGTCGTCCGATTATCTTTCGTTCAAAAAGCAGCAGGCTGAAGAGCGAAGAATCGCCAAGGAACAGGAAGAGCTTGCGAACAGGACCTGGTACAAAAAAACATGGGATGTCGTTTGTAATTTTACAGGAGAAGTTACTGGGTATTATGATTATAAAAGAGCGGCTGATGGAGTTGACCCCGTCAAAGGTGAAAAACTCACTGCCGGTCAGCGAGCCGCAGCCGGGGAATGGCTGCGGCTGGTTATATTCCAATTGTCGGCTGGGCCGGCCGTATCTTTAAAGGTGGAAAAACAATCTATTCAACCGGAAAAGCAATTTACAAAGCAGATAAAGCGCTCGAAATATATAAAACTCCAAAAACCTTCCAAGCTCTTCAGAACTCTGACAAAGGACTTTATGGGCTCGCATCTGCGAACGGTTTTAGTGAGGCCATAACCGGTCGAGATATGTTTGGGAATAAAATATCGGACGAAGAACGAAATAACAGTATACATACTGCCTTAGCTGCATTTGTGCCGTTCGGGGTACGTGGGGTTAGTGGGAAGCTTAATGTAAAAGCAAATGGCACCGCTGAGAATTTCGTAATATTTAACAAGACTCATAAAGATTCAATGCCAAAACCAAAAGGTACGGGCCCTAGTGGAGGACGGTTACAATCCCATCATGGATTACAACAGCAGTGGGCAAAAGAAAATCTAAAAAAGTATGGTTATGATGCTAATAAAGCGCCTACTATAACTATTGAAACAGGAAAAGGGTTCCCCCACACTGAAATAAGTAAAAGACAGAACATGAGACGTAATGAACGGGTCGCCCACGGGAAAGGGAAATGGGATTCGACTTTACAAGAAGAACTCAATCATACAGTGGAGGATTTAAAAGCAGCAGTATTTTCACGCGAAACTATTGAAAATGTACTCGAACAACAATATAAGATGTTAGAAAAGCTCGGAGTAAAATTTGAAAGGATTGATCTGAAATGACTTTGCTCAATAAAATAAGCTCTCGTTTTTCAGTAGATGCGAAAGAAGCAGCGGCAACCGAAGAAGAAATCAAAGCATTAACGGGATTTTCCTCTATTAATGTACCATCTGATTATTTAGACATAGTAAGTGAAGCCACAGAAGTAGAAATAAATGTAGCTGGTGAAAAGTATATACGAATATGGAGTCCCGCTGGTTGTGTTGATATGAATGAAGCCTATGAAATACAGGACTACATACCAAACTCGCTTGCTGTCGGCGACGATGAAGGTGGGAATGCTCTGATTTATTTTGAAGGAACAGAAGGTTTTGGATTATATATTGTGGGATTCGGAGATTTAGATGCAGATGAAGCTGTAAAAGTCGCCCCATCTTTAAATGATTTATTAATTCAGGATACAGGTATAGAAAAATTATTAGAAAATTAATTTAAGCCCTCTTATATAGAGGGCTTCAGGCTGTCGAGATTTTCTCGACAGCCTGAGACTCATCTTGTTTATGAGATGAGCCTGCTTATATTTTAAATTTCTTCATGGCGTTGTTCATGGCATCCTGGTTAATCCCAATGTATCGAAGGGTTGTCCGCTGGTCAGAGTGGTTGAAAATCTCCTGCAGCATGGCAACATCTTTTGTTTGCTTGTAAAAATGGTATCCGAATGTTTTCCTCAGCGTGTGCGTGCCTATATCATCCAAACCGACATACTCAGCGGCAGCCCTCAGAATCTTATAAGCCATCGACCGGGAAATGGGCTTATTGATCCCTTCGCGGCTTTTGAAAAGATATTCATGATCTTCTTTCCCCTCAATATACGCCTTTAATTCCTTTTGAATAGCTGGCGTCATGTCAATTCTCTTTTTCTTTTTGGTTTTCTTCTCTATAAGATTGAAATACGGCCGCTTGGCGTCTCTTACTCTCAGCTCCAGTATATCTGATATGCGAAGACCTGAGTTTATACCGGTAACAAATAGCATGTAATTCCTCTCACTCTGTTCTTTTAAAAACCGTTTGATATAGAAAATGCATTCCAGATCCCTTATCGGCTGAACAAAATTCATTCCGGCGCGCCCCCGTCCTTATAGACTTCCACGCGAAGAGCAAAGGCCAGCCGGTAAAATGCTTTTGCTTTCGTCCGGTAGTAACTGCGCTGGCTGAGTCTCATTTCTACATAAACCTCATAATCATACATCTCTTCATTCTGCATGTAGAGCATGACAAGTATTTGCCGCTCCTTTTGAGAAAGCCGGTTAACCGCTCTTTGCATTCTCTTTAAAAACCGGTCCCTTTTAATCTCCCATTCCATGCGTTTTAATGCTGCGTCTTCTGTGGAGGAATGAAATTCATTCGAAAAGCTGGGAGGAACAAGGCTGTATGTTGCGGTCACTTTCGGCAAAAAATCTTCCGGCACTTGTAGCAAGTACATGCGATATTGTTCGAGCAGCTTTTCTGCGTTAATTCTCGTTGCTTCTTCGTCAATTTGAGGTATGTTCAATCTCAACTGGTCTATTTTATTTTCATTGTTGTTTTTATCTTTTTTATCCATAGCATTTCCCTCCCGTTATTATTGCTGTCTAAAAGCTCCGCCACGGCCCCTTTTATATGTAGGCCTTGTTTACACCCATGAGGTTCTCTAAATTTCTCTCGGTAAGCTTCTGTGGCTTTTTTTCAATACTCTTGCGTGGCGATGGCTGTTTTTCTTTAAAACCAACGTTCTGCGCGGCGTTTTTCTTCGCTTTCATGCCGTCCCTCCGTTCAAATAAAAAACGGACACTGATCATTGCACAGTGATTCTGTGCAATGATCAGTGTCCGCAGGCTTTCCGTCTTGGACATCTTGGGTTTTTTAAAAACTTTCGTAATTAAAAAGGACATTTATTTTATTGGAAGGAAACTTAAATAATGGAATCCAGAAATCAGAGCCGTCCCATTCTCTGCCCTGATTTCCTTTATCACTTAAAGACACTTTGTTTCTTATTAGAACTAAGACTGGTTTATCCGTATCTGCAGAATTAACTAATTCTTGTAAAGAAGGATTTAAAACAGAAGCGATTTCTCTGTATCCTCTAGTTTCTGACAAACCCAACTTTAAATCTAGTGCATAAATTAACTGTCCAGTATTCGATTTACTCTCCTTAAACCACTTGAGATACTGACTTATCACTTGTTTATTCCATTTCCCATTAACTTTAATCGGCAATCTGTTAATAACGTCTAGCATCTCATCGATTTCATAACTAATTATCTGTTTTTCCTTATTTAGACTTTTAATTTTTTCATCTAAATATTTTGTAACCTTCTCTGATTTGCTTTTACGATATTCAGGTATTTTCGGAGAAATACTTTGACCAGCTTTATATGCCCCAACAGTTTTTGGAATAACCGGAGGCCTAGTCGGATTAATACCTTTGTTATCCAAATAAAGCGTAGAACTAGAATCTTGACTATGATTTTTGATAATATCTCGTTGAATAGCATCATGATCACAAATTGTCTCAAATAAATCAGCTATATCATCTGGGATATAAACCCGTGTAATATCTAAATCTCTTGAACGATAACCACACATTCTTGCATGTTGCATTAATGTATCAACTTGTGGATTACCAGTTAGCCTTCCATAATAAGTAACTAGAAGACGTGGAATTGTTATACCTCTACCTAATTTATTCCCACCAATTATAAAATTAAATTTTTTCGTTAATTTTATTTCTGTATTTGAGTTTTTAGAGGTATTAAGCACAAACACTTCATAGCTATTAATATAATCGTTTAATGTGCTTAACAATATTGGGAATTCTGGGATATCAGGAAGCGTACTTTGTAAATCAGCGTATGCCTTACTTAACAATCCTAAAAATTTATCTCTATTCTCAATATTATCTTTGTCCTTTAAAGCAATATATAAATCCTTAATAAAAACATTGACTAAAGATTTAATCTTATTATGAATATCTTTCAATTGACTAATATGACACATAAAAGAAAATTTCTGATCCTCTGGTTTCTCTGATTTGTCCTGCAGTTTAATTGCAACACCTAATACAAAAGTTACTAATGATTTAAGTAACCCTTCTGGAAATTCTAAATTTTCATCATTTAAATCACGCAATTTAGTTATTTCTTGCAAATCAACAGAGCGAATGTGTTTTTCCTTATTTTCTTTGAAGAATTTATGGATTCCTGTATATCCACTGCCAGCTTCAACTACCTCAATAAACTCAGGATGAAATCCATCACTTTCTTTATCTTGTAGTATAATAGCTTGCGGCGTTGCCGTAACTTGGAGGTACATATGAGTACCAACTAGTTGCCTAATCTCTCTTAATTGGCTGTTAATAGTACTGGGCGATTCTCCTTCCATTCTTTGCTTTGTATCCAAGCCAACTGCATCAGCCTCATCATCTATAATTAAGGTTGGTGTATTAGCTAAATCATCTCTATCAGTTAAAAAATTTTTTAATTTCTCTAAATCAGTTGGATCTTTTTTACATATCAAAACAATACCATCATTCTTTAATACCATCTCAATGAAATTATTATGTTCATCTAAATCAGCTATATTTCTGACTAAAGGACCTTTTAAAGCTGAATCAGCCCTCTCAAATGTTTGGTTTTGGAGTGACTTATTCCTATCTGTTAAAATCACAAACAATTTATACGCGTTATCTTTAGCCACAGCAATCGTCATATTAATAATATTAGTTTTACCACTTTGGATTAATCCATAAAGTAAACATAATTTATTATCTGTTGTATTTGCTCCAACCTCAGGAGCATGTTTCATTATTTCTCTTGCATGACTTACAACTTTTTCGGCAGCTTTTAATCCAATTTCAGTTGATAATAAATTAAAAAAATGAGTCTCTGTTTTTCCACCATTTAATAAATTATTCATACAACACCTCTTACCATGAATTGTAAATGTTTCAAAAAAAGAATATAACCTATTTCACAGATAGTCAAATAGTTAGGATATTTCTGATTTCATCCTTATTTATCCACGGCCTTTTTCTATGCAACATTCTATGACAATTTGAACATACTAGTATTAGGTCTGACATATTGGTTTTGCTACCTTCAAACTGATAATCTGAAATTGGAACAGTATGATGGCATTCGATGAATCCCTTACCTAATTCTCCATATGTCTGATAAAAATCAAAGCCACAAACAGAACACCTTAGCTCATTTTTTTCCATTGCTTTCTTTTTTAATGCTTTGACAACTTTACAATTTCTCTCCCTATACCTATGTAATCTAAAAAGCACTTTTCCTTCAGGAAATAATTCATCTTCTTCACTTGCCTCTGCTACAGCCGCGAAAGCTCCGACTTTTACAGCCTGTCTAATTTTAGATGCAACTACCTCCAGCATAGATCTATTTGCAGAGAACTCTTCCCATATGACTTTTTCTAATTTCCCACCCCTAACTAGCCCTGAGCCTGGTACGTCAGGGTCTAGTCTTTTAAAATTATTGAGTTTCATACTTACACCGTTAGGATTACGGAAAGTTTCCTCTTTTTGTTTATCACTTGACGATAACTGGTTTAATATCTTACTAAGTTTTATAATTTCGTCATTTGTTGAGGAAATCTTCGACGCCGGCAATTTGAAATAAAGATCAAGAGCCAATATAAGTTCATCTCTATTCCACTTTGGATTTTTCATCAAGTTCACCCAACTTCTCTATTTTTTGGATATATAATTTATACCATAAAAAATAGGAAAAATCTGCTGAGGCACTACCGCGTTTCCCAATGCTATACTTCGGTCCACCCGATTGGGAAACCCATCATCCACTCCAACAACTGGGGATTGATGTATTTTCCAGTAAGATTGGGAAACAGATGGCCCAATCCCCCGGGCAAGATTACCCCGTGAGTTCCGTCCGCTTCTGAAGGCGCTAAAGGTCTGATAGGCTTGTGGTTCTGACTTGCGCCGGCGTTGGCAACAACAAATGTCCTGTATCTTTGATGCGGCGCGCCGACACTGACAGCCGGAAATACAAATGTCCTTGTTTGGTAGCCTTGACTTTCCAAGTTGGACAGGACTGTGTCCAAGCCCATTGTGATGTGTCCAGCAACGTTTTCTCCAACAACCCAATCGGGCTGCAATTCTTTTGTGAGCCGGAACATTTCAGGCCATAGCCATCTCTCGTCCGCCTTTCCTTTTCTCTTACCGATAACACTTTCACCCTGGCAGGGATATCAATAATGTCAATTGTTCCACCTGGTTCAATCACTCCTTTTTCTTCTAAAAGCTGTCTGTTCAAGGTGCATACATCATCGAAGATGGGAACGCCCGGAAAATTTTTGTTTAATACCTTTTGGCAAAAAGGTGGCGCTCGCAGAATGCTACCGTCTCAACGCCGGCCCATTTAGCCGCAAGAGCAATCCCTCCAATGCCGGCGAACAATTCAATACTTTTCATCCCGTCATCCCCAACATTCCCGGCATGCCGGAGATAGCGAAGAAGAGCGCCACGCATCCCCCAACCAGCCAAGTATTTATTTTATCTCGTTTAGCGATAATGGTATTACCGACCATATTCAGATCGTCAGACCGAGCGACCAGCGTATGGATGTATTGCGGGGAAATCTTTAAAAGCTCGGCAGCCTGCTCGACGGTCATTGGTTAGTCTTTCGTGGCCTTCACGTTCCGTTACAGCACTACTTGTAATGGCATCATTCCGCAACCCCCTCCAATGCTTTTTTGGCGACGTCTCCCCAATCCATATCAATAGCAGGCGGACAGTATTCAAATTCGTTTGTGTATGTGGTTTCTTTGGCGTAAAATTCCAATTCATTTTTATAACGCTTGTTTTCTGCCTGTAGCAACTGAATATCTTTCTGTGCCTGCCGGAATTGATTGGCCGCAATGTCCTGCTGTCGCTGGTGTTCCCGATTAGCAGCCTGCTGCATGATTACCTCTTCAGCGAGCTTTTCGGCTGCTGCTTCTAAAGAAATTTGCTCAGGTGTACTGGCCGGCGTTTTTGAAAGGGCGCAAATGTAAGAGCCGGTATATAAAACTTCACCTTTTGACAAATTGATTTTGAATTCTTTCATGCCTAGGCCTCCCGGTCAAAAAGACATGTTTTGCATACAACCCAATGAGCTGAGTAATATATTTTTCCGCAGCGTTCACACTTGCGGGCAATTTCGTTTTGATACATTTTCGTTTCCTCCCCCGCAGGGGAATGCCCCTGCTAATTGAATTTATGGCCGATCTCGTAATCACAACGAGCCAGGCCGCCTTTTATTGTTTGAATGATTGTTTTACCGTGTTCGGGTGCCTCAACGATGTACGCGGCGTTTTGGTTGCCGTCTAACACGATGACAGACACCTTTCCCGGCTCAATAAACTGAGAAATACCTGTATTTTGATTGATATATGTTTTGGCTGCATGTTCAAAGCCACCGTATGGTATAATAAAAGTGTCGAGTTTTTATTTACCATACGGTGGCGGTTGCTTTATTGGCCGTCCTTACATCCAATATTTTGACGGGAAGAGCTGCATACCAGCCTTTGGTTTTTCCGTCGGAATGATTGGGTGTTTTTTTATATACGTAAGACGTTCCTCTTCGCTCATCACCCGTGTTATTACTTCACCATGCCGGCGCAAGTTTTTGTTTTCTGTCATGGTGCTGTCCTCCTATTCTTCGTTTAAGCCTTTGATTGCGAGATTGTATAAGCGCTCAAGCTCTTCGTCTGTCTTACGGTTTAAAAAATCCTTGCCGTATGAACCGATAAGCAAAAGCCATTCAATTAAATGCTGACGTTCTGCCTGTCCCAATGTCTGCCGCTCCCTTCATAATCAGCATTTGCAAAGCCGCGTTCCGTACCTCTGGGGCACAGTCCTCATAACGCACGATAACCATAAGTTGCTGGATCGTTTCTTTTTCAAAAGGGAAGCTTTTGCTTGTTGCGTTCATCTTCTGACGCTTCCTTTCCGAGCAAGCCGGATTCCCGAGGCTCAATGAGGTCTTTTTTTGCTTGGTCGATGATAAGAAATAACGTTTCGTCTTCATTCCGTTTCAGCTCTTTTGCTATGTTGAGGTAAGACTCATTCGCCGCCCATAGCTCCCGGAAACGCCTGATTTCACTGTCATAAAACATGAAGTTTAGTTCCTGAAAAGGGATATACACCGGGCTTTCTTCAAACAAATAGCGCAGCCGAATCATTTTCTCTTTCATCGTTTTCTCAGATATTCTTATTCTGTTGTTAGCGCGTAAACCGTTCTTACGTGCGGGCAGGATGTTTTTTCTTGCAAAGTCCATGACCAGGAGAATGATTTCGTCCGAATCCCTGTTTAATAATTCCGACATATCAAGAGTTGATTTCCCATCATGCCAGTATTGAACGACCTTTTTCAGCTGGACCATTGACCATTCATGATTCATATTTTCTAAAGCCAGTTCGAACCGTTCGGCATTGACCGCCTGACTCATGCTAAACACTCCCTTTTGTAATTCATATAGCGGTGAACCAGTATGAGACGGTGCTCGTGCTGTAAGTGCTCTAAGACAAGCCAGTTCTCAATGGTCAGGCCGTTTGCCTTAATGATTGCCTTCTGTGCACGCGTTGGAGATTTGCCACGTTTCACACTGCATTCCCCCCTAAAGTTCTGATAGTCTGCTATTTTTTGATCAAGAAGAGTGATAAGCTTATCAAGCTCTTGGTTGCGTTCGGCGTCGGTAAGCTTTCGCTCCGCTTCAAAATTCCAAACGCCGGGCATGATCATGTCAGCCTTAGTTCTAAGCACTATTCCCACCTCCTTTAATGCGTCTGTCCTCTCCAGTGAACTTGACAACCCTCGTCCCTTGCATCATTCGAGATATGATCCGACCGCCGTGTGTACCGTATTTGTTTTGGAGGCTTTCAACGTTGTAGTTGGTCGTTATGATATTGGGCTTGTCCTCCCGAGACTCAATAATTGTCAGAATCAAGTCAGCAGCCAATGATTCCTCCCCGTCTTTATCCTTCCTGACATACTCAGCCCCAAGATCATCCAGCACCAGTAACTCGCATGATTCAATGTTTTTCAAAATGTGTGCTTCTGTCTCTTTTGAATCGCCATAAGAGTTTCGGATTTTTCTAAGTAGCATTTTTGTATTGGCGAAGATGACATTTTTCCGTAGACTCTTCACATGCTGTGCGACGCTGTGAGAAAGGTGGCTCTTTCCGATCCCGTAATTGCCTTGCAATAACAAAGAATCAAAATCACCCCAGTTTCCAAAGTTCTCCGCGTACCATTTCAGCTTGCGAAATGCGTCCTGTTACGAATCGGATAAACCTTTCAAATTAAAATTTCCGAATCTGGCTTTCTGTGTATCCGGAGGGACAAGACTGTTATTCCAGAAAAAAGCGTCAGCTGCTGTTTCTTCTTGAAATTGAATCATTTCTTTTTCAAGCGCTAAGTTATCGCATGATAAACACCGGCTATGCCGTTGGTCTAACATTTATAGATTTATACTTAATTCAAGATTCTCTTTTGGAAACATTGAGTATACCGAAGGATTAAAGGAATTTACTCCCTCATGTGACGAAATGAAAACGTTATTGTGTATACTAGAAATGTATGGGTACTTCTTTTTAAATGAGTTTGGAGCTGAACATGCCAAAGAAACGGTTAGAAAACTGAATACGCACATTAGAGCTTGTGTGCAAGAAGCTATTGAAGAAGGAATTATTCAATTTGATTTTATTAGGAAAGCAAAATTGACTGGAAGTGTGGAATCAAAACGTCCCGAAGAAAAACACTTGAATTATGTTGAGAGTCAAAAGCTTTTAAATGAATTATATGTGCGCAAAGATCAGTCTATCGGATATTATTTATTAATACTGGCCCTTACTTCGGGAATGCGATTTGCTGAAATGGTGGGGTTAACTCCCGAGGATTTCAACTTTGATTTAAATGAGATTACAATCAACAAAACCTGGGATTATAAAAAAGGAAAGGGTTTTGCTAAGACAAAAAATGCGTCTTCATATAGGACCATTAAAATGGACTCCAATACAATGGATTTATTCAAAAAGTTGTTTGCTGAAATGCCTGACAACATACATAATCTTGTATTTTATAGTCCTCGCAGTTCTAAAAAAGTCATTACCAACGAATTTGTCAACAAAATATTGAAAAAGACATTGACAGACTTGAAAATAGAAACAATTTCGATACATAGGTTGAGACATACATATGCCAGCGTGTTGCTCTATAAGAAGATTTCAATTTATTATGTCTCAGAACGTTTAGGACATGCGAAGATAGATACCACGCTTGATTATTATTCACATGTAATTAAAGAACTCCGTGAAGAAGATACACGAAACACCATCGACTTATTTGAAAAAATGCCGACCGCGAAAACATCTGTATAGCAATGTGCAAAAAATGTACAAAACAAAATAAATTCACATCGTTTTTCAGCGGATTCTTACAAAAATAAAAAACTCGCGAAAACAACAAAAACCCTTGTTATACAAGGGTTTTTGTTGTTTTGCAGACATTATTAACCTGCACCTATCCTATGCAAAAAACGCTCTAGGAGAGATTCGAACTCCCGACCTGCAGTTTAGGAAACTGCTGCACTATCCGCTGTGCTACTAGAGCTTACTTTCATAATAGTACCGCTGATGCTCATTTTTTTCAAGTCTACAGCCCTCCGAATACTTTATATGCGGCTCTTGTCGTATCTTCATCAATACCGATATAGCGCATGGTAATCGAAGGAGAAGAATGATTTAAAATCCGCTGCAGCTCGGCGATATCCTTCGTCCGCTGATAAAAATGATAGCCGAACGTTTTTCGCAGCGTATGCGTGCCGATCTCCTCCAATCCGCAGGCAGCTGCCGCCTCCTTTAAAATTCTGTACGCCTGAATGCGGGAAATGGGCTTGTTCGTCCGTTTGGATTTAAATAAATAGTCATTCTCCTTCATATCTTTTGTATAGGCGTAAATATCAGCTTTCAGTGATTCTAATATCAAAATTTTTCTTTTCTTTCTCGTTTTGCTTTCGGTTGCCCACACATGATCTTTGTTCCTGACATCTTTCACGCGAAGCGGCAAAATATCAGAAATGCGCAGCGCGCTGTTCATGCCGAAAATAAATAAAAAATAATCCCTCTCGCTTTTGTTCATTAAATAACGTTTGACTTCCTGAATTTTTTCCAAGCTTCGGATCGGCTGTACGATATGCATCAAAAAACCCCTTAAAAATGGTAAAGTAACATATTGAGTCTTATGTTACTATTATAGTCGAAACCTGTTGAATGATAAAGGATAAAGCCCCTTATGTAACATAATATACATAGTGTTACATAAGGGGGCAAAGAGTCTTAGTTTCAGCAAGACACCCCATAAAGCCATTTAAACTGTTTTCAGTGGTTTTTGGTGATCTGGATACCCACGGTATTAAAAACGAAAAACAGCACCTTTAAAACGGAATCTGAGCACTCGTTTTTTTCATGAACAGCTGAAAAAATGCAAAAAAAAGACACAATATGTAATTGTGTCCTAGTCCTCGTCTTTTACATCAATATCCTCAGGAATCGGTTCATTTAAAATCTCTTGAATCATTTCCTTATATTTTTCCAGCTGCTCAAGATGGGTGTGAAATTGTTCCTTGTTAATTAAATACTGATGACCGTCATGAACGGCCCTTATTTTATTCGTCAGAACCAAGTTTTGCACATATTCTTCAGGAAGGCTGGTAAACTCCGCTGTTTCCTTGATCGTTAAATACATGGCTCACATTCCTTTCATTCATCATGCTTTTTATTGTAGCTTATTTTTCACAAATATGCTTGTATTGCATCCTCTTTTAAAGCAGTTTCCCCTTCAGCCTATTCCCGTCTGATTATATTCACACAGAAATCATAGCTTTTAATATGCCGGACTATTCCCTTTGTCACTTGTGAAAACAGCACATTTTTCTTATTCTATAATTGTAAGAGGAAAATAAAGGAGGCAGACTATGAAAAAAGTGAAAAATCTCTGTTTTATCGTTCTGCTTAGTGCTTTGCTGACGGCCGGAAGCATCCCTTATCATGCCCAGGCTAAAAAACACTCATTTTCCTACGACGACTACAAACAAGTGGATGTCGGCAAGGACGGTATGGTAGCCACCGCTCATCCTCTCGCTTCAGAAATCGGAGCTGACGTACTGAAAAAAGGCGGCAATGCAGTTGACGCCGCAGTCGCAATTCAATTTGCATTAAACGTGACTGAACCTATGATGTCAGGTATCGGCGGCGGCGGATTTATGATGGTTTATGACGCCAAAACGAAAGATACCACCATTATTGACAGCCGGGAACGTGCACCGGCAGGCGCAACTCCAGATATGTTTCTGGATGAGAACGGAAAAGCCATTCCTTTCTCCGAACGCGTTACAAAAGGCACCGCTGTCGGTGTTCCGGGAACACTAAAAGGCCTTGAAAAAGCGCTCGACAAATGGGGCACACGCTCCATGAAGCAGCTCATCACTCCTTCCATTAAACTTGCCTCAAAAGGCTTTCCGATTGATTCGGTTTTAGCTGACGCCATCTCAGATTATCAAGACAAATTATCACACACTGCCGCAAAAGATGTCTTTCTTCCGAACGGGGAACCTCTGAAAGAAGGAGACACACTCGTTCAAAAAGACTTAGCAAAAACCTTCACAGCCATCAAATATAAAGGCACTAAAGCCTTCTATGACGGCGCCTTCACCAAAAAGCTTGCTGATACCGTACAGGAATTCGGCGGCTCGATGACTGAAAAAGACATTAAAAATTTCAATGTTACGATTGACAAACCGATTTGGGGAGATTATCAAGGTTATCATATTGCCACTGCGCCCCCTCCAAGTTCCGGCGGTGTTTTCCTTTTACAAATGCTGAATATCTTGGATGATTTTAAGCTTTCTCAATATGATATCCGTTCATGGCAAAAATATCACCTTCTTGCAGAAACAATGCATTTGGCTTATGCTGACCGCGCTGCATACGCAGGGGATCCCGAATTTGTCAACGTTCCTCTGAAAGGGCTGCTTAATTCCGACTATATCAATGCCCGCAGACAACTGATAGACACCAATAAAGTAAACAAAAAACCGAAAGCCGGTGATCCTTGGGCTTACCAGGAAGGCTCTGCAAACTATAAGATTGTTGAGCAGCCGACCGACAAACAAGAAGGCCAAACAACTCACTTCACAGTAGCTGACCGCTTCGGCAATGTCGTATCCTACACGACTACGATTGAGCAGTTATTCGGTTCCGGTATTATGGTTCCCGGTTATGGCGTCGTCCTGAACAACGAATTAACGGACTTTGACGCGGTGCCTGGCGGCGCAAATGAAGTTCAGCCAAATAAACGGCCGCTGAGCAGCATGACACCGACCATTTTATTTAAAAATGATGAACCTGTATTAAGCGTCGGTTCCCCTGGCGGAGCGACAATTATCTCCTCCGTTCTGCAGACCATCCTGAATAAAGTTGAGTATGGCATGGAGCTGAAAGCGGCTGTCGAGGAGCCGAGAATTTACACAAACAGCATGACATCTTACCGTTATGAAGAAGGAGTGCCGGAAGATGTCCGCACTAAGCTGAACGAAATGGGACATAAATTCGGCGCCAGTCCAGTTGATATCGGCAATGTGCAGAGTATATTAATCGATCGTGAAAACGGCACGTTCACGGGAGTTGCCGATTCAAGCCGAAACGGAGCCGCCATCGGCGTTAATGTAAAGGAATGCAAATAAATAAAAAGAAGCCCAATTTCTCAATAAGAGAAATTAGGCTTCTTTTATTCTGCACTGATTTCTGAAGAAGGTTTTTTACTGCGTAAAGGAGAAAGAGAGATCACGGCACATATCGCAATAATCATCCCGCCTGCTCCAATCCAAGTAACCGAAGCAAGAGAAAGCTGGGTTACAGCAATGCCGCCGATTCCGGCACCTGCGGCCATAGCCAATTGCATCATAGACTGGTTGAGGCCGAGTAAGACACCAGAGGATTCAGGCTCCATGGTTGCTAAATGATATTGCTGGGCCGGGCCTGATGACCAGGCGGCAAATGACCATAATGTAAGCACCACCGCTACGCCGGCCACAGAATGTGTGATAAGCGACAATAAGATCAGCATCAGGGTATGAAGCGCCATCCCGCCGGTTAAAGTCACCCGCGCCCCCCACCTGTCAGCGCTGAAACCGCCTAATTTAGAACCGATAAGACTTGCAACTCCGAATATGAACAGCAGCGAACTCAGCATCCCGCTGCTTATATGGGACACATTCAGTAAATACGGTGAGAGATACGTGTACGCAACGGAATATCCCCCTAACCAAAAGAACGTAATGGCCAAGCCGACCGCTACCTTACGTTTCTTTAAAAGAGAAAATTGCTGAACGAGCGGTACCGGTTTATCTCCTTTCGTCTGCGGCAATGCGAAAAAAATAATGATCATGGCAATGATTCCGAAGACGGCGATTCCTCCAAAAACAGATCTCCATCCAAAAGCCTCCGACACGACTCTGCCGATGGGTACACCAATGATAAGCGCTGCCGTAAATCCCATGATGACAGTAGCAAGGGAACTTGCCTGTTTTCCGGGAGGAGCAATTTTTGCGGCGATATTGAGTGCGGTTACCACAACCATTCCCGCACCAATCGCCATGATAACCCGAGCCGCCACAAACAGCCCGTATCCCGGAAGGATAAAGGAACACAGATTACCGAAAACAAACAAACCGAGGGCGTACATGATGAGTTTTTTTCTGTCCAGCCTTGCAGTAAGAGCCATCATGACAGGCGTTCCGATCGCATAAACAAGTGAGAAAATTGTAATGAGCTGCCCCGCCGCTGCCAGCGTGATGCCCAAGGAATCAGCAATCCTATCAAGCACGCCGGATATGACGTATTCTGATGTTCCGACTAAAAAACTGATAATGGCCAAAATATAAACCTTCCATGTGTTTTTCATCTTACACACTCCTTAGATGTGATTTATATAAAGATATATTAGAATATATCGATATAATAAATAGAGACAAACAAATCGCAATATGTCGATGTGAAGTCTGAAAAAGAAACTGAACCCTTCTTAAGGATTCAGCCTTACATCTCATGCTGAAAAAAATCGGCAATCTTCTTGATGGCTTCTTCATCTCTTTTATAGTATGTGTACTTGCCGATACGTTTTGTCTGAATGAGGCCTGCCCGCTGAAGGATGGAGAGATATTGAGACGCCGTCGACTGCGTCATCTGCAGCTTATCGGTAATCTGACTGACGCATACGCCGATATCATTCATATCAATTCCTTCATGAGGGGCAAAATGACGGTCCGGTTCTTTCAGCCATTGTAAAATCTGTAATCGAGATTCATTGGACAATGCTTTAAAAATATCTATCGGTTTCATACGCTCATTATATCGTGAATTTACGATATGTCAATATTATTTTTCCTGAAGCAGTGTTTTTCGATCAGTCTCACCTTTGATTTGTGAAATGAAATCTTCCAGCTTCACTTCAAATGACGATTCTTTTCCGTATTGTCTTACATGGACAGATTGATGATCGCACTCCCGATCACCTACAACTGCAATATACGGAATCTTCTTCATTTGTGCCTCTCTGATCTTATAGCCGAGCTTTTCTTCGCGCACATCCAGTTCCGCCCGGATGTTCCTTTTTTTCAATTGCCGCTGCACCTCTTCTGCATACTCTTGATGGACAGTGTGAGAGACAGGAATAATTTTCACTTGAACCGGCGCCAGCCATAACGGAAATGCACCCCCGAAATGTTCGATGATAATGCCGAGAAATCTGTCAAGAGAACCGAATACGGCGCGGTGAATCACGACAGGCCGGACTTTTTTGTTTTCTTCATCGATATATGTTAAATCAAATTTTTCCGGCATTTGAAAATCCAGCTGCACGGTAGCGCACTGATGGCTTCGATTCAGGGCATCTTTTATGTGAATGTCGATTTTCGGACCGTAAAACGCTCCATCTCCCTGATTAACACGATAATTGCAACCCAGTTTTTTTAAGACATTTTCTAATGCGCCTTCAGCCCGGTCCCACAGCGTTTCACTCCCCATATGATGTTCAGGTCTTGTTGACAGCTCGATATCATAGGAAAAACCAAACGTACTATAGACCTCATCTATTATTTGAAGCGCTGATGCTATTTCCGCCTCAATTTGCTCTGGCGTTACAAAAATGTGCGCGTCATCCTGGCAAAAAGACCGGACGCGCAGTAAACCGTTCAGCGCCCCGCTGAATTCATGACGGTGCACCTGCCCGAATTCCGCCATCCGAATCGGAAGATCGCGATAGGAACGGAGCTTATCCTTAAACATCAGCATATGGCCGGGGCAATTCATCGGTTTTAACGCAAAGCGCTGATGATCGACATCGGAAAAATACATATTTTCCTTATAATGATCCCAATGCCCCGATCGTTCCCAAAGCCGCTGATTCATCATCATCGGTGTCCGCACTTCCTGATATTGATAAGAATTCTGTAAAGTCCGCAAAAACGATTCGAGCGTATTCCGAATGAACTGCCCGTTCGGCAAATAAAAAGGCATGCCGGGCGCTTCTTCTGAAAACATAAAAAGGTCTAATTCAGCTCCCAGTTTTCGATGATTTCTCTTTTCTGCCTCCTTCATCAGCTGGAAGTGCTGTTTCAGCTCTTTTTTTGTCGCAAATGCCTTCCCGTAGATACGCTGCAGCACTTTACGATTGCTGTCGCCGCGCCAATAAGCGACTGACACATGTGTAAGAGAAAAAGCTTTAATCAGACCGGCAGACGGCAAGTGCGGACCGCGGCATAAATCAGCAAATTCGCCCTGACGGTAAATACTCACTGTATCCTCAAGCGGAATTTCTTCTAAAAGCTCACGTTTAAGGGGATCATCAGCAAACATTTCCTTTGCTTTTTCCCGGGAGATTTCTTCACGGATAATGTCCGGTTTTTCCGATATAATACGGTTCATCTCTTTCTCAATTGCCGCCAAGTCTTGCGCCGTTACAGTATCTTTCATATCAAAATCATAATAAAAACCATTGTCGATAACAGGGCCGATTCCGAAATGGACATCTTTATACAGACGTTTTACGGCTTGTGCCAAAATGTGAGCGGCTGTATGTCTCATTACCTCCAGCCCCGCTTCTGACTGTAAGCTGCACAGCTCAATCACTGAGTCCTCATTAATACTCCGCCCAAGGTCATACAGTGACCCGTTTACCTTGCCTGCTGCTGAAGTCTTTTTTACACTCGGGCTGATTGATTGCGCGATCTCCCCTAACGTTACGCCTTTAGGATACTTTTTTTGATTTCCGTCCGGAAATGTGATGACAATATATTGCTCGTTCACGGTTCGACTCTCCTTTATTTATAATAAATAAAAAAACACACTCATCCCTAAACAAGGGACGAGTGTGTGTCAGACCCGCGGTTCCACCCAAATTCCCGCCACATTAAAGTGACGGCTCATTTTTGCCGTAACGCGGCTATACGGTATCAGTTACTCATCAGTTCACCAATACAGCTCAAAAGGCGGTAAGTCAGTCTTCGTGCCGGGAAGGTCTCAGCCGCGCCCTCCCTCTCTGTATGCCGGTTAGAATGACTCGTATCCTTATCATCGCAATTTTCTAATCTGTCAAAATAAAAAACACACCCATCCCTTAAACAAGGGACGAGTGTGTGTCAGACCCGCGGTTCCACCCAAATTCCCGCCACATTAAAGTGACGGCTCATTTTTGCCGTAACGCGGCTATACGGTATCAGTTACTCATCAGTTCACCAATACAGCTCAAAAGGCGGTAAGTCAGTCTTCGTGCCGGGAAGGTCTCAGCCGGCGCCCTCCCTCTCTGTATGCCGGTTAGAATGACTCATGTCCTTATCATCGCAGATTTACATTTTTGTTTTCCCATTAAAAACAGTTTCGTCTGAAATCTTTATTTTATTATACATAATTGTTTTGAAAAAGAAAGTCTTTCCTTTAAAAAAATATTTTGCATGTTCGGAATAGGCAGTTCTTCCTGTACTCACAGCTCTTCAAAAACACTGTTATCAGACATTTCTTCCAATTCATCCCGCATTTTTTCAAATGCCAGTGTTAAAAACAAATCATGCCGGTAAATAAACGATATATTCATATTCCGAAAGCCCTCAGGCAGCTCATGAAGATAAATATTCTCTCTGTTTTTAAAATAACGGCATGCAGATGCAGGTAAAAAAGAAACTCCCATCCCCGCCTCCACCGCCCCTATAATGGCCTCTAACGTTCCGAATTCTATGATTTTATCAGTGGTAATTCCCTCTTCTTCCAGAAAGCTTTTTATTTTTTGGCGGTGTGAACAGCCTGCGGCCAAAAACAGAATCGGCTGCTGCAGCATGTTCTGCAAAGCGCTTTCCCGTTCACTTGAAATCAAAACCAATTCTTCTTGAAAAACAGCGATTTGCTTAAGATCTTCATGAACAACCGGCCCATATACAAAAGCGCCGTCTAATTCATAGTGCAGAACGTTTTGCACCAAGGTGTGCGTATCACCTGTGGACAATGAAAGATTCACTTCGGGATAGCGATTATAATAGGCTGCAAAAAACTTAGGGAGATAAACGGCTGCTGCCGTTTCAAGTGATCCGATCCGGAGCGGGCCCTTCGGAAGATCGGTTAATTGTGCAGATTTTTGTGCGTCTTGCAGCAACTGAAGTATCCGGTCTGCATCTTTCAATAAACTTTCACCTGAAGCCGTAAGCTTTATTCCCCTGTTCGTCCTGTAAAAAAGCTGCGTGTTTAATTGCCGTTCCAGCTGCTGAATACGATTTGTTACATTTGTTTGGACATAGTGCAGGCTTTTCGCCGCTTTAGAAATGCTTCCTGCCCTAGCGACAGCCTGAAACACTTTTAAGTCTCCGCTTTCCATATAAGGACACCTTCCTGCTATGATTTTTATTGATAACCAGCCATCAATTTTGTTTATTTTACTCAAAATGAAACTGCATGTAAAATTTTTCTCATCAATAATAAAGGAGAAAAAAATAATGAATGCCCTTACCATACAAGAAAATGGGTTTGATTTCAGACAAGTGCCTGACAGACAGCCCGGGCACGGAGAAGTAAAAGTGAAACTGAAAACAGCCGGATTAAATCACCGCGATTTGTTTTTACTGAAAAAACATAGGAAAGGAGATCCTGAATTTATTCTTGGTTCAGACGGAGCGGGGATCATTACAGAAACAGGTGAAGGCGTTCCTTTACATTTGCTCCATACAGAGGTCATCATCAATCCGGTGCTGAATTGGAAAACAATTCAGGTTGTACCGCAGGTTCCCGACATTTTAGGAGGTCCTTCAGACGGAACATTTTCTCCATATGTGATCATTCCTGCGGAAAATGCCGTTCAAAAGCCAACCCGCCTTTCCTGGGAAGAAGCCGGCGTGCTGCCGTTATCAGCATTAACCGCTTATCGCGCATTATTTACAAAAGGGCAATTAAAAAAAGGGGAACACCTTCTTCTCCCGGGTATCGGAAGCGGTGTCGCAACGTACGCCTTGTTAATGGCAAAAGCGATTGGAGCGGCTGTCAGCGTCACATCCCGCAGTGAAGAGAAAAAACACGCCGCTCTGACATACGGAGCGGACGGCGCAATAGACAGTTATGGAGATTGGACCGGAGCACTGAAAGGCGAAAAGGCTGATATCATCCTTGACAGTGTAGGTCCCGCCTTGTTCCAAAACTATTTCAATATCATCAAGCCGAACGGGAGGATTGTAACCTTCGGCGCCAGCTCAGGCGATCATATTGACTTTCCGATCCGTTCATTGTTCTTCCCGCAAATCAACATCCTCGGCACGTCGATGGGAAGCAGTGAGGAGTTTGCGGAAATGATTGAATTTATAGAGCTTCATAAGATTCAACCCGTTATTGATCGTATGTATCCGCTCGGACAGGCGGCTGAAGCATTTACCAGGATGAAGCAGGGACAGCAATTCGGAAACCTCGGATTTGTCTTTAATGAATAGAATGAAGAGGAGCGGGCTGGCACCCGTTCCTTCATTCATTGATGAGCTTTTTATATGATGAAGGAAGAAAGAGGTTTCATTGTCACACAGAAAAACCGGCTGCCATCAGCCGGTTTTATAAATAATCCCCTTTATTTACGGTAAAACAGTGCTCCCCATTAAATAACTGTCGACTTCGCGCGCCGCTTCACGGCCTTCATTAATTGCCCATACAATTAAGCTTTGGCCTCTTCTTGCATCCCCTGCAGCAAAAACGCCGTCAACATTTGTTTTATATTCCCCATATGCTGCATTAATTTTATGATTTGCTGAATCAACGCCAAACTGTTTTAACAACGGCTGTTCGGTGCCTTCAAAACCGATGGCGATAAAGACAAGCTGTGCAGGCCATACCTTTTCGGTTCCAGGAATTTCGCGGAACTCATATTTTCCGAAATCATTTCTGACTTTCTCCATTTGGATCGTATGAAGTTCTTTTAAGCGGCCTTGTTTATCAGTAACCATTTTTGTCGTTTGGATTGAGTATTCTCTCGGGTCTTTCCCAAATTTCGCTTGTGCTTCTTCATATGCATATTCAAGAGTAAAGACGTGCGGCTGTTCAGGCCACATATTTTCATTCGTCCGTGCCTGAGGAAGCTTAGGATGCTTGCCGAACTGATGCACGCTGCGCGCTTTTTGACGCAACGCGGTAGCTACGCAGTCGGCTCCTGTGTCTCCCCCGCCGATAACGATAACGTCTTTACCTTTAGCGTCTATAAATTGTTTGTCTTTGAAATTAGAATCTAAATAGCTTTTGGTGGCTAATGTTAAGTAATCCATGGCATAGTGGACGCCTTTTGCTTCCCGGCCTTCTACCAGCAGATTGCGCTGTTTTTGGGCGCCTGTGCACAGAATAACGGCATCATACCGTTCTTTCAGCTCATCGGCTGTAATGTCGACGCCGATTTCTGTGTTTGTCACAAAATCAATGCCTTCCTGCGTCAGCAGCTTAATGCGCCGTTCGACGATGTCTTTATCAAGTTTCATGCTCGGAATTCCGTACATTAACAGGCCGCCGGCTCTGTCAGCGCGCTCATATACCGTTACAGAATGACCTGCTTGGTTCAGCTGATCGGCGCTTGCAAGACCTGCAGGGCCTGAGCCGACAATAGCGATTCTTTTCCCTGTGCGCTTCGCAGGGATTCGCGGCTGAATCCAGCCGTTTTCAAAGCCTTTATCAATGATCGTCCGTTCAATATTTTTGATTGAAACGGCAGGATCTGAGATGGCCAGCGTACAAGATCCTTCACAAGGAGCGGGACAGACCCGTCCGGTGAATTCCGGAAAGTTATTCGTTTTAAGGAGACGCTCTAAGGCTTCTTTCCAGCGGCCCCGGTACACGAGATCATTCCATTCAGGTATTAAGTTATAAATCGGACATCCGGAAGTGAAGCCGTTTATATCAGCGCCAATTTGACAAAACGGTGTGCCGCAATCCATACAACGCGCCCCCTGCCGTTTTGACGCTTCTTCTGAAAATGGAGCGGAATATTCTTTCCAATCCTTTAAGCGAGTGAGAGGGTCCCGCTCAGCCGGTTTTTCTCGTTTTTCTTCCATAAATCCAGTTGGTTTCCCCATGTTCCTCTCCCCTTCCTTACTGTACTACCGCTTGTTTTTGACCTTGGGACGTCGCTTGTTTTGTCTGTTTTGTGTTGGCTTCAAAGGCATACATAATCGCGTCTTCCTCTGATAAGCCCGCCGCTTTTTGTTCTTCGATGCTGAGGAGCATCTGCTTATAATTTTTCGGAATGATTTTGATAAAGGTTTGGACGGTTTCATCCCAATTGTCCAGCAGGCTTGCTGCTTTTTGGCTGTTTGTCAGCGCCGCATGCTTTTCGGCCATCGCTTTAACCTCTTGAATCTCTGTCTCATGCGTCAGTTTTTCAAATGAAATCATTTCAAGGTTGCATTTTCGTTTAAACGCTTTGGCGTCATCAGCCAATACGTATGCAATTCCGCCTGACATACCTGCTCCGAAGTTTTTGCCGACTTCTCCGAGAATGACAACCCGTCCGCCTGTCATGTATTCACAGCCGTGGTCTCCGATCCCTTCAACAACGACATTGACTCCGCTGTTGCGGACCGCAAATCGTTCTCCGGCACGCCCGTTAATATAGGCTTCTCCGCTTGTCGCTCCGTAAAAGGCTACGTTTCCGATAATGACGTTATCCTGTGTTTCACAGTTGAATGCATCAGGTGCTTTCACGATAATTTTCCCGCCGGAAAGTCCTTTTCCTACGTAGTCATTTGAATCCCCGTTCAAATGAAGCGTCATTCCTTTAGGAACGAATGCCCCGAAGCTTTGTCCGGCTGATCCTGTGAAATGAAGTTTGATCGTATCATCAGGAAGCCCTTCCGCTCCGTAGCGTTTTGAAATTTCACTTCCTGTCACGGTTCCGGCTACACGGTTTGTGTTATTAATCTTTATTTCAACTTCCGCTTCCCTGCCGGCTTCAATCGCGTCTTTTACTGCCGGCAAAATGGCGGTCATATCAAGGGACTGATCAATTTTATGATTTTGCGCCGTACGGAAAGTGCGGATGCCCTCAGGCTGATACAACAGCGTGGATAAATCAAGCTGACCGGCTTTCCAATGTGCTTTTGCCCGTTCGCTGACTTGAAGAACGTCAGTCCGTCCGATCATCTCATCAAGTGTTTTAAAGCCTAACTGCGCCATATATTCACGCACTTCTTCAGCAACAAACAGCATGTAGTTCACGATGTGATCAGGATCGCCCATGAATTTTTTGCGAAGCTCCGGATTTTGTGTAGCGACACCTACCGGACATGTATCCAAATGGCACGCGCGCATCATGACACAGCCCAGCACAACAAGCGGCGCTGTCGCAAACCCGAATTCTTCTGCGCCGAGCAAGGCAGCCATGACGACATCGCGTCCTGTCATCAGCTTACCATCCGTTTCTAATACGACGCGTTCCCGCAATCCGTTTAACATCAGTGTTTGGTGAGCTTCTGCAAGGCCGAGCTCCCACGGAAGGCCTGTATGTTTAATACTTGTTTTCGGCGAAGCGCCCGTTCCCCCATCGTAACCGCTGACGACAATGACATCTGCCGTGCCTTTGGCGACTCCGGCGGCAATGGTGCCGACGCCAGCTTTTGATACCAGCTTGACACTGATTCGCGCATCCCGGTTCGCATTTTTCAAATCGTGGATGAGCTGCGCCAAATCCTCGATTGAATAAATGTCATGGTGAGGAGGCGGTGAAATCAATCCGACACCCGGTGTTGAACCGCGAACATCAGCTACCCAAGGGTATACTTTATTGCCCGGAAGCTGGCCGCCTTCTCCAGGCTTTGCCCCTTGCGCCATTTTAATTTGTAATTCATCCGCATTGACGAGGTAATGGCTTTTTACACCGAAACGGCCGGACGCGATTTGTTTAATTGCACTTCTCCGGTCATCACCGTTTTCATCAGGGACAAATCGTTTCGGATCTTCTCCGCCTTCCCCGCTGTTGCTTTTTCCGCCAAGTCGGTTCATCGCAATTGCCAATGCTTCGTGAGCTTCCTTACTCAATGAACCAAATGACATGGCGCCTGTTTTGAAACGCTTAACGATTGATGCGGCCGATTCCACTTCCTCCACTCTTAAAGGCTTGCGGTCTTCCTGAAAGGCAAATAGATTGCGTAAAAATCCGATCCTCTCTTCATCTGCTGCATGAGAATATTGTTTAAACAGGCTGTAATCATTTTTTCGGCATGCCCATTGTAAGGTATGAATGGTTTTCGGGTTGAAAGCGTGATGCTCTCCTCCGTTTCTCCATTGGAATTCACTTCCTGAATCAAGCGTTTTACTGTAATCATCCTTGTATGCCGCTTGATGGCGCTGTTTTGCTTCTTCTGCAATCGTTTCGATGCCGATACCGCCAAGCTGAGATGCAGTACCCGTAAAGTATTGGTCGATGACGCCTTGGCTGATGCCGACCGCTTCAAAAATTTGGGCGCCTCTGTAGCTTTGAACTGTTGAAATACCCATTTTTGACATCACTTTTACGACGCCTTCTGTAATGCTTTTGCCGTATTTGCTGACAGCTTCCTCATAATTGATATCAAGCCGTCCTGCATCAATTTCCTGTTTGTATGTGGCATATGTCAAATATGGATTTACCGCATCCGCCCCATAACCGATGAGAGCGGCAAAGTGATGAACTTCACGCGCCTCGCCTGATTCAACGATAATGCTTGCTTTTGTCCTGAGGCCTTGGCGGATCAAGTGCTGATGCAGCGCGCTGACAGCCAGTAACGGCGGGATCGGCGTCAATTCCTCAGTCATTGCTTTGTCGGACAAGATTAAAAGGGACACGCCTTGATTGATCGCTTTTTCCGCTTGATCAAACAATTCCTTTAAGCCTTTCTCAAGATCGTCAGAAAACAGCATGTGAATGTTCTCACTCTTCACATCAGGGTGTACAATCGTTTTGAGCGCATTAAACTGCTCATTCGATAATACAGGAGTGTACAGCTTGATGCGCCGGGCATTTCTTTCACTCGGATGAAGAAGATCGCCTTCCGCCCCGAGCCATGTCACCGTTGATGTCACAAGCTGTTCACGGATCGCGTCAATCGGCGGGTTTGTAACTTGTGCAAAAAGCTGTTTAAAGTAATTAAACAATGATTGGGCGCGATCTGATAACACGGCAAGCGGCGCGTCATTTCCCATCGAACCGAGCGGATCCTTTCCTTCTTTAATAACGGGAATTAAATATTTCTGGATGTCTTCATACGTATAGCCGAATGCTTTTTGACGGACGAGAAGATCTGCGAACTGTTCTTCTTCCCGGATTTCCGGATCAGGATTCACTTGAACCAATTCTTCCTCAAGCCATTTTTGATACGGAAATTCATTGGCGATTTCTGTTTTTACTTCCTCATCAGAAATAATCCGGCCTTCCTGCAGATCAATTAACAGCATTTTCCCCGGCTCAAGACGTTTTTTATGCAGAATGTTCTCCTGCTCTACTTCAATGACGCCGACCTCAGATGAGAAAATGATATGATCGTCTTTAGTCACATAGTAGCGAGCCGGACGAAGGCCGTTGCGATCAAGGATGGCGCCGATTTGTTTTCCGTCCGTAAACGAGATGGCGGTCGGTCCGTCCCACGGCTCCATTAAAGAACTGTGATATTCATAAAAAGCTCTTTTCGCTTTTGACATATGGGTGTTTTCCGTCCACGGTTCAGGGATCAGCATCATTGCCGTGTGCGCCGGCTTCCGTCCTGCCATGACGAAAAATTCAAAAGCATTGTCGAGTATGGATGAGTCGCTGCCGTCGGCATTCAAAATCGGAAGAACCTTTTGAAGGTCATCTCCGAAGCTTTCTGATACGAACTGCTGCTCTCTCGCACTCATCCAATTGATATTGCCTCGGAGCGTGTTGATTTCTCCATTATGAATGAGATAACGGTTTGGATGCGCTCTTTCCCATGTAGGGAATGTATTCGTGCTGAATCGTGAATGTACAAGCGAAAATGCAGATACAAATGCTTCATCCTGCAAATCCAAATAAAACGCGTCAACCTGCTCAGGCGTTAACAAACCTTTATAAACAATCGTCTGGCTTGACAGGCTTGCAAAGTAAAAATCGAGCTGCTCTGCTGCGCCCCAATTTTCCGCCTGTTTCCGAATGACATACAGCTTTCGTTCAAAAGCAAGACTGTCTTTTAATTCGCCGCCGGCACCGATAAATACTTGACGGACATACGGGCATGTACTTTGCGCGACTGTTCCGATTTTTCCGACATTAACAGGCACGGTTCTCCATCCGAGAACGGTTTGCCCCTCTTGCTCGATTAATGTATTAACCTGTTTTTCGATTTTTTTTCTTTCTTCTTCATTTTGCGAGAAAAAGACCATTCCTACCCCGTAACGCCCTTTTTCCGGCAGTTTCATTTCTCCGCACTCTTTTTTAAAAAAAGCATCAGGGATTTGAACCATTAAGCCAGCGCCGTCACCCGTATTCGGATCACTGCCCTGACCTCCTCTGTGGTCTAGCTGGCAAAGCATCTTCAGTCCTTTTTTGACAATGTCATGTGAAGCCTTCCCTTTTAGGTGGGCATATAAGCCGATTCCGCATGCATCATGCTCAAATTCCGGACGGTAGAGACCTTGAGCTTTTGGCATTTGATTGTAAGTCATAATTCCTCTCCCCCGATCAGTTTCCGTTAATTACCGGTCATAAAATCTGACAACTCTAAATTCATTGTAAGTTTTCAAAACAATATAAACAATATATAATTTAGATCAAATAGATCTCAAAATGAGATAGATAGGTGTGAGACATAAATGGAATTGCGCCAGCTTCGGTATTTTATGGAGGTAGCCGAAAGAGAACATGTGTCAGAAGCGGCTGATCATCTGCATGTCGCTCAATCCGCCATCAGCAGGCAGATTGCAAATCTTGAAGAAGAACTGAAGGTCACTTTGTTTGAACGGGAAGGCAGAAATATTAAGCTGACGCCGATCGGCAAGCAGTTTTTAGAGCACGTGAGAACGGCGATGAAGGCCATCGATTACGCGAAGGAACAGATTGATGAATATCTCGATCCAAACCGCGGGACCGTCAAAATCGGCTTTCCCACGAGCCTTGCCAGCCAGCTGCTGCCGACAGTAATTTCTGCATTTAAAGAGGAATATCCGAACGTTGAATTTTTGCTGCGCCAAGGGTCTTATAAGTTTTTAATTGATGCGGTAAGAAACAGAGATATTGACGCAGCGCTGCTCGGCCCTGTTCCGACGGATTTTCCGGACATAACAGGCAATATATTATTCACAGAAAAAATTTACGCGCTTGTTCCGTTCAATCATCCGCTCGCCAAAGAGAAAAATATTCATTTAATTGATCTGCGAAACGATCAATTCGTTTTATTCCCTGACGGATTCATTCTCCGCAATATGGCGATTGACGCATGCAAACAGGCGGGCTTTGCACCGCTTGTGTCGACAGAGGGCGAGGATTTAGACGCAATTAAAGGATTGGTATCCGCGGGAATGGGAGTTACTTTATTACCCGAAAGCACTTTTACAGAAACCACTCCCCGGTTTACGGTCAAAATCCCGATTGAATTTCCCCAAGTGAAACGGACCGTGGGCATTATTAAACCAAAAAACAGAGACCTGGCTCCCTCTGCGAACGATTTTTATCATTTTGTCATTCAATTTTTCTCCACACTTGAGCAATATCAATAAATAAAGAACCCGAGCTTCCAGATGAAAGCTTCGGGTTTCTTTGTCTTTCTTTTCATATTAGGTCAGCAGATCGGTATAGACAGTTCAACGTGACAGACAAACGCTTCTGGATCAATAACTGATTGATCCGCTTGTTTGTGAGGCGCTTCTTTTAATGTTTGCAGCTGAGCTGAAGAATAATTGACAATGCCGAGTCCGAGCTCCTCACCCTGTTGATCCAGCAGCCTGACAACCGCTCCGCTGCTGAATTCACCTTTAATTCCATCAATGTCTTTCGGCGATAGGGAAACATTTCCGTTTGCTGCATGGCGGCTGCTTTCTTTTCCCATTACAATTTCGCCTTCCGGGCCGGAATTAAACGCGATCCATTGTTCTTTATGGTTCAACGGAAGTGTTCCTTCCGCTTCAAAATAAGTTCCTTCGGCCGTTTCTTCTACCGCTTGAAGTAAGATGTCAGGAGCGTTTGCCTGCCCGAGAAAGCCTTTAATTCCGGAGGCCATGACGATTTTAAAAGCGTCAAGCTTAGATCGCATGCCGCCCGTTCCCATTTCACTCCCGGCTTCTCCCGCGCTTGCTTCAATCTCAGGCGTAATGTCACTTACATGTCTGACTCTTTTTGCGTTCGGATTGCTGCGCGGATTATCGTCATATAGTCCGTCAATGTCTGATAAAATTGCAAGCATGTCGGCATCGATTAAACCGGCCACTTTTGCGGCCAGCGTATCGTTATCGCCGAACTTCAAACGGTTGACGGTGACGGTGTCATTTTCGTTAATAATCGGAATGATGCCGCGTTCCAAAAGGACATTCATCGTATTGCGGACATTGTGGTAGCGATACTCGTCGGAAAAGTCGCTTCTGGTGATTAAAATTTGGGAAGCGACATAACCGTGCGCTAAAAACAATTTTGAATAAGCCTCCATTAATAACCCTTGCCCGATTGAAGCAGACGCCTGCTTTTCAGGAAGGCTTTCCGGCTTTTGTATAAACCCAAGCTTGCGATAACCTGCTGCAACCGCACCCGAGGACACTAAAATCACTTCATATCCGCTGTCTTTCAGCTGTGCGATTTGATCCACCAATGCTTCTAATTTCCTTCTGCTGATTTCTCCATGCAGGCTCGTCAGTGAACTGCTTCCGATTTTGACAACGACTCTTTTCATCTTGGCCCGAGACGCCACTGTATCACTCCTGTTTTCTCTTTTTATAGTGTTGCTGCTGTTTTTTCTATCGTTTTGCTGATTTCTGCGGAACGTTCGGTTGCGTGTTTAATCGCTTTGGCGATGGCTTCCCCTCCGCCTTCTGAACGGAGCGCACTGAGGCCCGCTGCCGTTGTGCCGTTTGGAGAGGTAATGTTTTCTCTTAACACATTTGGCTTTTCTCCCGTCTCGATCAGCATTTTAGCCGCGCCTAATAATGTTTGCGCACCGATCTGCCGGGACAGCCGTTTGTTTAAACCGGCTTCTTCCCCCGCTTTTTCGATAAACTCCATTAAATAATAAAAGTAAGCCGGTCCGCTGCCGGCGATGCCGGTGAAAATATCCATTTGATCTTCTTTGATCACATACACTTCACCCAGGCATTCAAGCAGGGATACAGCGATTTTCGCCGAGCTGTCAGTCACATGGTCTCCAAGCGCCGCGGCTGTTGCCGATTCGCCGATCATGCTGGAGGTGTTGGGCATCACCCTGACGACCGGCTGTTGGTCATGCAATGATTGTTGTATAAATGAGGTGGTAATGCCGGCCAGAACCGACAGGATTAATTGGTGGGGTTGAATACGCGCTTTCAGCGTGGCCAGAGCGTTTTCAGCATCTTTCGGCTTCATAGCTAAAATAAATACATCAATGTCTTCGGTTTTCATGCTGTCAAAAGTGACGCCTTGAATTCCGTATTGATGTGCAAGTTCAGCCAGACGCTCTGTATTACAGCGGTTTGTCACGCAGATGTTTTGATTAGAAATTTTTTTGGCACGGACCATGCCTGCTATCATTCCTTCAGCCATTGATCCTGCTCCGATAAAAGCAACTTTCTTTTGATCTAAGATCGGTAACATCTCCTTTGTTCGCATTTTTGTTCGTAATTTTCACACGTTTTACATGTTACCACGTCAGAAGTTGATGTCAAGTTTGAAGGTTTTATTATATGTATTGTCCCCTGCCTGCCATTATGTATAATGAATCACAGAACACACCGCACGATCCCGGCCCGGGTGTGTTCTGTGCTGATTAAAAATTATCGGATATTGCTTTTTCAATCAGCTTTTTACAGCGGTCAAGTTCAACCTTCAGCTGTTTTTTATAAAGTTTTGCGGCTTCATAGTCTTTAAATTGATAGAGGACGACCTCCTGAAGTTTGGCTCCTTCTTTTTTTACTTTTATTTGCTTTAATATGCCGTCATCCAAAAGTTCATGGAGCGAGCGATAAACTTCGGTATGATTCGGTTTAAACCCGATTGCTTTAAATTCAGAACGCAGCACTTCCAAAAGCTTGAGTCCGTAAAGGCGTTCCTGCTCTGTCATTGTAATCATGTAGAGCTTTAAAAAGGCCCTTTGCTTGACTAAAAAACCGGTCGAACTTCTTTTTTCTTCTTTCAATATGTGCACCTCTCCCTTTACAGATAATTCCATTTACTAAATATTCTCTATAGACGCCTGTTTCCCTTTTTATATGCTGTATCAGTTTTATTTGTATCTTGTTGTTTTTATGGCTAGAGGGAAAAATTGAAATAATGAACATTTGGTACATAGTTTATTTAGTGTAATTATAACCTGTTTGTGCCGATATTTCATTCTTCCGTTTACGGAAATCCAGAAAACAAGTCTTTTGATCTATTAACATTCCCTTCAAAAGATGATCAGCAGCGCCGATGGACCGTTTCGAATGCAATAAAAAAGACCTGTCATTAAGACAGGTCCCTCTCATTAAGGATTTGTTGACCATAAACCGGCAGTTTTAATAAAGATGCGCGGATGTAATTTCAATTGAGCCACCATGTATTCTGCAAGATCCTCCGGCTGCATTACTTTATCAGGGTTGCCGTCTGTCAGATTTAATTCAATTGACATGTCACTGGCAACAGTGCTCGGCGTCAGCGCGCTGACACGGATATTGTGCTTTCTGACTTCCTGCATAAGAGATTCAGTCAAGCCGAGAACGGCGAATTTTGAAGCGCTGTAAGCACTTGTAGCTGCTGCGCCTTTTTGGCCTGCTGTAGAGGAAATATTAATAATATCTCCTGATTTTCTCTCAATCATTTCAGGAAGAATAGCGCGGGTCACATGGTATACACCCATTAAGTTGACCTGGATGATCTCTTCCCACTCTTCAGGCGACAGATCTAAAAATCCGCCGAATTTACTGATTCCCGCATTATTGATGAGAATATCAACAGCACCCAGTTCATTTTTCACAGCTGCGACAGCTTGTTCTGCCTCTTTTTGATTTTTCACATCTGCAGCAGCAAAGGAAGCCCTCACTCCTAAGGCCCTCACTTCTTCTGCAACCTTTTCGACATTTGCCTCAGTCCGGCCGATTAAACCGATATTGACTCCTTCTTTTGCCAAAGCAATAGCGGCGGCGCGTCCGATTCCTCTGCCCGCACCCGTTATAAGAGCCGTTTTATTCTGTAAGCTTTCCATGCCTGTCACCCTTTCTGATTTTCCTTATGTACGATTTCACATTATAAGGAGAAAAAAAACAATTCGCAAATAAAACGATTCAAAGCCTTATTTTAGGGTAAAAAGAGAAAAAAGGAGTGACCAGATAATGATCATTTTATATGCGAGTGCAGCTTTGACAGCAGCCGCACTTATTTATTTAGGAGTATCGGCCGTGCGCTTCAAGAAGAAAATGGACCCGGCTTTAAAAAAGATGAACAAAACAGCAGGCACCATGCAGACGGCCATTGAAGAGATCAAAACAGAGGCCGGCTTGTTGTCGCAAAAACAAAAAGAACTGCGGGAGGATATTTTCATCAAAAAAACGGCCATTCAACAGACAGCAGCTGAGGTAAAAGGAACGCCTCACGTTCTAAAAATACTCTGGAATGCCGGAAAAAGCGGATGATGATCTTGAATGTAATCGGCCTTATTGATTAAAAATAGAAGGGATTGATATGTTTCGGGAGGGATAATATGATTTGCGACCGTAAGCGGCTTGTGCATTATTTGAATCAGATTAAAACAGGACCATTTACAAAGTCAGACTTACTGACCCCTCCATACCGCCTTTTTCGGGAAGGAGAATTGGATATGTTTTATTCTCCTCATAATGAATATATCAATCCCCAAGCATTGATTGTCATTGCCGGGATTACCCCCGGCTTTTCGCAGATGAAAAGAGCATACAGCACTGCAGCAAATCTTTTAAAAAGCGGCGCTTCTCTGGAGCAAATAGCATTTGAGACAAAAAAAGCAGCAGGACTCTCCGGATCAATGAGACAGCATATTATCGGAATGCTTGATGAATGCGGCCTTGCAGCCGCGCTTCACATTCAAGATTCATCACAGCTTTTCAGCCATAAACGGGATTTGCTTCATACGACATCTGTCATCAAGCATCCCGTTTTTTATCAGCAAAAAAACTATACGGGACACCGGCCATCAATCCGCCAATCAGTTCTTCTCAGCCATTATGCGTTTGAGTGCTTCCCTGCTGAAATTGAAACACTTAAAAGACATATCCTGCTCATCCCTCTCGGCAAAGCTGCCGAATCTGTGTGCCATACCCTAAAAAAACACAGCAGGCTGAAAAACGCGATGCTCCTGCACGGCTTTCCGCATCCGTCCGGTGCAAACGGGCATCGCTTTAAGCAATTCAGAGAAAATAAAAAATCGTTACAAGAACAAATACAGCGCTTTGCGGAACGTATTCAATAGTGCTCTGCCACATGCCCATCAAGCTAATATTTTGAAATACCCTCAAAACGATAGAACTTGGCGACCGTCACTTTGATCTCGGCACATACTCGTATGTAAGATGTTTGTACGATGCGCTTACTTCCTCTGCCAATGCTTTGATTTTTATCATGATTTGGAGCAATTCTTCTGCTGTCGTCCTTGGATTGATGGAACAAAGTCGAATAACCATTTTCTCTTTCAATTCGGTCGTACTTAACATGGCAAATCCTCTGTGAATACGGATATTGCGAGTGAATTCTGTTCTTTTTACAACAGACAGCTCAGGGTCACTTAATAAATCTGCCATGACCATCATGGATGTAAGCGGCGTTTTAAGCTGATGGGATATATCAGAAATGGCATCTGTCAGCTGGATCTTGTCTTTTTGCAAAAGTGAGCGCTGCTCTGACAGCATGAGCGTCACTTTATAAATATCATTCTTTAATATGCTAAGCTCGCCTTCTTGATTATCACGAACATCGAGAGAATAATTTCCGCTGCTGATTTGACGCAAATAAATAGACAATTTTTCGATCTCACGATATCTCCACCGTGTAAATAATAAACTGCTTCCAATAAGAAAAGCAGAAGCGATGAACACAATCATTGCGGCAATAGGCGAAATAAATGCCGCAACAATGATTGCCGCTAAACTGATTAAGCTCATGAATAGTAATAGAATTTGAATTTCTCTATTACGCAGCATGCTAATCACCACCCTTATACCCTAAACCGCGCACTGTTTTGATCAACTTCGGTTGTTGAGGATGATCCTCAAGCTTTTCTCTTAGCCTTTTTATATAAACAGTTAAAGTATTATCATTCACGAAGTCACCTGCCACATCCCAAATCTGCTCCAAAAGTTGGTTTCTTGAGAGTACCTGTCCAATATGGTTGCTAAAGATAAGTAATAAGCGATACTCTAAAGCCGTCAATGAAGTTTCAGCGCCATTTTTATAAACCTTTCCTTCAAGCGTGTTAATACGGACATTTTCTATGTCAATCATCGCTTTTGTCTGAGTCTGCTTATGGTATCTCCTCAAGACTGATTTAATTCGAGAGATAAGCTCACGAATACGAAAAGGCTTTGTAATATAATCATCAGCCCCCATGTCCAGCCCCATTACGACATTGACTTCATCGTCAATCACCGTTAAAAAAAATGACCGGAATATCTCTCTGCTCTTTTACAATCTTGCACAATTCATAGCCGCTTCCATCCGGAAGTGATAAATCAAACAGACATAAAGCAAATTGATCTATTTCTCCAGCTAATACCTTTTTTGCAGATGCGACATCATGGCAAAGAACAGCAGAAAAGTGATCTTGCTGAAGCGAATATTCAAGACCAGACGCGATCGTTTTATCATCTTCCACTAGCAAAATTTCCATCTGGTAATCTCCTAACTATTTTATTTTGAGAAAATCAATCAAATATAGCGAAAATAACGGTAAATTACAATGCCTTTTGATGAGCTTCATCTGTCTCAACGATGTAAAGAATTCCCGCAGCTGATCTTGCGGACTCTTAGCCATGATTGAATTAACAGGCTATTGAATTTTTTGTCGCAAAAGCCCCGGTATTTTACGGCTGAACCAGATGAAAGAATCCGGGAAAAGAAAAGTTCCGGAAAGTGCTCTTTTAGATTTTATCCCAAAATGAAGGCAAAAGCATATATATGACGAAGAAGGGAGCGTTCATCGACATTACTTTGAAGCCTGCGAGAAGACCTGTTGTCTTACATCTCACCTCTTGGACGGAAGCATATCATTTTCTTAAGATTACACCTTGTATGGAAAAGAGTCGCAAGTACACTCACTTCATTCCCTTATCGCGCGGGAATAATTATGAATCAGCATATGTTTTTTCGCGTTTTGCTGGCAGAACCTCTAATAAAAAAACGCCCCGATTATTCGAGGCGCTGCAGCTAAGATGCATATTCAGGCAAAGCTTCTTTATGTTTTGCCGCTTTTTCTTCAGGGACATGGATCCATTTTGTCAAAAGTGCACTTGCAAAATATAACGCCGCGAAAATCCATACGACGCCTTGTGCGCCGATAAGGCCGATAAATGCCCAAGCCAGCGCCGGTCCTGCAAACGCTGACAGGCCGGCTGCCAGATTTAATACAGACATGGCCGCACCCTTATCTTGGCCTGCCACCGTCGGCACAATGGCTCCAATCGGAACGAACCCGGCAAGAAGACCTCCCCAAATGAAGCCGATGATGCTGACCAAAAGCAAGCTTCCGTGTGAGAAAACGGGAGCGTAATATAATAACACAGTAAAGATGCCGCACCCGACACCGCCAAACCACATAACGGTGTTTTTCCAGCCGAACGTATCACCGATGACGCCGAAAATTAAGTTGAATACGATGTTGCCGAGAAAAATCGTTCCCCAGATTTGCAGCCATACATTTGTAGAGATGCCGTGCTGTGCCATATGCATAGGGAGAAAAACCGGAAAACCGTATGTTCCGATGCTGTTAATGATTCTAACGATGCCGCCTGAAAGTACGCGCGGATTCGACACAAGGATGGTCACTCCTTTTAACAATTCATGAACCGTTTCCTGTTTGCTTGCTTTTTTCTTCTCAAAACGATCTTTATTCACGACTAATGCAAAAAACGCGCCGAGGCATACCCAAAAAATCGAACTCCAAAGAGTATTCAAATAACCGAATGATTTGATTGCCCAGCTTGAGTACCAGGCGCCGAATACAAACATGCCGCAGCAGTAGGCAATCCAAAACCAGCCGACTGCCGTGCTGAGTCTGTTTTTCGGAGTACGGTAAATGACCCAGGTCAAAAATGAGTAGGCAAACAGCGGATACCCCAACCCTTTAATAAAGTATGTCACATACATCACCGGTAAATTGAGATGTTCAAATCCGTAGGCGATAAAAGCGGCCGTTCCGATAATGTAAAATAATAATCCCATAAACATCGTTCGTTTCGCGCCAAACGCCTCCAGGCAGACGCCTGAAAACCATGAGGCAATGGCGAGAGAAATGCCGTAAACGGTAAATATGGATGCGGACTGCTGGACCGTCAATCCGTTTTCAACTAAAAACGGACTGAGCCAGCCCTGTTCAAGGCCGTCTCCCATCATAAACAGCACGACGCCAAAAAACCCCCAGGCGAGCTGTTTCGGGATACCTATTTTATTGAGCATATCTGTTTCCTCCTATATGCGCTTACTTGGTGTAAAGAATTAACTTATTAAATACTATTAATTGTAAATTATGCCATTACCTCTGTTTTTGAAGACGGCTGAAAATGTGAAAATAAGCTTTGTGTGTGTTTCCATTCTTCATATAAGAATAGATCTGTCTGATCCGTTTCCGGTTCAATGACCTTCGTATCATTCGGCCGCTCCTCTTTCACCCCGAGAGCTCCGTTGCAAATCATTGCTGCCCCCATTGCCGAAGCCTGACTGAAGCCTTTTCTCTTATAGATCTTCTTCTGTAAGAGATTTGCGAGAAACTGTGTCAGGGCTTCACTTTGAAAACCGCCGCCGCACGCCCTTACATAATCAAGTGAGAAAGGGCTGACTTCTGTTAACATATCAAAGTTCCATTTGATTGAAAAAGCGATTTCCTGAAGCGCTGCTCTGACAAAATGCGCTCTGGTCAGCTCTTGAGAAAGCGGAGCGTCAAATACGAAGCCGCCTTTTGTCAGCGCATTTTTTTCCGTTGATAAATATGAACCCAGCGCTGAAACACAGGCATTATCATTCGAAAGGCTTGCGATTTCCCGTTCCATGACGCTGTAAGGCTCATTCGGATAAAAGATCGCTTTTAATTTCTGATAATTAAGCCCGGTAATGCCCGGATTTGTTTCAATGAGCCACTGCCCTTCTTCTGTATGGCAATTCAGCCATGCTTTCATTTCGCTGTCTGCATGAGCTTCCCCGGTTACCTTGGTAATGGGAGTCGTTGTGCCCGACACAATGATGATATCACCGGGTTGTGCATGCGCGCTTTTAATCGCAAGCTGTGTGTCTCCGCCGCCGGCTATAACTGGAACCCTTTCTGAAAGGCCGAAAACATCCGCTTTCTTAAACGTTAACATCCCGACGACTGTGCCCGACCTGACCAGCGAGGGAAGAATAGAGGAAGAAAAGCCGAAGATGCTGCACAGTTCCTCTGACCAGGCATTTTTTTTCACGTCAAACAGCAGCGTTTCTGCCGCCTGTGACGGTTCATAGCTTAAGATGCCGCTTAGCTCAAACGTCACCCAGTCACTGATGCTCGTCATTTGATGCACTTCTTTCCACAAAGCTGGCTGTCTTTCTTTTAATCCGAAAAGCTTCAGCGCGGAAAACAATGCACTCGGAAGGCGTCCGGTGCGCCGGTACACTTCTTCCTTTACATCAATCTTGTCTTCCCATTCGCGGCCCCTGTTATCGATATTCGGCAAGCCGAGAAATGCTCTTCCGTCTCTGTTGATAAGAACGATCCCCTGCCTTTGGCTGGTGGAAGTGATGCCGATCAATGTAATATCGGGGCTATTGGCGATTGCACGCTTTGCCATCCCGCTGATTTGCCGCCATAACACCTCCGGCGAGAAATAGCAGCTGTCCGGATAAAGCGTATCTGTAACATATTCAATATCTTCCCTTTCAATCGCCGTTACCTCTCCGCCGGCAGTCACAACCGCGACCCGGGCATTCCCCGTTCCGATGTCAAACACAAGATAGCCTTTTTGTTTTGCCAAAATTGCCGCCCCCTTTTCTTATCCTCCGGTTTGAAGTTCGTTTTTGTTATAAAGCGTGGGTATTGAATAGGTTTGTTCTTTTTTCCATTTGATAAGCGCGTCGTTCAGTATACGCACGTGATGATCCTCCACTTCAAAGGTCGCGCCGGCTAAGTGGGGTGTTGCAAAAACATTCGGCAAGGAGATCAGTTCATAATCAGAAGATTCAGGCGGTTCATGATAGAACACGTCAAGAATTGCTCCTCTGATTCGGCGTTCTTTAAGCACCTGCAAAAGATCTTCCCTGTCTGTCACTGCCGCTCTTGATGTATTGACAAAAATGGCGTCCTTTTTCATCAACTGAAAATATGCGGCGTCTATGAGGCCGATTGTTTCTTCTGTGCGCGGCAGGTGAACAGATACAATATCACTCTCTGAAAATACCCGTTCGATCGATGTTTTCTCATACTGACGATTTTCATGATCTACAAAAGGGTCATAGTACAAAACCTTACAGTCAAAGGCTTTCAAAAGCCCGGCGATTTTCTGGCCGACGGCTCCGAATCCGAGCAGGCCCACCGTTTTTCCGGTCAGTTCATTCCCCCTGAATTTGACGTAAGCCTGTAAATAATCCCCGTTCCACCTTTTATCCTTCAGCCATTGATTTGACGGGTATGTGTGGCGCAAAAAAGAGATAACATTTCCGATAAACATTTCAGCCACTGCCTGAGCGTTGCGGGCCGGCGTGAAAAAAACGGGGATTCCCTTTTTCGTTGCTGCAGCTGTATCAACATTAGACGGCATCCCTCTGCATACACCGATGAAGGCAAGCTCTGGTGATGCGGTAATGACACGATCCGTTACGTCATCAAGTTCGGTAATAAGCCCTGTCGCATTCGTCTCTGCCATCAGCCGGATTAATTCATCTTCCCGATAGGCTCGGCCGTGCTTTTTCCAAGAGCGGCAGACGACAGTGCCGAACACCTCTTCCAGCTCATCCACCCCTTGTTTGTGATATGGTGCGGTAATTAAAACCGTCATGGTGCAAAACATCCTTTTCACATAAATTTTTTCATAAAAAAATCTCTTTCCCAAAGAAGGAAAGAGATTCGTATACTGTCTTTATCCGCTTTATGCGCACAAACATGTATAGACCCATTCTTTCCTATCTTTCAAGCATACGCTTGCTGGAATTGGCACAATAATGTTGCCGAGGTTTCATAGGGCCAGTCCCTCCACCTCTCTTGATAGAAAATAAAATGATGAAATTGTCAGTCTGTTTAAAAGAATAAACTCATCATAGAAAAGTCTTTCGGTGATGTCAATACTTTTTTTCTAAATTGACGTTCAATTTCGAAATGTTATAATGCTTACAATATACAAAAAGAGGAGAAATGGGCTATGAATTCTTTTGCCGAACAACCAAACGGGGTCTTTAAATCGGTATGCTCGTTAGACTGTCCGGACCAATGCGGCTTGCTTGTTACAAAAAAAGACGGCAAGATCATCAAAATACAGGGCGATCCCGATCACCCGGTCACATCAGGAAATATTTGCAATAAAGTCAGAAACATGGCCGAACGCATTTATGATGACAAGCGCTTATCCACTCCGTTAAAGCGTGTCGGTGCGAAATGGGAAGCTGTGTTTGAGCCTGTTTCTTGGGACGAGGCCATCAGCACCATCAGCACACACTGGAAAGAGCTGATTGCAAAAGAAGGAGCAGAAAGCATTCTTCCATGCAGCTTTTACGGCAATATGGGAAAACTTGCGGCAGAAGGAATGGACCGCCGCTTTTTCCATCGTCTCGGCGCAAGCAATCTGGAACGGACCATTTGCAGCAAAGCCGGATCTGAAGGCTACAACTACACGATGGGAGCTGGCGCAGGAACAGACCCCGAGGAAACCATTCATGCAAAGCTGTTTATATTTTGGGGAATCAATGCCGTCAGTACGAATATGCATCAGGTGACAATTGCTCAAAAAGCCCGTAAAAATGGGGCGAAAATTGTTGTCATTGACGTTCATAAGAACCAAACGGGACGCCTTGCCGATTGGTTTATTCCTATTCGTCCCGGCACAGATGCCGCGCTCGCTCTCGGTATGATGCATGTTTTATTTAAAGAAAACATGCATGACGAAGCATTTCTTTCTGAATACACCGCAGGCAGTGAAGAATTGAAAGAACATGTCAAACAGTATGATCCGGACACAGTCGCTTTGATTACAGGCGTCAAGGCGGACGATATCCTCCGGCTTGCGAGAATGTACGGAGAAACCTCCCCTTCCCTGATCAGAATCGGAAACGGCATCCAGCATCATGATAATGGCGGAATGATCGTCCGCACCGTTTCCTGTCTGCCGGCTGTTACCGGACAGTGGCTGCACGCCGGAGGGGGCGCGATCAAGCATAACAGTGCGGTATTAGGCTATAACAGAAAAGCGCTGCAGCGTCCCGGCTTGCTTCAGGGCCGCACACCGCGATCGTTTAATATGAACAGGCTTGGGAGAGTTCTTTTAGAAACAGATCCCGCCGTACGCTCGCTGTTTATTTACGGAACAAATCCCGCAGTGGTCGCGCCGGAAGCGAATAAGGTGAGAAAAGGCCTGCTGCGTGAGGATTTATTTGTAGTCGTTCATGATCTGTTTTTAACAGAGACCGCTAAATATGCGGATATCGTTCTTCCCGCTACATCCGCTTTTGAAAATACAGATTTCTATACTTCTTACTGGCATCATTTTATTCAGCTTCAAAAGCCGGTTATAGAACGATACGGAGACAGCAAATCAAATACGGAAGTGTTTCGTTTATTGGGTGAGGCAATGGGATTTACCGAACAAGAACTGCAGGATTCTGATGAGGAGTTAATCAGACAGGCATTAGACTTTCCTGATAATCCGTATATCGAGGATATTACTTACGATTCGCTCTCTAATCAATCCTTTATGAGAGCCAATCGAAAAAAACCGCTCTTCCCGGGTAAGCTCCCGACACCGAGCGGAAAAATTGAATTATATTCTGAAAAAATGAAGCAAGATGGCTTTCCGCCCCTGCCGACGCATCTTCCGCTGCACAAAGATGAAGATTTTCCGTTTTTGTTTGTGCCTGGGCCGAATCATAATTTCTTAAATTCGACATTCTCGAATAACGAAAAACACGTCAAACTTGAAAAAGCGCCGAAGATTTTTATTCATATTGAGGATGCCGCTTCACGTGGTATCAAAGACGGGGAAACCGTCCGGATTTGGAATAATCGAGGCGAATGTGAATTGACAGCTTCTGTCGGAGAACAAGTCCTCCCCGGCGTAATTGTCAGCCAAGGGCTTTGGGCTGACATGAATGATAAAAAACAGCTGGTCAATTCGCTGACCCCTGACCGATTATCTGATATGGGCGGAGGCGCCGTCTTTTTCTCAGGGAAGGTACAAGTGGAGAAGCTTGGTGATAAAAACCGCCCGGATTAAAATCTCGGCGGTTTTGTTATGTATGAAACCTTTTATCCGTTCTATCATATAAAAGAAGAAGCAAAACATATCGTGCCTGACACCGCTCAAACCCCTCATATCTTAAGGAGCGGAAAGCATTGCGGAATCCCCGCTGACAAAACGAATCGATTCTCCATCAAAGTTACAAAGACGTCTGTTATAACACCGGCCGTCAGCATATAGAATGCTTTTTGTTTTACTCATATTTGTCATCCTTTGACAATAAACGCCGGATCTCTTTTTCACTTATCGGAAGATCCCGCTCTTTTGATTTCAGATAAAACCCTTTTGAATATAACCGCTTTACTTCCCCGTATGTCAGCTCGTTTCGAATCAGAGCCATCACTTGTTTATCTCTCTTATGGTCTTTATTAAACCAATCGTAATGTTCTGACCAGTTAAATATTTGCATCGTAAACACCTTCCTTTTCTGTTCTGTCATCAATTTACGGGGCTTCAATTTACATAGACTAAAAAATCATTTTAAAATCAACTAGACAAGCATCCCTGTCGAAAAATATCATTTCAGCATATCTTATATTAATCCTCGCAAGGGAGGTGAGACAATATGGGATACTCAGGTATGGGATATTCAGGCATGGGAGGTTATAATAACTCCTTTGTATTAATTGTGGTGCTGTTCATCCTATTAATCATCGTTGGTGCAGCATTCTTAGGCTAGTAAGACCTCCCTCACCGCCATATCAGCAGTACCTCCTTGTTCGGATAGACGCCATAAGAAACTTTTATGGCGTTTTTTCATGTTGATCGCTGTTTTGCTAAGTTCAACTGCTAACTTTCTTTTACCTAAAAGAATATTTTCATTTTCACTCTCATCTCTCATGTACCACTTATGTAGCCCCCTCTTTGCGGGGGTATTTTTTATGTTTTGTGTACGCCTGTTAAACCTGCTCTAATACAATGCATTCCTTCAGGGGTATACGATATAGCTCGATAGCCTTTTAGCCGTATTTATTTCTTATTTTATCCATATACTTTCTGATCAGTTTTCAAACAGTTTGAAATCTAGGCAGTGATTCAGCCATTACGTTTCTTGGTTTCTTTTCGTATAACCGGAGCTACTTCTGTAGCCAATCGTTCTATGTTTTCGGCAACTTTTTTAAATGGCATACCGCCTATGTCTATTTGCGCAATGAACCGCTGGTGACCAAACAGCTCGTATTGGCGCATGATTTTTTCGATGATCTGTTGCGAGCTTCCGACAAAAAGGGCAGTTTCATTACTAGACGCCCGTTCAAAATCTGCTCTTGTTAAAGGCACATTAATCCCATGATAACAATTGAGGTGATACCAATAATTTGAATGATACGGATAAAATTCTTCTATTGCCTGCTGATTAGTTTTTGAAATAAATGCGTGTCCGGTAACTGCAACCTTCAAATTTTCCTGTGAATGGCCGTTTTGAGAAGCTGATTCCCGGTATCGGTCAACAAGCGGCTTATATAAGCTTGGATCACCGCCAAGTATGGCTAATGCTAAGCCAGTCCCTAAGTTTCCGGCTCGTTCTGCACTTTCCAGAGTCCCTGAAACACCTAACCATACCGGAATTTTTTGTTGAACAGGACGGGGAGAAATTTCTGCATCCTTCAATGAGGGACGATAACGTCCATTCCAGCTAACCAATTCCTTCGTATTCAGCTTTAGAAAAAGCTTGATATGTTCTTCAAACAATTCTTTATAATCATTTACATCATATCCGAAAAGCGGAAATGAATCTAAAAAAGCCCCGCGTCCCGCAATAATTTCAGCCCGCCCATTTGATATGAGATCAAGTGTTGCAAAATCCTCGAATAAACGAACAGGGTCTACGGTGGATAATACAGTCGTAGCACTTGTCAGCTTAATGTTTTGGGTGATTTGTGAAATGGCTGATAAGATGACCGGCGGTGAGGACACTGCGTAATCTAAACGATGATGCTCGCCTACACCAAACACATCCAGACCTGCTTCGTCAGCCATTTTTGCAGCCTTGATAATTTCTTCTATCCTTTGCTTTACGCTGATTGTTTTCCCTGTTAGAGGATCTGGGTATAAATCTGCTAATGAATAAATTCCAATTTCCATACTATTATCATTTTCAGCACTCAAGTTTCTCTCCCCCTGCAATGATGTAAAAAGCTTTTGTTTCATCCTATTCAATCCTTCGAAAAAAGGAATTAATCCTGACACTTTCCCTGTCTGCCCGTGTTTCCGACTACGGCATGATTAGCAATTCATTGGATTTCAACTTCATTGTTACAGCTGAAACCGAAGCATAAAAAGATTCCATATCGAAACAAAGTATGTTTTTACGCGGAAACTGTGAGTAATCAATCATTGTAAAAAGCTCCAATGTATTCATTTCTTGGCTGCAGCAGATTTTTATATTCAGCATAAGAATGCATACCTTCCGACTTTTTCCATACTCTCCATTAGAATGAATAATTTGTATTTTTAACATCGTGAACAAAGATTAGGCGAGTTTCATATCATAGCAAAAAATGTGTGGGGGGTTTGATGAATGAACAATGAGCGAATGTATGCCCGATTCAATTCGCGGGACAGACAAGTTTCTTCTCCAGCTCAGCGGCTCCCCGTCTCACATGATGAATGGGAGTACACGGCGCGTGGGATTTTGCCTGATGGTCCATTTGGTTATATCTCAGGCGGCGCAGGCACAGAAGATACAATGCGCTCAAACAGGGAAGCATTTTTTGAATGGAACATCCGCCCCCGCAAACTCAGAGATGTATCGACACGGGATTTAACCGTATCCCTATTTGATCAAACGTTCCCTGCTCCCTTTCTTCTGGCTCCGATCGGCGTACAGGAGATTGCTCATCCCGATGCTGATTTGGGGTCGGCGAAAGCTGCTGCTGAATCAGGAATTCCATTTATATTAAGCACACACTCATCTTATTCAATCGAAGACGTTGCGGCTGTTTTAGGGGATACCCCGCGCTGGTTTCAGCTGTATTGGCCAAAGGACCGGGATATTATGGTCAGTTTCGTGCAGCGGGCAGAAAAAGCGGGGTATTCAGCCATCGTTGTCACTCTTGATCTCCCGGAACAAGGGTGGCGGGAGAGAGATATACGCAACGGCTACTCTCCGTCTAAAGCAGGTTTAGGAACAGCCAATTATATGTCAGATCCTGTCTTTCGTTCTAAGCTGCGGCAATCTCCCGAAAAAGACATGCAAGCTGCTATTGCTTTTTTCTTAGATATTTTTAATGAACCGACTTTAACCTGGAATGACCTTCCTTACTTACGAAAACATACAAACCTCCCAATCCTGCTAAAAGGAATTCTCGATCCTAGAGATGCTGAATTGGCCTTACAATATGGCGCTAATGGCATTATCGTTTCCAATCATGGCGGAAGGCAGCTGAACGGGGAAATTGCTTCGCTCAAGGCTTTGCCAAAGATATCTGAAGCAGTTCAGGGGCGTATGCCCATCCTTTTGGACAGCGGAATCCGGGGCGGCAGCGATATCATTAAAGCACTCGCACTTGGGGCATCGGCGGTTTTTTTAGGCCGCACCTATATATATGGCTTAGCTGTTGCAGGCGCTGCAGGCGTAAAACAGGTCATAAGCAATTTTATAAAGGATATTGATATAAGCATGACCAATGCCGGGGTCAAGTCCATTGCAGACATCGATCGTTCTCTGCTTCAGCATGTTTCCGAATAACTTTACATTGGGAGGAAAAAGAAGATGATGTATTGGCATCCGCAGGTTTTTTACAACTATTCAAGTCAGCCGGACTTCATGAATAGAAATAAAATAGAACAGCTGTACCGGATCATGGAACAGCAATTGGCGGCAACGAATGAGATCTTAACGCATGTTCAGAGACATGATCAATTATTAACAATGCTTTACTCACGCCAATTCGGCGCTTATCCGCCCAGCTATGGAGGAAAGGGAGACAATCAATAAAGATGGTGCTCTCCTCTCTTTGCAAAACATGTTAAGTTGGCGGAAACAAAAGTGTGTTTTCAAATCAAGAATTTGCAAAACGACTGTGATCCTCGGTTTCGGTCTGACTATTCCGGCATCTTAAAACTGGGGTTATCCAAGCTTTCTCTTTTTTCATTATCTTTTTCAAACAGGCTTAACTGATGATTTACATCCTCAATATACTGAAATACTTCTAACCGTTTTGCCTGAGCAGAATTTATCAAAGAGGGTCAAGCAATATCTCTAAATATTCATTGTGGTATTTGTAGGCAGATCAATCGTTTTAGCTCAGAAAGCCTCCTCCAAATTCATCTTTACTGTAACCGACTCCTAAACTGATGGTGTGCCCTGCTTTTATGATGAGTACGGACTCGTCGTGCAATCGCTTCGTATATCTCCAAGATAACCGCTTTTATTTCCTCTTTCTTTGCATAGTCTCTAAGTAAAATTTAACTTTCTCCATAGCTTATCTGCCCTTGTATCAAAGGCGCTCGAATTTCAGAAAGGTTAATGCCATGAGTATGATAGTAAAGCTGATTGCCCATGATCCCAAATTTCTTTACAGCTCCTTCCTCCCTCTATTCCCCACATTTCAGATAACGGATGAACACTCCGCATCTTTTTCGGACATCTTCACATCTCCATCGTGCTATCCCATTCTTTTTTCTTACTCTCTTAATCAAGAGCTAACTTACTCAGCAACATATTGTCACCAATACCAACGGAACTAACGTTCTTTATTCAATATGAACAAGAACGAAAGTTCGATGAAAATGTTGGAAAAGCCTATTCCTCATACCAGATGTCCTAGTTTGTTGAATTGACGGGACTGCTCGGCTTGGATACTTTAGTTGGTCTGGAATTTTAACAATGGATACTATTGTAGCAGATGCTTATGTTTTAGTCGGTGATGTTGGGCTTCTTTGTATCGGCAGTAGCTGGCTAGAAACCAAGCTATTTAATTGAAAGTATTCTTTTCTAAATTAGGAATAAAACATTTCATGAGAATAAAATTCATTGAGATTCTAAGGTTACTTAATAAGTTTTTCTTTTTTCAGGTAATCTTCTGCCACTTTTTTGGGGGATATTCCTCCTGCATTGACTTTATAGTTCATTTCCCTCATTTCATCATCACTTATTTTTCCCGCAAGTTTATTTAACGCGCCCTCCAGCTCTGGATATTTTTTTAATGTTTCTTTCCTTACCAATGGAGCACCTTGGTATGGCGGGAATACGTGCTTGTCATCTTTCAGTACAGACAATTTATATT
>NZ_JAHXDO010000018.1:0-46037 GCF_019891195.1 Bacillus sp. YC2 | reverse complement strand
TTTTTAGATTGACCATTTGGCCGCGGAGTTGTTTGTATTCTCCCGCGCGCTGTTTTGCGGCGGAAAGCAGGGTGGTTGCTTCGAAAACTTTCATGACCATATCCTTTCTTTTGTTCGATATCAAAATTTTACCACGTGTTGCCGGATGTGCAGTGTAGGAAATAGGTAATGAGGATAAAATGAATCTTTTGGCTTGCGACTTAATTCCTGTATCCTGAATTTTTGTGTTTCATACATACAAAAGTCAGAGTTCGTTAATGGCACGTTCAGCTGCTCCGCCGTTATTTTGACAGGGAGAAAATCTGCTGGCTGCTTTTTCTAACGTCTTACACTCGAAACAACCAAACCACTTGAGGTATAATAGAAAAAGAGTATTTATCATACAGATTCAATTCGTGAAAGAGAGTGGAACAAAATGGGCCGTAAGTGGAACAATATTAAAGAAAAGAAAGCGTCAAAAGACGCGAATACCAGCCGGATTTACGCGAAGTTTGGCCGTGAGATTTATGTGGCGGCAAAACAGGGCGAGCCTGATCCGGAGTCAAACCAAGCGCTGAAAGTAGTGCTGGAGCGCGCGAAGACGTACAGTGTGCCGAAAAACATCATTGAGCGTGCGATTGAAAAGGCGAAGGGCGGTGCGGAAGAGAATTTTGATGAGCTGCGTTATGAAGGCTTCGGGCCGAACGGGTCAATGATCATCGTTGACGCTTTGACAAATAACGTGAACCGGACGGCGCCTGAAGTGCGGGCTGCGTTTGGGAAAAACGGCGGAAACATGGGTGTCAGCGGGTCTGTCGCTTACATGTTTGATGCGACGGCTGTTATCGGGGTTGAGGGCAAATCAGCTGATGAAGCGCTTGAATTGCTGATGGAAGCTGATGTGGATGTCCGTGATATTTTAGAAGAGGATGACAGTGTCATCGTTTATGCCGAGCCTGATCAATTCCATGCCGTGCAGGAAGCCTTTAAAAATGCCGGCGTTGAAGAATTTACCGTGGCTGAACTGACGATGCTGGCGCAAAATGAAGTTGAGCTGCCGGAAGAAGCGAAAGCTCAGTTTGAAAAGCTCATTGATGTATTAGAGGACCTGGAAGACGTGCAGCAGGTCTACCATAATGTAGATTTAGGCGAATAAAGTCAGACAGAAGGCCGGAACATGTTCCGGCCTTTTTTTATTTATACAGGCCTTGTAAAGCGATTCATTTATTATTTTGTGAAAAATGGGCAGATGCCCATACGTTTCGTTCCAAATCTCATAAGCTGGACTGTAACCTATGTGAAGGAGCGATTGATCATGAATGAAAGAAGACCGATTTACGGAGGCTACGGAGGGTTTGGCGGCGGCTACGGCTTTGGAGGCTACCCAGGCGGTTATGGCGGTTACGGGGGCTTCGGCGGATATCCGGGCTATGGCTACGGAGGCTATGGCGGTTTTGGAGGATATCCGGGATACGGCTACGGAGGTTACGGAGGCTATGGCGGCGGATATCCGGGCTATGGCTACGGAGGTTACGGCGGAGGCTATGGCGGATACCATCATTACCCGTTCCATCATCGGGCCGGCCAGTATGCCTGATCATAAGAGAAAGGCACTCTTGAGCAGCAAGAGTGTTTTTCTCATGTTCTTGCAGCTGAATTGTACTGTTGGAACAAAATTATCAGTACATAGGGTTTTCTGCAAATCATGAGCTGGCTCACAGACCTTTTCTTTCTGTTGATTATAACTCCACTCAGTAAAACGAATATGATAAAATTCCTTTTAAGTTATTGGGGAAAAATCACCGTTTATCCAAAAGGGGCTGATCTCTTTGTCGGGAGGTTTTACATGTGAGAAGTGAAAGCGAAATGATGAATTTCATTCTTGATATTGCAAAAAAGGACGAGCGAATCCGCCTTGTTACATTGGAGGGGTCAAGGACCAATAAACATGTACCGAGAGACCGATTTCAAGACTATGATATTTCTTATTTTGTGACCGATATGGATTCTTTCACGTCCGACGACGGATGGCTGGCCTAGTTTGGAGAAAGAATAATGATGCAAAAACCTGAAGATATGGAACTTTTCCCTCCGGAGCTTGGAGGCTGGTTCTCCTATTTAATGCTTTTTAAAGATGATCATAAAATCGATTTAACCTTGATCCCTGTAAATCAAACAGAGCATTATTTTGCAGAAAGTGATGGTTTGGCGGAAGTATTATTAGACAAGGATGACCGAATCCGCCGCAGAATGATTGCGACTGATGAACAATATCATATCAAGAAACCAACTTCCAGGGAGTTTGATGATTGCTGTAATGAATTTTGGATGGTTTCAACGTATGTTATTAAAGGGTTAATGCGTAACGAAATACTGTATGCGCTGGATCATATGAATGGCATTTTAAGACCTAATGTATTGCGTATGATTGCTTGGAATATTGGGATAGAAAATCAGTTTTCAATAAGTGTGGGGAAGAATTACAAGTATATTCAAAAATACATGGATGCAGAAGACTGGGAAATCCTGCTGAATACCTATGTCGGCAATACGTATGAAAGCGTGTGGCAGGCATTATTTGATTGTTATGATCTCTTTAGAACATATTCAAAGTCAGCGGCTTCTGCATTAGGATATAAATATCCTGGGTATGATAAGCAAATTACGGATTATTCGTTGAAAAACTACGATCGTTTCCTTCAAAGTTTTACTTGAAGAGACGGTTCAAGCTGAAGATCCGCATGAGAAAAGTCCGTTCTAATGAGCGGACTTTTTTGCAGCTCAGATCATGCCTTTGTACATGCCGGCTTTTTTTTGGACGAAATGATCCTGAACCGGAAAGGCATAAATGCCTTTCCATGTTCATACCTATTAAGGTCATGTGTTTCTTGAAAGGAGGATCGTTATGAAAGAAAACGAGCCGTTTACACCGATCAAATCCTATAAGCCCTTCCACAGCAGGTTTGATCCGTGCCCGCCGATCGGGAGAAAGTATTACAGTACGCCGCCGCAGCTTTATATGAGATTTCAGCCGTATCATTTAGAGCAATTTTCTCCGATGGAGGCATTAAAAAAAGGAACCCTTTGGAAGGATCTGTATGATTTCTATGATAATCCTTATCGGGGGGGAATCGAATATGGCGAAAAAGATTGATGATGAATATTACCGGCTGCTGGAGCAAATACAGGCGGCGGATTTTGTCTTGGTGGAACTGACGCTTTATCTTGATACACATCCTCATGACCGCCTTGCGCTTCAGCAGTTTCATGAATATTCCCGGTACTCAAAGCAGCTCAGAAAACGTTTTGAGCCGGAATACGGACCGCTTTTGCAATACGGCGTCAGCCAGGTTGGGGCACAGTGGGATTGGAGCCGCGGTCCTTGGCCATGGCAAGTATAGGGAGGGATCAGTGAATGTGGGTATATGAAAAAAAGCTGCAATATCCTGTGAAAGTCAGCACTTGCAACCCGATGCTGGCGAAATATCTCATTGAGCAATACGGCGGGGCGGACGGCGAATTGGCCGCAGCGCTCCGGTATTTAAACCAGCGCTATACGATACCTGATAAGGTCATCGGGCTGCTGACTGATATCGGCACGGAGGAATTTGCGCATTTAGAAATGATTGCGACGATGATTTATAAGCTGACAAAGGACGCGACGCCTCAGCAGATGCGTGACGCGGGGCTTGGCGATTATTACGTCAATCACGACAGCGCGCTGTTTTATCAAAATGCGGCAGGTGCCCCGTTTACTGCAACTTACATACAGGCGAAGGGGGACCCGATCGCTGATTTATATGAAGACATCGCGGCAGAAGAGAAGGCAAGAGCGACATATCAGTGGATTATTGACATTTCAGATGATCCTGATTTAAATGATTCCCTCCGTTTCTTGCGCGAGCGGGAAATCGTCCACTCCATGCGTTTCAGGGAAGCGGTTGAGATTTTGAAAGAAGAACGCGGCAAGAAGAAGATTTTCTAAAACGGCCCTCCTTGAAGAAGGCTGTTTTTTTCTGGGCGGAGTTTGTTTTATAATAAAGGTGTCCAATATTCTGACAATACGGGAGGCCTTTATGACATCTTTTACGATTACAAACGATACAGCTGGGACTTTTCAAGCTTCCCTTGCACTGCCGGATGATGCTCAAGCGGTCATGGATCTGCTCGTGTCTGCGGCGAAATGGCTTCGCGACAAGGGATCTGACCAGTGGAGCGGCCTTTTACATGGTGAAGATACGCATAACATGCGCGGCTCGATCGCCGAAGGGCATGTTTTTTTATTCAAGCGGGACGGAGAGCTGGCCGGTGTTGTCATGCTGCTTCCCGAAGCGAGTGAGTGGGACAGACGGCTGTGGGGCGAAGACGGCCATGAGGAGTCTGTGTATTTGCATCGGCTTGCGATTGCCAGAGAGTTTGCCGGCCGCGGACTGGGCCGGGCCATTTTATCTTGGGCGGAAACGGGCGTTTATTGTCCGGGAAAAACGAAAATCCGCCTCGATTGCGTTTCTGAAAATAAAGCGCTCCAATCGTTTTACAGCCGGATGGGGTATGAATCAAAAGGAAAGGCCGCGGGTTATCTTTTGTTTGAAAAAGAATTGGTGAAATAAGAGCCATGATTGGGGTGGAAGCATGGGGTATTTTTTTATAATCGGTTTGCTCGCGTTTTGTATAGCAGGCGGGGTTTCCGCTTTCCTCCGCAAAAAATGGCCGAAAAAGATGTGGCCGGAATGGCTGTTGGCCATTTTGGCTCTTCTTGCTTTCGGAACGGTTGTATACAGCATTTTCGGAGTCGGCGGCTGGGAAGGCATGGGCCTGGGACTGCTTGCAATCTTTGCAGGGTTCGGTGCTGTTGCCGGTTATATCGCAGAGGTGTGCTTTCGAATCGTCAGATCAGACCGCAAACGGTAAACGCGGCATAGGCTGCGTTTTTTGTGTATTGAGCCGCTGTATAGAAAACAGACGAATGTCCATAATGGTAATGACTTTTAAGAAGTAGGTGCTAATTATGGGACATTTAATCACAGTTGCTTGGGAATTAGTATGCGGTTTGGGCATTTTATTTGTGATTTTAAAGTTGTTAGGTAAGACGCAATTCTCACAAATTACGCCGTTCGATTTCATATCCGCGTTGATTCTCGGCGAATTGGTCGGTAATGCGGTGTATGACAAAGGGGTAAGAATATGGGAAATTATTTTCGCTTCTCTTTTATGGGGCGTTTTGATTTATCTCATTGAACTGATTACGCAAAAAGTAAAAGGCTCGAGAAAGCTTTTAGAGGGCGAGCCGAATATTGTCATCCGCAAAGGAAAGCTCAAATATGATGTGCTGAAAAAGAATAAACTGGACATCAATCAATTGCAAAGCCTTCTCAGACAGGCCAATTGTTTTTCCATTCAAGAAGTGGAATACGCAATTTTAGAAACGAACGGCTTAGTCAGCGTGCTTCCAAAATTTATCCATGATACGCCGACAAACGGAGATTTGCAAATCAAGCCGAAGCAGGTGACGTTGCCGGTCACTCTTATCATTGACGGCGAGGTTCTGTATGAAAATCTTAAAGAAGCCGGATTGGAAGAGCGGCAGCTGAAAGAAGAGCTGAAAAAGCGAAACATCAGCGGGGCAGAGGATGTCCTATTTGCCGAATGGAAGGCTGATAAACCGCTTTATATTCTTCCTTATGAGGAGAAAAAGTAAAAAGAGCTTTGCCCTGCGGCAAAAGCTCTTTTTTATTTCCCATGAATGCCTTTTTTTACGGCTCTTACATGATACATGCCGACATCTGTTCCCAGCATGTAATCAGGCTTAGGCTTGCCTTGGTTTGCTTTATGGGCTGCGATGTGGTCCTCGCTTTTTTCCCATTGCCTCCAGTGGTCTTCAGATTCCCAGCGGATCATCACGACAACTTCTTCATCGCCGCGGCGGACTTTTTTCTCAAGCACCGTTACGTCTACCAATCCTTCTTGCTTTTCGATTACGCCTTCTGAGCTGAAGCGTTCTATGACTTTATCGGCATGTCCTTCTTTTACGGTCATTTTTCTTAATTGCACGAACATATGAAATCTCTCCAATCTTTTTCTCGCTTCATATATTGTAAATGAAAATGATTCTCAAAGTCAACGAACATGCCGGCCGTGTGTTACGCTTTCAGCAGGAAGACATTGTCGTCTTCGTCTGTAAATTGAACGAAGGTGCCCCACTCCATTTGTTTCGGTTCTTCTAAAAACGTGACGCCGTTCTTTTTCATTTGTTCGTACGCAGCAAAGACATCCTCGCACTCAAATACGATAGAAGCTTTCATATGTTCTGACCCTTTCATCATCGCTTTCGGATAGATGACCAAATGAGTATCAGCACCCTTTGGCGCTACTTCAAGCCAGAATGCATTCGGGCCCATCGGATGCTCAGCCACGACCTCAAACCCTGCTTTTTCTGTCCAGAATGTCTTTGCTTTTTGCTGATCATCAGTGTAAACGGCGACTGTAGCGATTTTTTTAATCATCATATAGACCTCCTTGTTTTCTCTTTATAGTGTATCCTGCAAACGAAAAAAGCAACCGATTGTCCTCAATGTGTTGACTCGCCTCCATTTCCCCTAGTACGATTGGCGATTCCGATTTATAATTTAAAAATAGGACAAACGTGTGAAAGAGGAGACGTCATTTGAACATAGACCAATTACTTCATCATTATATTATCAATCATTCGGCTGAGCTGACTGAAAGCTGGCTCAAGCTGAGGCGGAAGCTGAGAGGGCGGTTTTACTCTGCCGATCAATTAAGCCCGGAAATGAAGGAGCTGTTAATTGAGCAGCATACATTTACGAATACAACCATTGCGAGCGCTTTTTTAGATGATCCGGCCGAATTTCAAAACAATAAGGAAAAATGGGCGGCAACGGTGGCGAAAAGCAGGGTGGAGCAGGATGCGCAGGTACACGAGGTTGTAGAAGCGATCGGTAATTCACGAACCGTTTTTTGGGACGCGGTCACCCGTTTTATAGATGACCGAGCGGACATTGTCACAAACGAAGACGCCCGCCGATGGAATCATGTCGTGAACAGCTCATTTGATCAATTAATTACCGATTTTGTCGAGCAGTACCAAAAATTAATGAAATCGAGACTGTCATCCCAGCAGGAGCTGATTTCAGAATTGGGATGCCCGGTCATTTTAATCGCCGATAATATTGGCGTTTTGCCGCTCATCGGCGGAATTGATACGAGACGGGCGCGCGTCATTTTGGATACGGTGCCGGGAAGCTGCGTCTCAAAACGGATCACAAACCTTGTGATTGACCTGTCCGGTGTGCCGATTGTGGATACGATGGTGGCGCAGCAATTGTATACGCTGTCGAAAACATTATTTCTGCTTGGCATCAAAACTGTTTTTTCCGGAATCCGTCCCGATGTGGCGCAGACATCCATCCAATTGGGGCTGGACTTTTCCGAATACCAAACCTACGGAACGCTGGAGCAGGCGCTGGCCAGTATGGGCGTCAGATGTATCGTTGCGGAAATACAATAGAAATGAAGGGCATATCATCTCTCGTGATAAGGATGATATGCTTTTTTTGTATGGCATAAAACATTCAGAAAATTGTTGGAACGATATTGATTTCTCGGTTGGAAAGTAATATCATTATTCTTATGAGAATAGTATGGATTAAAAATCCTAATGATTATGATCAGCTAAAGGGGGAGCATGATGATATCCAAAGCAAATGTTGATCCGCATGTGATTGAAAAAATTATCAGCGCGCTGGAAACCATTGATTTTGGAACTGTTCAGATTACGGTTCATAATTCCCAAGTTACACAAATTGATAAAGTGGAAAAATACCGTTTTTCCTTGAAGAGCAAGGAAGCAAAGCAATCTTAAGGCGAAAAATCAATGACAGGAGGCGGTTCATATGAAGCATTCAGACAGTCCTTTCCAAGAGAGCCGGTATCTGCACCTGCCTGAAGTGCGCTTTCTGCATTGGTGCACGAAGCAATACGGAATTAATAAAGGAGTGCTGAATACGATTGACGGCTGGTTTTATGATGCGGGCATCATTCCCATTCCTGTTAGGCGCCTTTATGTGCTGGCGTTTCTGGACTTTGTGAAGACACCCGGACGGGAGACGAGTATCAGATTCGGGCACGGCGGACTGACGAAAAAGCTGCATGATTTTATGAACATGCAGGAGTGTGCAGCCAAACGGCAGGCATGAACATCCTTAAAATCTTCTTAAAATCATACAAATTTCTCCCATTTTATTTATAATAGACCTATAACGATCATTTTTTGGGAGGACATTTGACATGCAAGCTACTGCTTATGAGAGTAAACAATCTATTATGCAGCGCATCTTAACGGTTTTTGTATTTACGCTGCTTATCGCGACAATCGGCCTATATATCGGCCAATTCATTCCGCCGGCATTGATGCTGCCGCTGTCGGTCTTAGAAGTGGTCATGATCATCGCCGCATTTTGGCTGCGCAGAAAAAAAGCTGTCGGATATGCGTTTGTCTTTACATTCGCTTTCATTTCCGGAATGACGCTGTTTCCGATTATCAGCCATTACGCGTCCGCAGCGGGCGCTTATGTCGTATTGGAAGCGTTCGGTTCCTCATTTGTGATTTTTGCGGTACTTGGCACGATCGGAGCTAAGACGAAAAAGGATTTATCGTTTTTATGGTCCTTTTTGCTTGTCGCGGTCATCGCACTTCTCGCGGTGGGAATCTTTAATATCTTCAGCCCGCTGAATTCCGCCGCCATGATGGCATATTCCGTGATCGGAACGATTGTATTTTCATTGTACATCTTGTACGATTTGAACCAGATCAAACACCGGAACATCACGGCGGATATGATTCCCTTGATGGCATTGACACTCTACATCGACTTTATCAACCTGTTTATTAACCTGCTTCGGTTTTTCGGGATTTTGAATAGTGATGATTAATCGTAAAAGGCGCCCTTGTTAAGGGCGCCTTTTACTGTCTGCCGTCAGAAAACACCGGAGATTTTGCTGACAGACGGGCGGAGCGAGCCTTAAAGATGCAGGATCTGTCGAGATACGGGGTGAACCTGGCATGCAGGAGATCAGCGGTGAGTGCTGCGATTTCTGAAAGAGCCTTATTAAAAAAACAAAGTCCAGAACATAGTGTCTGGACTTTGGTCATTCTTGTACTGTTTTGGTTCGAATCCGCTCAATCACCTCATGCAGCCCTTCCGGTTTATGAAATTCCACCGGCGAACTGCCCTTCTCAAACGAAATCGTTTCTGCTTCAATCAGCGCGACGTAACGCCCGTTTACTTTTGCGAGATGAATCGAATCGCCGAAATCGGCTAGCAATCCTTTAATCTCCGTATCTCCGACTTTCATTTTCAGCTCGGCTTCCGGTGAGTGCTCGATGATTTGCGCAGAGGCTTCAATGACTTGATGGGTGTCGAGACGTTCCTGGATTTCCCGCTTTTCGCTCGCTTCCCAAATTTCAATGTCGTGTTCAAACTGCTGAAGCTCTTCGCTGTTATCTTCAAACGTTTCGTACACGTGCTCCTGCACCATATTCATGACTTGGTTTTTCATGATTTCCGGCATGGATTCACCGTATTCGACAAATTTGAGAAAGTCCTCAAAATACCGGGCGTGGGAGGATTGGTGAATTTTCAGCTCGTGCTCCTCGGTCATTCCTTCTTCCGGCATGTACGGGTATTGGATGCTTTTCATGTTTTTCGTCGTGATGGCCATCTCGACCTTTTTGATAAGTGACGATGTGTCTGAGATGCGGGCGACCTTCGGCTCGAAATCGCATTTCATCATAAAGACGAATTTGTCCTCGAAATATTTGCGAGGCACGGCTGATGCCACGATAAAAACGCCGCCGCGGACCGCGCTCGTATCGAGATAAGTGCGGACGAACTGCTCGCTTACTTCAATAAATGTTTCCTTTGTATTCGCAAGCCGGGCGCGGTTGAAGAGGTTATAATTCGGATTTGAATCAAGCTCATGGCCGGGCTCCGCGATAAAATGGCCGATTTTTGTCGGAACCTGCTCGGATTGAGGGTGCCGGTCGGCTTTCCGTTTGACGATTTTTTTCAATTCGCCGTCCAGAAAATCCTTCAGCTCGCTTTCTTCAAATTCTTCCGTATCCAGTGTCTGAAAATGTTTGAACTGCTTGTTCGCCTGTTCGTCTTTTCCTTCGACTTGGATGACATAAAAAGATAAAAACTTGATTTCAAAATCCATATGTGAACTCACCTTATTTGCGTATTTGACAAGCCTCTCAAGTATAGAAAAAACCGCGATCATCCGTCAATCGGCGGAATCACCACAGAGACGGATAATCGCAGGGTTTAAAGGGCACTGTAGTGTAAAGGAAGGCATTAAACTTCAGAAAGGGTGTTTTTGATGAAGGAAACAAGTCCGATCCCTCAGCCGAAAACGTTCGGCCCGCTCGGAAATCTTCCGTTAATTGATAAAGACAGGCCGACTCTGTCGCTTATCAAACTGGCGGAAGAGCAGGGCCCCATTTTTCAGCTGCATACGCCTGCCGGCACCATCATCGTTGTTTCCGGCCATGAATTAGCGGCCGAGGTCTGTGATGAATCCCGCTTTGATAAAAGTATAGAAGGCGCTTTGGAAAAAGTCCGTGCTTTTGCAGGAGACGGATTATTTACAAGCTGGACGCACGAACCTAACTGGAGAAAAGCGCACAATATTCTTATGCCCACTTTCAGTCAGCGTGCGATGAAAGAGTATCACTCCATGATGACTGATATTGCGGTTCAGCTGATTCAAAAATGGGCCCGGCTTAACCCTGATGAGGTTGTGGATGTGCCCGCTGATATGACCCGGCTGACATTAGATACGATCGGTTTGTGCGGATTCAATTATCGATTTAACAGTTATTACAGAGAGACGCCTCACCCGTTTATCAACAGCATGGTGCGTGCGCTTGATGAAGCGATGCATCAAATGCAGCGCCTCGACTTTCAAGATAAGCTCATGATCAGGACGAAGCGCCAATTTCATCATGATATTCAAAATATGTTTTCGTTGGTTGACAGTATTATTGCGGAGCGTAAGTCCAACGGCCGTCAGGATGAAAAAGACCTGCTTGCCCGTATGCTGAATGTGGAAGACCCGGAAACAGGGGAGAAACTGGATGATGAAAATATCCGATTTCAAATCATCACATTTTTAATCGCAGGTCATGAAACAACGAGCGGCCTGCTTTCTTTTGCAATCTACTTTTTATTAAAAAACCCCGATACCTTGAAAAAAGCCTATGAAGAGGTAGATCGGGTATTAACAGACCCTGTTCCTTCATATAAACAAGTATTGGAGCTTACATATATCCGAATGATTTTAAATGAGGCATTGCGCTTATGGCCGACGGCTCCGGCATTCAGCCTTTATCCAAAGGAAGACACGGTGATCGGGGGGAAATATCCGATCTCGACAAAAGACAGAATTTCCGTTTTAATCCCTCAGCTTCACCGTGACAAGGACGCTTGGGGAGACAACGCGGAAGATTTTTATCCGGAGCGGTTTGAACATCCGGATCAAGTGCCGCATCACGCCTACAAACCGTTCGGAAACGGCCAGCGGGCATGTATCGGCATGCAATTTGCCCTTCATGAGGCAACGCTCGTGCTTGGCATGATTCTTCAGCAATTTAGATTTATTGATCATACGGATTATGAATTGGATATTAAACAAACATTAACGCTCAAGCCGGGTGATTTTAACATTCGAGTGCAGCCCCGAAACAGGGAGGCCGTTCATGCGGCTGTCCTGACGGCTGAAAAAGAAACGCCGGATGTTCAGCAGGAGAAAACAGAAAAGAAAGGCACTTCGATTATCGGGCTCAATAATCGTCCTTTGCTGATTCTTTACGGCTCTGATACAGGAACCGCAGAAGGCGTTGCGAGAGAACTTGCCGATACTGCCAGTATGCACGGCGTCAGGACTGAAACAGCTCCGCTTAACGATCGGATTGAGAAACTGCCGAAAGAAGGAGCGCTATTGATTATCACATCCTCTTATAACGGAAAGCCCCCGAGCAATGCAGGACAATTCGTTCAATGGCTGGAAGAAATCCAGCCAGGTGAATTGGCGGGTGTTCAATATGCTGTTTTTGGCTGCGGTGATCATAATTGGGCCGCCACATATCAAGATGTGCCGAGATTGATTGATGAAAAGCTTGCCCAAAAGGGAGCGGAACGCTTTTCTCCCCGCGGGGAGGGTGATGTAAGCGGTGATTTCGAAGGCCAGCTCGATGAGTGGAAACGAAACATGTGGAAAGACGCAATGAAAACGTTCGGACTCAAGCTTAATGAAAATGCTGAAAAGGAACGAAGTACGCTGAGCCTTCAGTTTGTCAGCGGGCCGGGCGGTTCTCCTTTAGCCCGGTCGTATGAAGCGGTTTATGCAGCTGTGGCGGAAAACCGGGAGCTTCAGGCGGCTGATAGCGGCCGAAGCACCCGGCATATTGAAATCACTTTGCCGAAAGAGGCTGCTTATCAAGAGGGGGATCACCTTGGGGTGCTGCCTGTTAACAGCCGGGAACAAATCAGCAGGATTCTCCGCAGATTCGGCTTAAATGGGAATGACCAAGTGCTCCTGACGGCAAGCGGACAGAGCGCATCCCATCTTCCGCTGGATCGGCCGGTCAGTTTACACGACCTTTTGAGCTATAGCATCGAGGTGCAGGAAGCGGCGACAAGGGCTCAAATCCGGGAACTTGCTGCCTATACGGTTTGTCCTCCGCATAAACGTGAATTAGAAGATCTTCTGGAGGAGGGTGTTTATCAGGAACAAATATTGAAATCACGCATTTCGATGCTCGATCTTCTTGAAAAATATGAAGCGTGTGAACTTCCGTTTGAACGCTTCCTGGAGCTGCTGCGCCCGCTGAAACCGCGGTATTACTCGATCTCAAGCTCTCCGCGGGAAAATCCGGAACAAGCATCGATTACAGTCGGCGTCGTTCGCGGTCCTGCATGGAGCGGCTTGGGAGAATATCGCGGAGTCGCTTCGAATTACTTGGCAGACCGTAAGGCGGGGGATGATATTATCATGTTTGTCCGTACGCCGGAAACACGCTTTCAGCTTCCGAAAGATCCCGCAACACCGGTCATTATGGTCGGCCCGGGGACCGGTGTTGCGCCATTCCGCGGTTTCTTACAGGCACGGGCGGCATTGAAGCGGGAAGGAAAGACGCTTGGTGAGGCTCATTTGTATTTCGGATGCAGAAACGATAACGATTTTATTTACCGGGACGAGCTGGAAGCATACGGAAAAGAAGGAATCGTAACGCTTCATACGGCTTTTTCCCGCAAGGAAGGCGTGCCGAAAACGTACGTGCAGCACTTAATGGCGGAGAATGCCGAGGAATTAATTTCTATCCTTGACCGGGGAGGGCATCTTTACGTATGCGGAGACGGCAGCAAAATGGCGCCTGATGTAGAGGAAACGCTGCAAAAAGCGTATCAGTCGGTCCATGGGGCAGATGAGCAGGCTGCGAAAGAGTGGCTCGGAGACCTCCAAACAAAGGGAATCTACGCAAAAGATGTGTGGGCTGGAATGTAATAAGCATTTGAGGACTGGAGACTATCCAGTCCTTTATTTATGTCAGGCAGAAAAAAATTCATGATTTTACATCCCCGTGCATACAATAACTTCAGCCCGCCAATAGGCAGCCGTCTTCTATATTCATTTTTCGTTTTTTAGCAGTTTGTGTTATTCTTATATTCGGTATCTATTCTTTTTCAGACCGGATCTGACACGGGTATCTTTTTTATGACAGAAAAAAATGTGAAACGAAGAGCGGATATCTTGCGTCTAATGGCTGGCGGGATAGATGTTCAAAGGGCATGACACGAATGATAAATATATCGTTTTTTTAAATGGTGTGTTTATGGGGCTGTGTGATGCTTTCATTTTGCACGGAAAGCAGGAATTGAAACAAAAAGTAAGAATACAGATTTAAAGTGTTTAGGAAAGTAGAGGTTGCCATGAAGAAATTATTTTCTTACAGACTTAGTTTTTTTGTACTGGCTATTATTTTGTTTTGGGCCAAAACGTATTTAGCCTATCATGCTGAATTCAACCTTGGGGTAAAGGGTCCGACACAGCAGTTTCTGCTTGTGATTAACCCGTTCTCAAGCGCCATTTTCTTTTTAGGACTGGCATTATTTGCGAAAGGCCGCAAATCAGCGATTATCATGGTGGTCATCGATTTCATCATGACGTTTATTTTGTATGCAAACATTCTATTCTATCGTTTCTTTGACGATTTCTTGACATTCCCGAACTTGAAGCAATCAGGCAATGTCGGAAATATGGGAGACGGCATTTTCAGCATTATGTCCGGCCATGATATTTTATACTTTGTTGATATTATTATCTTAATCGCACTCTTGGCGTGGAGACGTGAACTGAAAGAATTTAAGCTGAAAAAACGGTATACATCTTTAATTATCGTTACGGGGATTATTTTGTTCTTCATTAACTTATCGATTGCCGAGGAAGACCGTCCGGAGCTGTTAACAAGAACATTTGACCGCAACTACATTGTGAAGTATTTAGGCCTGTATAATTACACGATTTATGACGGCGTGCAGACAGCGCAGACGGAAACGCAGCGGGCATACGCCAGCAGTGATGACCTGACGAGCGTTGAGAACTACACATCGTCGCATTACGCAAAACCAAACGCCGAGTATTTCGGCAAGGCCAAAGGCAAAAATATTATTAAGATTCACTTAGAAAGCTTCCAGTCGTTCCTGATCAACTACAAGCTGAACGGGAAAGAAGTCACGCCGTTCTTGAATAAACTCGCCCGCGGCGGAGATAACATGACGTACTTTGATAACTTTTTCCACCAAACAGGCCAAGGGAAAACATCTGATGCCGAGCTGATGATGGATAACAGTCTTTTCGGTCTGCCTGAAGGATCAGCCTTCGTGACAAAAGGAGAAAATACGTATCAATCACTGCCTGCCATCCTGGACCAAAGTGAAGGGTATACAAGCGCCGTCATGCATGGTGACTACAAATCCTTCTGGAACCGTGACCAGATTTACAAACATATCGGCTATGATAAATTCTTTGACGCCAGCACATACGATATGTCTGACGACAACCTTGTGAATATGGGACTTAAGGATAAACCATTCTTTAAAGAATCTATTCCTAAGCTTCAATCGCTGAAACAGCCGTTCTATGCGCACTTAATCACGCTGACGAACCATTATCCGTTCACGCTTGATCAAAAAGACGCAACGATCGCAAAAGCGACGACCGGAGACGCGACGGTTGATGACTATTTCCAAACCGCCCGTTATCTTGACGAAGCGCTTGAAGAATTCTTTAAAGAATTAAAAGCATCAGGTTTATATGATAACTCTGTCGTTATGCTGTACGGAGACCACTACGGAATCTCTGAAAACCATAACCGCGCGATGAAGGAGATTCTAGGCAAAGAGATTACGCCTTATCAAAACGCTCAAAACCAGCGCGTGCCGTTGATGATTCACATTCCTGGCAAAAAAGGCGGAGTGAACCATACGTTCGGCGGTGAAATGGACGTTATGCCGACAATCCTTCACCTTGAAGGCATTGACTCTAAGAAATATATTAATTTCGGTACGGACCTCTTCTCGAAAGACCATGATGATACGGTCACATTCCGAAACGGAGATTATGTTACACCGAAATACACATCAATTTCTAACGTCGTTTACGATACGAAGACAGGAAAAGAACTAAAAGGCAATCAAGAAACGAAGAACCTGAAAGCAAGAGTGACAGAGCAGCTGAAACTGTCAGACAGCGTCATGTACAAAGACTTGCTCAGATTCCACAAATTGAGTGACTTTACGCCGGTTGATCCGTCCAAATATCATTACGGCAAAGAAAAGCTCAACGAAGACAATAAATAAACAGAAAGAGCCTGACGGGACATATTCCCGTCAGGCTCTTTTTTTGTGTGTATCTTGATCATTCTGAAAAAAGAGGCAGCTTTTGATCACAAAGGGTGCCAATCTCTCATATCTTACAGTAGATTTTGAAACCGATGATAGAGAATCGGACAAATTATCGGGTGGGTTTCTCTGACATGAGCGGTTTCGATTTCAATATTCATAGAGAAGAGGGGTAGAGATGAAAGCAGTCATTCTCTGCGGCGGAAAAGGAACGAGAATGAGCGAAATCACCAATGAACGTCCTAAACCGCTCGCCATGATAGGCGGAAAACCGATTCTATGGCATATCATGAAACTCTATCAATACTATGGCGTAAACGAATTTATCCTGCTTCTTGGCTTCAAAGGAGAGCTCATCAAGGAATACTTCTTAGACTATGATTGGAAAAACCACAGTATGACGCTGGACAGCTCTACCGGCGAAGTACGGATATTGGGAAAGTCTGAGCCGTGGAAAATCACCTTTTTAGAAACGGGTGAACTTACGCAGACGGCGGGGCGGCTGCTGCAGGCGAAGGAAGTCATTGGTGATGAAACCTTTCTGATGACGTACGGAGACGGATTGGCGAACATCAACCTGTTTCATTTAATCAGCTATCATCAATCAAAAGGGGCTGCCGCCACAGTCACCGGCATTGAAAAAAACTCACAATTCGGAACGCTGACAGTGGAGGACGGAATGGCGAAAAGCTTTTCTGAAAAAACCTCAAGCGACGGCATCATCAATGGCGGCTTCTTCGTGCTGAACCCGAAAGTATTCGATTATTTGCCTGAGGGCCGGGATGTTATGTTTGAAGAAGAACCGCTGAAAAAACTGGCTGAGGACGGAGAACTGGCGGTATACAGGCATTATGGGTTCTGGACGGCGATCGATACGTATAAAAATCTGCTTGAGGTCAACAAGATGTGGGACCAAGGACAACATGTATGGAAGGTATGGTGATCAAATTTGAGTTTCTGGAAAAATAAAAATGTATTTGTGACGGGTTGTACAGGTTTGCTGGGAAGCTATCTGGTAAAGGAGCTGATTGACCAGGGAGCCAATGTCACCGGGCTTGTCCGTGACGCCGTGCCGAAGTCGAATCTTTATCAGGGAGAGCAAGTGAAGCAAATGAACATCGTCCAGGGCGCTCTTGAAGATTTGGATGTGATTGAACGGGCGCTTGGGGAGTACGAGATTGACACGGTATTTCACCTTGCAGCCCAGGCAATCGTCGGTGTCGCGAACCGGAATCCAATCTCCACATTTGAAGCCAACATTCTCGGCACATGGAACGTCCTCGAAGCGTGCCGCAAGCATCCGCTCATCAAGCGGGTCATCGTTGCTTCCAGTGATAAGGCGTATGGCGATCAGCCGAATCTGCCGTACGATGAAAACATGCCGCTTCAAGGAAAGCATCCGTATGACGTATCAAAAAGCTGTGCCGATCTGCTGAGCCACACATATTTTAATACGTACGGCCTTCCGGTCTGCATCACGCGCTGCGGCAATCTGTACGGCGGCGGTGATTTGAACTTTAACCGGATTATCCCGCAGACGATCCGGCTCGTGCTGAACGGAGAAGCACCGGAAATCCGCAGCGACGGCACGTTTATCCGTGATTATTTTTACATCGAGGATGCGGTGCAGGCATACCTCCTGCTCGCTGAAAAAATGGAGGAGCTTGGTCTGGCGGGAGAAGCGTTCAACTTCAGCAATGAAATTCAGCTGACGGTGCTGGAGCTGGTGGAAAAAATCCTGAAGACCATGGACAGTGACCTGAAGCCGAAGGTGCTTAACCAAGGAAGCCACGAAATCAAGCATCAATATTTATCAGCGGAAAAAGCGAGGAAGCTTCTGAACTGGACGCCTGCGCACACCATTGATGATGGGCTTGAAAAAACGATCGAGTGGTATAAAGCATTTTTTCAAAAGTAACTGACATAGAGGTGAGAAAAAGACGTGACAAGCGCATATTGCACTGTTTTATCAAAAGGAAGGCTGTATCAGGCCATCGCTTTATTCGGCTCATTAAAAGAGGTTCAGGCGGACGCCTCCGTTTTTACGTTATGTATGGACGATGACACCTATCAGGTGCTGAAAGCGATGAAGCTGGAGAATGTCACCTTGATTCCGGTAGCTGCGCTGGAAAACAAGGAGCTTCTTGAACTGAAAAAAACGAGAGACCAAAGCGAATACTGCTGGACGGTGAAGCCGGTATTCCTCGAAGCCGTGGTGGACAGACATCCTGATTTAGAGCGTGTCACGTATATTGACGCCGATTTGTTTTTCTTCGCTGATCCTAATCCGATTTTTGACAATCAGCCGGATTGTTCGGTGCTCCTGTCACGCGGCGATATCGTCATCCCATCGTTTGAAAAACAGGAAATTGACATGCTCCAGCGTCTTTTAGGCCGGTATAATTCCGGTTTTCTCAGCTTCAAAACCGATCAATCCGGCACTGATTGTCTCAAGTGGTGGAAACAGCGCTGCCTTGAGGAATGCAAAAACGCTCCGGGAGAAGGAAAATTCGGGGATCAAGGCTATTTGGATTATATGCCTGATCTGTTTCCGAATGTATGTGACATCACAACGCCCGGTGTGAATATCGGCCATTGGAATTATGGAAAACACACATTTTCATGGAAGGACGGGCGTCTTGTTCTGGAGGACGGACATCCGCTGATTTTTTATCATTTCAGCGGATATCGAATCGTCAGCGCCGATGACATTCGGCTGATTCATGAGACGACCCGGACGGATCTGCCTTTTGTCCATCAGCTTTATCAGGACATTCTGCCGCATGTGATTGAGACGGTCAGCGCCGTTTGTCCTGATTTCAACGGGTTTGCATCTGAGGATGATAACAAATAAAAGATCATATACAGGAAGTGACCGAAAAGTGAAGGCAAGCGTCATTGTACCCGCATATAATTCAAGGGAGAGGCTTTATAACAGCCTTTTGTCTCTAAATGAACAGGAGTGCACAGAGCCGTTTGAAGTCATAGTGGCTGATAACGGCTCAGAGGACGGTACTTTATCTATGCTTGAATCATTCAGCGCGAATTTCCCGCTGAGCTTTGTCAGAATTAAAGAAAACAGAGGCATCGCATATGGGCGCAATCAGGCGGTCCGCAATGCCAGAGGTGACATTTTAATCTTCCATGACAGTGACATGCTTGCCGAAAAGGATTTGGTGGCAAAGCATATCAAAGCGCACGAAAATCAGGATGGTCTTGTTGTGTGCGGTATGTTCTGGAAACGGATTTACAGCTTTTATTATGACCGTTTTGAAAAAGAGCATAAAGAAAAACTCGCTGAGCTGTATGACGAGATGCCCGGCGATAAAGAGCCCCTTCTTGATGAAAGCGAAATTCAAGACGGCAGTTTTATTGAAAAGTGCTTTGATTTAGATACCGATTTTATTAAAGTGCTCAAAAGCATTTTAGAAAAATACGGAGACGATTTGAAGGGCTATCATCTGCCGTGGCGTTTTTTCATCACAAATAATTCGTCCGTCAAAAGAAAGCATGTGGCAGACCTCGGCCTGTTTGATGAAGGCATCGTCAGATACGGCTTTGAAGATTATGATCTCGGCATCAGGCTCCACCAGGCGGGGCTGTCCTTTCAGCTGCGGCGCGATATCATGAGCGTCCATCAGGAGCATCCGAGCAATTGTGCTTCCTTTGATGACATTCGGACGAATATCGCCTACATGTGCGACAAATACAATAACATTCACTCACTTGGGGTGCACCTCGCATTTAACGGCCCGTTTGATGCGGACTTAACCAACAGCATCGTGGCAGACATTGAAGAGCTGCTTGAATATGAGAAATATGAAAGCCTTCTGCATTTGTTTCTTGAGCTGCTGCATGTGGTCAAAGACCGCAACCTTGACCCTGACTGGCGAACGAAGGCCCCGCGTGTCACGAAAAAAAGCTTCGACTTGCAGCAGGCGCAAAAGCTTCTTTTGAAAGCGGAAAAGAAATTGGGCGTTACGCACTTTGGAAGGGCGCTTAAAGCGCTGATTGCTGATTTACTGCATGTGGATCTTAATTAAATTGGATGTGGTATGGTGAGTAAATATCATTTTTCAACTATTGTTTCGAGGACACATATCTTTAAATTGATGCCGATGATCCATTCTCTCCATGAGCATTGCCGCGATTTTCATCTGTATGTGCTGTGTGTCGATCAGAAAGCGTATGAGCTGCTTCAGCAGGTGCCGTGGGAGCATGTGACATTTGTGCAGCTCCATGAAATGGAGGACCCGGAGCTGCTTGAGGCAAAAAGCAGCCGAACGTTTCACGAATATTGCTGGACGCTCAAACCGGCGTTTTTGTTCCATGTCATGTCCGAGTATGACGAAGCTGAATATTTTGCCCATCTGGATACCGATCTCTTTTTCTTTTCTGACTTGGAAAGCTTGTTTATGGAAAAGCCGGATGCGTCGCTGTTTCTGACAGACCACCGCAATTCTGAACGGTTTATGCCTTATTACAAGCGGACGGGTCAGTACAACACCGGTTTTGTCGGCGCGCGGAATACAGAGGAAGCGTACAGGGCGGTATGGCAGTGGAGGCAGGATTGCATCTCCTATTGTACGGTGGAGATGAATGAAGAAAAAAAGACATACGGTGATCAAAGATATGTTGAAAAGTGGCCTGCGCAATTTGAACACGTCCATGTCGTGAATTCGATCGGCGCCAATACGGCGCTGTGGAATATTGAGCAATATGAGGTCAGCCTGCGTGACGGGGCTGTTTATGTAGATGACACTCCGCTGATTTTTTATCACTTCTCCGGCTTTACTCTCGTTACGGAGAACGAATTTAACCTATGCTGGTACTATCACATTGATGACCAGGCAGCTGTTGACATCATTTATATGCCGTATATCGCCAATCTGAAAAAATGGATTGATGAAATTCAGCAGGCGTTTCCCGATTTCAGGGATGGGTTTATTCCGAAGTATGCGGTGCCTGACACTCATTTTTATACGATTCAAACATAAATCCTCCTGCCAATGGACAGGAGGATTCTTTTTATGAATGCCACTCTTTTAACGTCTTATCACTCGGAAGCATAAACGCGAGAAGCCCTAAAAGGGGCAAAAAGGCGACGGCGGTCATTGTCGGCGTCAATCCGGCCGTGTCAATGAGGGCGCCGAGAGCGACAGCGCCGATCGCGCCCATTCCGAAGGCGAGCCCGACCGTCAGTCCTGACATTGTGCCGATTTTACCCGGAACAAGCTCCTGCGCATATACAACCGTCACGGAAAAGCTGGACATCAGGACGACACCGATCAGGGCCAGCACGGCATAGGCGATAACAGGACCCGCAAACGGGAGAAAAATCGTCAGCGGCGCCGATGCCGTCAATGAGCAGATGATCACGTTCCGCTTCCCGAAACGGTCTGCAAGCGGCCCGCCGAGAAATGTGCCGACAGCGCCGAAAAATAAAAACACGAAAATGTAGCTTTGCGCCTGCTGAATACTCACATGATAAGCATTCATCGCGTAAAACGTATAGAAATTACCGATGGCGCTGACATACCAAGAGCGTGCGAAAATTAAAAAAATGATCATAATAAGTGCGGCAATAATCGGCTTTGTAATCATCGTTTGCTGAGCGGCGGCATGCGTTTTTTTACTCGAAGCGCGCAGGTGAAGAAGCCGTTCTTTGTACCATTTGGCGATATAAATCAAAAACAGCACGGCGATTGCGGCAACAAGGGTAAACCAGACAGAGCCGAATTGTCCGAGAGGGACGAGAATCAGCGCGGTAATTAACGGCGCCATCGCCTGGCCGGTATTTCCGCCGACCTGATAAATCGATTGGGCTAAGCCCCGTTTGGTGCCGGCGGCCATATAAGCGACGCGTGAGCCTTCCGGATGAAAGACTGCGGAGCCCAAGCCGATAAAGAAAACACAGCATAAAATCGTCAGAAAAGACGGGGCAAACGCGAGACCTAATATGCCGAGCATGCTTGAGGTGAGGCCGAGCGGCAAAGCATACGGCATCGGGCGTTTATCTGTGTACCAGCCAATGACGGGCTGCATGACGGAAGACACCATATTTAATGTAAAGGCGATAACCCCGAGCTGCGTGAATGTAAGGCTCATCGACCGTTCCAAAATAGGAAACATCGCAGGAATTACCGCTTGCAGCGAATCATTAAGCAAATGGCAGATCCCGATAATGAATAAGATGGAATATACGGTCGTTTCGGGACGTTGAACAGGCTTTTCTTTCAGTGGGGCGGCAATTGCCAAAATCATTCTCCTCCTTCTTATATGTAAGCGAAGCATACACCATATTATTCATAAGGTGAAGGAATTATCAAGAGCAAAAAAGGCTCTTCTTTCTTTTATCCGAAGGAAGAGCCTCTTTTTTATTTGTTTAATAAACTGTGTTTTTTCGAATAGATCATATAGATGATCATGCCGGCGGCAATCCAGATGACAAATGCCACCCAAGTGACGCCGGGCAGGCTGTATGCGAGGTAGAGGCACAGACAAGCACTGATGATCGGCACGACAGGTACGAAAGGAACACGGAAAGATGACTTGATCTCCGGGTGTTTTTTTCGCAACACGATGACGGCGATCGCAATGACGGTAAATGCCGCCAATGTTCCCATATTTACAAGATGAGCCAATGTTCCGAGGTCGATAAAGCCTGCAATTCCTGCTGCGATAATCCCCGTGAGCCACGTGTTTTGAAACGGCGTTTTAAACCGCGGGTGCACTTTTGAAAACATGCCGGGCAAAAGACCGTCTCTGCTCATGGCGAACGTCAGCCGCACCTGAGCATAAAGAAGCGCGAGCATGACCGTTGTAATCCCGATAATGGCGCCGACTGAAATAATGCCGGCTACTTTGTTCTGACCGACAAATTGCAGCGCAAATGACACGGGATCTCCGACATTCAGTTTTGTATAAGGAAGCATCCCCGTCAGAACAAGCGATACCGTAATGTAGAGAACGGTGCAGATAAGAAGCGCGCCGATAATTCCGATGGGCATGGATTTCTGCGGGTTTTTGACTTCCTCCGATGCGTTTGAAACGGCGTCAAATCCCAGATAGGCGAAGAAAACGGTTGCGGCGCTGGCGATTACGCCTTTCATCCCAAACGGCATAAACGGCGACCAGTTTTCCGGCTTTACATAACCGAAACCGACGACAATAAACAGCAGAATGATTGCGATTTTCATTAAAACGATGACGTTGTTAAAGCGTGTGCTTTCTTTCACGCCCCTTGAGACGATGGCGGTAATGGCCAAAATAATCAAGGCGGCCGGAAGATTAAAGACCGCGCCCGTTTTGCTTCCCGGAGCGGCAATTAACGCCGCCGGGAGATGCAGCCCGAAACCGGCAAGAAGCGACTGAAAATAAGAGGACCAGCCAGTCGCAACTGCAGCGAGAGCAATGACATATTCAAGCATTAAATCCCAGCCGATCAAAAACGCGAGAAATTCTCCAAGCGTCACATACGAATATGTATACACGCTTCCCGAGACCGGTATGGATGAAGAAAATTCCGCATAACAAAAAGCTGCAAGCGCGCAGGCAATTCCCGCGAGAACAAACGACAGAATTAAAGCCGGTCCGGCGCCAGTGGCGGCAACGGTTCCGGTGATAACAAAAATCCCCGTGCCGACGACACAGCCGATTCCGAGTAAGACTAAGTCAAAAGCGCTTAACGAGCGGGACAGACTGGTCTGTTTGCTCTGGGCCTTTAGATCTGCCAGCGGCTTTTTTCGAAAAAGTGAAGACATATTGTTCCTCCTGGAAAATTCATAATATTCTAATCATTATATACACTGACGTTTGTATTATATTGTCGAACTTTCGTGCAGTCAATTAAAGAATTTTCCACTTTAAAAGAACAAAGCTCAAAAGCGTCAGTGTACGGCAGGATTCGTATTTTTATTCTGAAATAGTTCAATTTTCTCACGTTAAAACCGATACAAAAAATGACTCATCCACAATTTTTCCAAGTTTCGATTAAAGGGAGATGTTTATATGTTTCAATATGAAGAATTAAATAAGCAGTTTATCGGCGGCAAATGGAGGGAAGGCAGCAGCCGGAACGTATTGGAAAACAGAAATCCTTATACTCAAAAAGTGATAACCTCATTCCGAAAAGCGACGCCTGACGATGTAGATGCTGCGTATCGCGCTGCGGCTCTTGCGAAAAAAGAATGGGACAAAGTGAACCCTTTCAAAAAGCGCTCTATTATGGAAAAGGCTGTATCTTTCATCGAGCAGCATGAAGAAGCCATCATTTACTTAATGATGGAGGAGCTTGGCGGAACAAGGCTGAAGGCTGAGTTTGAAATCGGACTTGTCAAAAATATGATAAAAGAAGCGGCTTCCTTTCCTGTTCGGATGGAAGGGAAGATCCTGCCGTCTACGATTGACGGCAAAGAAAACAGGCTGTATCGAATTCCGGCCGGAGTCGTCGGGGTGATCAGCCCGTTTAATTTCCCGTTTTTCCTCTCCGTGAAATCGGTCGCGCCGGCACTCGGAGCGGGGAACGGCGTCGTTTTGAAGCCGCATGAGGAAACGCCGATCTGCGGCGGCACGCTCATTGCGAAAATTTTTGAAGCGGCCGGAATCCCGGACGGACTGCTGAACGTCATCGTTACAGATATTACGGAGATCGGCGACAGCTTTGTCGAGCATCCGGTGCCGCGCATCATCTCATTTACAGGCTCAACGGGTGTGGGCAGCTATATCGGGCAGCTTGCGGTCAAGCACTTTAAAAAACCGCTCTTGGAGCTTGGCGGAAACAGCGCGCTGATCGTGCTTGAGGATGCCGATATTGAATATGCGGTCAATGCGGCGGTGTTCAGCCGGTTTACGCATCAAGGGCAAATTTGTATGTCAGCAAACCGTGTGCTGGTTCATACGTCTTTGTATGACAAATTTACAGAACTTTATGAAGCGAAGGTATCTTCTCTGAAGGTCGGAGATCCGATGGACCCTGATACGGTTATCGGGCCTTTGATCAACACGAGACAGACGGAGAGCTTGAAACGGTCTGTAGAAAAAGCCATTGAAGAGGGAGCTGTTCCCGTGCTTCTCGGTGAATTTAAAGGAACGGTCGCTGAGCCTGTAATCTTAAAAGACGTGACACCGGACATGAGCATCGCAAAGGAAGAATTATTCGGTCCGGCGGTTTGCATTATGCCGTTTGATACAGAAGACGAAGCGGCAGACATTGCAAATGCTACGCCGTTCGGTTTAAGCGGAGCGGTGCATACGGCAAATATTGAGCGCGGCGTTGAATTTGCGAAGCGGATCGAAACAGGCATGATTCATGTCAATGATACAACCATTAATGATGAACCGAACGTGGCGTTCGGGGGTGAAAAGCAATCAGGCCTCGGCAGGCTGAACGGCGAGTGGAGCCTTGAGGAATTTACAACATTGAAATGGATTTCCGTTCAGCATGAAAAACGGCAATTTCCATATTAAGAAGGAGTGAAAGAGATGAATATAATGACGGAGCAAGACACACATGGGCTGCTCGAGGCTTTTATCAAAGTCGCGCCTTATTTAAACAGCCTGATCCAGGATGATATCACCATCGGCATTTATGATACAGAAAAATTAATCGTGAATATTCCGGCTAAGACGTTTTCCCTGAATGTAAAGCCGGGTGACCCGCTGCAAAAAGGGGATATCATTACAGACGCCATCCGCACGAATCAGAAAAAAACAAGCATGGTTCCAAAAGAGCTGTTCGGATTTCCGCTCATTGCCAGAGCGATTCCGCTTCATGATGAAAACGGAAGAGTCATCGGGGGCGTCGGTCTCGGCACAAGCCTTGAAAAGTCGGCGAAGCTGCATGATGTGGCCGAAAGTCTGTCTGCAGTCGTTGAGCAGACGGCTTCTGCCGTCGCAGATATTTCTGAATCCATCAACGGTTTCTCAGCACAGATGTCAGGCATTTCTACCCAAGCGAAACAGGTCAGTGAGAGCGCCGGAGAAATCGCCGACATTTCCGTTACCGTCAAAGGCATATCAGATCAAAGCAATCTGCTCGGCTTAAACGCGGCCATTGAAGCGGCCAGAGCCGGGGAGTCAGGGAAGGGCTTTTCCGTCGTAGCGGACGAAATCCGCAAGCTTGCCACTCATTCAAAGGACAATGTCGGCCAGATTGACCAAATTACGAAAAAAATACACAGCCTGCTGAAAGGGCTTGAGGATTCCATTGAATCCATCAACCAGAACACAGACGGCCAAGCAGCGGCGGTTGAACAAATTTCAGCGACAATGCAGGAAATTTCGGGAAGCGCCCAGCATTTAGCGAAGATGGCCGAAAACGTGTTGGGAGAATCATAAAAAATATTGATAGATAAAGCCTGTATCGCCGATTACCAAGTAATCAGTGATACAGGGCTTTTTTTGAAAATTTCTTCTTCAATATCTGAAGAGAAGCTGCCAATATGACAACCTCGTTTTCATCCTTGTATCTGAGGAGTTAATAAAAGCGGGCTTATATTTCTTTTTTTAATCTCTTTTCCATCAGTTCTGCCATTTGTTTCGAATTTGGATTTCCTTCATTTTGTAATTGATCAATGATGTTCATATAATCCGTTTCATTTCGGTTCTGGCTTACTTTATATGCTGCCTGAATTTCTCCCGCCTTAATCTTAAACCCAACAATACCTTTCAGTTGGTTTTCTAGGAGTTGAGGAGAAAGTTTATCCCATAAAATTGGATTTTCTCGATGTTTTTCGTATTTTTCCATCATTGTTGTTAATTCTTCTATTAATTCATCTTTCTCTAAAATGCTTGCTTTGCCATATACATGGACGGCTTGATAATTCCATGTCGGAACTTCTTCATGCCATTTACCGGAAGAGTATTGGACCGCATATTAGCACCTAGTACATCATCAAATGATGATAAAGATAAAAAGCATTCAATATAGAAGGCGGTGAGAGCCGGGCGGTTTGGATGTATGCCGGATTGGCCGCCGGAACCAGCAGGAGCTGTCTCCGTATCAAGGGACAGCTCCTTTTCTGTGTATTATTTACCCAGCACGCCTTGATTATAAAGCACGCTCGGATGTGACGGATAGTAGGAAGCCGCTTTGTCATTGTGATACTTCGCTTTTTCTCTGTCGCCGAGCTGCCAATGGCAGACGCATAGCTGCAAATGAGGATACCAGGTGGAGAACTCGACCTGAGTGAAGCCTGAATCGCTGCTTTTGGCTGAAAGGGCGAGCTCATACCAAAACGCGCCTTGCGGATATTGCTGTTTCTCCGTAAAGTAGTCACCGAGCCTGCAGCAAAACTCCGGGCGCGGACAATCAATCAGAAACGATTTTAATAGAGATGTAAGGGCTGCCTCTTCATGCCCGACCGCCCTATAGCAATCGGATAAGTATTGGCACGTTCTGATTTCATCTTCAATCCAGCACTGCTTTGTCGAGAGAAAATGGTGGTAATACGTAATGGCGCGCTGATATTGGCCGTGATCCTTCAATTCATTCGCAAAATAAAATAAATCGCGCGGCGTCATCGTTTCGCCGTTTTCCGCCATTTTTTCATAAATGTTTAAGTTGCGGTCTGAGGGCGGCGAGTGCTTTTTGTCAGATTTACGGTGTGTGACGGCAATATCGGTTTCCACAATGTTCCCGTATACCTCAAGATACTCATGCACCGCCCCGATCCAGCGAAAACCGATTTGCCGCTTGACCAATCGGTTCCGGCGATACTTAAAATTGACCTCTCCCTGTGCATCAAAACCGACATGATAATACATGGACACCGCGTCAACGTCTTTAGAAAGTGCCGCTTTCAGCTCAATCAGCTTCCGGCGGTCTTCCTCTAAAAAAATGTCGTCAGCGTCCAGCCAGAGAATATAATCCATTTCTGCCTTCGAAAAAGCAAAGTTGCGGGCTGCCGCAAAATGGTCGATCCACTCAAAGTCATAAATCTTATCCGTATATCGGGATGCGATCTCCTTTGTCTGATCAAGCGATCCCGTATCAACAATCACGATTTCGTCTGCAATGTCTTTGACAGACTCAAGGCAGTCTGCCAGCACTTCTTCTTCGTTTTTCACGATTACGCACAAACTGATGCTGATCATGTCATCACCTCTTCCCCTCCATTGTATAGAAGGAGACGCGCAAACATTCTTTGGACAAAATCATCCTCTTCAAGAAATTTGTCTGTCCTTTTACTAGTTTTATTCCAGCGCCTGATTTAAAATGAACACATGAACTTACGTGAGGATTGATAGGAACCATGAGCATCATAAAAGCGGAAAACCTTTATAAAACATACGGAGATAAGACACTATTTGATCATATTTCCTTTCATATTGAAGAGAATGAAAGAATCGGCTTAATCGGACCGAACGGAACGGGCAAGTCAACGCTGCTGAAAGCCATTGCCGGCATCGAATCAACCGAAGAAGGCAACATAACGGCATCAGGCAGCGTGCATATTGAATTTTTGCATCAGGACCCGGAGCTTCCCGCTGGGCAAACCGTGCTTGAGCACATTTATTCAGGTGATTCTGCCGTCATGAGAACGCTGAGAGAATATGAAAAAGCGCTTCAGGCGCTGAATGAAGAGCCGGAAAATGAAAAACGCCAGAAAAATCTGCTTGATGCGCAAGGCAAGATGGACGCAAACAACGCGTGGGAGGCAAACACGTTAGCCAAAACAGTCTTAACCAAGCTTGGCGTCACAGATTTGATGAAGGATGTCAGCGAGCTGTCCGGAGGCCAGAAAAAGCGGGTCGCTATTGCAAAAAATGTTATTCAGCCTGCTGATCTGCTCATTTTGGATGAGCCGACAAACCATTTGGACAATGAAACAATTGAATGGCTGGAAGGGTATCTGTCCCAATATCCCGGCGCCGTTATGCTCGTGACGCACGACAGATATTTTTTAAACCGAGTGACGAATAGAATATATGAGCTTGAGAGAGGGAGCCTTTATACGTATAAAGGAAACTATGAAGTATTTCTGGAAAAACGAGCCGAGCGGGAAGTGCTGGCCGAACAAAAGGAAACAAAGCGCCAAAACCTGCTGCGCCGTGAACTGGCCTGGCTCAGACGAGGCGCAAAAGCACGCTCGACGAAACAAAAGGCGAGAGTTGACAGAGCGGAGGCGCTCAAGGAGCAAAAAGGGCCCGCCGTTTCCGGCTCACTCGATTTTGCGGTAGGCTCCCACCGCCTCGGCAAACAGGTGATTGAAGCCGAAAACGTGACGATAACTTATAGCGGGCAAGCGCTCATCAGCCAATTTAACGAGCTTGTCATACCGGGAGAAAGAATCGGTATCATCGGGCCGAACGGCATCGGAAAAACAACCTTGCTGAACAGCCTCGCCGGGCGGATTGAGCCTGACATCGGCAGCATCACCATCGGGCAGACGGTAAGAATCGGCTACTACACCCAAGACCATAGTGAAATGAACGGTGACATGAAAGTCATTGAGTATATAAAAGAAACCGCTGAAATCGTCAAAACAGCCGAAGGTGATATCATCACGGCGGAACAAATGCTCGAACGCTTTCTGTTCCCGCGCCCGATGCAGCAGACGTATATCAGAAAGCTGTCAGGCGGGGAAAAACGGCGTCTGTACTTGCTGAACGTTTTGATGCAGGAGCCGAATGTGCTGTTTTTAGATGAACCGACCAATGATCTGGACACAGAGACTTTAAGCGTGCTCGAAGATTATATCGACCAGTTCCCGGGCGTCGTCATTACAGTATCCCATGACCGCTACTTCCTTGACCGCGTCATCGATCGCCTGATCGTGTTTGAAGGACAAGGCATCATTTCACGTTTCCAAGGTTCGTACAGCGAATATATGGAAGAAACGAAAATGAAAAAAACAGTGGAAAAACAGCCCGCTGAAGAGAAAAAACCCGAGGAAGAACTGAAGAAAAAGCGTAAAAAGCTTTCTTACAAAGATCAGATCGAATGGGACGGCATTGAAGACAAGATTGCCGGACTTGAAGAAAAACATGAACGTCTGGAAGCGGAAATCGCCGAAGCGGGAAGCGATTTCGGGAAGATTCAAGAACTGATGGCGGAGCAGGCGAAAACGTCGGAAGAGCTTGAAGCCGCAATGGAACGCTGGACCGAATTGTCACTGATGATTGAAGAGCTTGAGAATTAAAAAGAGCCGGTATGACCTAAGCCAGGGACATACCGGCATTTTTTTATTTTCAAAAGTTTACGTTTACGTTAAGGTTCAGATGGTGTATAATGATAACAGATACGATAAGAGGGGGATTGACCTTGGAATGGATGAAGATTGATCAAGTTGCCAAAAGAAGCGGATTGACAAAACGCACCATTCGTTTTTACGAGGAGATTGGTTTAATTCCTGCTCCTAAACGGACAGAAGGCGGCGTAAGGCTTTACTCCGAAGATGACATGGAGGAACTGGAGAAAGTCACCAGCACGAAAGAGGTGCTCGGTTTTTCACTTCAGGAGCTTCAGCAGTTTATGGAAATGAGCCGTCAGCTGGAATTAAACAAAGAGGGGTACTTGTTGTCACTGGATCTGAAGGAACGGAAAGAAAAGCTGGAAGAGATTCAGCATGCTTTGAATCACCAGCTTGATATGATTGATGAGAAAATCCGCACATTCCAAAGCTTTAAAGAGCGCCTTAACGGGATGAAAGAAAAAGCCGATCGTGCGATTCAGTCAATCGAATGAAATTGCTGTAAACGCTATGTATATAGCGTTTCTTTTAATGGATCAAATTGGAGGTCTGATAAAATGGATAATTCACCACAACAGAAAACAGGCTTGCTCAGCCAGCCGAAAGCAGTCTGGGCGGTTGCGTTTGCCTGTGTTATTTCGTTTATGGGAATCGGTCTGGTCGATCCGATACTTCCGGCAATCGCCGCACAATTACATGCTTCACCTAGTGAAGTATCTCTGTTATTTACAAGTTATTTACTCGTTACCGGTTTTATGATGTTTTTTTCTGGCGCGATTTCAAGCCGGATCGGTGCGAAATGGACGCTGCTTCTCGGACTTATTTTTATCATTGTATTTGCCGCTCTTGGCGGAAGCTCAGGCTCGATCGCTCAGCTTGTCGGCTATCGCGGCGGCTGGGGATTGGGGAACGCCCTATTTATTTCAACCGCGCTTGCCGTCATCGTCGGCGTATCTGTCGGAGGAAGCGCGAAAGCCATTATTTTGTATGAGGCTGCACTTGGACTTGGGATTTCCGTCGGGCCGCTTGCAGGCGGAGAGCTTGGCAGCATTTCATGGCGCGCTCCGTTTTTCGGGGTATCTGTCCTGATGTTTATTGCGTTAATCGCCATTTCTTTGATGCTGCCGAAGCTGCCGAAACCAGCGAAACGTGTCGGTGTATTTGATGCGATGAAGGCGCTCAAATATAAAGGCCTGCTGACAATGGCGGTATCTGCGTTCTTATACAACTTTGGATTTTTTATTTTGCTAGCTTATTCTCCGTTCGTTCTGGATTTAGATGAACACGGTCTCGGTTATGTTTTCTTCGGGTGGGGACTTCTGCTGGCGATTACGTCAGTCTTTACGGCGCCGCTCGTGCATAAAGCGCTGGGCACAGTGCGTTCGCTCGTCGTTCTCTTTATCGCCTTTGCGGTTATTCTCATCGTCATGGGGATCTGGACAGACCATCAGACATTAATTATTACATGTATCGTTGTCGCCGGTGCTGTCCTCGGTATGGTCAACACGATCATGACGACAGCTGTGATGGGAGCTGCGCCGGTTGAACGTTCAATCGCGTCTTCAGCCTACAGCTCAGTCCGCTTCATCGGCGGCGCGCTCGCTCCGTGGATTGCGGGAATGCTGTCAGAACACTTCACCGCAAGCACACCATATACGGTAGGCGGAATCGTCGTTTTTGTCGGTATGCTTGTCCTGCTCATGGGGCGTAAGCATCTCGCCGGAATTAAAGCCGGGCATTAAGAAAAAAAAGGAACTTCCGCATCGGCGGAGGTTCCTTTTTTATTTGGAAAGAGAAATGAGTAACGTTATGTTTGTACAGTCAACAAAGGACAAAACTCCTTTAGAAACAGGTTTCTTCGGTCGGATTGAAGCGAAAACGAGAAAAGGCATCCTGTTCGGGCAGGTGCTGATGCGGCCGGAATCTATATTGAAGATACAGAAAAGTCTTCTATTTGGGCTTTTGCAAAAGATAAGTCCGTTCTGCACAATGTTATGGAAAAAAACAGCTTTTCCGTTGAGTAGTTTACCGCGTGGGCGGATGAGGAAGACTTTGAACTATCCGCAGAAAGAGAATGAACGCTGGATGAATTTACTTCATCTCTTCAGCTGATGTTAAAAGACAGGGAACTGCCAAGGATTGTCCGGAAAAAATGGCATTAAAAAAACCCGCCCTTAAGCAGGGCGGGTTTTTGTGTGTTTACAGCACTTTCGTCGTCCAAGACTCACAGTTCCATGTTTCCGTCGCGATATCCATGTAGAACTCCGGTTCGTGGGAAATCAGCAGAATGGAGCCTTTGTATTCTTTCAGCGCGCGTTTCAGCTCTTCTTTTGCGTCGACATCCAAGTGGTTTGTCGGCTCGTCAAGCACAAGCAGGTTTGTTTCTGAATTGATCAGCTTGCACAGTCTGACCTTTGCTTTTTCTCCTCCGCTGAGGACGGAGACGCGGCTTTCAATGTGTTTTGTCGTCAGTCCGCATTTTGCAAGAGCGGCGCGGATTTCATATTGGGTAAAGGAAGGAAACTCGCTCCATACCTCTTCGATGCACGTATTGTTGTTTGTTTCTTTCACTTCCTGCTCGAAATAGCCGGTGTATTGGTGCTCGCCTCGCTCTACCGTGCCTTCAAGCGGCTGGATTTCTCCGAGCAGGCTCTTTAACAGCGTCGTTTTCCCGATGCCGTTTGCGCCGTACAGGGCGATTTTCTGGCCGCGCTCCATTCTGAGATTGAGCGGCCGTGACAGCGGGCTATCGTAGCCGATGACTAAATCCTTCGTTTCAAAAATGAGCTTGCCTGATGTTCTGGCAGGCTTGAAATGGAATTCGGGCTTCGGTTTTTCCGCCGCCAGCTCAATCATATCCATCTTATCAAGCTTCTTCTGGCGGGACATCGCCATGTTTCTCGTGCTGACGCGCGCTTTGTTGCGGGCGACGAAATCCTTCAGCTCGGCCACTTCCTGCTGCTGTTTTTTGTAGGCGGCTTCAAGCTGCTGTTTTTTCACTTCATATACTTCCATGAATTGATGATAATCACCGACATAACGGGTCAACTCCTGATTTTCTACGTGATAAATCAGATTGATGACGCTGTTTAAAAACGGAATATCGTGAGAAATTAAGATAAACGCGTTTTCGTATTCCTGCAAATAGCGTTTCAGCCATTCAATGTGCTGTTCATCAAGGTAGTTGGTCGGTTCATCCAACAGGAGGATTTCCGGTTTTTCCAAAAGCAGCTTGGCGAGAAGCACCTTCGTACGCTGGCCTCCGCTTAAATCGGTGACGTCACGGTCAAGCCCGACTTCGTGCAAGCCCAGGCCGCGGGCGATTTCCTCCACTTTGCTGTCGATGACATAAAAGTCGTTATTCGTCAGGGCATCCTGAATGACACCGACATCTTCAAGCAATTGTTCAAGCTCATCGGGATCTGCTTCGCCCATTTTGTTGTAAATCTCATTCATTTCCGCTTCCATGGCAAACAAGTAATGGAAGGCATCTTTTAAGACGTCGCGGATCGTTTTTCCTTTTTCAAGCACCGTATGCTGGTCAAGATAGCCGACGCGGACGTTTTTTGACCATTCGACTTTCCCCTCATCAGGCTCAAGTTTTCCGGTAATAATATTCATAAACGTTGATTTTCCTTCGCCGTTTGCGCCGATTAAGCCGACATGTTCCCCTTTTAAAAGACGGAACGATACATTGTTGAAAAGCGCGCGGTCACCGAAACCGTGGCTTAAATCCTTAACTGATAAAATACTCATTTTTACACCTCTATCGTTATCGAACACGCTGATGTCACGTGTATTTCTCATTTATGATTATAAAGGAGGAAGCGGTTTGTTAAAAGGCTTGGAAGGAAAAAGAAAATTGCGTTTGCAGCGTGCATTTGAGATACTATGGAGTAGATTTTAAGAATTGAGGAGAACGACATGACGCAAACTTGGCCATTTTTACAACATACACAATCATTCATCGCCGAAAACTGGAAAGCATCAGGTTTTCAGGAGCCGACTGCCATTCAGGAAAAAGCGGCACAGGTGATCATGGAGGGGAAGGATGTCATCGCCGAGTCCCCGACGGGAACGGGAAAAACATTGGCGTATACACTTCCGGTTTTGGAAAGGATCAACCCGGAGCAAAAGCATCCTCAGGCGGTTATTTTAGCGCCGTCACGTGAGCTTGTCATGCAGATTTTTCAAGTGATTCAGGATTGGAAAAAAGGCTCGGAGCTGCGGGCTTTGTCTTTAATCGGCGGGGCAAACGTGAAGAAGCAGGTGGAAAAGCTCAAAAATAAACCTCACATCATTGTGGGCACGCCGGGCAGGGTGTTTGAATTGATCCGGGCGAAAAAGCTGAAAATGCATGAGGTTAAAACGATCGTCCTTGATGAAGCCGACCAGCTCGTCACACCAGAGCATCGGGAGACGATGAAAAACATCATTAAGACAACGCTGAAGGATCGCCAGCTTTTATGCTTCTCAGCCACATTAAAACAAGACACAGAAGAGGTGCTCAAAGACATCGCGCAGGAACCGGCCGTGCTGAAGGTTGAACGGAATATAGCAGGAAAGGGGCAGGTCAAGCATCAGTATCTCGTCTGTGATCAGCGGGATAAGGTCAAGCTTCTGCAAAAGCTGTCACGGCTTAATGGCATGCAGGCGCTCGTGTTTGTCAGAGATATCGGGAATTTAAGCGTGTATGCGGAAAAGCTGACCTATCACCATGTCGATCTCGGCATTCTGCATGGAGAAGCGAAAAAAATGGAGCGGGCCAGCATTTTATCAGCGTTTGAACAGGGAGAATTTCCGCTGCTTTTGGCGACAGACATCGCCGCGCGCGGCCTTGACATTGACGATCTCCCGTATGTCATTCACGCGGACATTCCGAATGAAGATGGGTATATCCACAGATCGGGCCGGACGGGGCGAGCGGGCAAAAAAGGAACCGTACTCAGCCTTGTCACGCCGATGGAAGAATCCAAACTGAAAAAAATGGCCAAATCACTCGGAATCGAGCTGCACGAGGCTGTCTATTCAGGCGGAAAGCTATCGGAGAAATAAAAAAACGGAGGGCGAACTGCCCTCTGTTTTTTATTATACTTTGATAAGCTGCTTCCCTTTATTTTCTCCCTTAAATAAGCCGAGGAACGCGTCGGGAATATTGCTGAAGCCTTCTGTCACCGTTTCTTCATAATGCAGCCTTCCGTCCTTCAGCCATTCAGCCAATTGCTTTGCGCCTTCAGAAAAGCGGTCTGAGTAATCACTGGCGATAAATCCCTGCATGAGCGCTTTTGATTTAATCAGCTTCGATTGGACGCGGGGACCCAAATCCTCCGCTTCACTTTTGGCATTGTAGGAAGAAATGGCTCCGCAAACCGGGATGCGGGCAAAGTCGTTCAAAAGGTTCATGACCGCATCTGAAATCGGCCCGCCGACATTGTCAAAATATACATCAACCCCGTCAGGACAAGCGTCAGCCAGCGCTTTTTGAATATCCTCCGCGGCTTTATAATTGATGGCTTCATCAAACTGCAGCTCATATTTTAAATAAGAAATTTTTTCATCAGAGCCGGCAATGCCGACGACCCTCGCGCCTTTTATTTTGGCGATCTGCCCGACGGCTGATCCGACGGCTCCGGCAGCGCCTGAAACGACAACGGTTTCTCCCTTTTTCGGACGGCCGATATCCAAAAGGCCGAAGTAGGCGGTTAATCCGGTCAGCCCTAAAATGCCGAGATACGCTTGAGCCGGTGCGATGCCGGTGTCAACTTTGCGAAGAGATGACTCACTGACTGCTGAATATTCCTGCCAGGCAAGAGTCCCGATCACAACATCGCCTTTTTTCAGCTTGGCGCCGTCTGAGATGACTTCTGCAATGACGCCGCCTGTTAAAGCTGCATCTAAGGCAAACGGTTCGACGTATGATTTTGTATCCTGCATACGGCCGCGCATATACGGATCAACAGAGACATAAAGCGTTTTTACAAGCACTTCGCCGTCTTTCGGTTCGGGGACGGAAATGGTTTCAAAACGGAAATCCTCATGAACGGGAATGCCTTCAGGCCGTCTTGCCAATTGAATTTGCTGTTGGGTTTCTGGCATACTGCATCCTCCTGTCAAAACGTGTATTTACCCCAAATGTAACATGGATCGTTTTCAAAATACAAAAATAAACCGTCAGGAGATTGTTAATATGTGTAAAAGGGGGAGGCTGCATGTTTCCTGTATTAGAAACTGAAAGACTGATATTAAGAGAAATAGGAAAAGATGATGCAGAACGGGTTTTTGCCTGTTTTTCAAATTCAGATGTGACACCCTATTAGGGACAAAAACCTTTTGCATCAATTGAGCAAGCTGAAAAATTAGTCGAACTGTTTGAACATCAGTTTAACGAAAAAAGAGGAATACGGCGGGGAATTGAAAGAAAAGATGCTGAAGGAATAATAGGGACAATTGGTTATAATGCTTGGGTGCCTAAGCATGGACGGGCGGAAGCGGGTTATGAGATCTACCCGGATTTATTGGAGGAATGGATATGCTTTTGAAGCAGTCTCAAAAGTTCTTTCTTATGGATTTGAAGTTATGAAATGATTTCGTATAGGCGACTGTTGTATTCCTTGATAATGCTCCCTCTCACAAATTATTAACGAAGATGGGGTTTCAAATGGATGGTGTTTTAAGGGGGTATATGCATCAGAACGGTATGCGGCATGACACGAATGTTTACTCATTACTTAAAGAGGATCATTCAGCCCTGCCATCACAGCCGTTATAGACCCCAGTGCTTGGTTTTTTTATTATAAAAAAGAAGCTTCAGAGAGCCTCCTGATGCTTCGTATGCAAAGCTGCTATGGTCACGATCTATCATCCGGCAATGTTTTAAAACGAAACATTCAAAGAAATAATTGATAGACATCGGTGTTTTTCTCATGTTCTAAATATTCGTAGGCGTTTGCCTTTGAAGAATCAATCATGTCAAGGGTGATCACAGGACGGAGCGCGGCCAGATAGGCTGACAGTTTTCCTTGAATTTCATTCGGAAGCACGAATTCTATATCACCAATATTCATAATAATCGAGAAAACAAAATCAATATTAATATGAAAGGTTTCCTCAGCAAAGTTTGCAAGTTCCTGTACACCTTCAGGACAGCGGGGCCGACTGCGGAATACCTGTTTCACTAAATCACTCACAACCCAAGCGTTGAATTGCTGTTCCGGTGAAAAATATTGGATAGGGAACCACCTCCTGCTTGATTAGCGCGTGAATTTTTTTATTTTTCTGATAAGGTTTGTTTTCCTCAACTGTAACATGTCCTAGAGATAAATATCCACCGACAATCTGCCTGTTTTTTAACGGAACTCTCTTTCTCCCGTTTGATACATGACGGAGCGGGTAAACATCCAATATACAAAACAAAAGGAGGACTTACAATGAAACCGGTAGTAAGAGAATATACAAATGATCAAAAGCTGATGCAGGATGTGAAAGAACTGCAGCGATTGGGTGTGGCAAAAGAGGACGTGTACGTGCTTTCCCATGATGATGACAGAACGGAGCGCCTGTCTGACAACACTGACGTAAACACAATCGGCGCCAAAGAAACAGGCTTTAAACACGCGGTCGGCAACATGTTTAATAAAAAAGGCGATGAGCTTCGCAATAAAATTCATGAAATCGGCTTTTCAGAAGAGGAAGCGTCTCAATTTGAAAAGCGTTTAGATGAAGGAAAAGTGCTTCTCTTCGTAACGGATAATGAAAAAGTAAAATCATGGGCGTAAGCTGATCCAATCCCAAGGGGTATTTCTATCCCTTGGGATTTTTTTTGCGTTTTCCGCAAAAAACGACATTTACATTTGGCAAGTTTGCGGTTGGTTATGAAATGGTTTTCAGAAAAGGAAGCGTCTCCATTTGCCGGGGATTTTATTGCGGTTGCCGCAATGAAACCGAAATACATTTTTGGAAAATTTTCGGTGAATATTCCAAGTTCATTTGGTACAATTCGGTTGTAAGAAATTGGAATAAACTCTTACAATAAGCTCTGGGAGGGACGCAATTTATGAAAAAAATGCTTTTTATGCTGGCCGTTTGTTTATGTATGATTCCGGCGGGTGTCCATGCCGCCGACTTGGGCCGGCAGACGCTAGGGTCAAATGACGGCTGGGGAGCTTATGCCGGCGGAACAACCGGCGGTGCAAAAGCTTCTTCATCCAATGTGTATACTGTAACAAACAGACAACAGCTTGTTTCTGCATTAGGAGGAAGCGCCAACAGTACGCCGAAAATGATTTACATACAAGGTACAATCAATCTGAATACGGATGATCATAACAAAATGCTCGGTTTTAACGATTATAAAGATGCGGCTTATGATCTCAATGCCTACCTGAAAGCGTACGATCCGGGCAAATGGGGAAAAAAAGCGCCGTCAGGCACCCAGGAAGACGCCAGAAAGCGTTCACAGCAAAACCAGAAGGCAAGAGTCGTGATTGACATTCCTTCGAATACGACCATCATCGGTTCAGGCTCAAATGCCAAGGTGACAGGCGGGAATTTTAATATCAAGAGCGGAGTCGATAATGTCATCATCCGCAACATTGAATTTCAAGACGCATATGACTATTTTCCGCAATGGGACCCGACTGACGGCGATAGCGGCAACTGGAATTCGGAATATGACAATATCACCATTAACGGCGCGGCGCACATCTGGATAGATCATTGTACATTTAATGACGGATCAAACCCCGACAGCGGTTTTCCCCACTATTACGGGCGAAAATATCAGCACCATGACGGCCAGACGGATATATCAAACGGGGCGAATTATATTACATTATCCTATAATAAATATCATGACCATGATAAAGGCTCCGTCATCGGAAATAGCGACAGCAAGACGTCAGATGACGGAAAATTAAAGGTGACCATTCACCATAACTATTACCAAAACATCGTCCAGCGCGCACCGCGGGTCCGATACGGACAGGTTCATATTTATAATAACTTCTATGCGGGCAGCAAAAGCGCTGCATATCCCTTCAGCTATGCATGGGGCGTAGGCCATTCGTCGAAAATTTACGCCCAGAATAACGCCTTTGAAGTGCCGGGACTCTCTGCCGATAAAACAATCAGCGTCTTCAGCGGCGGAAAAGCGCTTCATGAAGACGGCACTCTTTTGAACGGCGCCGCGATTAACGCGTCAGCCGCCAACGGATTGAGCCAGTCTGTCGGATGGACGCCGTCTCTGTACGGTTCAATCGGTCCGGCTGCAAATGTGAAATCAGATGTTATATCCCAAGCGGGTGCGGGTAAACTAAAATAAGAAACAAGGAACACAAAGGAAAAAATTCCTTTGTGTTTTTTAATTAACAAAAACGTTTATTAACTTAGTTAAGTAGTAAAATGGGATAGGGGATGGAAGATAACAAAATAGGAGGAGACCTGTAATGGCTTCAGAAAAAGACGCAAAAAAACAGCAGGCAGTGAAATTAATTCCTTTACTTATTACTGTTGCTGTGGGATTAATCATTTGGTTTATTCCCGCGCCGTCCGGACTTGAACCTAAAGCATGGCATTTGTTCGCTATTTTTGTCGCAACAATTATCGGCTTTATCTCCAAGCCCTTGCCAATGGGCGCAATTGCAGTTTTTGCATTGGCAGTTACCGCGTTAACGGGAACGTTATCAATCGAAAATACGTTAAGCGGCTTTGGAAACAAAACAATCTGGCTGATTGTTATCGCCTTTTTTATTTCCCGGGGATTTATTAAAACCGGACTGGGCGCCAGAATTTCTTACGTATTCGTACAAAAGTTCGGGAAGAAAACACTCGGGCTTTCATATTCACTGCTTTTCAGTGATTTAATTTTATCACCTGCCATACCAAGCAACACGGCACGGGCGGGCGGCATTATTTTTCCTATTATCAGATCATTATCCGAAACATTCGGATCCACGCCGGCAGACGGAACAGAACGGAAAATCGGAGCTTTCTTATTAAAAACCGGCTTTCAAGGGAACTTGATCACGTCTGCCATGTTTTTAACGGCAATGGCGGCAAACCCGCTGATCGCCAAGCTGGCACACGATGTCGCAGGGGTGGACATCACGTGGACAAGCTGGGCAATTGCGGCGATTGTACCGGGATTGGTGAGCTTAATTATTACACCGCTCGTGATTTACAAGCTGTACCCGCCGGAAATTAAAGAAACACCGGATGCGGCTAAAATCGCAACAGAGAAACTGAAAGAAATGGGTCCTTTTAAAAAATCCGAGCTGTCCATGGTCATCGTCTTTTTATTGGTTTTGGTGCTTTGGATTTTCGGAGGAAGCTTGAATATCGATGCAACGACAACGGCTTTAATCGGTTTATCCGTCCTGCTTTTGTCTCAGGTATTAACTTGGGAGGATATCAAAAAAGAACAAGGCGCATGGGATACGCTGACTTGGTTTGCGGCGCTTGTGATGCTGGCGAATTTCCTGAATGAGCTTGGCATGGTGTCTTGGTTCAGTAATATGATGAAATCTTCCGTTTCCGGTTTCTCATGGATTGTGGCATTTATGATTTTAATCATTGTGTATTATTACACCCACTACTTCTTTGCGAGTGCAACCGCACATATCAGTGCCATGTATGCGGCATTTTTAGCTGTGATCGTTGCGGCAGGCGCTCCGCCGCTTTTGGCAGCGCTCAGCCTGGCGTTTTTCAGCAACCTTTTCGGTTCAACGACGCATTACGGCTCAGGTGCGGCTCCGGTCTTTTTCGGAGCGGGCTATGTATCGCAAAGCAAATGGTGGTCCATCGGCTTTATTCTGTCGATCGTCCATATCATTACATGGCTTGTGATCGGCGGTTTATGGTGGAAAGTATTAGGTTTGTGGTAAGAAGAAGGCAGATGCGATCTGCCTTCTTTTTTTTTGAACTAAGAGATTGATGGGACATTTCACAATGTATAAACCGCCTGAGTACTATAAGGTATGAGGTGATTTTATGAGTGCGAAACGAAATAATCCGTTCACTGGGCAAAGCTCTCACTATAAATATATGAGCCGGCATGTGAAGAGCTGGTATAAAGAGCATTCGCGCAGATATAATGAAAAAATTTCTGATGGCTGTTCTCACATAGAAAGTGATAAAACCCCCTCCTTTGCAGAAAAGCATCCTGCACTGTGCTCTCCTAATAGTGTACAAGGACCTCCGGGGAAGAGAGGGCCGGCAGGGCTTCCGGGCTCTCAAGGTCCCCCCGGCCCAACCGGTCCCCCGGGTCCGCCCGGCGGCATACCGATTCTGGCTTTTCAACAAGCTGCTGATGCCGCCGTCATTCCTTTGGATGGATCACCGGCAAATATTCTGTCCGGCACAGTTATAGCAGCAGCTTCTCAATTGATAAAAATAGATTCTACGGTACAGCTCAATATCAGTCATGAGCCTTTATCCCCGGATTTTTCACTGAAGCTGATTTTGATGCTGAAAAGAGACGGGATAACAGTCAGTACAGAGACGCTTGAATTGAATTTGTTTTACTCAGGCGGGCAGTCTCTCATTGTTCCGCTGACATTCGTAGACCAGGCGCCGTCTGCCGGGGCCATCACGTATGATGTGGTATTAACGGTTGCCGGTTCTGTTAATGTAACAGGTGTTAATGTGACAAACCGTGCCATCAATATGATCGGATAGTACATTTAAATAGGGGATAAACAGAAATCTCGCGAATTGAGTTTCCATAATAGATAAAACTGCATATGCTATGTTGATTTGTACTACCAAAAATGATGAAAGGAGGGTATAGATTGGCGATTCAAAATCTCATAAACAATGGAAGTTTCGAATCCGGAGACTTAACAGGCTGGAGCGGAGTGAATGCTTCGGTTGTGTCTGCATTTGCTCATACGGGAGCATTCTCCGCCCAATTTGCAGGCGGAGTTACGAGTGCCTCCTTGTCACAAACTGTTCCTGTCTCTCCGCAGCAATCATTTCAGCTTTTCATTTCTCTCGGCAAAATTGGCACAATTGCAAACCCTGCAATCAATCTGACAGTTTTATATTTAGATGCTTCGAACGCAGTGGTAGGAACCGGATTAAACATAAACGTCACAATAGGAAACATGCCTAATACTATATTTGATACATGGACTGAAGTCTATCAAACAACAACTGCTGCGCCGGCTGCTGCTGTGCAGGCGCAAATTTTAATCAGTAAAACAGCCGGGTCAAGTAATACTCCAGTTGTATTAATTGATGATGTCGCATTTGTTGAAGTAACAGGAATCACGGGAGCCACCGGAGCCACGGGTCCGACTGGGGCGACGGGAGATACCGGACCAACCGGGGCGACGGGACTAACTGGATCAACAGGAGATACCGGACCAACTGGGGCGACGGGAATCACGGGTCCAACTGGAGCTACAGGAGATATCGGATCAACCGGAGTGACAGGAGCCACTGGAGCGACGGGGTCAACTGGACCAACCGGGGCGACGGGGTCAACTGGAGCGACGGGAGATACTGGACCAACCGGGGCGACGGGGTCAACTGGGGTTACGGGAGATACTGGTTCAACCGGAGTGACAGGAGCCACTGGGGCGACGGGGTCAACTGGACCAACGGGAGATACCGGACCAACTGGAGTGACAGGAGCCACTGGAGCGACAGGAGATACTGGTCCAACCGGGGCGACGGGACTAACTGGATCAACGGGAATCACGGGTCCAACGGGAGATACCGGACCAACCGGGGCGACGGGTCCAACCGGGGCGACGGGATCAACTGGATCAACAGGAGATACCGGTCCAACCGGAGTGACAGGATCAACTGGACCAACGGGAGATACCGGACCAACCGGAGTGACGGGAGCCACGGGCTCACAGCCGACGGTTGCTTTTCAGAATGCGGTTGATCAAGTGGTGATTCCATTAGATGGTACACCGGCAAGTGTCTTAGCGGGAACCATAACTGCAGTTGCCACTCAATTGGTGAAGATTGATACGACAATTCAGCTTAATATCAGCCTTGACCCACTGACGCCTGATTTCTCCCTCTTGCTTACTTTTGACTTGGAGAGAAATGGAACTATAATCAGCACCGAAACCCTTGAATTGAATCTATTCTATTCAGCTGGGCAATCTATTATTATTCCTCATACGTTTGTTGACCAAGTTCCGGATTCTGGGATAACTGTTTATAACGTAGTGTTAACAGTCGGAAATACAATTAATGTAACACAAGTCGATATTACAAACCGGGCTTTAAACGCAACATCATTCCCTCTGCCATAAGTTTTTAAAAGGTGATCGTTTTTTTCAGTCACCTTTTTTGTATCGCTTTAGATCATCATGCACCTGAAAAAACGTTAATCTCAGCTTGGAAACGATAAATATGTATAGCTGGCTGCAAAGAAAATACGAATACAAGAGAGGGGGGATTGAATTGGCGCTTGGTAACCTCATTCTCAATGGCAGCTTTGAAAGTGGAGATTTAACCGGGTGGGATTCGATCAATGCCGATGTTGTCAGTTTATTTGCCCATTCAGGAACATACTCAGCACAATTTATGAGTGAAGCAAACGCTGCTTCGCTTTCACAAACCGTTCCGGTTACGGTTGGTCAGGCATTTTATTTTCAAGTTTCCTTAGGAACTATTGGAACGGCTTCAAATCCTGAGATTAACTTGCAAATCTTATATTTAAATTCATTAGGAGAACCGATTGCAACAGGTTTAGATACAGCGGTCACGATAGGCCATTTACCGAATGTAATTTTTAATACATGGACAGAGGTATACCAAACAACAGCTGTTGTTCCTGATGAAGCAACTGATGCTCAGATTATTATCAGCAAGGCACCTGTGAACACGAATACAACAATACTAATTGATGACGTGTCTCTCCTTCAAGTCAAAGTGAATTCCGGTCCGACAGGCTCTACAGGATCAACAGGACGAACCGGGGCAACGGGAGCCACGGGAGTCCCAGGATCGACTGGGGTAACAGGAGCAACCGGAACAACGGGAGCGACAGGCCCAACAGGACGAACCGGAATAACGGGAGTCACAGGATCAACTGGGGTAACAGGATCAACCGGAGCCACGGGAGTCACAGGATCGACTGGGGTAACAGGAGCAACCGGAACAACGGGAGCGACAGGAATAACAGGCCCAACAGGACGAACCGGAACAACGGGAGTCACAGGATCAACTGGGGTAACAGGATCAACCGGAGCGACGGGAGTCACAGGATCAACTGGGATAACAGGAGCAACCGGGGCAACGGGAGTCACAGGATCGACTGGGGTAACTGGAGCGACCGGAGCGACCGGAGCCACGGGGGCCACAGGATCAACCGGAGCGACTGGAAGAACTGGTCCAACAGGCCCAACTGCCAGTGCACCGACCTTGCTCTTCACAAGAACCAACGGGCCGCTCACTGTTTACCCGCCGTTAAATACAGAAGTTCCTGTTGCTGCACTGGAAATTCCAGTTAATTCTTTACAGAATGTAAAGCTTGATTATTCAGTCAGCGTCGATGTAACATCTACAGCCAATTCAAACTTTGTCTTTGAAATAAGATTATATAGGGGAGCAGTACAGATTCATACAAGACTTCTGTCGCGGTCTGTTATTAGCGCAACTACTCAACGTTTTGGGGTAGCTGATACTACAGTGGATACAGCGCCGGCTGCCGGAATCAACACGTACCAGATGAGAGTTATTTTCACAACTGTTAATAATATAACAGCAGCAACAGCCCTGAATATCGATTTTAACAGCATTAGTTTTCCGACAACCTTATGAAAATAGCAGACTGATATTTTGAATGATGAAAGGCCCTGACTTATGCATAGTTAGGTCTTTTTTTCTGTAAATGCTGTGCAGCATGCAATCGTGAAGTCCAGTTAAAAATTCAAACATTGAGATGGGGATTTTACCACACCATTTTTCTTTGCAAAAATAATATGGCAAAAGAGGTGGTGTAATGAGAAAAGGATACAGTTGGAATACTGGATGCGATTCTTGGAATTGCGACTGTCCGCATTGCAATGATTGTTGCTGTCATTCTCATCATAAAAGAAGAAATCAAAGGAGCAGTTATCGTAATCGAGCACATTGCTGTGAAGGATGCTGCAGCAAAAACACTTGCTGTCATGAAAGATGGTGTCCGTGCTGTCATTCAAATCATTATCATGCAAGGGGAGCAACAGGAGCGACAGGAGCCAGGGGAGCGACTGGAGTAACAGGAGTGACCGGAGTACCAGGGGCAACGGGAGTAACGGGGGACCCAGGAGCAACCGGGGTAACGGGAGCCACTGGAGTAACGGGAGCCACTGGAGCGACAGGAGATACCGGAGTAACGGGAGCGACAGGAGCCACGGGAGTGACCGGAGTAACGGGGGCCACCGGAGTAACAGGAGATACCGGAGTAACGGGAGCGACAGGAGCAACCGGAGTAACCGGAGTAACAGGGGTAACGGGAGATACCGGAGCAACCGGAGCAACCGGAGCCACGGGAGCGACAGGAGATACCGGAGCCACGGGAGTGACCGGAGTAACGGGAGCAACGGGAGTAACGGGAGTGACCGGAGTAACGGGAGTAGCCGGAGCAACAGGAGCGACTGGAATAACAGGAGATACCGGTGCAACCGGAGTAACGGGAGCAACCGGAGTAACGGGAGCAACCGGAGTAACAGGAGCAACAGGAGATACCGGAGTAACCGGAACTACTGGAGTAACAGGAGATACCGGAGTAACAGGAGTAACCGGAGTAACGGGAGCGACCGGAGTAACCGGAGCCACGGGAGCAACCGGAGTAACGGGAGCAACTGGGGTGACAGGAGCAACCGGAGCCACGGGAGCAACCGGAGTAACGGGAGCAACTGGGGTGACAGGAGCA
>NZ_JAHXDO010000017.1:0-55008 GCF_019891195.1 Bacillus sp. YC2 | reverse complement strand
AGAGTAGGACGCCGCCAAGCAATCTTTGACCCAGCTCAGAATGAGCTGGGTTTTTATTTTTCGATCAAAAAACAATACAAACACCGAAATGCCGCATACCCCATATACTAATTGCAAACTTCAAAAAGGTCTAAATTGTGTATACAACCATCAGCTTAGGGGAAGGCTATTCATACGGAGGTGGGCATGATGAATGAGACGTCCAGCCATGGAGAAACATGTATTGTGTGTGAAACCAAAAAAAGCAGAGGCATCCATATTTATACGAAATTTATATGTTTAGAGTGTGAGAAAAAAGTAGTTTCCACTTCAACCTCTGACCCGGATTATGAATTTTACGTCAGGAAACTGAAAAGCCTTCATACACCGACTTTATATTCCTAACCCTGAAAAGGGTCTTTTTTTTTGCATAAATTTAAAGGGTTTCTTTCACTTTTTATAAGAGAACTGATACGATAAGAAGAGGAACTTGTTTAGAAATGGAATGTAATAGATAATACTGATAGAAGTGAATAAATAGGAGTCGATCATGTATGAAACCGTTTATTCAATTTATAAAATGGACCCTGGGCGGCAGCGCTGCGTTTGTTATCGCTGGGACATCAAGCTTTTTCATATGGCATCAGCCTTTTCTGCATTCGTTTTTATACGGAACGGCTGGCGGGGCGATCGTTTGTGCAGGCGGTCTGTGGAATACAAAGCGCCTCTTTTTAAGAAAACATCAGCTGACTAGAAAAGAATATGCTTTCATCAAGGAAAATCTTGAAGAAGCAAAAGATAAAATCGTTCGTTTGCGTAAAGCATTATTTCGGTCTAAGAGTATTCAAATGCTGAAGCAAAATGCCGAGATACTGAGGATTGTCAGGCGGATATATATACTTACCAAACAAGAACCGAAGCGTTTTTATCAGGCAGAACGTTTCTATTATCAGACGCTCGATTCTATGGTTGAATTAACAGAAAAGTACGGCTTGCTATCAACACAGCCTAGGAAAAATAAAGATTTGTCCATGTCCTTGAGCGAAACGAGAATCACCCTTGCAGAGCTGACCAAACGGCTGGAAGAGGACCTTCATGAAATCATGAAAGAAGACATAGATGAATTACACTTTGAATTAGATATAGCAAAGCATTCGCTGAGAAAATAAGAAAGGGGGAAGAAAATGGTCAAAGACCGTTCAGATGAAGTCAACGGTGAGAATGGTCAGACGAATATTAGGCTTGCAGATACAATGCATGATGGGAACAGAGAAGCAGCACTTCAGCTGGCAGAGAAATTAGATCCCAAGAATATGCAAAGCATTGTTTTATTTGGCTCACAAGCACAATCAAATCTCCTTGATTTTTCTCACACTATGATAGAGCATGTGCAAAGAAAGGATATCGGAGAGATTGGCCGCATATTAGGCGATCTGATGAAAAAGCTTGATCAAGTAAACCCTGACGACCTGCAAGAGAAGAAAAAAGGGTTTCTCGCCCGTATGTTCGGCAGGGTATCAAGCTCTGTGCAGGAAGTGCTTTCAAAATACCAAAAGACAAGTGTGCAGATTGACCGAATCAGCAAAAAACTGGAGCACTCTAAAAACACGCTGATGAGTGATAATAAGCTGTTAGAACAGCTGTATGAGCAAAATAAAGAATACTTTTCCGCACTAAATATGTATATAGCTGCGGGAGAGTTGAAATTAGAAGAGCTAAAAACAAAGGTGATTCCTGAATTAACAAGAAAAACGGAATCAAACGAACACAATCAAATGGCTGTGCAGGAAGTAAATGATCTTATTCAATTTACTGAGCGGTTAGATAAGAGAATTCATGATCTGCTGCTGAGCAGGCAGATTACGATTCAGAGCGCGCCGCAGATCCGTTTGATTCAAAACACCAATCAAGCGCTGGCAGAGAAAATTCAATCCTCAATCGTAACGGCTATTCCGCTATGGAAAAACCAAGTCGCCATCGCATTAACGCTTTTGAAGCAGCGCAGTGCGGCAGATGCACAGAAGAAGGTTTCAGATACAACGAATGAATTGCTGCTGAAAAACGCCGAGCTTCTCAAGACCAATACGATTGAAACAGCAAGAGCCAATGAACGCGGCCTCGTGGAGGTAGACACACTCAAAAAGGTGCAGGAAAGCTTAATCAGTACACTGGAAGAAACGATATCCATTCAGGAAGAAGGAAGAATCAAACGCAGGCGGGCTGAGGAAGAGCTGGTAATCATGGAAGGCGATTTAAAGGAAAAATTGCTGAATATGAAATCCAGCCGGGACAACAGCTAGCTGGCAAAAGTCTTAGCTTTAAGTTGTATCACAGGCACGATATAATAAGTATGATAGTCAAAGGATTTGTTTGAAATGGACACACCTTTATATACAGCGCTGATTGAGCATGCGCACAGAAATACGTATTCTTTTCATGTTCCGGGACATCACAATGGAGATGTCTTTTTTGATGAAGCTAAATCTGTTTATCAATCTCTTTTATCGATAGATATGACTGAGATCACGGGGCTTGATGATCTTCACCATCCGACTGGAGTGATAAAGGAAGCACAGGATTTGGTGAGCCGGCTTTATGGCTCACAGGAAAGTTTCTTTCTCGTCAATGGGTCGACAGCAGGCAATTTAGCTATGATTTTAGCGGTTTGTGAGCCGGGGGAGCCTATCCTGATCCAGCGGAATTGTCATAAGTCCGTATTTCATGCGGTGACAATGGCTGGGGCTAAGCCGGTATATATAGCGCCGGAGGTTGATGAGGGCATGCACGTGCCGGCTCATGTGCCTCTTTCAGTAATTGAAGAAGCGTTAGCGGACTACCCGAATGCGAAAGGGCTTGTTCTTACCAATCCCACTTATTATGGGCATTCTGCTGATCTGACGGCAGCAATCAAAAAAGCCCATTCATATGGGATTCCTGTTCTTGTGGATGAGGCGCATGGCGCTCACTTTGTGTTAGGTGAACCGTTTCCGCCATCGTCATTGGCAATGGGAGCTGATGCCGTCGTTCAGTCCGCTCACAAAACTCTTCCGGCCATGACGATGGGGTCTTACTTTCATTTGAACAGCGGCCGGATTGACAGAGACAGACTGGTATATTATTTAAGCAGTTTGCAAAGCAGCAGCCCCTCATATCCGATTATGGCGACTTTAGATACGGCCCGCGCTTATGTGCAGGACATCGCTGAGAACGGGACACTGCCTGTTTATTTACAGCACATTAACCAAATTAAACAAACGTTTGCTTCAATTCCTTATATTGAAGTGATCCATCCATCAGGAAATGGGCTGCGGCCGGACCCTTTAAAACTGACGCTTCGCTCGAAGCTCGGACATTCGGGCTATTCGTTACAAAGGATATTGGAAAGCTCCGGGGTTTTTGTTGAACTGGCTGACGAATATCAGGTGTTGCTCGTATTACCGCTGGGCGGCCGGCGAAAGATAGAGCCGGAAACCGTAAGAAACATACATCAAAAGCTGGAGAATACACCGCCTGATAAACGGCAGGAAGCCGTTAAATGGACATTTCCATCCATCACTACACTCGATTATCCAAAAAGCGAGATCAGCCGATTCAAAAAAGAATTTGTTGAAATGGATAAAGCAGCCGGACGCTTACATGCAGCGGATATCATTCCATATCCGCCGGGGATTCCGCTTATCATGGACGGAGAAAGAATAACAGAAGAAAGCATACAGAAGCTATCTCGTTTAATCGGCATGAATGCGCATATTCAAGGCCGGTCAAAGGAGAAACAATTACTTGTTTATATAGAAGAGGAGAAATCATGAGCGGTTTATTTATTACATTCGAAGGACCTGAAGGAGCGGGAAAAACGACAGTGCTTCAGGCAATAAAAGAACTCCTATCAACAAAGGGGCTGCCCGTAACGGCGACAAGAGAACCGGGCGGTATCGAAATTGCCGAACAAATCCGGGAAGTCATTTTAAATAAAAACAATACGTTAATGGATTCTAAGACGGAGGCTTTGCTCTATGCGGCTGCCAGAAGACAGCACTTAGTCGAAAAAGTTCAGCCTGCTTTGGAAGAGGGCCGTATTGTTCTGTGCGATCGCTTCATAGACAGCTCGCTGGCTTATCAAGGCTATGCCAGAGGGCTTGGCATTGAAGAGGTCCTTTCCATCAATCAATTTGCAATCGGCGATACCATGCCGGACATCACCATCTATTTTTCCATTGAGCCGGAGGAAGGACTGAAACGAATTAAGGCAAATCAGTCACGGGAAAAGAACCGTCTTGACCTTGAGGCTTTACACTTTCACACTCAAGTAAGAGAAGGATACCAAAAGGTGATGGAGCGTTTTCCGGAAAGATTCCATTCAATTGATGCTTCTCAGACAAAGGATCGCGTCATCCAGGACGTACTGAATGTGATAAATGAAGCACTGAAAAAAATTCAGTTGTGACCTGATTCTCATTAGTTGATATAATAAATGTAACTACACAATGTTGTTTCCAACCTAAAGGGGGCCTTTAAGATGAAATTAATAGTGGCAGTGGTACAGGATCAGGACAGCAACAGACTTTTGAAAGTATTAACGGACCACAACTTCAGGGTGACGAAGCTTGCAACGACAGGCGGCTTTCTTAAATCAGGCAATACAACGTTTATGATCGGGGTAGAAGATATCCGTGTCAATAAAGCGCTTAGCCTCATTAAAGAGAATGGCTGTAAACGCGACCAGATGATTGCCCCGGTATCCCCGATGGGCGGGAATGCAGATTCCTACGTCCCTTATCCTGTCGAAGTGGAAGTCGGCGGAGCGACGGTATTTGTCCTTCCGGTCGATGAATTTCATCAATTTTAAGGATATGAAGCTGTGAAAATAAATTCTGACTTACGTACATTTATAGAAAAAAAGCAGCAGCCTGCCTTCAAATCTGCAGAGCTGTCCGGAACGTTCAAAAGCTCAATGGACAGCCAAAACAGCAAGCTGAAATTTGACCAGCTGAGCAGGTTCTTAACGGATATAGAAACATTCGGTAAAAGATTGACGAAGTCGAGGAACTTCAAAGACTTAGCGAAATTTAAAGGATTGGTAAAACGCTTTGTAAAAGAGGCCGTTGACAGCGGTTTATCGCACGAAACGGAAAAAAGCTTTGACCTTTACGGAAACAGCAGAACGCTGGGGCTTGTGAAAGAAATAGATGAAAAACTGCTTCAGCTGACTGAAGAGATGTTAGATCAGGGAAAACCGGCAATTGATTTGCTGGATCGAATTGGAGAAATAAAAGGTTTATTGATTAACCTTTACACATAGAGAGTGATACAATGGAAATATCATGGAAGGAAATGACCGAGCAGCAGCCAAGAGTAATGAGGCTTTTGCACAATAGCATTGAAAAGAAAAGGCTTTCTCATGCTTATCTGTTTGAAGGAAAAAAAGGAACGGGCAAACTGGATGCCGCATTGCTTCTAGCAAAAAGCTTTTTTTGCCTTGAAGGCGGGACTGAGCCTTGCGGGGAGTGCCGGAACTGTAAGCGTATTGATTCCGGAAACCATCCAGATCTGCATCTGGTTCAGCCCGACGGGTTATCCATCAAAAAGGCCCAAATCCAATCGCTGCAGGAGGAGTTCTCTAAAACAGGACTGGAATCGCACAAAAAACTGTACATTGTATCCCATGCGGATCAAATGACAACAAACGCAGCCAACAGTCTGTTGAAATTTTTAGAGGAGCCGAATCAAGACACCATCGCCATTCTTATCACCGAGCAGCTGCACAGAATGCTGGATACGATCGTTTCGAGATGCCAGGTTCTTCCGTTTCAGCCGCTGCAGCCGAAAGCGATAGAAGAAAGACTCGCTCAGCAGGAAGTAGCGCCTCATATGGCAAGACTTTTAGCGAATATGACGAATAATATAGCAGAAGCAGTCGAATTAAGTCGAAATGATGAGTTTGCAGAGTCCAGAGCGAAAGTGATAAAATTGTATGAAGTCTTACATCAGCGGAAAGGACATGCCTTTTTCTTCATTCAGGATCAGTGGGTGCCCTTTTTCAAAGAAAAAACCCATCAAGAAATGGGTCTTGATATGCTCTTATTGATTTACCGTGATGTACTATCCATCCAAATTGGAAATGAAGATAAACTGATTTATCAAGACTTATTCCAATCAATAAAACAGCATGCGCTGCAATCTACACAACAAAGCGTTACGAACCAAATTCTCGCTGTTTTAGAAGCAAAAAAACGGCTTCATTCCAATGTGAATGTGCAGGGATTAATGGAGCACTTGGTGTTAACGTTGCAGGAGGGATAAGCTTGTACAACGTAATTGGCGTCCGCTTTAAAAAAGCGGGGAAAATTTATTATTTTGATCCGAACGGATTTGATATAGAACAAGACAGCTGTGTCATTGTCGAAACCGTCCGAGGTGTCGAGTATGGACAGGTTGTCATCGCAAATAAACAAGTGGACGAGCATGATGTTGTGCTCCCGCTTCGGAAAGTCATACGCGTCGCAGATGAGCGCGATCTTCTCATTGTAGAAGAAAACAAACAAGAGGCGTTATCCGCTTTTGAAATCTGCCAGAAGAAAGTGGCCGACCACGGCTTAGATATGAAATTGGTTGATGTAGAGTTCACATTTGACCGCAATAAAGTGATTTTTTACTTTACGGCTGATGGCCGGGTCGATTTCAGGGAACTCGTAAAAGACTTGGCATCTATCTTTAAAACAAGAATAGAATTGCGCCAGATCGGGGTAAGAGATGAGGCGAAAATGCTCGGCGGCATCGGTCCGTGCGGGAGAATGCTTTGCTGCTCTACGTTCCTCGGTGATTTTGAACCGGTATCCATCAAGATGGCAAAGGATCAAAACTTATCACTGAACCCAACGAAAATTTCCGGTCTCTGCGGACGTCTGATGTGCTGTTTAAAATACGAGAATGACGAGTATGAGACAGCAAAAGAACAGCTGCCGGATTTAGGCGAAATGATTACGACGGCAAACGGCCCTGCAAAGGTTGTCGGTCTTAATATTCTGGAACGGGTGCTTCAGGTGGAACTGAAGAACCGTGAAAAAGTGATAGAATATACTTGGGAAGAGCTCTTGGAAGAGGGCGTCGTATCCGCACAAACCACAGATTAACGAGGTGTGGAACCTTGGATAAAAAAGAGTTATTTGATACAGTCATTAACCTGGAGGAACAAATCGGTTCGCTGTACCGTCAGCTGGGTGACTTAAAGCAGCATATCGGCGAAATGATTGAAGAGAATCACCATTTGCAGCTTGAGAACAAACATTTGCGCAAACGGCTTGACGACACGACAGAGCAAATAGAGAAATTCAAAGCCGATCAGAAAGAAACAAAAACACAGAAGACAGAGCAAACGGATATAGGAGAAGGGTACGATAATCTGGCCCGGCTGTATCAAGAAGGCTTTCATATTTGCAACGTCCACTATGGAAGCGTCCGCAAGGGAGATTGTCTTTTTTGTCTGTCATTCTTAAATAAAAAATAAGGAAAAGGCTTCCGCTGATGTCGGAAGCCTTTTTCAAAGAGTGCCGAAAGGATAAGATTATGGTTTCATTACGTGATGATGAAAGATTGGATTATTTATTAGCTGAGGATATGAAAATTGTGCAAAGCCCGACTGTATTTGCTTTTTCATTAGATGCCGTGCTGTTATCGAAATTTGCATACGTTCCGATACAAAAAGGAAAAATGGTTGATCTATGTACGGGGAACGGCATTGTGCCGCTTTTGCTCAGTACGAGATCAAAGGCAGATATCATCGGGGTGGAAATTCAGGAGCGTCTGTATGATATGGCACTCCGAAGTGTGGAATACAACGGGTTGGAAAATCAGATCAGCCTTATTCATGATGATCTGAAAAATATGCCGGAAAGACTCGGGCATAATAAATATGATGTAGTCACTTGCAATCCGCCCTATTTTAAAACACCGAAACAGGCTGAGCAAAACTTGAACGAACATCTTAGAATCGCAAGGCATGAAATTCATTGTACGCTCGAAGATGTGATTTCTGTCAGCAGCAAGCTCTTGAAGCAGGGCGGCAAAGCGGCTCTTGTTCATCGGCCTGGAAGGTTATTAGAAATTTTCGAACTGATGAAAGCTTATCAAATTGAACCGAAGCGGGTCCAGTTTATTTATCCGAAACAAGGAAAAGAAGCGAATACCATTTTGGTAGAAGGCATTAAAGGCGGGCGTCCCGATCTGAAAATTCTTCCTCCGCTGTTTGTGTATGATGAAAATAATGAATATACGAAAGAGATCCGCACGATTTTGTATGGAGACAAATAATCATTTCTTTTATGTGCTGCTGTGTAATGACAACAGTCTGTATGCCGGCTATACAAATGACTTGCAAAAACGCCTGAAAACGCACAACGACGGGAAGGGCGCAAAGTACACGAGAGCAAGAAGGCCGGTGACATTATTCCATTCGGAATCATTTGAAACAAAACGGGAAGCGATGCAGGCGGAGTATCGCTTTAAGAGACTGACCCGAAAGAAAAAAGAACAATATATAGAAGAAAAACAAAAGCAGCAAGGAGGCTGTATATGTTACGACGCCAGATGAGTTTTAACGGAAAGTCTGATATGGGGATTCTTTACCTTGTTCCTACACCGATAGGAAACTTGGAAGACATGACATTTCGTGCGGTGGACACTCTGAAATCGGTCGATGTCATTGCTGCCGAAGATACGAGACAGACGAAAAAACTGTGCCATGTCTATGAGATAGAGACTTCTCTCGTCAGTTATCACGAACATAATAAAGAAAGCAGCGGCCATAAAATCATGGAATGGCTGAAATCCGGTAAGAATGTCGCGCTTGTCAGCGATGCGGGAATGCCCACAATATCTGACCCGGGGGCTGAGATCGTAAGAGATTTTACCCGGATCGGCGGATATGTCGTTCCGCTTCCGGGAGCCAATGCAGCGTTAACTGCGCTCACAGCATCGGGCATCCTGCCGCAGCCTTTTTTCTTTTACGGATTCTTAAACAGACAGAAAAAAGAAAAGAAGAAAGAGCTCGAAATCCTTAAAAAGCGGCAGGAAACGATGATTTTCTATGAAGCGCCGCATAGATTGAAAGAAACATTAACTGCGATGCATGCCGTTCTGGGAAATAGAGAAATCGCCGTAACAAGGGAATTAACGAAAAAATACGAGGAATTTATAAGAGGAACGATCGCAGAGGTCATTGAATGGGCGAATGAAGACCAAATTCGCGGCGAATTCTGTCTCGTTGTCGAAGGCAATCAAGCGGCTGAACCGGATGAGGAAGAGAAGCCGTGGTGGGAGGATCTTTCTGAAAAGGAACATGTGGAACATTACATGAATGAAGGAGCTTCTTCTAAAGAGGCCATTAAACAAACCGCAGTTGATCGGAACGTGCCGAAGCGGGAGATCTATGATGCATATCACATTAAATAACGAAAAAAACCGTTCTTGTGTCGTAACAAGAACGGTTTTTGTAAGAAAGAGCTTATTTTTGGTTTTGAAGCTGGTTTTGAATTTCAGAGATGATTTGCTCAGCGCCTTCTTTGCTAAGCACCAACTTACCGCCGGCAAGTTTAAGGTTATCATCAGAAACTTCACCAGTTACTTGGCAAGTCATGTTTGGTTTATATTTTTTAAGGATGATTTTTTCATCATCAACATAAATTTCAAGAGCGTCTTTTTCTGCGATGCCAAGTGTACGGCGAAGTTCGATAGGAATAACTACGCGTCCAAGTTCATCAACTTTACGTACGATACCAGTAGATTTCATTAACAGTCTCCTCCCGAGAGATAATTATTTGTAAATTATAATTTTCTTCGTCATTATTCGACAAATTCCTTACATTCCTAGCATAACAAGGTTTCCAATAATCGTCAATCATTTTGTTTGCTATTGTTTGTAAGAATTAGTTCTTATAGTAAGTAAAGCCTTGGAAATCTTGAAATAACGGGCTTTTTAACCGCTTTAACCAACCTATTATCCTACTAAAAATCCTTTTAAATCAAGACTTTCGAACCAAGGTGTTTTATCTTAGTAGATTATATACGACAAAATTCGACATGTTAAGACTTTTTTTAATTTCAATAAAAATTTTTAATTTTATTTATTCTTTTAAGTCCCGCACGTATATATCCTTGATCTTAAAGGCTAAGATGGTATCATAGATAGAGGACAAATTTCAATATCGTATATTAAATAAAAACCGCTCTCGTCCTTTGGGCGTGAGCTTTTCGACATTCTGATTGGGAGGTTGCAACATGCCGCAAGAAAATAATACTTTTTATATTACGACTCCGATTTATTATCCGAGCGGAAAATTACATATCGGACATGCGTATACCACTGTAGCCGGTGATGCAATGGCGCGATACAAGCGTTTGAAGGGCTTCGATGTGCGCTATTTAACCGGAACGGATGAACACGGGCAAAAAATTCAGCAGAAAGCAGAGGAGGAGAACATCACTCCTCAGGCATATGTAGACCGTGCGGCTGCTGAGATACAAAAACTATGGAAGCAGCTCGACATTTCTCACGATGATTTTATCCGGACAACGGAAAGCCGGCATAAAGAGATTATTGAAAAAGTGTTTCAACAGCTTCTTGATAATGGCGATATTTACCTGGATGAATATGAGGGTTGGTACAGTATCCCGGATGAAACGTTTTATACAGAAACACAGCTTGTAGATGTGGAACGGAATGACAAGGGAGAGGTCATCGGCGGCAAAAGCCCGGACAGCGGCCACCCTGTAGAATTAATCAAAGAGGAATCATATTTCTTCCGCATGGGCAAATATGCAGATCGTCTGCTTAAGTTTTATGAGGAGAATCCTTCCTTTATCCAGCCGGAATCACGTAAAAATGAAATGATTAACAACTTCATTAAGCCGGGTCTTGAGGATTTAGCCGTTTCCAGAACAACGTTTGACTGGGGCGTAAAAGTTCCTGGAAATCCGAAGCATGTCGTATATGTATGGATTGACGCGCTGTTCAACTATATTACAGCGCTCGGATACGATACGGAAAATGATGAGCTGTACAAAAAATACTGGCCGGCTGACGTTCATCTTGTTGGTAAGGAAATTGTCCGCTTCCATACAATTTACTGGCCGATTATGCTGATGGCATTGGATCTGCCGCTGCCTAAGCAAGTTTTCGCGCACGGCTGGCTGCTGATGAAAGACGGTAAAATGTCGAAATCAAAAGGTAATGTCGTTGATCCCGTGACGTTAATTGAACGATACGGCTTAGATGAGCTGCGCTATTACCTTCTTCGCGAAGTGCCGTTCGGTTCAGACGGCGTCTTTACACCGGAAGGCTTCGTAGAGCGGATCAATTATGACTTGGCAAATGACTTAGGAAACCTCTTAAATCGTACAGTCGCAATGATTAATAAATATTTTGACGGCCAGATCGGATCTTATGATGGAAACGTCACCGATTTCGACCGCGAGCTTTCTACAGTAGCAGAAGAAACAGTGAAATCTTATGAAAGTGCAATGGAAAACATGGAGTTTTCAGTAGCATTGTCAACATTATGGCAGTTAATCAGCCGGACCAATAAATACATTGATGAAACAGCTCCGTGGGTTCTTGCAAAAGATCCTGAAAAAGAAAGAGAATTGCAATCCGTGATGTACCACTTAGCTGAGTCATTGCGTATTTCAGCAGTGCTGCTTCAGCCTTTCTTGACAAAAACGCCTGAAAAAATGTTTGCCCAGCTCGGTGTAGAAGATCAGTCTCTTAAAGCATGGGAGAGCATTACAGCATTTGGCCAATTAAAGAATACGAAAGTGCAAAAAGGTGAGCCGTTATTCCCTCGTCTTGAAGCAGAAGAAGAAGTGGCATATATCAAACAAAAAATGCAAGGGACCGCTCCTGTGAAAGAAGAAAAGGCAGAAGAGCCGCAGGAGGTTGACCGTCTTCCTGAAATAACAATTGATCAATTTATGGACACAGAGCTTCGAGTGGCAGAAGTCTTGTCCGCAGAACCGGTGAAAAAAGCAGATCGGTTGCTGAAATTGCAAATTGATCTCGGTTTTGAAAAGCGCCAGGTTGTATCTGGAATCGCAAAGCATTATACACCGGAGCAGCTTGTCGGAATGAAGATCATTTGTGTAACTAATTTAAAACCGGTAAAACTGAGAGGCGAGCTTTCTCAAGGAATGATACTTGCTGGTGAATCGGATGGTGTTCTCAAAGTCGTATCGGTTGACCAGTCATTACCGAAAGGCACTAGAATTAAATAAACAGGTACAAAAGGTGTTTCACGTGTAACATTTCGTCGAACACCTTTTGTTTTTCAACAAGAAAGGAGTTTTTTGATGCTATTTGATACTCATGCACACTTAAACGCCGAGCAATTCGACACAGATCTGGAAGAGGTAATCGAACGTGCAAAGTCTGAACAGGTTGAACGGATAGTAGTAGTCGGATTCGACAGACCGACAATCACTCGGGCAATGGAACTGATTGAGGAATACGACTTTATTTATGCCGCTGTCGGCTGGCACCCTGTAGATGCTATTGATATGACAGATGAAGATTTATCTTGGATAAAAGAACTGTCTTCTCATGAAAAAGTGGTGGCAATCGGAGAAATGGGACTCGATTATCACTGGGATAAATCACCGAAAGATATTCAAAAAGAAGTGTTCAGAAAGCAAATTGCCCTTGCGAAGGAAGTGGATCTTCCCATCATCATTCATAACCGCGATGCGACTGAGGACGTCGTAACGATTCTGAAGGAGGAAGGTGCTGAACAGGTCGGCGGAATTATGCACTGCTTTACGGGAAGTGCAGAAGTTGCACAGCAATGTATGGATATGAATTTCTATATTTCATTCGGCGGTCCGGTTACCTTTAAAAACGCGAAAAAGCCGAAAGAGGTGGCAAAAGAAATTCCGAATGATCGTTTGCTGATTGAAACGGATTGTCCTTTCTTAACGCCGCATCCTTTCCGAGGCAAACGAAATGAGCCGAGCTATGTGAAATATGTCGCTGAACAGCTCGCGGAATTAAAAGGGATGACGTATGAAGAAATTGCTTCCATTACAACGGAAAATGCAAAAAGACTTTTCCGCATGAACTGACAGGATGTGCTGTCGTAATCTGTAAAGGCTTGTCCGATTCAGAGGATATGTAAAACGGTTCTACAAGCTTCTTTCTCCTCATAGGATAGGTTGTCGATATGTCTCTCTTTCTTTTTTTGCTGCGTTTTTGCATAATGAGGAATACGCTGAAGGTTTTTGATCTTCAAGATGGGAGGGTTGACAGCATTTTCGATACTCTATATAATCTCTCCGAGGAGAAGGAGGCGTTTTTCATCACACAAAAAATGAAAAAACTGTTTTCCGTAAAGTTTGGTAAAAGTAAGGTTATTCTCATTGCTGCTTTTCTGCTGTTGACAGGAACCGGGACTGCATACGGAGCTCATGAGCTCTCAAAACAATCAGTCTCAATTTCGATTAACGGGAAGAAACAACATATACGCACACATGCGAGAACCGTCGGGGAACTACTGGAAACTTTGGATATAAAGACAAGAGATGAAGATCAGGTCACCCCGTCTAAGCAAACGAAACTGACAGACAACATGAATGTCGTGTATGAAGCTGCAAAACAGATCCGGCTTACAAGAGGCGGAGAGGAAAAGACTTTATGGTCAACGGCAAAAACAGTCGGCGCATTTTTAGACGAACAACATACACCTGTGAATCAACACGATAGAATAGATCCGGCAGCATATACAGCAGTCGAAAACGGCATGAAAGTCACGATAGATCCGGCATTTCAAGTCACTGTAAATGATGCGGGCAAGAAGAAGAAAATATGGACGACTTCGACTACGGTCGCTGACTTTTTAAAACAGCATAAGATGAACACGAAAGACGAAGATAAAGTAAAGCCGGCATTAGATCAAAAATTGACGAAAGAAAAGGCTGGCATACAGATTACTCGTATCGAAAAAGTCACCGATGTAGTTGAGGAAAAACTAGCGTATCATGTGAAAGAAAAAGAAGATGCGTCTCTCGAGAGAGGGAAAGAAAAGATCGTTCAAAAAGGAAAAGAAGGCAAGCTCAAAAAACATTTTCATGTTGTGAAAGAAAATGGAAAAGAAGTATCGAGAAAGCTCGTCAAAGAAGAAACATCTGAAAAAAGCAAAGATCAAATCATTGCTGTCGGCACAAAACAGCATAGTCCCAGGATTGAACAGCTAAGTGCTCCAAGCAGGGCGGATTCAAGCCGAAATGAATCATCCGGTAAAGTGCTTACCGTTTCTTCAACTGCTTATACAGCAAGCTGCAGCGGCTGTTCCGGCCATACGGCTACAGGCGTTAACCTGACGAGCAATCCGAATGCCAAAGTCATCGCGGTAGACCCAAGCGTTATTCCGCTCGGCACTAAAGTGCACGTAGACGGATACGGGGATGCAGTGGCCGCTGATACAGGGTCAGCTATTAAAGGAAAACGGATTGATGTCTTTTTCCCGGAAAAGTCTTCAGCTTACCGTTGGGGAAAGAAACAAGTCACCATTAAAATTTTAAATTGATTCCGATTCATTCAGAGGGTTTTGCGCCCTCTGTTTTTTTCGTTATAATAGGTAAAGTGTATTTTCAGTAAATTAGACGACAAACATAAGGAAAAGTTTCGTTTTGGATATAAAAAGTTTTCTTTGGAGGAAGTAATGAAAATTAAAGAAATAATCGTAGTCGAGGGACGTGATGACACTGCGCGCATTAAACTTGCCGTTGATGCGGACACGATCGAGACGAATGGATCAGCAATCGGAGACCAGGTCATCAAGCAGATTCGGTTAGCGCAGGAGACAAGAGGGGTCATTATTTTGACGGACCCGGATTTTCCGGGTGAAAAAATCCGCAAAACGATCTCTGAAGCGGTGCCCGGCTGTAAACACGCATTTTTGCCTAAACATCTTGCCAAGCCTAAAAACAAGCGCGGCATTGGCGTGGAGCATGCATCCATTGAGAGCATCAGAGCGTGTCTGGAAAACGTGCATGAAGAGATGGAGGCAAAGCCGAGTGAGATTTCTGCCGAAGATTTAATACAGGCCGGTCTTATCGGCGGCGCGGCGGCAAAAAAACGCCGCGAACGTTTGGGTGATATGCTGAAGATCGGCTATACAAACGGCAAACAGCTTCAAAAGCGGCTGCAAATGTTTCAAATTAAAAGAAGTGATTTTATAGATGCGCTCGATGCTATGATGCAGGAGGAACAGAATGAACAATAAAGATATAGCGACACCTATCAGAACGAAGGAAATCCTGAAAAAGTACGGTTTCTCTTTTAAAAAGAGCCTGGGACAGAATTTCTTAATCGATACAAATATATTGGACAGAATCGTGGATCATGCCGAAATTACTGATCGGACCGGAGTCATTGAAATAGGCCCGGGTATCGGCGCGCTGACAGAGCAGCTTGCCAAACGGGCGAAAAAGGTCGTCGCTTTTGAAATTGATCAGCGCCTCCTGCCCATTCTTAATGATACTTTGTCTCCGTATGATAACGTAACGATCATTCATCAGGATGTTCTGAAGGCGGACGTCAAGTCCGTCATTGAAGAGCAATTCCAAGACTGCGATGAAATCATGGTGACGGCAAATCTTCCGTATTACGTCACCACACCGATCATTATGAAGCTCTTAGAGGAACATCTCCCTCTGAAAGGGATTGTCGTGATGCTTCAAAAAGAGGTGGCAGAGCGTATGGCCGCTGATCCGTCTTCTAAGGAATACGGATCGCTTTCAATCGCGGTTCAGTTTTATACGGAGGCTAAAACCGTAATGACGGTGCCGAAAACGGTGTTTGTGCCGCAGCCTAATGTCGATTCCGCAGTCATCAGGCTGCTGCTACGTGACGGCCCGGCCGTTGATGTCGAGAATGAAGCGTTTTTCTTTCAGCTGATTAAAGCAAGCTTTGCCCAGCGCCGTAAAACGCTGCTGAACAACCTTGTGAACAATCTTCCCGGCGGAAAAGAGAAGAAATCACAAATTGAAGAAGTCCTTCAAGAAACAAATATTGACGGAAAACGCCGCGGCGAAGCTTTGTCTATTGAAGAGTTCGCAGCGCTGTCCAACGGATTGTATAAAGCCCTTTTCTAAGAGGGCTTTTTGTTTTGCGTCACCACTTGGACTGCCGCCACATAGGCTATAGAAGAACCTTATTCATTCAACTGCAAGAAAAGCTTGAAGCTTCAAGCGCCGCAGCGGAAAGAGGTGCTTTTCATAAAGCTTTCTTTCATGATGAGGCTTAGTCTATTTGTGGAGTGGGTAACGTGCAATTTCAAATAGGGGATATGGTAGCCAGAAAATCCTATCGAATGGATGTTTTATTTCGCATTATTGGCATAGAGCAAACAAGCAAAGGAAATTCAATTGCCATCCTGCATGGTGACGAAGTCAGATTGATTGCGGATGCTGATTTTTCTGATTTGGAGCCTGTGAGAAAAGACGAACAGGCGATGAGAAAACAGAAAGATGAAAGCAGGATGAATGAATCTCTCGAGCTGCTCCGCCAGGATTATAAGCTGCTTCGGGAAAAACAGGAATATTACGCGACGAATCAATATCAGCATCAGGAGCACTACTTTCATATGCCGGGCAAGGTATTGCATCTGGATGGCGATGAAGCTTATTTGAAAAAGTGCCTGAATGTTTATAAAAAGATCGGGGTGCCGGTCTACGGAATTCATTGCCACGAGAAAAAAATGTCGGCATCGATTGATGAATTGCTCGACAAATACCGACCTGATATTTTAGTCATTACGGGCCACGACGCTTATTCTAAGCATAAGGGCGGTATTAACGATTTAAATGCGTACAGACACTCAAAGCAATTTGTCGAAACCGTTCATAAAGCGAGAAAAAAGGTGCCTCATTTGGATCAGCTGGTGATTTTTGCGGGCGCCTGCCAATCTCATTTCGAGTCTTTGATCAGAGCGGGCGCGAATTTTGCAAGCTCACCGTCTCGCGTGAATATCCATGCGCTTGATCCGGTATATATTGTCGCAAAAATAAGCTTTACTCCGTTTATGGAACGGATCAATGTGTGGGACGTCCTGAGAAATACACTCACAAGGGAAAAAGGAATGGGAGGGATTGAAACGAAGGGCGTGCTGAGGGTCGGTATGCCGTACAAATCAAATTAACAAGAGAAAACCCGCATATGTTTCGCTATGCGGGTTAATTATTTTACATATTGATACATAAATTACCGGAACTTGTGAAAAATAACGTAGGAATCAATAGAATTTTGTCAAAATAATTTTGTTGACAATAGCTTATTAACGTTGATATAATTTAAATTTTATTTGACAAAATTGGGCTCTTGTTGTACAATAAATGTAGTGAGGTGGATGCAATGGCGAAGACGTTGTCCGACATAAAAAGATCGCTTGATGGGAATTTAGGTAAACGGCTTACGTTAAAAGCTAACGGCGGCCGCCGAAAAACGATTGAGCGTTCGGGCATTTTAGCTGAGACGTACCCTGCTGTTTTTGTGATACAACTAGATCAAGACGAGAATTCGTTTGAAAGAGTTTCATACAGTTATGCTGATATTCTTACTGAGACTGTTGAATTAACATTCAATGATGATGCGGCAAGCTCAGTAGCATTTTAATGGGCAGTGAACCTTTGTTTACTGCTTTTTGTTTTGCCTTCAATCAGCTCTTCTAATTATTCCCTCGAAAGTTTCTGCCGTTTAAAACGGAAGCTATAGATGTCACATGTTTTATCGTGGCGTGCACGAATGGTAACCAATTTCTATAAAGGGGTTGTTTCGTTTGGGCAGACGTCGTGGAGTTATGTCAGATGAGTTCAAATATGAGCTGGCTAAAGATCTTGGTTTTTACGATACGGTAAAAAATGAAGGATGGGGAGGCATTCGGGCACGTGATGCCGGTAATATGGTAAAGCGCGCAATCGAAATTGCCGAACAGCAGATGGCGGCTCAGAACCAAAATAACCGATAATGCAGTGGCCCGGGGGACGATCCGTTCCCCGGTTTTTATATATGGCTGTCCGGGAATTGCGTCATTTTCGGATAAGTACCTCCTGATCTCCAAATGTGATACAATGTTCATACTTATGTTTAGATGGAGAAGTAGGTGAAAGCTATGCGTATTTTAGAAAAAGCGCCGGCCAAAATCAATCTGTCCCTCGATGTTACGAACAAACGCCCGGATGGTTATCATGAAGTGGAAATGATCATGACGACAATTGATTTGGCAGATCGGATTGAACTGACAGAGCTGCCTGAAAACACAATAAGGGTTGCATCACACAACCGCTTTGTTCCCGATGATCAAAGAAATTTGGCTTATCAGGCAGCCAAACTGCTTAAAGAAAGATACAAAGTCAAAAAGGGCGTTTCCATTATGATCACGAAGGTGATTCCGGTAGCGGCAGGACTTGCCGGAGGAAGCAGCGATGCGGCGGCCACACTCAGAGGACTGAACAAGCTTTGGGATTTAAAGCTTTCTGTCGAAGAGCTTGCGGAGCTCGGAGCTGAAATCGGTTCAGACGTATCCTTTTGCGTGTATGGAGGCACAGCCCTCGCAACAGGACGCGGAGAGAAGATTAAACATATCAGCGCTCCGCCTCATTGCTGGGTCGTTCTGGCAAAGCCTACGATCGGTGTATCGACAGCTGAAGTTTACCGGCGGTTAAACTTACAACAGGTTCGTCATCCCGATGTGCAGGCCATGATCGATGCAATTGAAGAAAAAAGCTACCAAAAGGTATGCGGCCAGTTGGGAAACGTATTGGAGTCTGTTACGCTCAACCTGCATCCCGAGGTCGCCATGATTAAAAATCAAATGAAACGCTTCGGCGCTGATGCAGTGTTAATGAGCGGCAGCGGACCGACTGTATTCGGATTGGTTCAATACGAATCAAAGGTGCAGCGGATTTATAACGGGTTAAGAGGTTTCTGTGATCAGGTTTACGCAGTGAGGATGATCGGCGAACAGAATGCTCTTGATTAAATCCGTATATTAAGTTATATTATTTTTAAAATTATTCGGATTTTGGGGGTAAGTTCATGAAGTTTCGTCGCAGCGGCAGATTGGTGGACTTAACAAATCATTTGTTAACCCATCCGCATGAATTAATACCGTTGACGTTTTTCTCAGAACGGTATCAATCAGCAAAGTCATCAATCAGTGAAGATTTAACGATTATTAAACAAACCTTTGAACAGCAAGGCATTGGGACGTTGCTTACAGTGCCGGGAGCTGCCGGAGGCGTCAAATACATCCCGAAAGTTAAGCAGGCTGAAGCGGAAGAGTTTATACAGGAGCTGGGACAGTCATTAGTGAATCCTGAGCGTATCCTTCCGGGCGGTTATGTATATTTAACGGATATCTTAGGCAAACCTTCTGTCCTGTCGAATGTAGGCAAGCTGTTTGCTTCCGTCTTTGCGGATCGGGATATTGATGTGGTGATGACCGTTGCGACAAAAGGTATCCCTCTTGCTTACGCAGCGGCCAGTTATCTTAATGTACCCGTAGTGATTGTGCGAAAAGATAATAAAGTGACGGAAGGCTCTACAGTGAGCATCAATTATGTGTCAGGGTCGTCTAACCGCATTCAGACGATGTCATTGGCGAAAAGAAGTTTAAAAACGGGTTCAAATGTATTAATCATCGATGACTTTATGAAAGCCGGCGGCACGATTAACGGCATGATTAACCTGCTCGATGAATTTAATGCGAACGTGGCGGGGATAGGCGTCTTAGTTGAAGCTGAGGGAGTGGACGAACGGCTTGTCGACGAATACATGTCACTGCTCACTCTTTCAACCATTAACATGAAAGACAAATCAATTGAGATTCAAAACGGCAATTTTCTGCGATTTTTTAAAGAACAGCATTTAAAGAATGGGGAGACAGAAAAATGACAAAAGCAATCCACACGAAATACGCGCCGGCGGCAATCGGGCCATATTCACAAGGAATGATCGTAAATAACATGTTTTACAGCTCAGGCCAAATTCCTCTCACTGCGGAGGGAGAAATGGTAAACGGTGATATCAAAGAGCAAACGCATCAAGTATTCAGCAATTTAAAGGCTGTTTTGAAAGAAGCAGGCGCTTCTCTTGAGACGGTTGTTAAAGCAACGGTATTTATTGCTGATATGGAGCAGTTTGCGGAAGTGAATGAAGTGTACGGACAATATTTTGATGTACATAAGCCGGCAAGGTCTTGTGTGGAAGTTGCAAGACTGCCGAAAGACGCTCTCGTTGAAATCGAAGTCATCGCGTTAGTGAAATAATTATTGTTAGAAAGTGGTTCCGGGTTCCGGAATCACTTTTTTTATGCAGTATATGATTTCCAACCATCGTTTATCACCTAATTGTGTATGTATATCCTATATTTTCAAAAAAACTTTTCGAAACATGCAGGATTTTAAAAAGAATCGTGGAATTGTTAGACTAATGCTTTTATATAGGGAAAAGGTGGTGAACTACTGTGGAAGTTACTGACGTAAGATTACGCCGCGTGAATACCGATGGTCGCATGAGAGCGATTGCATCCATCACGCTGGATCACGAATTTGTCGTACATGATATTCGTGTGATTGATGGAAACAATGGTCTTTTCGTTGCGATGCCGAGTAAACGCACCCCTGATGGAGAATTCCGCGATATTGCTCATCCTATTAATTCCAGCACGCGGGGCAAGATCCAGGATGCTGTTTTAAATGAGTACCATCGTTTGGGTGATTCTGAAGCATTAGAATATGAAGAAGCTGGAGCTTCTTAAAAATAACAACATGCAGGACTGCTGATAAAGGCTGACAAACGGCCTTTTCCGGCAGTCCTTTTTTATATCTGATTTTTCAAATATAAAGCGATTACATAGAAAATTCTTGCACTTTATGATGTCTCCTTGAAATCAACAGCTATTTAGGATATATTTTTCTATGGATAAAAGGGATATTGGAGGCCATTAAATGGATAAGCGGTTTGCAGTCATTTTAGCTGCCGGACAAGGAACGAGAATGAAATCGAAACTTTACAAAGTCCTTCATCCGGTATGCGGAAAGCCTATGGTAGAGCACGTTGCTGACGAAGCTCTGAAATTATCTTTAGCGAAGCTTGTCACCATTGTAGGACACGGCGCCGAAGATGTGAAAAAGCAGCTCGGACACAAAAGCGATTATGCCCTCCAAGCAGAACAGCTCGGAACGGCTCACGCTGTAAAACAGGCAAAATCATTTCTTCATGGTGAAAAAGGCGTCACGATCGTCATTTGCGGCGATACTCCTCTTCTGACGGCGGAGACAATGGAAGCCATGCTGAAGGAACATACAAAAAAAGGTGCAAAAGCCACGGTCTTGACAGCCGTTGCCGATGACCCGGCCGGATACGGCAGAATCATTCGCAATGAAAACGGCGTCGTTCAAAAAATCGTGGAGCATAAAGATGCTTCGGAGCAAGAACGTCTTGTGAAAGAAATCAACACGGGAACGTACTGTTTTGATAACGAGGCTCTTTTTCGTGTCATTGAGCAGGTTTCGAATGAAAACGCCCAAGGTGAGTATTATCTGCCGGATGTCATCGAAATCCTGAAAAACGAAGGCGAAACTGTTGCCGCTTACCAGACTGGTAACTTCCAAGAGACGCTCGGAGTGAATGATAGAGTCGCTCTTTCTCAGGCTGAAATGTATATGAAAGAGCGGATCAACAAACGGCATATGCAAAACGGAGTCACTTTAATTGATCCGATGAATACTTACATCTCAGCTGAAGCCATCATCGGACAAGATACAGTTATATATCCCGGAACTGTTTTGAAGGGACAAGTTGAAATCGGTGAAGAATGTGTGATCGGCCCTCATACTGAGGTAGAGGACAGCTCAATCGGCAGCCGCACATTGATTAAACAGTCCGTTGTCAATCGAAGCAAAGTTGGGAATGATGTCAATATCGGACCTTTTGCTCACATCAGACCTGATTCGGCAATTGGTAATGAAGTGAAGATCGGAAACTTTGTGGAAATCAAGAAAACACAATTCGGCGACCGAAGCAAGGCGTCCCATTTAAGCTACGTCGGTGACGCTGAAGTAGGCGAGGATGTAAATCTCGGCTGCGGCTCCATCACGGTCAATTATGATGGGAAGAAGAAGTATTTAACGAAAATTGAAGACGGCGCTTTTATAGGCTGCAACTCCAATTTGGTTGCTCCTGTTACTGTAGGAGAAGGCGCGTACGTCGCTGCGGGCTCAACCGTAACAGAAGATGTACCGGGCGAGGCGCTTGCTATCGCCAGAGCGAGACAAGTCAACAAAGAAGATTATGTGAAAAATATTCATAAAAAATAATCCTAAAATCGGAGGTTTACCATGTCTAACCAATACGGAGATAAGAATTTAAAGATTTTTTCTTTGAATTCAAATCCAGAGCTTGCAAAAGAAATCGCGGATAATGTAGGAGTTCAATTAGGAAAGTGCTCTGTTACAAGATTCAGTGACGGAGAGGTCCAAATCAATATAGAAGAAAGTATTCGCGGCTGTGATTGCTATATCATTCAGTCTACAAGTGCACCGGTCAATGAGCACATTATGGAACTGTTAATCATGGTTGACGCTTTGAAACGCGCTTCTGCAAAAACGATTAACATTGTCATTCCATATTACGGCTATGCACGTCAGGACAGAAAAGCAAGATCACGTGAACCGATCACGGCAAAACTTTTTGCAAACCTGCTTGAAACAGCGGGTGCGACACGTGTGATCGCGCTTGATTTACACGCGCCGCAAATTCAAGGTTTCTTTGATATTCCGATTGACCACTTAATGGGTGTTCCGATTTTAGGCCATTACTTTGAAGGCAAAGACCTTAAAGATATCGTCATTGTTTCTCCTGACCACGGCGGTGTGACGCGCGCCCGTAAGCTTGCGGACCGTCTGAAAGCGCCGATTGCGATTATTGACAAACGCCGTCCTAGACCGAACGAGGTTGAAGTGATGAATATTGTCGGTAACGTAGAAGGAAAAACAGCGATTCTGATTGATGACATCATTGATACGGCCGGCACAATTACACTTGCCGCAAATGCACTGGTTGAAAACGGAGCTGCTGAGGTTTATGCTTGCTGTACGCATCCTGTATTGTCAGGCCCTGCCGTTGAACGGATCAACAACTCCAAAATCAAGGAGCTTGTCGTGACGAACAGCATTAAGCTTCCTGATGAGAAAAAAATCGAGCGCTTCAAGCAGCTTTCTGTCGGACCTCTGTTGGCAGAAGCCATCATCCGCGTTCACGAGAAGCAATCTGTAAGCTATTTATTTAGCTAAACCGGTCTTTTAAGGTTTAAATCCTGGATATTGTGGGTATTGTTCTAATAGGACGATAAAACGATAAATAGGATGGTGCTGAATATGGCAACTTTAAAAGCAAACGAAAGAACAGATTTTAAACGTTCGACGCTTCAGAAAATCCGTCATTCAGGACATGTTCCGGGGATTATATACGGTAAAGAAACAACGAATACACCTGTCTCCTTAGACAGTATTGAATTGCGTAAAACATTGCGGGACGAAGGAAAAAACGCAATTATTACAATTGATGTCAACGGAAATCAGCAATCAGTCATGGTAACTGATCTTCAGATAGACCCGCTCAAAAACGAGTTGACGCACGCCGATTTTCAAGTCGTAAATATGAGTGAGGAACTTGAGACCGAAGTGCCGATTCAGCTGACGGGAGAGGCAAAAGGAGTCAAAGACGGAGGCATCATCCAGCAGCCGCTGCATGAACTTTCGATTAAGGCTAAGCCGAAAGACATCCCTCAGACAATCAATATTGATATTTCGGGACTTGAGATGAATGATGTTTTGACGATTGCGGACCTAACTGCTGACGGCAGCTATACGTTCATGAACGAACCGGAAGAGGTCGTGGCATCCATCCTTCCTCCGAAGCAAGAAGCCTTCGAAGAGGATGCAGAACCAGCGCCTGAGGATGATTCCGAAGGAGAAAAACAATAAGTGCTTTAAGACGTAACCCGCCCGCGGTTACGTCTTTTGTGCTAGAATGAGAAGAATTACAGCCATGTTTTAAGGGAGGATTTGCGATGCTTGTGATAGCCGGTCTGGGAAATCCGGGAAAGAACTATGAAAACACAAGGCATAATGTCGGCTTTATGGCCATTGACCAGCTTGCAAAGGAATGGAATATTGAACTGAACAAAACGAAATTCAACGGGCTTTACGGAACGGGCTTTGTTTCCGGAAAAAAAGTTCTACTTGTTAAACCGCTTACATATATGAATTTATCAGGGGAATGTTTGCGGCCGTTAATGGATTATTATGAAGCGGAGAATGAAGATTTGAAGGTCATTTATGATGATCTCGATTTGCCAACGGGTAAAATCCGGCTGCGGACGAAAGGGAGCGCAGGCGGCCACAACGGCATCAAGTCCCTGATTCAGCACCTCGGAACCCCCGAATTTGACCGCATCAGAATCGGAATCGGCCGTCCCGTCAATGGAATGAAAGTGGTTGACTACGTGTTAGGAGCCTTTTCGAAAGAAGAAGCGCCGTTTATCAATGAAGCCATTTCGAAATCAGTTAAAGCCTGTGATGCTTCCTTAACGAAACCGTTTTTAGAAGTCATGAACGAATTTAATGCAAATGTATAAGATACATAATGGGAGACCATACTAGGGAAAAATGATTTTTTACATCAGGAGGTCCAATGTATGGCTTTGCATTATTTCTGCCGCCATTGCGGTTATAAAGTAGGAAGCCTGGAATATTCGATGGTGCCGACACAGTCACTTGGATTTCAGCACTTAACAAATGAGGAAAGAAACGATATGATTTCATATAAAGACAATGGAGATGTCCATGTTCTTACAATTTGTGAAGACTGCCAAGAGGCGCTGGAGCGTAATCCGCAGTATCATGAACACCATACATTTATTCAATAAAAAGCTTTGGTGTAGATTCTAGACCAAAGCGTTTTTCTGTTCTTGCAGAAAACAGAGAGGAGGGGCCCATATGGACAATATTCAAACCTTTATAAAAGAAAGCGATGATTTTAACTCCATTGTTAACGGTTTACACGAGGGGCTGAAGGAACAGCTGCTTGCAGGCCTGTCAGGTTCCGCACGTTCTGTTTTTACCTCCGCCCTGGCCCAGGAAACGAAAAAGCCGATCTTTTTTATCACCCATAATTTATATCAGGCCCAAAAAGTGACGGAAGACCTGACGGCGCTTCTCGGGGACCAGTCTGTTTTTTTATACCCCGTTAACGAACTGATTTCTTCAGAAATCGCGGTGGCGAGTCCGGAATTGCGGGCTCAGCGGCTCGATGTCATTAATAGATTAACAAATGGGGAAGCGCCGATTGTCGTGGCGCCTGTCGCTGCCGTAAGAAGAATGCTTCCGCCAAAAGAGCTTTGGAAAAACAGTCAATTGGTTATTACCCTCGGAGATGATATAGAGCCGGAACAGCTTTCTGCACGCCTTGTACAGGTGGGGTATGAGCGATCCGATATGGTTTCTGCACCCGGTGAATTCAGTATTCGCGGCGGAATTATCGACATTTATCCGCTGACGTCGGAGCACCCGGTGAGAATTGAATTGTTTGATACAGAGGTTGACTCCATCAGAAGCTTTAACTCCGATGACCAACGATCAATTGAGACGCTTAAAACCGTCACAATCGGTCCCGCCAAGGAACTGATCATCAGAGCGGAAGAAAAAGCCCGTGCGATGGAGAAATTGGATCAAGGGCTTGCCGAAAGTCTCAAAAAGCTGAAGCAGGACAAACAAAAAGAGATGCTGCATATGAATATCTCTCATGATAAAGAGCGATTATCAACAGGACAGACTGATCAAGAGCTGGTCAAGTATCTCTCTTATTTTTACGAAAAGCCTGCTAGTTTGCTAGATTATACGCCGTCAGACACGCTTATCGTGTTAGACGAGGTCAGCCGCATACATGAGATGGAGGAGCAGCTGCAAAAAGAAGAGGCCGAGTTCATGACAAATCTGCTGGAGGAAGGGAAAATTCTGCATGACATCAATTTATCCTTCAGCTTCCAGCACCTGATGTCCGAAAAACGGCGCCCGACGTTATACTTTTCGTTATTTTTGCGTCATGTACAGCATACAAGCCCGCAGAATATCGTGAATGTGACAAGCAGGCAGATGCAGAATTTCCACGGGCAGATGAACGTGCTCGCCGGGGAAATGGAACGCTTTAAGAAATCGGGCTTTACTGTCGTCTTTTTAGGAGCAAATAAAGACAGAACGGACAGATTGGCTTCCGTGCTGGCTGATTATGAAATTGAAGCGGCTAAAACGGACAGCACTAAAGCCCTTGTCCAAGGACAGGTTTATGTGATGGAGGGCGAACTGCAATCAGGCTTTGAACTGCCCCTGATGAAGCTTGCCGTCATCACAGAGGAAGAGCTGTTCAAAAACCGGATCAAAAAGAAACCGAGAAAACAGAAGCTGACAAATGCAGAGCGGATCAAAAGCTACTCTGAACTGCAGGTCGGAGACTACGTCGTCCACATCAACCATGGAATCGGTAAGTATTTAGGTATTGAAACGCTTGAAATTAAAGGCATTCATAAAGATTATCTGAACATCCATTACCAGGGCAGCGATAAGCTGTATGTGCCGGTAGAACAGATCGACCAGGTTCAGAAGTATGTCGGATCTGAAGGAAAAGAACCGAAGCTCTATAAGCTGGGCGGAAGCGAATGGAAACGGGTGAAGAAAAAAGTCGAAACGTCCGTTCAGGACATTGCCGACGATTTGATTAAGCTTTATGCGGAACGGGAAGCAAGCAAAGGCTACGCTTTCTCGCCTGATCACGAAATGCAGCGGCAGTTCGAGTCCGCTTTCCCTTATCAGGAAACGGAAGATCAGCTTCGCTCCATTCAGGAGATCAAAAAGGATATGGAAAGAGAGCGTCCGATGGATCGCTTGCTTTGCGGCGACGTCGGTTACGGGAAAACAGAGGTAGCCATCCGTGCCGCATTTAAAGCAATTGCCGACGGGAAGCAGGTAGCACTGCTCGTGCCGACAACTATACTGGCTCAGCAGCATTACGAAACCATTATGGAAAGATTTCAAGACTACCCGATCAACATCGGCCTTTTAAGCAGATTCAGAACGAGAAAAGAAGCGAATGAAACAATCAAGGGTCTGAAAAACGGAACGGTTGATATCGTCATCGGAACCCACAGGCTCTTATCGAAAGATGTTGTCTACAAGGATCTCGGTCTGCTCATTATTGATGAGGAACAGCGCTTCGGTGTCACACATAAGGAAAAAATCAAACAGATCAAAGCCAATGTTGATGTACTAACACTTACAGCAACACCTATCCCGCGCACACTCCATATGTCCATGCTGGGGGTAAGGGACTTATCTGTCATTGAGACACCGCCTGAAAACCGTTTTCCTGTACAGACGTATGTGGTTGAATACAACGGCGCGCTTGTAAGAGAAGCGATTGAGAGGGAGCTGGCGCGCGGAGGGCAAGTTTATTTCTTGTACAACCGTGTCGATGATATCGAGCGGAAAGCTGATGAGATTTCTATGCTGGTTCCTGATGCGAAGGTGGCATACGCCCATGGGAAAATGTCCGAAAATGAACTGGAGAGCGTCATGCTTAATTTTCTCGAAGGGGAATCGGATGTCTTGGTCAGCACGACCATCATTGAGACAGGCGTAGATATTCCAAATGTCAATACATTGATTGTGTTTGACGGCGATAAAATGGGACTGTCTCAGCTGTATCAGCTCAGAGGACGGGTCGGACGCTCCAATCGGGTCGCTTATGCGTATTTCACGTACCGTAGAGACAAAGTGCTTACTGAAGTGGCAGAAAAACGGCTTCAAGCGATTAAAGAATTTACGGAGCTTGGCTCAGGATTCAAAATTGCCATGCGCGACTTGACGATCAGGGGAGCGGGGAATCTTCTCGGCGCCCAGCAGCACGGCTTTATCGATTCAGTCGGATTTGACTTGTATTCCCAAATGCTGAAAGAAGCAATTGAAGAGCGAAAAGGTGATATGCCGAGAAGCGAGCAGTTCGAAACGGAAATAGACATCGAACTTGACGCTTACATTCCCGAGAACTATATCCAAGACGGCAAACAGAAGATCGATATGTATAAGCGCTTTAGATCAGTCGCGACAATTGAGGAGAAAAACGAGCTTCAAGACGAAATGATCGACCGGTTCGGCAGCTATCCAAAAGAAGTGGGACTCCTGTTTACAGTCGCTGAGATGAAGGTGTACGGAAAGTATGAACGAGTCGAACTCATTAAGCAGGATAAAGACGCAGTCAGATTTACTATTTCTGAAGAAGCCAGTGCAGAAATTGACGGACAAAAACTATTCGAGCTCGGCAATAAATACGGCAGACAAATCGGACTGGGAATGGAAGGAAAAAAACTGAAAATCTCAGTGCAGACAAAAGGCCGCAAAACGGAAGAGTGGCTGGATACCGTGCTCGGCATGCTGAAAGGCCTGCAAGACGTGAAAAAACAAACAATCGCATCTTCATAAAAATTGTTACTCTCTGGTGTATATTACATTTGATGTGACGGATACTAATTTCAAGCGAGTGGCGGAAGCTACATAAAGTAGAAAGCTTTAGTACTTTCCCTTAAATATCATCACATGAAAGAGAGGCACCAGAGAGATGAAAGCTACAGGTATCGTACGTCGTATTGATGATCTGGGACGGGTCGTCATCCCTAAAGAAATTCGGAGAACATTGCGAATCAGGGAAGGAGACCCGCTTGAGATATTTGTTGACCGCGACGGAGAAGTTATTCTGAAAAAGTATTCTCCAATCAGTGAGCTGGGTGATTTTGCGAAGGAATATGCAGACGCGCTTTATGACAGTCTCGGCCATTCCGTTTTGATTTGCGACCGCGACGCATATATTGCCGTCTCAGGCAGCTCGAAAAAAGAATTTCTGAACAAAGCAATCAGTGACTTGCTGGAAAAAACGATGGATCAGCGCAGCTCCGTATTAGAGAGCGATGTGAAATCGGCGCAGCTTGTGAATGACATTGATGAAGACATGAGCTCCTATACGATAGCTCCTATCGTTGCAAATGGCGATCCCATTGGAGCGGTAGTGATTTTTTCAAAGGAACAAGCCTTAGGCGAAGTCGAGCATAAAGCGGTTGAAACGGCAGCCAGTTTTTTGGCCAGACAGATGGAACAGTAGGCCTTATTACCATTATTGAAATAAGCAACGGGGAAAGAACAGCTCAGGAACATGTGCTGTTCTTTTTCATATGTGTTCTAAAATCGGTTCCGCCGTTAGATTGTGATATAATAAGCTCGTTTTTATAGTTCGTATTTTTTTGCGGCTGGAAGGAGCTTTTGGATGAACGATTCAGTTGGCGCCAAACGGCAATGGGCGTGGCAGGGTGCTTTTGTACTGGTCATTGCGGGCATCGTTACAAAAATATTGAGCGCCGTGTACAGAGTCCCTTTTCAAAATATTGTCGGTGACGTCGGATTTTACATTTATCAGCAGGTATATCCGTTTTTGGGTATCGCAGTCATGCTTTCAACATCCGGTTTTCCGGTGATCATATCAAAATTAATGAATGACTATAGCGATCATAAACAAAAAATACTGAAAATTTCTGCTCTGTATGTCTTGGCAGCGGGAATCATTCTTTTTGCATTGATGTATGCGGGGGCGGCGCCGTTAGCCGATTTTATGGGTGACGCCCGCCTTGTGATGCTGATACGCGTTGCATCATTTGCTTTTTTGCTGTTTCCGTTTGCTGCGCTTTTGCGGGGCTATTTCCAAGGTGTGCACGATATGCTGCCGTCAGCCTTATCACAGATTACAGAACAGCTGCTGCGTGTTGCGGTGCTTCTCGGATTGTCCTTCTGGCTGCTGAAAAAAGGCCACTCATTGTACGCGGCGGGAGCGGGGGCAGCCTCAGGATCAATTGCCGGAGGCTTCGCAGCGCTATGTGTATTGGGTATTTTCTGGGGCAAAAGAAAAAACACAAAACGGGACAGCGGCGACATCGAAACAGGCGTCATTGTAAAAAAGCTGCTGCTGTATTCCATCACCATTTGCGTCAGCAGTGTATTATTGCTTTTGATTCAGCTTGTTGACGCTCTGAACTTATATTCACTGCTGTCAGATGGCACAGAGAGCCACGACGCGAAACGGCTGAAAGGCATTTATGACCGGGGACAGCCGCTACTTCAGCTGGGAACCGTGTTTGCCGTCAGCATCGCTGCTTCTTTGGTTCCATCCATATCAAAAGCGGTAAATGAAAAGAAACCGTTTATCATAACAGAAAAAGCAACATCGGCCGTCAAGCTTTGCCTTGCAGTGGGAATTGGCGCTTCAGCGGGTCTCTTTTGTATTCTAGAACCGGTTAATATTATGCTGTTTCAGAACAGTGAGGGAACGGCGGCCTTACAAATTTTCAGCTTGTCCATCTTTTTTGCATCAATCGCGCTGACAGCCGCCGCTATTCTTCAAGGGGCGGGACATACTATTTTTCCTGCGGTATCAGTCTGTGCAGGAGGAGTGCTGAAATGGCTGCTGAATGTTTTGTTTGTCCCAAGCTGGGGTATTGCAGGAGCGGCGCTTGCGACCGTACTGGCATTTGCCGCCGTTGCGGGCCTCAATCTGCATCGGATTTGGAAAAAAGGCTGGCTGACCAAAATAGGCGGCATCATCGCCCGGCTGCTGTGGTGCGGTCTGTTGATGATAGTCTTACTGATCGTCTATTTGAAACTCTGGCAGAGTATTGTTCCCGTCAGCAGGGGCGGAGCGGTCTGTGAAAGCTTATCGGCATCAGCAATCGGGGGACTTTTGTTTATCTATTGTATGATAAGAATGAAGATTTTTACGGATGAAGAGCTGAGCAGCGTTCCTTTTGGCAATACATTAAGCAAATTGAAAACGAGGAGAGAAAAACATGGCAGGTAACATTACAGTCGTCGGTCTTGGCGCCGGAGACATGGACCAGTTAACAGTTGGCGTACATAAGCTGCTGACTCAGGCGGAGGCTCTTTATCTGAGAACGAAAGACCACCCTTTAGTAAAAGAATTAGAGCGAGAGACCGCGGCCCAGATTCATTTCTTTGATGAGATTTATGAAAAACACGATCAATTCGAAGCCGTTTACGAAGAGATCACGGACATTCTTTTTGAAAAAGCGAAACATGAAGATGTCGTCTACGCAGTCCCGGGGCATCCGTTCGTCGCGGAGAAAACAGTTCAGCTGTTATTTGAACGGCAAGAAGAAAAACAGATAACCGTACACACCGCCGGAGGACAAAGCTTTCTGGATGCGACATTTAACGCGTTGCGTATTGACCCGATTGAGGGGCTTCAATTTGCAGATGCGGCAGCGATGAGTCCAGATGAGCTTGAGCTGCGTCATCATCTGATTATTTGTCAGGTCTATGACCAAATGACCGCTTCAGATGTGAAGCTGACGCTGATGGAGAAGCTGCCGGATGACTATGAAGTGGTGATCGTGACCGCAGCGGGAAGCAAGGAAGAGGATATAAGAAAGGTTCCTTTATATGAGCTTGACCGCAGTGTCGGCATAAATAACTTAACAAGTGTGTACGTTCCGCCGATTAAAAAAGAGGAACTCCTTTACCAAGAATTCTCTGCATTCCGAAGAATTATCCGAGAGCTTCGCGGGCCGAACGGCTGCCCGTGGGATCAAAAGCAGACACATCAGTCTTTAAAACAATATATGATCGAGGAATGCTACGAGCTGCTTGAGGCCATTGACGAAGAAGACACGGATCATATCATAGAAGAACTTGGGGACGTATTGCTTCAGGTCATGCTGCACGCCCAAATCGGAGAAGACGAGGGATATTTTTCAATTGATGATGTCCTCAGAGACATCAGCGAGAAAATGGTCAGAAGACACCCGCACGTGTTTAAAGATGTTAAGGTTCGGGATGAACATGATGTCGTCGCCAATTGGGAAGAAATCAAAAAGGCAGAAAAACAAACAACTTCCGCGTCATTGCTGGATTCCGTACCGAAAACCCTGCCTGCTCTCTCAAAAGCCGCCAAGCTTCAGAAAAAGGCGGCCAAAGTCGGATTTGACTGGGACCATGTTCAAGAAATATGGGACAAAGTGAATGAAGAGATCAAGGAATTTTCTGCTGAGGCTTCCGATGAAATTTCGGACGGACTGAGCCTGAAAGCTGAATTCGGTGATGTTTTATTTGCATTGGTCAATGTCGGCCGATACTATAAAATTGAACCGGAAGAAGCGCTTGCGATGACAAACGACAAATTCCGCAGGCGGTTTGCTTATATTGAAAACACAGCCGCATCAAAGGGGCTGGAACTGACAGATATGTCACTTGAGGATATGGACAAACTGTGGAATGAGGCAAAAGAAACGGAGAGGAGATCCTAGTATGAGACTCGATAAATTTTTAAAAGTATCCAGATTAATTAAACGCCGCACATTGGCGAAAGAAGTTGCCGATCAGGGGAGAATCACCATTAATGGAAATCAGGCGAAAGCCAGCTCTGACGTAAAAGCGGGAGACGAACTGAAGGTCCGTTTCGGCCAAAAGCTTGTCACTGTAAAAGTGAACGAGCTGAAAGAAACGACGAAAAAAGAGGAAGCCGCAGGCATGTACACGATCGTCAAAGAAGAAAAACTCGGCGAATAGGCTTGTTCTAAACCAAGCCCCAGCCTCATACAATGCAGTAATAATGCTAAAAGTATCGAGGATATGGGGGCTGAATAGATGAATTCATATTATGAGCAAAAAGGTTCTTCTTCTGTTCCGGAACAGCATGACGTGACAATGAAAGGCAGAAAGCATTTAGACATTTCGGGCGTCAAGCATGTAGAAAGTTTTGACAACGAAGAGTTTTTGCTGGAAACGGTTATGGGGATGCTTTCGGTCAGAGGCGAGAATCTGCAAATGAAAAATCTTGATGTGGAAAAGGGAATTGTGTCCATAAAAGGCAGGGTGTTTGACCTTGTATATCTAGACGAGCAGCAAGGGGATAAAGCTAAAGGATTTTTTAGCAAGTTGTTTAAATGACGCTGACGACACAATTTTATACGATGCTGGCAATGGCCGGTATGGGCGCCTGGCTCGGAGCGTCACTTGATACATACAGGCTTTTTGTCATTCGCGCCAAAACAGCCAGATGGCTGTTATTCATCCACGATATTCTTTTTTGGATTGTACAAGGGCTGCTGTTTTTCTACGTGCTGCTCAATGTAAATGAGGGAGAACTCCGGATATACATTTTCTTAGCTGTATTATTGGGCGTTGCGACGTACCAAAGCCTTTGTAAACGAATGTATATAAAAATACTGAAATTCACCATTCATCTTGCGGTTTCTCTTTATCAATTTGTCAAAAAGCTCATTCAGCATGTGCTGTTTCGTCCGGTCGTTGGGCTGTTCAAGCTGGTGATCGGACTGGTTGTGTTTATATCTTTATACTCTTACCGAATGATTGCTTTTTTCGTATTATGTCTTTATAAGATCATGAAGTTCTTGCTGTATCCGCTGTATTTTCTGTTAAAACAAATATTGAAACTTCTTCCTGAAAAGTGGCGTCTTACTTTCAAACGATATTTTCAAAAAGGTGCAGGATTTTTAAAACAGAGCAAGAAACTATTCATAACAATCAGATCGACCATTATACGTATTTTGAAAAGGTGAAAGGAGGACCGTCTGGTTTGAATCTATCTAGAGAACGAACAATAACTGAAATTCAAAATGACTATAAAGAGCAGGTAGAGCGGCAATCTCAGGTCATGAAAAGAAGGCGAAAAGGGCTTTTCAGACGGTTGATTGTATTCGGCGCCCTTGTGTTGTTAACGGCTATTGTGTTAGCGGGTTCTCTGTGGTCACAAACCTCTTCCCTTAGCGCAAACGAAGAAAAGAAAGCACAGCTTGAAAAAGAAATCAAAGGTTTGAATACAAAACAAGCAGATTTAAAAGATGAAATTACCAAATTAAAGGATGAGGATTACGTCACAGAGCTTGCCAGAAGAGACTTGTTTATGTCAGGAAAAGGTGAAATTCTCTTCAATGTAGAGAAGAAGAGCAAGTAGCCTTGTTGACACTTAAATTTTTATTTAGGTATAATTAAACAAACGATCTTTTTATAAGCCTAAGGAGGAGCACTTTTTTTATGTCGATTGAAGTTGGCAGCAAGTTGCAAGGGAAAATAACAGGTATTACAAATTTCGGAGCGTTTGTTGAATTGCCTGGAGGCTCAACCGGTCTCGTTCATATCAGTGAGGTAGCCGATAATTATGTCAAAGACATTAACGAACATTTAAAAGTCGGCGATCAAGTTGAAGTGAAAGTCATCAACGTTGAAAAAGACGGGAAAATTGGTTTATCAATTAAAAAAGCTAAAGACCGTCCGCAAGCCAGACCTAGAAATGATTTCCGTCCGAAAGAATCTTTTGAACAGAAAATGAACAAGTTTCTTAAAGATAGCGAAGACCGCTTATCATCTTTAAAACGAAACACGGAATCAAAACGTGGAGGGCGCGGAGCAAGAAGAGGATAACTTGCTGCTTTCTATAAATACATGGGGCATCCGTCTATCCCAGCGGGTGCTTTTTTTTGTATGCTTCTTTTAATAGTCAGAAAATTAAAACTTTAAACTTTCTGTTGACGGAATTAAGAAACCTTTGTATTATATAACTTGTGCTTATAAGCACCTATATGGCGGTGTAGCTCAGCTGGCTAGAGCGTACGGTTCATACCCGTGAGGTCGGGGGTTCGATCCCCTCCGCCGCTACCATATTTGTTAGGCCCGTTGGTCAAGCGGTTAAGACACCGCCCTTTCACGGCGGTAACACGGGTTCGAATCCCGTACGGGTCATCAAGCGAATCGGCTTCTGTTATAGAAGCCGATTTTTTCATATTTAGACAACTTTTTGAGAAATGTCGGTGGAAATAAGAGAGGAAAGGGGAACAAGGGAGAAAGCGTCGAAGAGTTCTTTGAAATCGTTACCTTCTTTTGACAAAATCCTATCTGTGCTTTCATTTATAATGACTAGCAACGAATAAAACAGGTGGGGGATGAGAGCAATGGAAAAAGCAGAAAGAAGAGTGAACGGGCCGATGGCCGGACAAGCTTTGGAAAAACTTCAATCGTTTTTTGAAAAGGCGGCTAAGCTCACAGTCCATCAAGCGCATTCACTTTTTTTCTATAAGGGTTTCATTTATGTCGTGATCGGCTTTTTACTCGGACGGGCTTTCATATTATCTGAGGTTCTTCCTTTTGCACTGCCGTTCTTCGGGGCGATGCTTTTGATCAGAAGAGATAAAGCTTTCTATGCTTGTCTTGCTTTACTGGCGGGCGCACTGACCATTTCGCCGAAACATTCTTTAATGATCCTGACAGCTTTGATCGTCTTCTCTCTTTTTTCAAAAATCGGCACCTTCATTATGCAGGATCGGGTGAAAATGCTGCCGATCGTTGTGTTTTTCTCTATGACAGCTGCCAGAATCGGATTTGTGTATGTAGAAAACGGAGCCTTTACAACCTATGATTACGTGATGGCTGTAGTCGAAGCGGGCTTGGCCTTTATTTTGACGTTAATCTTTCTGCAAAGCCTTCCGATTTTTACGATAAAAAAAGTCAAACAATCTTTAAAAATAGAAGAAATCATTTGTTTCATGATCTTAATCGCCTCTGTACTGACGGGGCTTGCAGGTGTCTCGTTTCAAGGAATGCAGGCGGAACATATCCTGGCCCGCTATGTCGTGCTGAGTTTCTCTTTTGTCGGAGGGGCAAGTATCGGCTGTACCGTAGGGGTCGTGACGGGGCTGATCCTCGGGCTTGCCAATATCGGAAATCTTTATCAAATGAGTCTGCTTGCGTTTTCCGGTCTTCTCGGCGGGCTGCTGAAGGAAGGCAAAAAAGCCGGTGCAGCCGTCGGATTGGTGATCGGTTCGCTGCTCATTTCTTTATATGGAGAAGGATCGGCCGGATTAATGACCACCCTCTACGAATCTCTGATTGCTGTTGCACTGTTTTTAATGACGCCGCAGTCCATCACGAAAAAGGTGGCGCGATACATACCGGGCACTGCTGAGCACATTCAGGAGCAGCAGCAGTACGCGAGAAAAATCAGAGATGTCACCGCCCAGAAAGTGGATCAATTCTCCAATGTGTTCCACGCCTTGTCGGAGAGCTTCGCTACATTTCATCAGACGTCTTCTGATGAACAGGCTGAAGATGGAGAAATTGATCTCTTTTTAAGCAAAATTACGGAGCATTCCTGTCAATCTTGCTATAAAAAAAGCAAGTGCTGGGTTCAGAACTTTGATAAAACATATGATTTAATGAAACAAGTTATGCATGAAACAGAGGAAAAACAATACACATCGAACCGCAGGCTGAAAAAGGAGTTTAGTCAGCATTGTTCGAAATCGAGACAAGTTGAAGAGCTGATTGAGGACGAGCTTGCCCATCATCATGCCCATCTGACCCTGAAGAGAAAAGTTCAGGACAGCAGAAGGCTTGTTGCAGAACAGCTATTAGGCGTTTCTGAGGTAATGGCGGACTTTTCTCGGGAAATAAAGCGGGAAAGGGAACAGCATTTTATTCAGGAAGAGCAAATGATTGAGGCGCTCCAGCATTTCGGAATTGAGATACAGCATGTGGAGATATACAGCTTGGAACAGGGGAATATCGATATTGAAATGACCATTCCGTTCAGCGGGGGCCATGGCGAGAGTGAGAAGATTATCGCCCCTATGCTGTCTGATATTCTCGAGGAACAGATTCTCGTGAAAAGCGAACAGCACTCAAATCATCCGAATGGCTACAGTCATGTCGCGTTCGGTTCGACCAAGTCCTACCGGGTGTCGACAGGCGCGGCCCATGCGGCAAAAGGCGGCGGCCTTGTCTCCGGCGACAGTTACAGCATGATGGAGCTGGGGGCGAGAAAGTACGCAGCCGCGATCAGCGACGGCATGGGAAATGGAGCGAGGGCTCATTATGAGAGCAATGAGACGATTAAACTGCTCGAAAAGATCCTTGAATCAGGTATAGATGAAAAGATAGCGATTAAAACCATCAACAGTATTTTGTCTTTGCGGACGACAGACGAAATTTACTCGACTCTTGATCTCTCTATTATTGACCTTCAGGATGCAAGCTGTAAGTTTCTGAAGGTTGGCTCAATGCCAAGCTTTATTAAGCGGGGAGATCAGGTCATTAAAGTGCAGGCGAGCAATCTGCCGATAGGCATTATTAATGAGTTTGATGTGGAGGTCGTGAGTGAACAGTTAAAAGCGGGTGATCTGCTCGTGATGATGAGTGACGGAATTTTCGAAGGACCGAAGCATGTCGAGAATCATGATCTATGGATGAAACGGAAAATGAAAGGATTAAAAACAGAGGACCCGCAGGAAATCGCCGATTTAATGATGGAGGAAGTCATCAGAACGCGCGCGGGCCAAATCGAGGATGATATGACAGTCGTGGTCATTCGGATTGATCACAATACGCCGAAATGGGCATCCATTCCGGTGCCGGCTGTTTTCCAAAATAAAAAGGAGATTTCATAATCCCTTCGTATAAATCATTTCCCTTCTGGCGAAGATGTGATTAATCGTCTCACCGGGAGGAATGTATGTGAATAAGGGACATTTAAATCAAGTTCTGCTGATTACAGATGGCTGCTCCAACCACGGCGAAGACCCGATCGCTATGGCGGCTTTTGCCAAGGAGCAGGGAATTACGGTGAATGTTATTGGAATTATGGAAGAAAACGCAATTGATCAAGAGGCAATGAAGGAAGTCGAAGGCATCGCAATGGCCGGAGGCGGCGTGCATCAAGTTGTTTATGCATCTCAATTGTCTCAGACGGTCCAAATGGTTACTAAAAAAGCGATGACCCAAACGCTCCAAGGTGTTGTCAATCAAGAGCTTAAACAAATCTTAGGAAAAAACGTTGAGATGGAGGAGCTTTCTCCGGAAAAACGCGGTGAAGTAATGGAAGTGGTCGATGAACTCGGAGAAACGGTTCATTTACAAGTGCTTGTGCTGGTTGATACGAGTGCGAGCATGGCGCCGAAGCTGCCGACAGTGAAGGAAGCGCTGATCGATCTTTCCATCAGTCTCAATTCCCGGGCGGGGCATAATGAATTTGCTATGTGTATATTTCCCGGGAAAAGCCAAGAGGTTGAGCTTGTGCTGAATTGGACGCCAAAGCTTGAATCGCTTTCCGCACTCTTTGCGAAGCTGTCGACCGGCGGTATTACGCCTACCGGACCTGCTATTCGAGAAGCGACGCAGCAATTTGAGAAAATCCGCTCAAGAAGGAGCATGTTGGCAGATGATGAACGACGCTTTAACGAGTTTGGCATGTAGTCTGACACCGGGAATGGCGATTCAGGGGAAATGGAACGGCAGATCCTACAGATTACTCAAACAGCTTGGTAAAGGGGCTAACGGAATTGTATATTTGGCAGAAGCATCAGACGGACATGTCGCTTTAAAAGTAAGTGACGACAGCATGTCTGTTACCTCTGAAGTGAATGTCTTAAAATCCTTTTCAAAGGCCCGGTCGCAAACGATGGGGCCTTCTTTTTTTGATGCAGACGACGCGTTCATACCGCAATTGAAAAAAAGTGTATCTTTTTACGTGATGGAATACATAGAAGGCCCGCTTCTTCCGCAATATATCAGCAGTAGGGGCATGGAGTGGATTCCGGTGCTGATGGTGCAGCTTCTTTCAAACTTATCCGTTCTTCATCAGCAGGGATGGGTCTTTGGCGACCTCAAACCGGAAAACCTCATTGTCACCGGCCCTCCGGCTGCTATTCGCTGCATAGATGTGGGAGGGACGACAAAACAGGGAAGAGCCATTAAAGAGTATACAGAGTTTTACGACAGGGGGTATTGGGGGTATGGTACAAGAAAAGCAGAACCATCCTATGACCTGTTTGCCGTTGCGATGATCATGATTCACTGTGTGCAAAAAAAGGAATACAAAAAGACAAGTCAGCCAAAAGAACAGCTCCGTTCTATTATTGAAGGCCATCCGTTTTTGAATAAGTATAAGAAGGTTTTGTTTTCTGCTTTAAACGGTCAATATCCGTCTGCCGAAGCAATGAAGCATGACATACTGACGGCGGGACAAAACTCCGGGAGCAGAAAAAAAGCCGCCCAGCCGCCAAAGCAGCAGCGGGTTAAACCGCGCCAAGGGACAGTTACTCAAACACGATATAAGCCCAAACAGAAATCGGCAAAATCGAATGGTTTGTTTGAAACACTGCTTATTTTGATCAGCGTTCTTGCCCTTTATTTTGCTTATATCGTCTTTTTTCTGATCTAAGCCGAGTCAGGCGTGAACAGCCATGCTTCTTCTTTGCTTGAAGGGGTTGAAAGTGATAGGATATGTATATCTTTAAAAAACCTGCTCACCGTGAGGAGGATATTGTGAAAAGCGTGAAAGATTTTTTTGAAACATATCATCTTCAGGCAGAGGGAGAAACCATCATTGCAGGCGTCTCCGGAGGCCCTGATTCAATGGCGCTTCTCAGTTTGCTGAACAAGCACTTCGGGCGTTCTTCTGTTATCATTGCGGCGCATGTTGACCATCAGTTCAGAGGAGCTGAATCTGAAGAAGATATGAGGTTTGTGCAGGCATATTGCGAAGCGGAAGGCGTCATCTGCGAAACGATACAGATTGATGTCTCTGCATATGCAAAGAAGAACAAGCTGAATAAGCAGGCTGCCGCGCGTGAATGCAGATATCAGTTTTTCAAAGATCTGATGGTTAAGCATCAAGCGAAGTTTTTAGCGCTGGCTCATCATGGTGATGACCAAATCGAAACCATGCTCATGAGGCTTGCAAAAGGGACGCTTGGGGCCGGCCTTCTGGGAATGCAGCCCGTCCGCGCATTTGAATCCGGCTTTCTGATCAGGCCTTTTCTTTCTGTGGCAAAGGATGATATTCTCGAATATTGCCGTCAAGAAGGGCTGGGCTACAGAACGGATGAGAGCAACACAAAAGATGATTATACAAGAAACAGATTCAGAAAGACCGTGCTCCCTTTTTTAAAGCAAGAATCGCCTGACGTTCACAAAATGTTTCAAAAGGTAAGTGAAGCTCTGACAGAAGATGAGCAATACTTGCAGTCATTAACGAAAGAACGAATGAATAAGGTTATTACAAGCAAGTCTGACATATCAGTTGAAATCAATTCCTCTCTATTGCTTGCCCTTCCGATACCTTTACAAAGAAGAGGAGTTCAACTAATATTAAACTATCTTTATGAAAACGTTCCATCAACGTTTTCCGCCCGCCATATTCACCAGTTTCTCGAATGGGCTGAAAACGGCAGCGCGTCGGGAGTGCTTGACTTTCCGAAAGGGCTGAGGGTGGTCAAATCATATCAGACATGTTTGTTTACATTTGAACAATGGCAATGTGACAAAGTTCCCTTTGAGCTGCAGCTGCACGGAGCTGAAGGAGAGACGGCTGTTCTCCCCAACGGCTTTACGATTGAGGTCGCAGATTACGCCGATCCTCATCTCGAAAATGGGAATGCTGTTTTTATGACAAGCAGGAATAAGGTGCAATTTCCTTTAACTGTCCGGACGAGAAGAACTGGAGACCGGATGAAACTTAAAGGGATGAATGGCTCAAAAAAGGTAAAGGATATATTTATTGATAAAAAATTGCCTCTGCAAGATCGGAACGAATGGCCGATTGTAACGGATGCAAGCGGTGAAATTATCTGGCTGCCTGGCTTGAAAAAATCCATCTTTGAAGATCTTGTGATTTCAAACAGTGACCGCATTGTATTACAATATAGACAGCATGAAAAGTGTAGGGGGCAAGCATTAACATGAAACAAGATATTGAAACAGTGCTGATCTCAGAAGAAGAGATCCAGCGGAAAGTAAAAGCGCTTGGAGAGCAATTAACAAGCGAGTACGGCGACAAGTTTCCGTTAGCGATCGGTGTGTTAAAGGGAGCTCTTCCTTTTATGGCGGATCTTTTAAAACATATTGATACATATTTGGAAATGGACTTCATGGATGTATCAAGCTACGGAAATTCCACGGTTTCTTCCGGAGAAGTAAAAATCATAAAAGATTTGGATACATCTGTAGAAGGCCGGGACATCTTAATCATTGAAGATATTATCGACAGTGGGTTAACCTTGAGCTATCTCGTAGAACTCTTCCGATATCGTAAAGCGAAATCAATTAAGATTGTTACCCTTTTGGATAAACCAAGCGGAAGAAAAGCGGATATTAAAGCCGACTTTGTGGGCTTTGAAGTTCCTGACGCGTTTGTTGTGGGTTACGGGCTTGATTATGCCGAGCGCTATCGCAATCTGCCTTACATCGGAGTGTTAAAACCGGCGATTTATGAAAGCTGATTGGCTGCCTGCTTCCGAGATGGTTATCGGTTGTATTGGAATGATTTTCTATGGTACTATTGAACATAGTTGTGCTTACTGTGGGAGGAGGTAAGGAATGAATCGGGTCTTCCGTAATACCATTTTTTATTTACTTATTTTATTAGTAGTAATCGGGGTTGTGAGTTACTTCCAGACCTCAAACCCGAAAACAGAAAATATGTCGTACAGTACGTTTATCAAGAACCTCGATGAAGGTAAAGTTGAAAGCGTATCGGTTCAGCCTGTCAGAGGTGTTTATGAGGTTAAAGGGCAGCTGAAAAAATACGACAAAGATCAGTACTTTTTAACACATGTTCCTGAAGGAAAGGGAGCAGACCAGATATTTAATGCGATTAAAAAGACGGACGTAAAGGTTGATCCCGCACAAGAAACAAGCGGATGGGTGACGTTTTTAACGACCATCATTCCATTTGTCATCATCTTTATTCTGTTTTTCTTCCTGCTCAATCAAGCTCAGGGCGGCGGAAGCCGTGTCATGAACTTTGGCAAGAGCAAAGCAAAGCTGTACACGGAAGAGAAGAAACGCGTGAAGTTTAAGGATGTAGCCGGAGCGGATGAGGAGAAGCAAGAGCTTGTAGAAGTTGTTGAGTTTCTGAAAGATCCGCGAAAATTTGCCGAGCTTGGTGCTAGAATCCCTAAAGGTGTTCTCTTAGTAGGACCTCCGGGTACCGGTAAGACATTGCTTGCAAGAGCATCTGCCGGCGAAGCAGGCGTTCCTTTCTTCAGCATCAGCGGATCTGACTTCGTTGAAATGTTTGTCGGTGTCGGTGCTTCCCGTGTGCGTGATTTATTTGAGAACGCGAAAAAGAACGCGCCTTGTTTGATCTTCATCGATGAGATCGACGCAGTGGGCCGTCAGCGGGGAGCGGGTCTTGGCGGCGGACACGATGAACGTGAACAGACGCTGAACCAGCTGCTTGTAGAGATGGATGGTTTCAGTGCGAACGAAGGAATCATTATTATCGCTGCGACAAACCGTGCGGATATTCTGGACCCTGCATTGCTCCGTCCGGGACGTTTTGACCGTCAGATTACGGTAGACCGTCCGGATGTCATCGGCCGTGAAGCCGTATTGCAGGTCCATGCGAGAAACAAACCGCTTGATGAAACGGTGAACTTAAAAGCAATTGCTTCAAGAACACCTGGCTTCTCAGGCGCCGATTTAGAAAACCTGCTTAACGAAGCAGCGCTCGTTGCTGCCCGTCAAAACAAGAAAAAAATCGATATGCGCGACATTGATGAAGCGACGGACCGCGTCATTGCGGGGCCTGCGAAGAAGAGCCGCGTCATTTCGAAAAAAGAACGCAATATCGTGGCTTACCACGAAGGCGGCCATACCGTAATCGGACTTGTATTAGACGAAGCCGATATGGTCCACAAAGTAACGATCGTTCCGAGGGGTCAAGCAGGCGGATATGCGGTCATGCTTCCTAGAGAAGATCGGTACTTCCAGACAAAGCCTGAACTTCTCGATAAAATTGTCGGTCTCTTAGGCGGACGCGTTGCTGAGGAAATTATCTTCGGCGAGGTCAGCACGGGAGCTCACAATGACTTCCAGCGGGCAACGAATATCGCCAGAAGAATGGTGACAGAGTTCGGTATGTCTGAAAAACTCGGACCGCTTCAATTCGGTCAATCTCAAGGCGGCCAAGTATTCTTGGGCCGGGATTTCAATAACGAGCAAAACTACAGTGATCAAATCGCTTACGAAATCGATCAGGAAATTCAGCGCATCATTAAAGAATGTTATGAGCGCGCGAAAACGATCCTGACTGAAAACCGCGATAAGCTTGAATTGATCGCCCAAACATTGCTTGAAGTTGAAACGTTAGATGCGGAACAAATCAAGCATCTCATCGATCACGGAAAACTCCCTGAGCGCAATTTCTCAGATGACCATCTCAAAAAAGACGATGTGAAAGTTAATATTCTGTCTAAAACAGAAGATGAAAAGAAGGACGACTCGAAAGAATAGATCGCTTTCTGATATGAAAACCGCCGGCATACACCGGCGGTTTTTTTACTGGTCTCGTTTTGTTTACAAAAGAGCCGGTGATCGTGTATGGTATTGTAGAATGTTGAAAAAGTAATGATAAGAAACTATTCAAAAGTGGTGATAGAGGTTGTTACTGGTTATAGATGTGGGGAACACCAACACCGTGATTGGTGTATATCATGATGGGGAATTAGAATATCATTGGCGTATAGAGACGAGCAGGCATAAAACAGAGGACGAGTTCGGGATGCTGCTTCGCTCCTTATTCGAACATGTCGGCCTGATGTTTGAACAGATCGAAGGGATTATTATCTCATCCGTTGTTCCGCCGATTATGTTTTCTTTAGAAAGAATGTGTACAAAATACTTTCATATCGATCCGCAAATTGTCGGTCCCGGTATGAAAACAGGTTTAAATATAAAATATGACAATCCTAAAGAAGTAGGAGCAGACCGGATCGTTAACGCAGTTGCGGCGATTCAGCTGTACGGAAGTCCTCTTATTGTGGTCGATTTTGGAACTGCGACAACGTATTGCTACATTGATGAAAACAAACAATACATGGGCGGAGCCATTGCGCCGGGCATTACGATTTCGACTGAAGCGCTGTACTCGCGCGCGGCCAAGCTTCCGAGAATCGAAATAGCGCGTCCTGACAATATTATCGGGAAAAATACGGTAAGCGCGATGCAATCCGGCATTTTGTTCGGCTACGTCGGACAAGTTGAAGGCATCGTGAAACGTATGAAATGGCAGGCCAAACAAGAGCCGAAAGTCATCGCTACCGGGGGTCTTGCGCCATTAATCGCAAACGAATCAGATTGTATAGACATTGTTGACCCGTTTCTCACTCTAAAAGGATTAGAAATTATTTATGAACGCAATCGTGTGGGTCATGTATAGGAGGTAACTATGGATTATTTAATTAAAGCAATCGCATTTGACGGTAAAGTACGGGCTTATGCGGCCAGAACAACGGATATGGTAAACGAAGCGCAAAGAAGGCATGACACATGGCCGACCGCTTCAGCGGCTTTAGGGCGGACGATGACGGCGTCTCTTATGCTCGGAGCCATGTTAAAAGGAGAAGACAAACTGACAGTAAAGGTAGAAGGCGGCGGACCGATCGGAGCCATTGTCGCGGATGCAAATGCAAAGGGCGAAGTCAGAGCATACGTATCAAATCCGCACGTTCATTTTGATCTTAATGAACAAGGCAAACTGGATGTCAGACGCGCCGTCGGAACAGATGGGACGCTGAGTGTGGTAAAAGACTTAGGATTGCGGGAATTCTTTACGGGCCAAGTAGAAATTGTGTCAGGTGAACTTGGTGACGACTTTACTTACTACCTCGTGTCATCAGAGCAAGTGCCATCCTCTGTCGGTGTAGGGGTGCTAGTGAACCCTGACAACACCATTCTGGCGGCGGGCGGATTCATTCTTCAGCTTCTGCCGGGAACCGATGAGGAGACCGTTTCAACAATCGAACAGCGCTTGTTGCAGGTCGAACCGATCTCAAAATTAATTCAAAAAGGCCTGACACCGGAAGAAATTTTAGAAGAAGTATTAGGACAAAAACCGGAAGTTCTTGAATCAATGCCGGTCAAATTTCACTGTTCTTGTTCCAAAGAACGTTTCCAAACAGCCATTTTAGGACTAGGCAAAAAAGAAATTCAAGATATGATAGAAGAAGACGGAAAAGCCGAAGCGGTTTGCCATTTTTGTAATGAGAATTATTTATTTACAAAAGAAGAACTGGAAGAGCTTCGTGACGAAACAACCCGCTAGCTCTTTAGCGGGTTGTTTTAATTTAAAAAAGGGACGGGGTAGAATTTGAAATCAAGAACATTTTTGACGCTTATTGTAGGAGCGCTGTTAGTATGCAGCGTGGGGATTGCGTATAAGTTAACGAAATCCCAAGCCGCAGGATCATCTGAAGAATCCATCGCCTCTATCGGTGATAAAAATATCACCAGACAAGAGTGGATGAAAAAAATGGAGGATCAATACGGAAAATCAACGCTGGAAGACATGATTAACACTGAAGTGGTAGAAGAGCTTGCAAAAAAGAACAAGCTCACAGTATCAAACAGCGAACTTGAACGCGAATTCCTTTTAATTAAAGCCGTCAATAATTCATTTTACGAAGATGACCATGTAACGGAAAAAGAATGGAAAGACCAGATACGCTACAATATTCTGCTGGAAGAGCTGTTAACGAAGGACATCGATATCTCGGATAAAGAAATGCAATCATTCTATAATAAAAATAAAGAACTGTACCAATTTGATGACTCCTACAGAATCAGGCATATCGTTGTGAAAAGCGAGAATGAGGCGGAACGGGTGCTGGCTGATTTGAAGGGCGGTTCCAGTTTTGAAGCCGTTGCCGCCGAACGCTCAACAGACAGATATACATCCCAATACGGAGGAGACCTCGGTTTTGTAACAGAAAACCAGGACAATATCCCGTCCGCTTATATTACAGAAGCGAAAAATCTTAAGGAAAACGAATGGTCCTCTGAACCGATCAAAGTTTCTGCGGGTTATGCCGTCATTCAGCTGAAAGAAAAGCTTAAAGCGCGAACTTTCTCATACAATGAAGTAAAGAGCCAAATCAGAAGACAAATCGCTATGGATCAATTAGGTGACAAGGCGACAGTTAAAACGTTGTGGAAAGAGGCTGGAGTCTCCTGGTTTTATGAGGATAAAAGAACTAAATGATTGACAAAAAATTTTGAAATTGATAAGTTATATACATAATACCAATAAAATTAGTCGGAAATTGAGGTGTCCAAGATGGTGCGTATTGCAAATTCTATTACTGAATTAATCGGAAATACTCCAATTGTAAAATTAAATCGTCTGACGGACGAAAACAGTGCAGACGTATATCTGAAGCTTGAATATATGAATCCGGGCAGCAGCGTAAAAGACCGTATCGGAGTTGCGATGATCGAAGCCGCTGAAAAAGAAGGCAAATTAAAAGCGGGAGACACAATTATTGAGCCGACAAGCGGAAATACAGGAATCGGGCTTGCGATGGTTGCAGCGGCAAAAGGCTTAAAAGCGATCCTCGTAATGCCTGACACTATGAGTATAGAGCGCCGCAATCTTCTCCGTGCATACGGAGCGGAGCTTGTGCTCACCCCTGGTGCAGAAGGAATGAAGGGTGCCATTAAGAAAGCAGAAGAGCTTGCGGAGGAGCACGGTTATTTCGTGCCTCAGCAGTTTAACAATGCGGCAAATCCTGAAATCCACCGTCAAACGACAGGGAAAGAAATTGTAGAACAGTTTGGAGAAGACCAGCTTGATGCGTTCGTTGCCGGGATCGGTACAGGCGGAACCATCACTGGGGCAGGCGAAGTGCTGAAAAAAGCGTATCCTTCCATCAAGATCTATGCTGTAGAGCCGGCTGATTCACCGGTGCTTTCCGGCGGAAAACCGGGCCCTCACAAAATTCAGGGGATCGGAGCAGGCTTTGTGCCGGAAACATTAAATACAGAAATCTATGATCAAATCATTCCCGTACAAAATGAGGATGCATTTGAATATGCCCGCAGAACGGCAAAAGAAGAAGGAATCCTTGGCGGTATTTCTTCAGGGGCAGCGATTTACGCCGCTCTGGAAATTGCGAAAAAACTGGGGAAAGGCAAAAAAGTGCTTGCCATCATCCCGAGTAACGGAGAACGTTACTTAAGCACGCCGCTTTATCAGTTTGAATAGAAAAAACACACGCGGCTCCCGGTTATTCCGGGAGTTTTTTTGTGCCCGAAGTATCTTAAATCCAAAAATCGCTTCGAATCTTATGGTTGGAAGAGAAATTCACTTTTTTCACTCACGTGATTGCTTTAAAATAAAACTAAGAGAAAAACGAAGCAGAGGATTGATACGATGGCACAACGCAGACCGGCAGGAAGAAAAGTACCTTTTAAAAAACAAGACTTCTTACAACAATATGAAAACCTTGCGAAATTGAGAAAGCGGCATGTTTTGCTTGAGAGTGCGAGAGGGGGAAGATTCAGCATAGCCGGTCTAGATCCGATTGCGTCCGTAAAAGGGAAAGACGGGATTACAACGATTAAGCATAAAGGGGAAACGCTGTTTAAAGAAGGTGACCCGCTGCGTGCCTTTCACAGCTGGTTTCAGACGCTGGGAACTGAAACAAAAGAAGAACTCCCGGACTTTCAAGGCGGAGCGATCGGTTTTATAAGTTACGACTACGCCCGGTATATTGAGCATTTTAAAATGCTTTCCTTAGATGATCTGGAAACGCCCGATATTTATTTTCTCGTATTTGATGATGTGGCTGTTTACGACCACATGGAGGAAGCGTTATGGCTCATTACCCATACCGATGATGGAGATGAGGAGCTGGCCGAAGCAAAGCTTACCGAGTTAGAGCAAATGTGGCAGTCCCGCCAGACGAAAAATGTGCCCAGCCAGACGCTGAAGCAAGACGGAGACGGATCTTATGCTTCTCCGTTTACTGAAGAAGGCTTCTCACAAGCGGTAGAAAAAATAAAGCAATACATCGCGAGCGGGGATGTATTTCAGGTTAATTTGTCCACTCGGCAATCTCAGCCCCTTTCAGCCCATCCCTATGAGGTGTATAAGCACTTAAGAGACGTCAATCCGTCACCTTATATGGCGTACCTAGAAACACCAGGCTTTCAAGTGATATGCGGCTCGCCTGAGCTATTGGTAACGAAAAAAGGGAAGAAGCTTGAAACGAGGCCGATCGCAGGAACGCGTTCCAGAGGAAAAGATGACGCTGAAGACAAGGCGCTGGCTGACGAGTTAATTCATAATGAAAAAGAACGTGCGGAACACGTAATGCTTGTGGATCTGGAACGAAATGATCTCGGGCGTGTATCCCGCTACGGCTCCGTTCGTGTGAACGAATTTATGGCGATAGAAAAGTACTCCCACGTTATGCATATCGTGTCAAATGTACAGGGGGAACTGCAAGACGGATATGACGCGGTAGACATCATTCACGCGGTCTTCCCCGGCGGCACGATCACCGGAGCGCCTAAGGTGAGAACGATGGAAATTATAGAAGAGCTTGAGCCGACAAGACGAGGGCTTTATACTGGTTCTATAGGTTGGTTCGGATTTAATGGTGATTTGCAGTTTAACATCGTGATTCGGACGATCTATGCAGCAGGAGGACATGCTTTTATGCAGTCCGGCGCAGGAGTGGTCATTGATTCGGTTCCTAAGCATGAATATAAGGAATCGTTTAAAAAAGCTTTTGCAATGAAAAAAGCGTTAGAGCTGAGTGCAGAAGAGACAAAAATCAGATGAGGTGAGCAGAGATGATATTAATGATTGACAACTATGATTCATTTACGTATAACTTGGTTCAATATTTAGGAGAGCTTGGGGAAGAGCTGATCGTCAAACGGAATGATGAGATTACGATCGAGCAAATCGAAGAGCTGTCGCCGGATTTCTTAATGATTTCACCGGGGCCGTGCAGTCCTGACGAGGCGGGGATCAGCCTTGAAGCCATCAAACATTTCGCAGGCAGCATTCCGATTTTCGGTGTCTGCCTCGGGCATCAGTCAATTGCCCAGGTTTTTGGCGGCGACGTCATCAGAGCGGAACGGCTTATGCACGGTAAAACATCAGAAATCATGCATGACGGGAAGACGCTATTTAAAGGCCTGCAAAATCCGCTGGTCGCGACCCGTTACCATTCACTTATCGTCAAAGCGGAGACATTACCGAGCTGTTTTACGGTATCCGCACAGACAAAAGAAGGAGAAATTATGGCAATCCGCCATAATGAACTGCCTATCGAAGGCGTCCAATTTCACCCTGAATCGATCATGACCTCCTTCGGAAAGGAAATGCTCAGAAACTTTATTGAGACGCACCGCGAGAAGGAAGTGACGGTGTGATTATATATTTGAATGGTCAATATATAGAGGAGAAAGAAGCAGTACTTTCTCCTTTTGACCATGGCTATCTGTACGGAATCGGCGTGTTCGAGACGTTCAGGCTTTATCGGGGCCGGCCTTTTCTGTTGGACGGTCATATCGACAGGCTGAAACGGGCGCTTCGTGACGTGCAGATTGCATATGACGTCAGCAGGCAGGAGCTGCTTGATATGCTGGATAAGCTTTTGCTTTTGAATGACATAAAAGACGGCAGCGCGCGGGTCAGGCTTAACATTTCAGCTGGAATCAGTGAAAAAGGCTTTGCCGCTCAGACCTATGAAAAACCGACAGTCCTTTGTTTTGTCCACCCGCTGAACCCTGAAACACTGCCTGATCAAAAAGAAGGAAGGCTCCTCTCAATTCGGAGGAACACACCTGAAGGGCCATTTCGGTTAAAATCCCATCACTACTTAAACAACATGTACGCCAAACAGGAAATTGGCAATGACCCTAAATATGAAGGGATTTTCTTGACTGAAGAAGGGGATGTCGCAGAAGGCATTGTTTCCAATGTCTTTTGGCGCAAAGGAAACACCGTGTATACACCCTCTCTGGATACAGGCATACTTGACGGTGTGACAAGGCAGTTTGTGATCGGCGAAATGAGACGTCAGGGAACGGAAGTTATCGAAGGCCGATTCCCTTTTCAATCAATGCTGGAGGCGGATGAGGCGTGGATGACAAACTCTGTTCTCGAGATCATTCCGTTTTCTAAAATAGAGGAAGTGCGGTTTTCGGGAGCATGCGGAGAGACAGTACAATGGCTCCAAAGGCTGTATCAGCAAGAAATATACAAAATGAACTAACAGAAGGAGGAACAAAATGGCGCAGCAAACGATTGAACAGCCCAAACTGATTCATACAAAAAAAGGCGTTCTATCTTATAAAGAGAAGACGCTCGTTATGGGGATATTAAATGTAACGCCTGACTCCTTCTCTGACGGCGGTAAATTCGACAGTACGGAAACAGCTCTCATGCATGCAGTGAAAATGGCCGAGGAAGGCGCTCATATTATTGATATCGGCGGTGAATCGACCAGACCGGGCGCATCATTTGTATCTGTCGATGAAGAATTGTCACGGGTGATTCCGGTGATTGAGCGGATAACAAATGAATTGGACGTTCCGATTTCTATCGATACGTACAAAGCTTCTGTGGCAGATGAAGCGGTAAAGGCGGGAGCCTCCATCATTAATGATATCTGGGGAGCAAAGGGCGACCCTGACATGGCCTCAGTAGCGGCAGCCCATGGCGTTCCGATTATCTTAATGCACAACCGGCAGGAGAGAAACTATAACGACCTAATTCCCGATATGCTCGCCGACTTGATGGAAAGCGTAAAGATCGCGGCGGAAGCCGGTGTTGAAGATAAAAATATCATCCTTGATCCGGGGATTGGTTTTGCGAAAACATATGAGGACAACCTGGCCGTCATGAACCAGCTTGAACTGTTCAGCAACTTGGGATACCCGCTGCTTCTCGCTGCTTCAAGAAAAAGATTCATCGGCCGTGTGCTTGACCTTCCTCCTGAGGAGCGAGCCGAGGGGACGGGAGCGACAGTATGTCTTGGCATCCAGAAGGGCTCTGACATTGTCCGAGTGCACGATGTGAAACAAATCGCAAGGATGGCGAAGATGATGGATGCTATGTTGAATAAAGGAGGCGTACATCATGGATAAAGTCTATGTAGAAGGTATGGAGTTTTACGGATACCACGGTGTTTTTGAAGAAGAAAACAAACTGGGGCAGCGCTTTAAGGTAGATCTCACAGCTGAGCTTGATTTGAGCAAAGCGGGACAAACTGACGATCTGGCTTATACCATTAATTATGCGGAGCTTTACAGCGTCTGCCGGGAAATCGCAGAGGGCGAACCTGTCAATCTGGTGGAGACGCTGGCGGAACGGATTGCGGACACCGTCCTCAAGAAATTTGACCCGGTACGCCAATGCACGGTAAAAGTCATTAAACCCGATCCGCCGATCCCGGGTCATTATAAATCGGTAGCAATTGAAATGACGAGAAAGAAATCATGAACAATACGGCATATATCGGCCTCGGATCAAATATAGGCGACCGTGAACGCTATTTGCGGCAAGCCGTGGCAATGCTCGGGCAGCACCAGCATGTAACGGTGACGAAGGTGTCCTCAATATATGAAACAGACCCCGTCGGGTACGAGGATCAAGATCAGTTTCTCAATATGGCGGTTGAAATCAAGACCTCTCTTTCTCCTTTTGCACTTCTGGATCTGACACAGAGCATCGAAGCCGAATTAGGCAGAACGAGAGAAGTCCGGTGGGGACCGCGAACGGCAGACCTTGACATTTTGCTGTATAATCGTGAAAATATTGAAACAGAGCAGCTGATTGTTCCGCATCCGAGAATGTATGAGCGCTTATTTGTCCTTGCGCCTTTAAAAGAAATCTGTCCGCAAGCTGATAATATAACAATAAGCGCTGAAACAAACCAAGAAGGTGTAAGAGTATGGAAGCAGAAATCTGGGGTAGACGAATTCGTGCATTCAGAAAGCTGAAAGGTTATACTCAAGAAGGATTTGCAAAAGCATTAGGTATATCAGTTTCTATTGTCGGCGAAATTGAACGCGGAAACCGATTGCCGTCAGCTGCCATCATTCAAGATGCAGCAGATGTTTTAAATATAAGTGCGGACGAATTGACCCCGCCAGAAAAATAGACAAATGAAAGGAGGGGAAAAATGTTTAAAATTGGTGATATTCAATTGAAAAACCGGGTTGTGCTTGCCCCTATGGCCGGTGTCTGCAACTCAGCGTTCAGATTGACTGTAAAGGAATTCGGAGCCGGATTGGTATGCGCTGAAATGGTCAGTGACAAAGCGATCCTTTACAACAATGCAAAAACAATGGGGATGCTTTATATTGATGAACGTGAAAAACCGCTCAGCCTTCAGATTTTTGGAGGAAAAAAGGAAACCCTTGTGGAAGCGGCGAAGTTTGTAGACCAAAACACAACTGCTGATATTATTGATATTAACATGGGATGTCCCGTACCAAAGATTACAAAATGTGACGCGGGCGCCAAATGGCTTCTCGATCCTGATAAGATTTATGAAATGGTATCCGCAGTAGTAGATGCTGTTGATAAGCCGGTCACAGTGAAGATGAGAATGGGTTGGGATGAAGATCACATTTATGCGGTGAAAAACGCCCAAGCCGTTGAACGTGCCGGCGGAAAAGCCGTTGCCCTGCACGGCCGCACAAGAGTGCAAATGTATGAAGGCACTGCGAACTGGGATATCATTAAAGAAGTGAAGCAATCCGTCTCTATTCCCGTCATCGGAAACGGTGATGTCAAAACGCCTCAGGACGCGAAACGCATGCTTGAGGAAACAGGAGTTGACGGCGTCATGATCGGCCGTGCCGCACTCGGCAACCCGTGGATGATTTACCGTACGGTCCAATACCTTGAAACCGGTGAGTTAAAAGACGAACCGAAAGTCCGTGAAAAAATGTCAGTATGCAAACTGCACTTAGACCGCCTGATTAAGTTAAAAGGCGAAAATGTGGCAGTCAGAGAAATGAGAAAACACGCTGCCTGGTATCTGAAAGGTGTCAGAGGCAATGCGAATGTCCGCAACGAAATCAACCAATGTGAGAAGCGTGAAGAAGTTGTGCAGCTTTTAGATGCATTTACCGCTGAAGCAGAGGCAAAAGAGCTTCAAGATGCAAAAGTAGGTTAATATACACCCTCTATTGCTGCTCACTGCCAGCTTACCGCTGGCAGTTTTTCTGCTTTTTCGTGAAATCAAAATGTAACGGAGTGATACCAATGAGTCAAGAAGAGCAAAATCATGAGGAATTGAACGACCAGCTGCAAGTCAGACGCGATAAAATGAACCAATTGAGAGAAAACGGCATTGATCCTTTCGGCGAACGTTTCGAAAGAACACATCAATCTCAACAAATCATTGAAGCTTATCAAGAGCTTTCTAAAGAAGAGCTTGAAGAAAAAGCAATTGAAGTCACCATTGCAGGCCGCATGATGACAAAGCGCGGAAAAGGAAAAGCCGGCTTTGCGCATCTGCAGGATCTAGAAGGGCAGATCCAGATTTACGTAAGAAAAGACAGTGTCGGCGACGAACAATACGAAATCTTCAAGTCTTCAGATCTCGGTGACGTAGTCGGAATCACAGGGAAGGTCTTCAAAACAAATGTAGGCGAGCTGTCCGTCAAAGCAACATCTTTTGTCCTGCTGACAAAAGCGCTGCGACCGCTTCCTGATAAATACCATGGATTAAAAGACGTTGAACAGCGCTACCGCCAGCGCTATCTTGATCTCATCGTGAACCCTGACAGCAAACAAACCTTTATCACACGCAGTAAAATCATCCAAGCGATGAGAAGATACTTAGATGACCACGGATACTTAGAAGTTGAAACACCAACGATGCACAGCATACCGGGAGGAGCATCAGCGCGCCCGTTTATCACTCACCATAATGCGCTGGACATGCCTCTTTATATGCGTATTGCGATTGAACTTCATCTGAAACGCCTGATCGTCGGCGGTTTAGAAAAAGTGTACGAAATCGGACGCGTATTCCGTAACGAGGGTGTCTCTACCCGTCATAACCCTGAATTTACTATGATCGAGCTGTATGAAGCATACGCTGATTATAAAGATATCATGAGCCTGACAGAAAACCTCGTCGCTCATATCGCGCAAGAAGTGCTTGGAAGCACCACTATCCAATACGGCGAGGAGCAAATTGATCTGAAACCGGAATGGAAAAGACTCCATATGGTTGACGCCGTGAAAGAAGCCACAGGTGTGGATTTCTGGAATGAAATGACGGTGGAAGAAGCACGCGGTCACGCAAAAGAACACGGTGTGGAAATTACGAATTCAATGACAGTCGGCCATATCATCAATGAATTCTTCGAACAAAAGATTGAAGAAACTCTTATCCAGCCGACATTTATTTACGGCCATCCGGTAGAAATCTCTCCTCTGGCTAAGAAAAATCCAGAGGACCCTCGTTTCACAGACCGTTTTGAGCTGTTTATCGTCGGCCGTGAGCACGCCAACGCATTTACAGAGCTGAATGATCCTATCGATCAGAGAGAACGGTTTGAAGCGCAATTAAAAGAAAGAGAAGAAGGAAATGACGAAGCGCATATGATGGACGAAGACTTCGTTGAAGCTCTTGAGTACGGCATGCCGCCGACCGGAGGATTGGGCATCGGCATAGACCGTCTTGTCATGCTCTTAACAAATGCTCCGTCTATCAGAGACGTTTTATTATTCCCTCAAATGAGACACCGTTAATATAAAAGAAGCGCCGTCTCTGTCGTACTCCAGTGCGGCGCTTTTTTGAAAATATTACATCCTAAAAACTTTTTTGGTTTTCTTTCAAAAAAACTATTGCACTATTATTTATGGGATGGTATATTATTATTCGTTGCCGCTGAACAAGGCGCTGACGAAAAAAAGAAATTTAAAAAGTTGTTGACTTCAAGAGATTGATAAGATATAATAATAAAGTCGCTTGAACGAAAGACGAAATGATCTTTGAAAACTAAACAAGACAAAACGTACCTGTTAATTCAAAGTTTTAA
>NZ_JAHXDO010000016.1:0-59717 GCF_019891195.1 Bacillus sp. YC2 | reverse complement strand
CGCCGATGGTAGTCGGGGGTTTCCCCCTGTGAGAGTAGGACGCCGCCAAGCAATCGTAAAGGCAGCTCATTGTGAGCTGCCTTTTTTGTTTTTTTCTGCAACAGAAATGGGTCATTCGCTATATAATAATATAAAAGCCGCAAAGTTCATTTTGCAAAAGTAGGTTTTACGCCTGTGCAAAGTGGAAATAATAGAGATAGAGCGATACAGTTGAAAAATTTTGAGAAACACCTTATAGTAAGATTAAAGTCAAATATAGTCAAAGTCAATAAAGGAGGGGGTTGAGTGGGACATAATATTTCTGACATTATTGAACAGTACTTAAAGCAAGTATTAGATCAAAATGGCAGGGAAATTTTAGAGATCAAACGCAGTGAAATTGCGGATAAATTTCAGTGTGTTCCTTCCCAAATTAATTATGTCATCAACACCAGATTCACAAGCGAAAGAGGATATATTGTTGAAAGCAAACGGGGAGGCGGCGGTTATATTCGAATCATTAAAGTTAAAATGAATAACGAAGTCGTCCTCATCAACAATATTATTTCGCAGATTCACACCCATTTGTCTCAGGCAGCCTCTGATGACATTATTCTCAGACTGTTAGAGGACGGGGTTATTTCCGAAAGAGAAGCTAAAATGATGGTGAGTGTAATGGATCGCTCAGTTTTATATATTGATCTGCCGGAACGGGATGAACTGAGAGCCAGAATGATGAAAGCAATGCTGACATCTTTAAAACTAAAGTAAGCGGGTGAAAAGATTGATTTGTCAAGAGTGCAATGAGAGACCAGCCACTTTTCACTTTACAAAAGTTGTTAATGGAGAAAAACAAGAAGTTCATATTTGTGAACAATGTGCAAAAGAAAATAATGATGCATACGGAATAAGTGGAAATCAAGGGTTCTCAATTCATAATTTATTGTCAGGACTGCTGAATATGGAGTCTTCATTTCAAAATACCGGATCCCAGATGTTCAGCTACTCAGAACATGGTTCAGCTTGTAAAAAATGCGGTATGACCTTTCAGCAATTTAGAAAAACAGGGCGGTTCGGCTGTGCGGAATGTTATAACACATTCTACAGTCAAATTACTCCGATATTGGGTAAAGTCCACAGCGGAAATACGGTTCATGCAGGGAAAATTCCGAAACGCATAGGCGGGAACCTTCATGTGAGACGGCAAATGGAAATGTTAAAAAAGGAACTCGAATCATTGATACATCATGAAGAGTTTGAAAAAGCCGCACAAGTAAGGGATCAGATCCGTTCATTAGAGCACGAATTAAAAAGCACAGACAGTGAGGAGGAACAAGGGTAATGTCGCTCCAGCATTTTATTCAGGACGCATTAAGCAGTTGGATGAAGCGGAAGGGGCCTGAAAGTGACATTGTACTCAGCAGCCGTATACGGTTGGCCCGAAACTTTGAAAATATAAGGTTTCCTGCCCGATATACAAATGAAGAAGCCTCATCCATTATTGAGCAATTTGAAGAACATTTTTCAGGAAAAGAACTGCCCGATATCGGTAAATTTCTTTTAATCAGAATGAGTGAGGCACAACCTTTGGAGAAACGTGTGCTGGTGGAAAAGCATCTCATCAGCCCTCATTTAATCGAATCCCCCTTCGGAGGCTGTCTGCTGTCTGAAAATGAAGAAGTCAGCGTCATGTTAAATGAAGAAGACCACATTAGAATTCAATGCCTTTTCCCGGGCTTTCAGCTTCTCAATGCTATTAAGGCAGCAAACCAGGTTGACGACTGGATTGAGGAGAAAGTAGATTACGCCTTTGGGGAAAAGAGAGGATACTTAACGAGTTGTCCTACAAATGTAGGGACGGGATTAAGGGCTTCGGTCATGATGCATTTGCCTGCACTTGTGTTAACTAGGCAAATGAATCGAATTATACCGGCAATTAACCAATTAGGCTTGGTTGTGAGAGGAATTTACGGGGAAGGCAGCGAAGCATTAGGAAATATCTTTCAAATTTCAAATCAAATCACACTCGGAAAATCAGAACAGGATATTGTCGATGATTTGAACAGTGTGGCTGCCCAACTGATTGAGCAGGAACGCTCTGCCCGAGAAGCGCTTTATCAAACCTCTAAGATTGAATTGGAGGATAAGGTATTCAGATCTTACGGAGTTTTATCCAACTGCCGGATGATTGAATCGAAGGAAACGGCAAAATGCCTTTCTGACGTTCGGCTGGGGATAGACTTGGGTATCATTAAAGACCTATCCAGCAATATACTTAATGAACTGATGATTTTGACTCAGCCTGGTTTTCTGCAGCAGTATTCGGGCGGTGCATTACGGCCGAACGAAAGAGACGTGAGAAGAGCGGCTCTAATCAGGGAAAGGCTGCATTTAGAAACGAGTGCAAATAGACAGGAGGATGATTCGATATGATGTTTGGAAGATTTACAGAGCGAGCGCAAAAGGTATTGGCATTAGCACAGGAAGAAGCACTCCGCTTAGGTCATAACAATATCGGTACTGAACATATTTTGTTAGGTTTGGTTCGCGAAGGCGAAGGGATTGCGGCAAAAGCGCTCCAGGCACTTGGGCTTGGTTCAGATAAAATACAAAAAGAAGTAGAAAGCTTAATCGGACGGGGACAGGAAATGTCTCAAACTATTCATTATACCCCAAGGGCAAAAAAGGTCATTGAGCTAAGTATGGATGAAGCGAGAAAACTGGGCCATTCCTATGTCGGTACAGAGCATATTCTGCTTGGACTGATTCGTGAAGGTGAAGGCGTGGCAGCAAGGGTTCTGAATAATCTCGGTGTCAGCTTGAACAAAGCAAGACAGCAAGTGCTTCAGCTGCTCGGAAGCAACGAAACGGGATCATCTGCTGCAGGTACGAACAGCAATGCGAACACTCCGACACTTGACAGCTTAGCACGTGATTTAACTGCGATTGCTAAGGAAGACAGCCTTGACCCGGTTATTGGACGCAGCAAAGAAATTCAGCGCGTTATCGAAGTGCTGAGCCGCAGAACGAAAAACAATCCTGTATTGATCGGGGAGCCCGGAGTCGGTAAAACAGCGATTGCTGAAGGACTTGCACAGCAAATCATTAATAACGAAGTTCCGGAAATTTTACGCGATAAACGTGTGATGACCCTAGATATGGGAACAGTGGTAGCCGGCACGAAATATCGCGGCGAGTTTGAGGACCGCTTGAAAAAGGTCATGGATGAAATACGCCAGGCCGGCAATATTATCTTATTCATTGACGAACTTCACACGTTAATCGGAGCCGGAGGAGCAGAAGGCGCAATTGATGCGTCAAATATCTTAAAGCCTTCATTGGCGCGCGGCGAGCTTCAGTGCATCGGTGCGACAACGCTTGATGAATATCGTAAATACATTGAAAAAGATGCCGCTTTAGAGCGCCGATTCCAGCCGATCCAAGTTGATCAGCCGTCAGCAGATGAAAGCATTCAAATACTGAAAGGCCTGCGTGATCGTTATGAAGCGCACCACCGTGTATCCATTACAGATGATGCGATTGAAGCGGCGGTTAAATTGTCAGACCGTTATATTTCAGACCGCTTCCTGCCGGATAAAGCAATCGATTTGATTGATGAGGCTGGTTCGAAAGTGCGTCTCCGTTCATTCACAACGCCGCCGAACTTAAAAGAGCTTGAACAGAAGCTTGATGAAGTACGGAAAGAGAAAGATGCTGCCGTACAAAGCCAAGAGTTTGAAAAAGCCGCTTCGCTTCGTGATACTGAGCAGCGTCTGAGAGAACAAGTGGAAGATACGAAGAAGACCTGGAAAGAAAAACAAGGCCAAGAAAACTCTGAAGTATCTGTTGAAGATATCGCAATGGTTGTATCAAGCTGGACCGGCGTCCCGGTTTCTAAAATTGCGCAAAAGGAAACAGATAAGCTTTTGAATATGGAAAATATTCTTCATTCCCGTGTCATTGGCCAAGATGAAGCCGTTGTAGCGGTTGCGAAGGCCGTCAGACGTGCCAGAGCGGGGCTGAAAGATCCGAAGCGCCCGATTGGTTCATTTATCTTCTTAGGCCCTACAGGCGTAGGGAAAACAGAGCTGGCGAGAGCGCTGGCGGAATCAATTTTCGGTGATGAGGAAGCGATGATCAGAGTGGATATGTCCGAGTACATGGAGAAACACTCGACTTCACGCCTTGTCGGTTCTCCTCCGGGATATGTCGGCTATGATGAAGGCGGTCAGCTGACAGAAAAAGTGAGAAGAAAACCTTACTCTGTCGTGCTGCTCGATGAAATTGAAAAAGCGCATCCTGATGTGTTCAACATTCTTCTGCAAGTGCTTGAAGACGGACGTCTGACTGATTCAAAAGGGCGCACCGTTGATTTCCGAAATACGATTCTCATTATGACGTCAAACGTCGGGGCGAGCGAGCTGAAACGCAATAAATACGTCGGCTTTAACGTCCAAGATGAGACGCAAAACCATAAAGACATGAAAGACAAAGTCATGGGAGAACTGAAGCGAGCCTTCAGACCGGAGTTTATCAACCGGATCGACGAAATCATCGTCTTCCATTCCCTTGAGAAAAAACATCTTACAGACATTGTGTCACTTATGTCTGACCAGTTAACAAAACGCTTGAAAGAACAAGATCTCTCTATTGAGCTGACAGAGGCTGCGAAAGCAAAAGTAGCCGATGAGGGTGTCGATTTGGAATACGGCGCACGTCCGTTAAGAAGAGCGATTCAAAAGCATGTGGAGGACCGATTATCAGAAGAGCTGCTCAGAGGTAATATTGATAAAGGCCAGCACATCGTTCTTGATGTTGAGGACGGCGAATTTGTCGTAAAAACAACTGCTAAAACGAACTAATATAGTGACAAACATGAGGCATACAGTAAGCAAGTGTATGCCTCGCTTTGTTATATAGAGAAATATTTGATAAGGAAGAGGTTTTACATCATATATGGCTAAATCAAAAACTAAATTCATCTGCCATTCATGCGGGTATGAGTCCGCGAAATGGATGGGAAAGTGCCCCGGCTGCGGAGCTTGGAATACAATGGTGGAAGAGACCATAAAAAAAGCGCCGGCGAATCGGCGGGCAGCCTTCTCACACTCAGTTCAAACCGTACAAAAACCATCACCTATTACATCAATTGAAACATCTGAAGAACCCCGCGTTCAAACCAAGCTCGGCGAATTCAACAGAGTGCTTGGCGGCGGCGTTGTGAAAGGTTCGCTTGTGTTAATCGGAGGCGACCCCGGGATCGGAAAATCAACACTCCTTCTTCAAGTATCCGCTCAGTTAGCAGACACAGCAGGCAGCGTGCTTTACATTTCTGGTGAAGAATCTGTGAAACAAACGAAGCTTCGCGCTGACAGGCTTGGGATCAACAGCCAATCGTTACATGTTTTATCTGAAACCGATATGGAGTATATTTCGTCTGCTATACAAGAGATGAAACCTGCATTTGTTGTCGTTGATTCCATTCAAACCGTTTATCAAAGCGATATTACGTCGGCACCCGGCAGCGTATCACAAGTAAGAGAGTGTACCGCTGAATTGATGAAAATCGCGAAGACAAACAGCATACCCATTTTTATCGTGGGACATGTAACGAAAGAAGGATCTATCGCAGGGCCGAGATTGCTTGAGCATATGGTTGACACCGTTCTATACTTTGAAGGAGAACGTCATCATACATTCCGTATTTTGCGGGCTGTCAAAAACCGTTTCGGTTCAACAAATGAAATGGGCATCTTTGAAATGCGGGAAGAGGGGCTTACGGAAGTTTTGAACCCGTCTGAGATTTTCTTAGAAGAGCGGTCTGCCGGAGCTTCGGGTTCCAGTATCGTAGCGTCTATGGAAGGAACGAGGCCGATTTTGGTCGAAATCCAGGCGCTGATTTCACCGACCAGTTTTGGAAACCCGCGCCGCATGGCTACAGGGATTGATCATAACAGGGTGTCCTTATTAATGGCTGTGCTGGAGAAGAGAGTGGGTCTCTTGCTTCAAAATCAAGATGCATACTTAAAAGTCGCCGGCGGCGTGAAGCTGGATGAACCGGCAATTGACTTGGCCGTGGCCGTCAGCATCGCTTCAAGCTTTAGAGATACACCGCCGAATCCTGCAGATTGCTTTATCGGTGAAGTTGGTCTGACAGGAGAAGTCCGCAGGGTATCAAGAATAGAACAGCGCGTAAAAGAAGCAGCAAAGCTTGGCTTCAAGCGCATGGTAATACCTGAGGCGAATCTAGACGGATGGACAAAACCAAAAGGGATTGAGGTTGTCGGAGTAGCAAATGTTGCCGAAGCGCTTCGTACTTCATTAGGAGGATCATAATAGATGGAAAAAGAGAAAAAAGGGGCGAAACAAGAGCTTGACCTGTCTGCAATCTTGCAGTTTGTCGCACCGGGAACACCGCTCAGAGCCGGGATAGAAAATGTTCTGCGGGCAAACACAGGCGGCCTGATTGTTGTCGGATACAACGATAAAGTAAAGGAAGTAGTGGATGGAGGCTTTCATATTAATACATCATTCGCGCCCGCTCATTTATACGAGCTGGCAAAAATGGACGGAGCCATTATTTTAAGCGATTCCGGCCAGAAAATCCTGTATGCGAATACGCAGCTCATGCCGGAGGCGACAATTTCTTCTTCAGAAACAGGAATGAGACACCGTACGGCAGAACGTGTAGCAAAGCAGACGGGCTGTCTGGTCATCGCGATCTCTGAACGGAGAAACGTCATTACGTTATATCAGGAAAACATGAAGTATACACTAAAGGATATCGGTTTCATTTTAACAAAAGCAAATCAAGCCATTCAAACGCTTGAGAAATATAAAACCATTTTAGACAAAACGATCACGGCTTTAAACGCTTTAGAGTTTGAGGAGCTTGTGACGTTCAGTGACGTGCTGTCTGTCATGCATCGTTATGAAATGGTGCTTCGTATTAAAAATGAAATCAATATGTATATTAAAGAGCTTGGAACGGAAGGCCATTTAATCCGCTTGCAGGTGATCGAGCTGATTACGGATATGGAGGAAGAAGCGGCTCTTTTCATCAAGGATTATGTAAAAGAAAAAATTAAGGACCCATTTGTGCTATTAAAAGAGCTTCAGGATATGTCCAGCTATGATCTGCTTGATGATTCCATTTTGTTTAAGCTGCTCGGATACCCGGCCTCTACTAATCTCGATGATTATGTGCTGCCGAGAGGGTACAGGCTGCTGAATAAAATACCGCGTCTGCCGATGCCGATTGTTGAAAATGTAGTAGAGGCGTTTGGATTTTTGCCTAGTATTACGGAAGCCAGCGCTGAAGAACTGGATGATGTTGAGGGTATAGGCGAGGTGCGGGCCCAAAAAATTAAAAAAGGCTTAAAACGTCTGCAAGAGAAACATTATATCGACAGACAGCTTTGAGTTTCGGTTAAACCTGTGTGAATACGGGTATATTATTGTTAGTTTTTGTTTATTCTGATATTTGTAGGCTTCGACAGCCTTCATAAAAAAATGTTTTTTAAAAGGAGGTGGAGGTATGTTAAAACGAATAGTTCAGGCGTTCTTCATTATTGTTGGCGGCGTTGTTGGTATCTTTTTAATACCTGAATTGTTTGTACTGTCAAATATACAGGACATACCTTTGATAACAAACGCATATACGTCTGCGGCAATTGGTGCTATTATCTTTTTTCTCATCAGTATGTGGACAACAGAATATGTGATTAATTGGGTAAAATGGATTGAAGATTCTTTGCTGAGAGCCCCGGTGCCGGATCTGTTATTTGGAAGTCTCGGATTGGTTTTTGGACTTATCATCGCATATCTCATTGTAAACGTGATTCCGCTTGACAATATACCGTACCGCATATTCAGCACCATCATTCCGGTCTTTTTAGCTTTCTTTCTCGGTTATTTAGGCTTCCAGGTCGGATTTAAGAAAAAGGATGAGCTCATCACCCTGTTCTCCATTTCTTCAAGAATGCAGAAGAAAAAAGGAAGTGGTGACGAGGAGCAGGAAGAGCAGGATAAAAGGCTGAAAATCTTGGATACAAGTGTTATTATTGATGGGAGAATTGCAGATATTTGCCAGACCGGCTTCTTAGAGGGAGTCATTGTCATTCCTCAGTTTGTGCTTGAGGAATTACAGCATATCGCCGATTCTTCAGATGTATTAAAACGCAATAGAGGACGCCGCGGCCTCGATATTTTGAATCGTATTCAGAAAGAGCTGGATATAACGGTCGAAATTTATGAGGGTGACTTTGAAGACATTCAAGAGGTTGACAGTAAGCTTGTCAAACTTGCGAAGCTGACATCCGGCGTCGTGGTAACGAATGATTTTAACTTAAATAAAGTATGTGAGCTTCAGAAGGTTGCAGTACTGAATATTAATGACCTTGCAAACGCAGTGAAGCCGGTTGTGCTTCCGGGTGAAGAGATGAACGTGCAAGTGATTAAGGACGGGAAAGAGCATAATCAGGGTGTGGCTTACTTAGATGACGGCACGATGATTGTCGTTGAAGAGGGCCGTAATTATATAGGGAAGCATATTGATGTGCTCGTAACCAGCGTACTGCAGACAGCGGCGGGACGAATGATTTTTGCCAAGCCTAAGCTGTTGGAGAAGGCTCTTTAGAGGGAGAAAATGATGGAGTATGTTGTAGTCATCCCGGCCGCCGGACAAGGGAAACGGATGAAGGCTGGGAAAAATAAGCTATTGATCAGCTTAAAAGGAACGCCCGTTATCATTCACACATTACGGGTATTTGAAAGCCACCGTCCATGCAAAAAAATCATTCTGGCGATAAATGAGAGTGAGCGGGAGGATTTTCATCAGCTGCTTGCTCGGTTTCCGATCGGAACGGAGATCGAGCTTGTCGCTGGAGGGCAAGAGCGTCAGCACAGCGTTTATGAAGGGCTGAAAGCGATCAACAAAGAGTCTGTTGTCCTTGTTCATGACGGGGCGCGCCCGTTTGTCACACACGAACATATTGATAAGCTCGTTGAAACAGCAGAGCAGACGGGAGCGGCTGTCCTGGCTGTTCCTGTGAAAGACACGATAAAGCGGGTTGAAGGCTCCCAAGTTGTGGAGACCTTTGACCGTTCAAGCTTGTGGGCCGTCCAAACGCCGCAAGCTTTTCGTCTTTCTTTATTAAAGAAGGCGCATATAGAAGCAGAAAGCAGAGGGTTTTTAGGTACTGATGACGCCAGCCTCGTCGAGCGGCTTGACGGCTGTTCAGTGCATGTCGTGGAAGGCGGCTATACCAATATAAAGCTGACAACGCCTGATGATCTAATATCAGCGGAAGCAATCATGAAAGCGGAAAGTGGGAATCATAATGTTTAGAATCGGACAAGGATTTGACGTACATCAGTTAACGGAGGGCCGCCCTCTTATCATCGGCGGAATTGAAATTCCGTATGAAAAAGGGCTGCTCGGGCATTCCGATGCTGATGTTTTGCTGCATACAGTGGCTGACGCGTGTCTCGGAGCTGTAGGCGAAGGGGACATCGGCAAGCATTTTCCGGATACTGATCCTGAGTTTAAGGATGCAGATTCATTCAAGCTGCTTCAGCATGTCTGGAACATCGTAAAAGAAAAAGGTTATGTGCTTGGAAATTTAGACTGCACGATTATTGCGCAAAAACCGAAAATGGCCCCGCATATTGATGATATGAGAAAAAGAATAGCGGAAGGCCTTGAGGCAGACGTCTCCCAGATTAACGTAAAAGCAACGACAACAGAAAAGCTCGGGTTTACAGGCAGAGCGGAGGGAATTGCGGCACAGGCGACTGTACTGATCCAAAAAGCCTGATCATTGCTTTGATGCCCGGTCTATTTGGTGGTAGAATAGATACATATATTCGGCTTGAGGCTACAGACGAGATGAAAGGAAGTATTTGAACATGGGAAATGAAGTACGTGTTCGTTATGCACCGAGTCCGACCGGACATTTGCATATCGGTAACGCCAGAACGGCGCTTTTTAACTATTTATTTGCCCGCAGCCAAGGCGGGAAATTTATTATCCGCATTGAGGACACCGACAAAAAGCGGAATATTGAAGGCGGAGAGCAAAGTCAGCTTAATTACTTAAAATGGCTGGGTATGGACTGGGATGAGAGTGTGGACGTCGGCGGAGAATACGGCCCGTACCGCCAGTCTGAACGTAACGATATTTACAAAGTATACTATGAAGAGCTTCTTGAAAAAGGGCTTGCTTATAAATGTTTCTGTACGGAAGAAGAGCTTGAGAAAGAGCGTGAAGAACAAATTGCCCGTGGAGAAATGCCGCGCTACTCCGGCAAACACAGAAACCTGACTCAAGAAGAGCAGGAGAAGTTTTTAGCCGAAGGCAGACAGCCGAGCATCCGTTTCCGTGTGCCGGAAGGGAAAATCATTGCTTTTGACGATATCGTAAAAGGCGAGATCTCTTTTGAATCAGACGGCATCGGCGACTTTGTTATCGTTAAAAAAGACGGAACACCGACGTATAATTTTGCAGTAGCGATCGATGATTACTTAATGAAAATGACGCACGTGCTCCGCGGCGAGGACCATATTTCAAATACACCGAAACAGATTATGATCTTCCAGGCTTTCGGCTGGGATATTCCTGTCTTCGGCCATATGACGCTTATCGTGAATGAAAGCCGCAAAAAACTAAGTAAACGTGATGAATCGATCATTCAGTTTATTGAGCAGTACGAAGAGCTGGGCTATCTGCCTGAAGCGCTGTTTAACTTTATCGGTCTTCTCGGGTGGTCGCCTGTCGGTGAAGAAGAACTTTTCACTAAGGAACAATTTATTGAAATTTTTGATGTGAATCGTTTATCGAAGTCACCGGCTCTGTTTGATATGCATAAACTGAAATGGGTCAACAACCAATACGTAAAAGCGCTGGATCTTGATCAAGTTGTCGGGCTGACGCTTCCGCACTTGCAAAAGGCCGGTAAAGTCGGCACTGAGCTTTCTGCAAAAGAGCAGGAGTGGGTGCGCAAGTTAATTTCTCTTTATCATGAACAATTAAGCTACGGCGCTGAAATCGTCGAGCTGACTGATTTGTTCTTTAAGGAAGAGATCGAGTATAATCAAGAGGCAAAGACTGTTCTGGAAGAAGAACAGGTTCCTGAAGTGCTCAGCGTATTTGCCGCAAAGCTGGAAGAGCTTGAAGAATTTACGCCGGAGCAGATTAAAGCCTCAATTAAAGCAGTGCAGAAAGAAACTGGGCACAAAGGCAAAAAGCTGTTCATGCCGATTCGTGTTGCGGTTACAGGCCAGACCCACGGTCCGGAGCTTCCGCAGGCCATTGAGCTGATCGGCAGAGAAACTGCTGTGAAACGCCTGAAAAGCATTTAATATACGATTGTTGACAGGGAAGAGTATAAAACAAATGACCATTACAGAAAGAATCTTCATCGGCTGAGAGAGATTCATGTGTCATGTTTTAGAAGTGCGCCCTTAAGACCTTTGAAGAACATTTCTGCGGAAATCAGTATTTAAAGGCGGCCGCCGCCGTTACCGGCTGAGTTGGGAAAACAGCCATTTGTTTTCCAAACAGAGTGGAACCGCGCGGTGAAAGCGTCTCTGTCATGTTTACATGCAGAGGCGTTTTTTTATTAGCTGAAAAAGGATGACTGGAGCGGGGAGAGAATGGGGGGAAGCATGTGTTTTTTAAAATGCTTAAAGAAGACATAGATACAGTGTTCGATCAAGATCCTGCAGCAAGAAGCTATTTTGAAGTCATTTTAACTTATTCTGGTTTACATGCTATATGGGCGCATCGGATTGCACATGCTTTATATAAAAGGAGATTCTACTTCCTTGCACGCCTTATATCACAAATCGCCCGTTTCTTTACCGGTATTGAAATCCACCCAGGCGCGACCATCGGGAGAAAATTTTTCATTGACCACGGCATGGGTGTAGTCATTGGGGAAACTTGTGAAATCGGCAATAATGTCACGGTTTTCCAAGGTGTCACTCTCGGGGGGACGGGAAAAGAAAAGGGAAAGCGGCATCCGACCATTAAAGACGACGCCTTAATCGCAACGGGGGCGAAGGTGCTTGGCTCCATTACTGTCGGCCAAGGCTCTAAAATAGGCGCCGGCTCCGTTGTCCTGCGTGATGTCCCTGACTATTCAACCGTCGTGGGCATACCGGGGAAGGTCGTGATTCAAAACGGAAGAAAGATAAAGCGCGACCTCAATCATCAAGACTTGCCCGATCCGGTGGCTGACCGATTTAAAGCATTGGAGCAGCAGATTCTTGAGCTGCATGCTGAACTGGAAGATAAAAAAGAAAGGATAAACCAAAAATGACCATTACACTTTATAATACACTGACAAGGAAAAAGGAAACGTTCGTGCCCCTTGAGGAGGGCAAAGTGAAAATGTATGTGTGCGGCCCGACTGTATACAACTATATTCACATTGGAAATGCCCGTCCGGCTATTGTGTACGATACGGTCCGCAACTATTTAGAATATAAAGGGTATGACGTTCAATATGTGTCAAACTTCACCGATGTTGATGACAAACTGATCAAGGCCGCGAATGAGCTTGGTGAGGACGTCCCGACCGTTTCTGAGCGGTTCATTAAAGCCTACTTTGAAGACGTGGGCGCGCTTGGATGCCGAAAAGCCGATCTTCATCCGCGAGTAATGGAGAATATGGATGCCATCATTGATTTTATCAGCGAGCTGATTAAAAAAGGCTACGCCTATGAATCAGAAGGCGACGTTTATTTCAAAACAAGAGCGTTTGAGGGTTACGGAAAGCTTTCTCAGCAATCAATAGATGAGCTCAGATCAGGCGCCCGTATCCGCGTTGGTGAGAAAAAAGAGGACGCCTTGGACTTTGCGCTTTGGAAGGCTGCCAAAGATGGAGAAATTTCATGGGATAGCCCTTGGGGAAAAGGACGGCCGGGCTGGCATATTGAATGCTCTGCGATGGTGAAGAAGTATTTGGGTGACGAGATAGATATTCACGCCGGGGGACAGGACCTCACATTCCCTCACCACGAAAATGAAATTGCGCAATCTGAAGCATTAACAGGCAAGACATTCGCAAAATACTGGCTTCACAACGGTTATATCAATATAGATAATGAAAAAATGTCAAAATCGCTCGGGAACTTTGTTCTGGTGCACGATATCATTAAAAAATATGATCCGCAGCTGCTGAGATTTTTCATGCTGTCCGTGCATTACCGCCATCCCATCAACTATTCGGAAGAGCTGCTTGAAAAAACGAAAAACGCGTTTAACCGCCTGAAGACAGCTTACAGCAATTTAAACCATCGTTTGAACAGCAGCACGAATCTGACTGAAAATGATGATGAGTGGCTCGCTAAAATCGAGGAGCACCGCACTGCATTTGAAGAAGCGATGGATGATGATTTTAATACGGCAAATGCGATCTCCGTTTGGTTCGATTTAGCGAAGCATGCCAATTACTACTTGCAGGAAGACCATACGGCTGACCGTGTCATCAAAGCCTTTATCAATATGTTTGACAGAATCGGCTCTGTACTGGGGCTTACGCTGGGCGGAGAAGAGCTTGTCGATCAAGAGATTGAAGACTTGATTGAGAAAAGAAATGAAGCCCGCCGCAATCGCGATTTTGCCTTATCAGACCAAATCCGCGATCAGCTGAAAAGCATGAATATCATTCTTGAAGATACGGCTCAGGGAACTCGCTGGAAGCGGGGAGAGTAAGCTGATGCTTCAATTTGATCAAGTCAAAGATTCAAAGCAGTTAAACGGTCTTGCGCTTGCTTATATGGGTGATGCCATTTTTGAAATATACGTCAGGCATCACCTGCTTAAGCAGGGCTATACGAAGCCGAATGACCTTCATAAGAAGGCAAGCCGTATTGTATCGGCAAAATCCCAGGCGGATATTCTTTTTCATCTTCAAGAGGAATCCTTCTTTACAGAAGAAGAGGAAGCCGTACTGAGAAGGGGCAGAAATGCCAAATCGGGAACGACGCCTAAAAACACAGATGTACAGACGTACCGCTATAGTACGGCTTTTGAGGCTTTACTCGGATATCTTTTTCTTGAGAAAAAAGAAGAAAGACTGAATCAGCTGATTGCTGAAGCTATAAAAGCCGGGACGTCAGGGAGGAAAACAAATGAGTCAGCAACATGATTACGTCATAGGAAAAAATGCGGTCATTGAGACATTAAAGTCAGACCGGAAGCTGTATAAATTATGGATGGCGGAAAACACAGTAAAAGGACAAGCCCAGCAAGTCATTGAGCTTGCGAAAAAACAAGGCATCACCATTCAATTTGTTCCGAGAAAAAAGCTCGACCAGATGGTGGAAGGACAGCATCAGGGAGTCGTCGCTCAGGTCGCGGCTTATGAGTATGCGGAATTAGACGATTTATATAAAAGAGCGGAAGAAAGAAATGAACAGCCTTTCTTTCTCATATTGGATGAACTGGAAGACCCTCATAATCTCGGCTCCATTATGAGAACGGCCGACGCGGTGGGCGCGCACGGCATCGTCATTCCGAAACGCAGAGCAGTCGGCCTTACTGCGACGGTTGCAAAAGCGTCAACGGGAGCCATTGAGCATATCCCGGTCGTTAAGGTCACAAACCTTGCCCGGACGCTTGATGAAATGAAGGAGCGGGGCGTTTGGGTCGTCGGCACAGATGCGTCTGCGCGGGAGGATTACCGCGCAATGGACGGCAAGATGCCTTTGGCCTTAGTCATTGGAAGCGAGGGCAAAGGAATGGGCCGCCTTGTAAAAGAGAAATGCGATTTCCTCATCAAACTTCCGATGGCGGGAAAAGTAACGTCACTGAATGCATCGGTAGCGGCCGGCCTTCTGATGTATGAAGTCTATAGGAAACGCAATCCTTTGGGAGAATAAAGACAGATGGACATCCTATTAGTAGACGGATACAACATGATAGGAGCCTGGCCGCAGCTAAAGGATTTAAAAGCGAACAGTTTTGAAGAAGCGAGAGATGTACTGATTCAGAAAATGGCAGAATATCAGTCATATACAGGAATCAGAGTCATTGTTGTTTTTGATGCGCATCTTGTAAAAGGGATAGAGAAAAAGCAAACCAATTACAGGGTCGAAGTCATTTTTACGAGGGAGAACGAGACGGCGGATGAGCGGATCGAAAAGCTCGCCCAAGCGCTGAATAACATCGCGACACAGATTCACGTCGCCACCTCTGATTACACCGAGCAATGGGCGATTTTCGGACAAGGGGCTCTGCGAAAGTCCGCCCGGGAGCTGCTGCGGGAAGTGAATGCCATTGAACGCCGCATTCAAAGGCGGGTTTCTAAAATCACTTCCGAAAAACCCCCGGGTAAAATCGAGCTGTCCGAAGAGGTTTTGAAAACGTTTGAAAAGTGGCGGCGGGGCGACCTGGATTAGGTTGACGCTTTTTCGCCCATTAATGTATAATATTTCTATCTACGTGCGCCGGGGGGATCGCAGTGAATCTACAGAACAACAAGGGAAAATTCAACAAAGTGCAGTTTTGCCAGTTGGAGGACGAGCAGGTCATTGAAAAGGTTCATGTTGGGGATAGTGATGCGTTAGATTACTTGATTACGAAGTACCGTAATTTTGTACGGGCAAAAGCCAGATCCTATTTTTTAATAGGGGCGGACAGGGAAGATATTGTACAGGAAGGGATGATAGGCTTATATAAGTCTATCCGGGACTTTAGAGAGGACAAGCTTACTTCATTCAAAGCTTTTGCAGAATTGTGCATTACCCGCCAGATTATTACCGCAATAAAGACAGCTACTCGCCAGAAACACATTCCTTTAAATTCCTATGTTTCTTTAGACAAGCCTATTTTTGATGAAGAATCAGACCGAACGCTGCTTGACGTCATTTCGGGCGCAAAAACGTTAAATCCTGAAGAAATGATTATTAATCAAGAAGAATTTGATGATATTGAAATGAAAATGGGAGAGTTGCTAAGCGATCTCGAGAGAAAGGTGCTTGTTTTGTATCTTGACGGAAGAAGTTACCAAGAGATTTCCGATGATTTAAACCGGCACGTAAAATCAATCGATAATGCCTTGCAGCGCGTAAAGCGCAAGCTTGAGAAGTATTTAGAAATAAGGGAAATCAGTTTATAGCTGGTTTCTATGTGATATTGACAGAATTTTTCTGTCTGTGATATTTTAATAAGATAAATGAATGTTTATTTAGGAAAAGGTGTAACGACATGAGAAAAAAGATTACGCTGGCATGCAAAACATGCGGAAATCGTAATTATACGACAATGAAAAGCTCTGCATCAGCGGCTGAGCGGTTAGAAGTTAAGAAATACTGCAGCACTTGCAATTCACATACAGCTCATTTAGAAACAAAATAGTGTTCTCGCTTTTTAAATTGTGGAGGTCTTTTACATGCGTATGATGAGTTTCTTTAAAGATGTTGGGAAAGAAATGAAAAAGGTTAGCTGGCCTAAAGGTAAAGAGTTAACGCGTTATACGATCACGGTTATTTCAACAGTTATCTTTTTTATTATCTTTTTTGCCCTCCTTGATACAGGAATTTCTCAATTAATTCGTTTAATAGTTGAATAATGATCAGCAATACGTGCTATAATAGATCATAATATCGTTTGCCAAAACCCGTTCAGCGGGTTTTTTATTGTGTTGAAAAAAGGATTCATAGGCTCTGTGCCTATTTTTTGTTTTACACTCATTTTTTAAATGCGGGGAGGGAAGGACTGCATAGTCCTGATAGAATGGAAAAGAATTGGTATGTTGTTCATACGTATTCCGGTTATGAAAACAAAGTAAAAGCAAACCTTGAAAAACGTGTGGAATCGATGGGAATGCAAGATAAAATTTTCCGCGTAGTCGTTCCTGAAGAAGAAGAAACGGATATTAAGAACGGTAAGAAAAAGGTAGTTAAAAAGAAAGTATTCCCTGGCTACGTGCTTGTTGAAATCGTCATGACCGATGATTCCTGGTATGTGGTCCGCAACACGCCGGGCGTTACCGGATTCGTCGGATCAGCTGGATCAGGCTCAAAGCCGACTCCTCTTTTACCGGGCGAAGCGGAAACCATTTTGAAACGGATGGGAATGGATGAACGGAAAACCGACATTGATTTTGAATTGAAAGAGACAGTCAAAGTCATAGACGGACCATTTGCCAACTTTACCGGATCTATCGAAGAGATTGATTATGATAAGAGCAAAGTGAAGGTATTTGTGAACATGTTCGGCCGGGAAACGCCGGTTGAGCTGGAATTTACCCAGATCGACAAATTGTAATGTGAAAAAACTTGAAATTGATATACATTAATGATAATATAGCAAAGGTACGTCTTGGACTAATCCAAGGCAGCTAGCTTGATATTTCGTCATTCATATAAAGAATGAAACCTTGAGTGGGAGGGTTTACCCTATTACCACATCACGGACTTAAGGAGGTGTGTCTCGTGGCTAAAAAAGTAGTAAAAGTTGTAAAATTGCAAATTCCTGCTGGAAAAGCTAACCCAGCGCCGCCAGTTGGACCTGCACTAGGTCAAGCCGGTGTAAATATCATGGGATTCTGTAAGGAGTTTAACGCTCGTACAGCTGACCAAGCTGGTTTAATCATTCCTGTTGAAATTTCGGTTTACGAAGACCGTTCATTTACATTTATTACAAAAACTCCGCCTGCTGCAGTATTGCTTAAAAAAGCAGCTGGAATTGAGTCTGGTTCTGGTGAACCAAACCGTAATAAAGTGGCAACCGTTAAGCGCGATAAAGTACGCGAAATCGCTGAAACGAAAATGCCTGACTTAAACGCAGCAGACGTTGAAGCGGCAATGCGCATGGTTGAAGGTACTGCCCGCAGTATGGGTATTGTTATCGAGGATTAATTTGTTTCTTGTCGGGTTGCGAGTTTTCACAAGTTCGCAACCCTTATTCGTGGGAGGTTATTCCGCTATAACCACATAAGGAGGAAATTTTAAAATGGCTAAAAAAGGTAAAAAGTACGTTGAAGCTGCGAAGCTTGTAGATCGTGCGAAAGCTTACGACGTCGCTGAAGCAGTGGCGCTTACTAAAAAAACGAATACAGCTAAATTCGACGCTACAGTTGAAGTTGCTTTTCGTTTAGGGGTTGACCCTCGTAAAAACGACCAACAAATCCGCGGAGCTGTAGTTCTTCCTAACGGAACTGGTAAAACTCAGCGCGTGCTTGTATTCGCTAAAGGCGAAAAAGCAAAAGAAGCTGAAGCTGCCGGTGCAGATTACGTTGGCGATTCTGATTACATCACGAAAATCCAACAAGGTTGGTTCGATTTCGATGTAATCGTTGCGACTCCTGACATGATGGGTGAAGTCGGTAAAATCGGACGTGTGCTTGGACCAAAAGGTCTTATGCCAAACCCTAAAACAGGAACTGTTACTTTTGAAGTGGAAAAAGCAATCGGCGAAATCAAAGCTGGTAAAGTTGAATACCGCGTTGATAAAGCAGGAAACATCCACGTTCCAATCGGAAAAGTTTCTTTCGAGGATGAAAAACTTGTTGAGAACTTCACAACAATGTATGAAACAATCCTGAAAGCAAAACCGGCTGCGGCTAAAGGTGTTTACGTGAAAAACGTTGCTGTTACTTCTACTATGGGCCCTGGTGTCAAAGTAGACGCTTCTACTTTCAACGTAAAATAATATTTGACTTTACATCAGCATTCTGATATGATTTAAAATGTTGTAAAATATAATATGTCATTTATACCGTAGACAGCAGGGGCCGTTAAAGGCTTAATATCCTGCCGAGGTGTATATATATCACAGCTATTACGTTACGTATGCTTGTATATACAGCCTCCATGTCACATGGAGGCTTTTTATATGAAATCGTCGTCACAGTCGTGATCACCTAGCGGTATAAGTGTTACACAAAATCTACAGGAGGTGTAACCATGAGCAGCGCAATTGAAACAAAAAAAGTTGTTGTTGAAGAGATTGCTTCTAAACTGAAAGAAAGCAAATCAACGATCGTCGTTGATTACCGCGGACTTAGCGTTTCTGAAGTAACTGAACTCCGTAAACAGCTTCGCGAAGCTAACGTTGAGTTCAAAGTGTACAAAAACACAATGACTCGCCGTGCGGTTGAACAAGCTGAACTTGATGGTTTGAATGATGTCTTAACTGGACCGAATGCGATCGCATTTAGTACTGAAGATGTTGTCGCTCCGGCAAAAGTTCTTAACGAGTTTGCGAAAAAACACGAAGCTTTGGAAATCAAAGCGGGCGTTATCGAAGGTAAAGTTTCTTCTGTTGAAGAAGTGAAAGCTCTTGCTGAACTTCCATCACGCGAAGGCTTGCTTTCTATGTTGCTTAGCGTACTTCAAGCTCCAGTTCGCAACCTTGCTCTTGCAGCTAAAGCAGTTGCAGATCAAAAGGAAGAACAAGGCGCTTAATCTGATTTTTATCTAAAATAAAAACAAATGGAGGAATTACAAATGGCTTTAAATATCGAAGAAATCATTGCTTCCGTTAAAGAAGCAACTGTACTTGAATTGAACGACCTAGTAAAAGCAATCGAAGAAGAATTTGGCGTAACTGCTGCTGCTCCTGTAGCTGTAGCTGGCGGAGCTGCTGCTGGCGGCGCTGCTGAAGAGCAAAGCGAATTCGACCTAATCCTTGCTGGTGCAGGCGGACAAAAAATCAAAGTTATCAAAGTTGTACGTGAAATCACTGGTCTTGGCTTGAAAGAAGCTAAAGAACTTGTTGACAACACTCCAAAACCACTTAAAGAAGGTATTGCGAAAGAAGAAGCTGAAGAGCTTAAAGCTAAACTTGAAGAAGTTGGCGCTTCTGTAGAAGTTAAGTAATCTTCACTTGCCTGTAGGGGAAGCTCGCTTTTATGAGGCGGGCTTTTTCTTTGCTTTTCTTTAAGCGAAATGATATGAGGAGGTTCTAATAATGAGTGAACACTATTATTCAGAAAAACCTTCAGTTCAAAGCAATAAGCAAACATGGTCATTTACACTGCGAAATAAATCGTATACATTCACAAGTGACAGCGGCGTTTTCTCAAAAAAGGAAGTTGACTTCGGATCACGTGTCTTAATTGAAGCGTTCCAAGAGCCGGAAACGGATGGCGACTTTCTGGATGTAGGGTGCGGTTACGGCCCGATCGGTTTATCACTTGCAGGTGAATTTACAGACCGGACAGTCCACATGGTTGATGTGAATGAAAGAGCCGTAGAGCTATCAAATGAAAATGCAGAAAAAAACGAAATAAATAACGTACGTATTTATCAGAGTGATTTATTTTCAAATATTGATTCTGCTCAAACATTTGCTTCTATTATTACAAACCCCCCAATCCGCGCCGGAAAAAAAGTTGTCCATGCCATTTTTGAAAAGAGCGCTGAACATTTAAGGACTTCAGGTGAATTGTGGATCGTCATACAGAAAAAACAGGGCGGGCCTTCTGCCATTGAAAAACTGAAGGAACTTTTTGACGAAGTTTCTGTCGTTCAAAAAAAGAAAGGCTATTATATCATAAAAGCAAAAAAAGTTTGACTTGAATTTTTGGCTATGTTAATATTGTAAAATGCCAATGTATATATTTTGCATGATATGCTGAATAATCAAAGTGCATGTATAAATTATACAAACATGGAAATGCTAATAAAATCGGTATTTGTTTATGGATGTGGTTTTCTTAATTAGAAACCCTTTTTTCTTTTGTCTTGTAAAAGTATTTCTTCATTGTAAGGAATGCTTATTACACATATAATACGCATGATTTGAGGGGTGAATCAGTTGACAGGTCAACTAGTTCAGTATGGACGACACCGCCAGCGCAGAAGCTATGCTCGCATTAGCGAAGTGTTAGAATTACCAAATCTCATTGAAATTCAAACCTCTTCTTATCAGTGGTTTCTTGATGAGGGTCTTAGAGAGATGTTTCAAGACATATCGCCAATTGAGGATTTCACTGGTAACCTCTCTCTTGAGTTCATTGACTACAGTTTAGGAGATCCTAAGTATCCTGTAGAAGAATCAAAAGAACGTGATGTGACTTACTCAGCTCCGCTAAGAGTGAAGGTTCGTTTAATTAACAAAGAAACTGGAGAGGTAAAAGACCAGGATGTCTTCATGGGTGATTTCCCTATTATGACAGATACAGGTACTTTTATCATCAACGGTGCAGAACGTGTTATCGTATCTCAGCTTGTTCGGTCTCCAAGTGTATATTTCAGTGGTAAAGTAGACAAAAACGGTAAAAAAGGTTTTACCGCTACTGTCATTCCAAACCGTGGCGCATGGTTAGAATACGAAACTGATGCGAAAGATGTTGTGTATGTCCGCATTGATCGCACACGTAAGTTGCCGGTTACGGTTCTTTTGCGTGCTCTCGGCTTCGGTTCCGATCAAGAGATTCTCGATCTCATTGGCGAGAACGAATATCTCCGCAACACGCTTGATAAAGACAACACTGAAAACAGTGATAAAGCGCTTCTTGAAATCTATGAGCGCCTTCGTCCGGGAGAGCCTCCTACTGTAGAAAACGCAAAAAGCTTACTGGATTCCCGTTTCTTTGATCCGAAGCGTTACGATCTTGCGAATGTAGGACGCTATAAAATTAACAAAAAGCTTCATATCAAGAACCGTTTGTTTAACCAGCGGCTTGCAGAAACGCTGGTGGATCCTGAAACCGGTGAAATTCTCGCTGAAAAAGGGCAGATTCTTGACAGAAGAACATTAGATAAAGTCCTGCCATACTTAGAAAATGGAATAGGCTTCAGAAAGCTTTATCCTAACGGCGGCGTAGTCGAGGATGAAGTGATGCTTCAATCCATTAAAATCTTTGCTCCTACTGATCAAGAAGGAGAGCAGACGATCAATGTGATCGGCAATGCTTACATTGAAGAGGCGATTAAAAATATTACGCCTGCTGATATTATTTCTTCTATCAGCTACTTCTTCAACCTTCTGCACGGAGTAGGCGACACAGATGATATCGACCATCTCGGAAACCGCCGTCTGCGTTCTGTAGGCGAGCTCTTACAAAACCAATTCCGTATCGGTTTAAGCCGGATGGAACGTGTCGTTCGTGAAAGAATGTCCATTCAAGACACGAATACAATCACGCCGCAGCAGCTGATTAACATCAGACCTGTTATCGCGTCCATTAAAGAGTTTTTCGGAAGCTCACAGCTTTCTCAATTCATGGACCAGACGAACCCGCTTGCTGAGTTAACTCATAAGCGCCGTCTGTCAGCTTTAGGACCGGGCGGATTGACTCGTGAACGTGCCGGAATGGAAGTGCGTGACGTACACTACTCTCACTACGGCCGTATGTGTCCGATTGAAACGCCTGAGGGCCCGAACATCGGTTTGATTAACTCATTGTCATCATTTGCGAAAGTAAACCGCTTTGGTTTCATTGAGACGCCATACCGCCGTGTCGACCCTGAAACAGGTAAAGTAACGCCTAGAATTGATTACTTGACTGCCGATGAAGAAGATAACTATGTCGTAGCTCAAGCAAACGCAAAATTGAGCGATGACGGTTCATTCATTGATGACAGCATTGTTGCCCGTTTCAGAGGGGAGAACACCGTTGTTCCCCGCAACCGCGTGGATTACATGGACGTATCTCCTAAACAGGTTGTATCTGCTGCGACAGCATGTATTCCTTTCTTGGAAAACGATGACTCAAACCGTGCCCTCATGGGAGCGAACATGCAGCGTCAGGCTGTGCCTTTGATGCAGCCGGAAGCGCCGATTGTCGGAACGGGTATGGAATATGTATCCGGTAAAGACTCTGGGGCAGCTGTTATTTGTAAACATCCTGGTATCGTTGAACGTGTAGAAGCGAAAAACGTATGGGTGCGCCGCTACGAAGAAATTGACGGCCAAAAAGTAAAAGGCAACCTGGATAAATACAGCCTGCTGAAATTTGTCCGCTCCAACCAAGGTACGTGCTACAACCAGCGTCCGATCGTAAGTGTCGGCGATGAAGTAGTCAAAGGAGAAATCCTTGCTGACGGTCCTTCTATGGAGCTTGGGGAGCTTGCTCTCGGCCGCAACGTAATGGTCGGCTTTATGACATGGGATGGCTACAACTATGAGGATGCCATCATCATGAGTGAACGCCTTGTGAAAGATGATGTGTATACATCCATTCACATTGAAGAATATGAATCAGAAGCACGTGATACAAAGCTTGGACCTGAAGAAATCACACGCGATATTCCAAACGTCGGAGAAGACGCGCTTCGCAACCTTGATGACCGCGGAATTATCCGTATCGGTGCGGAAGTCAATGACGGAGATCTTCTCGTCGGTAAAGTAACGCCTAAGGGTGTAACTGAGCTTACTGCGGAAGAACGCCTTCTTCATGCGATCTTTGGAGAAAAAGCCCGCGAGGTTCGTGATACTTCTCTGCGTGTGCCTCACGGCGGCGGCGGAATTATCCACGACGTAAAAGTCTTTAACCGTGAAGACGGAGACGAACTTCCTCCTGGTGTGAACCAGCTTGTACGCGTATATATCGTTCAGAAACGTAAAATTTCTGAAGGAGATAAAATGGCCGGGCGTCACGGAAACAAAGGGGTTATCTCTAAGATTCTTCCTGAAGAAGATATGCCTTACCTTCCTGACGGCACGCCGATCGATATCATGCTTAACCCGCTGGGCGTACCTTCACGTATGAACATCGGGCAGGTATTAGAGCTTCACATGGGTATGGCTGCCCGTTACCTCGGCATTCACATCGCGTCACCTGTATTTGACGGCGCGCGTGAAGAAGATGTATGGGAAACGCTTGAAGAAGCAGGCATGTCAAGAGACGCTAAGACAGTCCTTTATGACGGCCGTACGGGAGAACCGTTCGACAACCGCGTATCTGTCGGAATCATGTACATGATCAAACTTGCTCACATGGTTGATGATAAACTTCATGCCCGTTCTACAGGACCTTACTCACTTGTTACGCAGCAGCCTCTTGGAGGTAAAGCTCAATTCGGAGGACAGCGTTTTGGTGAGATGGAGGTTTGGGCGCTTGAAGCTTACGGTGCGGCTTACACGCTGCAAGAAATCCTGACCGTGAAGTCCGATGACGTGGTTGGACGTGTGAAAACATACGAAGCCATCGTGAAAGGCGATAATGTTCCAGAACCTGGTGTTCCGGAATCATTCAAAGTATTAATCAAAGAGCTTCAAAGCTTAGGTATGGATGTGAAAATCCTGTCAGGCGATGAAGAAGAGATAGAAATGAGAGATCTAGAAGACGAGGAAGATGGTAAACAAGCTGACGGTCTTGCATTATCAGGTGATGAAGTGCCGGAAGAAGCAGCATCTCCCGACGTTGAACGTGATGTAGTAACAAAAGAATAGTCTCTGATTGATAAAGCAAGTGACATCGGTTAATCCGAAGATAAAAAGGGAGGTAGGCCCCTTGCTGGATGTGAACAATTTTGAGTATATGAACATCGGTCTTGCTTCACCGGATAAAATCCGTTCATGGTCTTTTGGTGAAGTGAAAAAGCCTGAAACGATAAACTATCGTACGTTAAAGCCTGAAAAGGACGGCCTGTTCTGCGAACGCATTTTCGGACCGACAAAGGACTGGGAATGTCATTGCGGCAAGTACAAGCGAGTTCGTTATAAAGGCGTAGTTTGTGACCGTTGCGGAGTTGAAGTAACGCGGGCTAAAGTCCGTCGTGAGAGAATGGGGCATATTGAACTGGCTGCCCCGGTTTCTCACATTTGGTATTTCAAAGGTATTCCGAGCCGTATGGGCCTTGTATTGGATATGTCACCGCGTGCGTTAGAAGAAGTGATTTACTTTGCTTCTTACGTCGTAACCGATCCGGCTAATACACCGCTTGAAAAGAAACAGCTTTTATCTGAGAAGGAATACCGTGCGTATCTTGATAAATACGGCAGCAAATTCCAAGCCTCTATGGGTGCGGAAGCTATTAATAAACTTCTTCAAGACATCGACCTTGTCAAAGAAGTTGATATGTTAAAAGAAGAGCTGAAAACATCTCAAGGACAGCGACGCACACGTGCGATCAAACGCCTTGAAGTATTGGAAGCCTTCCGTAATTCAGGAAACAAGCCGTCTTGGATGATTCTTGATGTGCTTCCGGTTATTCCTCCTGAGTTAAGACCGATGGTTCAGCTTGATGGCGGACGTTTCGCAACGTCTGACCTGAACGACCTTTACCGTCGTGTCATCAACCGTAACAATCGTTTAAAACGTCTGTTGGATCTCGGCGCGCCGAGCATCATCGTTCAGAACGAAAAACGTATGCTTCAGGAAGCTGTCGATGCTCTGATTGACAACGGACGCCGCGGCCGTCCTGTAACAGGTCCGGGTAACCGTCCGTTAAAATCTCTTTCTCATATGCTGAAAGGGAAACAAGGACGCTTCCGTCAGAACCTTCTCGGTAAACGTGTAGACTACTCCGGACGTTCTGTTATCGTAGTAGGACCGCATTTGAAAATGTATCAGTGCGGATTACCGAAGGAAATGGCGCTTGAGCTCTTCAAGCCTTTCGTCATGAAAGAGCTTGTTGAAAAAGGCCTTGCTCACAACATTAAGAGCGCGAAACGCAAAATCGAGCGCGTACAGCCTGAAGTTTGGGATGTGCTTGAATCTGTCATTAAGGAGCATCCGGTCTTATTGAACCGTGCCCCTACGCTTCACAGATTAGGTATTCAGGCTTTCGAACCGACGCTTGTAGAAGGACGCGCAATCCGTCTTCACCCGCTCGTATGTACAGCCTATAACGCTGACTTTGACGGTGACCAAATGGCGGTTCACGTACCTTTATCAGCAGAGGCTCAAGCTGAGGCGCGCATTCTGATGCTTGCAGCGCAAAACATCTTGAACCCTAAAGATGGTAAACCGGTTGTAACGCCGTCTCAGGATATGGTATTAGGAAACTACTACCTGACGCTTGAGCGTGCCGGAGCAGTCGGTGAAGGTATGGTATTCAAGAATACAGACGAAGCGCTTCTTGCTTATCAAAACGGATATGTCCACCTTCATACGAGAGTGGCCGTTGCGGCGAACTCCCTGAAGAATGTGACATTTACTGATGAACAGCGTTCCAAACTGTTAATCACAACAGTCGGTAAACTCGTTTTCAATGAAATTCTTCCTGAGTCATTCCCTTACATGAATGAGCCATCGAAGAGCAACATTGAAGAGAAAACACCTGACCGTTTCTTCTTAGATAAAGGTGCGGACGTAAAAGCTGTGATTGCAGAGCAGCCAATCAATGCACCGTTTAAAAAAGGTATTCTGGGTAAAATCATCGCGGAAATCTTTAAACGATTCCACATCACGGAAACGTCTAAAATGCTTGACCGCATGAAAAACCTCGGTTTCAGATATTCAACGAAAGCCGGTATCACAGTAGGGGTTTCTGATATCGTCGTTCTCGATGATAAACAAGAAATTCTTGAAGAAGCACAAAGCAAAGTTGACAATGTCATGAAACAGTTCAGACGCGGTTTAATCACCGAAGAAGAACGCTACGAGAGAGTCATCTCAATTTGGAGTTCAGCCAAAGACGTCATCCAAGGCAAACTGATGAAATCATTAGACGAAGTCAACCCGATCTACATGATGAGTGATTCAGGAGCCCGTGGTAACGCATCTAACTTTACACAGCTTGCGGGTATGCGCGGTCTGATGGCCAACCCGGCTGGACGAATCATTGAGTTGCCGATCAAATCAAGTTTCCGTGAAGGTCTGACAGTATTGGAGTACTTTATCTCCACTCACGGTGCGCGTAAAGGTCTTGCCGATACCGCCCTGAAAACAGCTGACTCAGGTTACCTTACACGCCGTCTTGTTGATGTTGCGCAAGATGTTATCATTCGTGAAACAGATTGCGGAACTGACCGCGGTATTCTTGCTAAACCGCTCAGAGAAGGCACGGAAATCATTGAGCACCTGGAAGAGCGTCTAATCGGCCGTTTTTCCAGAAAGCAGATCAAACATCCTGAAACGGGTGCTGTGCTCATTAACGAAAATGAATTGATCGATGAGGATAAGGCGCTTGAAATCGTTGAAGCCGGCATTGAAGAAGTGTGGATTCGTTCTGCCTTCACATGTAATACGCCTCATGGTGTATGTAAACGATGCTACGGCCGAAATCTTGCGACCGGAACCGATGTTGAAGTCGGAGAAGCAGTCGGTATTATCGCTGCCCAATCAATCGGTGAGCCTGGTACACAGTTAACGATGCGTACGTTCCATACAGGCGGGGTTGCCGGAGACGATATCACACAAGGTCTTCCGCGTATTCAAGAGCTTTTCGAAGCGCGTAATCCGAAAGGTCAAGCAACGATTTCTGAAATTGACGGTACAATTGCCGAAATCAACGAAGTCCGCGATAAACAGCAGGAAATCGTTGTTCAAGGCGCTGTTGAAACACGTTCATATACGGCACCTTACAACTCTCGCTTAAAAGTAGCGGAAGGAGATCAAATTACTCGCGGTCAAGTACTGACTGAAGGTTCTATCGATCCGAAAGAGCTTCTTAAAGTCACTGACCTGACAACGGTTCAAGAGTATCTTCTTCATGAGGTTCAAAAGGTTTACCGTATGCAGGGTGTTGAAATCGGCGATAAACACGTTGAAGTAATGGTTCGCCAAATGCTTCGCAAAGTCCGTGTGATCGATGCCGGAGACACTGATGTGCTTCCTGGCACATTGCTTGACATTCACCAATTCACAGAAGCGAACAAAAAAGTGCTGCTTAAAGGCAATCGACCTGCTACAGGCCGTCCTGTCCTTCTTGGTATCACAAAAGCTTCTCTTGAGACAGATTCATTCTTGTCTGCCGCGTCATTCCAAGAAACAACCCGTGTTCTTACAGACGCTGCAATTAAAGGCAAGCGCGATGAACTTCTCGGCCTGAAAGAAAATGTTATTATCGGTAAACTGGTTCCGGCCGGTACCGGTATGATGAATTATAGAAAAGTAAAACCTGTATCTAACGTTCAGCCGTCTGAAGATATGGTTCCGGTTGAATAGTTGAAAACTGCTGCAGGAAAAGCTGTTTCGACAGCTTTTCCGCAGTCTTGTTATGATTCTGGTGACGGACTGCACTAAAAAATGTCATACGATGTTGACATCCGTCTCGCAGAGTGATAATATAACCAAGGTGCTCGAAATAAAACCTGTTACTTTGGAGGATATGTTTATGTCTTATGATAAAGTATCACAGGCCAAATCAATTATTATTGGTACGAAGCAAACAGTGAAAGCTCTAAAACGAGGTTCAGTAAAGGAAGTCGTCGTGGCAAAAGACGCGGACTCAGTTCTTACGGCAGGCGTTATTCAGCTTGCGAAGAACCAAAGTGTCGCCGTCTGTATGGTCGAATCCATGAAAAAGCTCGGCAAAGCCTGCGGAATTGAAGTGGGAGCAGCAGCTGTTGCCATTATGTTATAGCGTACTTTTTTGTTTTTACGTAAGAAATTATTCTTGTGTAAAGACATTGTTTTTTGCCTAATGATGAACCACCTGGGTATGTGGGTTATAAAACGTAATGAAGGGAGGAACACAATATGCCTACAATTAATCAGCTAATTCGTAAGGGACGCGTGAGCAAAGTTGAAAACTCTAAGTCACCTGCACTAAACAAAGGATACAACAGCTTTAAAAAAGAGCACACTAACGTATCTTCTCCACAAAAACGCGGGGTATGTACTCGTGTCGGTACAATGACACCGAAAAAACCGAACTCAGCACTTCGTAAATATGCTCGTGTTCGTTTAACTAACGGAATCGAGGTTACTGCTTACATTCCTGGTATCGGTCACAACCTGCAAGAGCACAGCGTTGTACTTATCCGCGGCGGACGTGTAAAAGACTTACCGGGGGTACGCTACCACATCGTTCGTGGTGCGCTTGATACTGCCGGAGTAGAAAACCGTGCGCAAGGCCGTTCTAAATACGGAACAAAACGCCCTAAAGCAAAGTAATAAAATAATAAATCATTAAAATTAATGAAGGGAGGATATTCAGATGCCACGTAAAGGTCCTGTAGCAAAAAGAGACGTTTTACCTGATCCGTTATACAACTCTAAGCTTGTATCCCGTCTTATCAACAAAATGATGATCGACGGTAAAAAAGGTAAGTCTCAAACAATCCTATACAAGTCATTCGATATCATTAAAGAACGCACTGGCAATGATGCAATGGAGGTTTTCGAACAAGCATTGAAAAACATCATGCCTGTACTTGAAGTTAAAGCACGCCGTGTAGGTGGAGCTAACTACCAAGTGCCTGTAGAAGTTCGTCCAGAACGCCGTACAACTCTTGGTCTTCGCTGGTTGGTTAACTATGCGCGTCTTCGCGGAGAAAAAACAATGGAAGAGCGCCTGGCTAACGAAATTCTTGATGCAGCTAACAACACTGGTGCTGCCGTTAAGAAACGTGAAGACACTCACAAGATGGCAGAAGCGAACAAAGCGTTTGCTCACTACCGCTGGTAGGATTCTTATATTTAAAAAACACAATTTCCTAATAAGGAAGGAGAAATTACCCAATGGCAAGAGAGTTCTCCTTAGAAAAAACTCGTAATATCGGGATCATGGCTCACATCGATGCCGGTAAAACGACAACTACAGAACGGATCTTGTTCTACACAGGCCGTATCCACAAAATTGGCGAAACTCACGAAGGAGCTTCGCAAATGGACTGGATGGAGCAGGAACAAGAACGCGGTATCACGATCACTTCCGCAGCTACAACTGCACAGTGGAAAGGTTACCGTGTAAACATCATCGATACACCGGGACACGTAGACTTCACAGTTGAAGTTGAACGTTCACTTCGTGTACTTGATGGTGCGGTTGCCGTGCTTGATGCACAATCAGGCGTTGAGCCTCAAACAGAAACAGTATGGCGCCAAGCTACAACTTACGGAGTACCGCGTGTTGTATTTGTCAACAAAATGGACAAAATCGGCGCAGACTTCCTTTACTCTGTAGGAACTTTAAGAGACCGTCTTCAAGCTAACGCTCATGCAATCCAATTGCCGATCGGTGCTGAAGACAACTTCGAAGGTATCATCGACTTAGTAGAAAACGTTGCGTATTTCTATGAAGATGACCTCGGAACTCGTTCTGATGCGAAAGAAATCCCTGAAGAGTACAAAGAGCAAGCTGAAGAGCTTCGCAACAGCCTGATTGAAGCTGTAGCTGAGCTTGATGAAGAGCTTATGGAAAAGTACCTTGAAGGTGAAGAAATTTCTATTCCTGAACTGAAAGCTGCTATCCGTAAAGGTACACTGAATGTTGAATTCTACCCTGTACTTGTCGGTTCTGCTTTCAAAAACAAAGGTGTTCAGCTTGTACTTGATGCAGTTCTTGACTACCTTCCTGCACCGACTGACGTTGCTGCAATCAAAGGTGTGCGTCCTGACACTGATGAAGAAATTATTCGTCATTCTTCTGATGAAGAGCCGTTCTCGGCGCTTGCATTTAAAGTTATGACTGACCCATATGTCGGTAAGCTGACATTCTTCCGCGTATATTCCGGAACACTTGATTCCGGTTCATATGTTAAAAACTCTACTAAAGGCAAGCGTGAGCGCGTAGGACGTATCCTTCAAATGCACGCTAACAGCCGTGAAGAGATTTCTACTGTATACGCAGGAGACATTGCAGCTGCTGTAGGTCTAAAAGATACTTCTACTGGTGATACTCTATGTGATGAAAAGGATCTTGTAATCCTTGAATCAATGGAATTCCCAGAGCCTGTTATCGACGTAGCGATTGAGCCTAAATCAAAAGCTGACCAAGATAAAATGGGTATCGCTTTAGCAAAACTTGCTGAAGAAGATCCTACATTCCGTACTCAAACAAACCCTGAAACGGGTCAAACAATCATCTCTGGTATGGGTGAGCTTCACCTTGATATCATTGTTGATCGTATGAAGCGTGAATTCAAAGTTGAAGCTAACGTTGGTGCTCCTCAAGTTGCATACCGTGAGACATTCCGTACCGGTGCAAAAGTTGAAGGTAAATTCGTACGTCAGTCAGGCGGACGCGGTCAGTTCGGTCACGTATGGATCGAATTCGAACCGAACGAAGAAGGCGCTGGCTTTGAATTCGAAAACGCAATCGTCGGTGGTGTTGTTCCTCGTGAATACATCCCAGCCGTACAAGCAGGTCTTGAAGACTCTCTTGAAAATGGTGTCCTAGCTGGATTCCCGCTAATCGACATCAAGGCGAAACTTTTTGATGGATCTTACCATGATGTTGACTCAAACGAAATGGCGTTTAAAGTCGCTGCTTCTATGGCATTGAAAAATGCAGTCAGCAAATGTAACCCTGTTCTTCTTGAACCAATCATGAAAGTTGAAGTGGTTATTCCTGAAGAATACATGGGAGACATCATGGGTGATGTTACATCTCGCCGCGGACGCGTAGAAGGTATGGAAGCTCGCGGTAACGCACAAGTAGTGCGTGCGATGGTTCCTCTTGCTGAAATGTTCGGTTACGCTACTGCCCTTCGTTCTAACACGCAAGGTCGCGGTACGTTCACTATGTACATGGATCACTACGAAGAAGTGCCGAAGAGCATCTCTGAAGAAATTATCAAAAAAAATAAAGGCGAATAATTGATTTTGCCACTTAACTCAAGTATAACTACTATTGTAAGATGAGGGAGTGAAAGCTTGCTTTCACTTTCTATCACTCTATACATCACTAATTAAAAGCTCTTAAGGAGGATTTTAGAATGGCTAAAGAAAAATTCGACCGTTCCAAATCACATGCCAATATCGGTACAATTGGACACGTTGACCATGGTAAAACAACATTAACTGCTGCTATCTCAACAGTACTTCATAAGAAATCTGGTAAAGGTACAGCTATGGCGTACGATCAAATTGATGGTGCTCCAGAAGAACGTGAGCGCGGTATCACAATCTCTACTGCACACGTTGAGTACGAAACTGACACTCGTCACTATGCACACGTAGACTGCCCAGGACACGCTGACTATGTTAAAAACATGATCACTGGTGCTGCGCAAATGGACGGAGCTATCCTTGTAGTATCTGCTGCTGATGGCCCAATGCCGCAAACTCGTGAGCATATCCTTCTTTCTAAAAACGTTGGTGTACCTTACATCGTTGTATTCCTTAACAAATGCGACATGGTAGACGACGAAGAGCTTCTTGAACTTGTTGAAATGGAAGTTCGCGATCTTCTTAGCGAATATGACTTCCCTGGTGATGATGTACCAGTTGTTAAAGGTTCTGCTCTTAAAGCTCTTGAAGGAGATGCTGAGTACGAAGAAAAAATTCTTGAACTTATGGCTGCAGTTGACGAGTACATCCCAACTCCAGAACGCGACACTGAAAAACCATTCATGATGCCAGTTGAGGACGTATTCTCAATCACTGGTCGTGGTACAGTTGCTACTGGCCGTGTAGAACGCGGACAAGTTAAAGTCGGTGACGAAGTTGAAATCATCGGTCTTCAAGAAGAAAACAGCAAAACAACTGTTACAGGTGTTGAAATGTTCCGTAAGCTTCTTGACTACGCTGAAGCTGGTGACAACATCGGTGCCCTTCTTCGCGGTGTAGCTCGTGAAGATATCCAACGTGGACAAGTACTTGCTAAACCAGGTACAATCACTCCACACAGCAAATTCAAAGCTGAAGTTTACGTTCTTTCTAAAGAAGAGGGTGGACGTCATACTCCATTCTTCTCTAACTACCGTCCTCAGTTCTACTTCCGTACAACTGACGTAACTGGTATCATCCATCTTCCAGAAGGCGTAGAAATGGTTATGCCTGGAGATAACACTGAAATGACCGTTGAACTTATCTCAACAATCGCTATCGAAGAAGGAACTCGTTTCTCTATTCGTGAAGGCGGACGTACTGTTGGTTCAGGCGTTGTTTCTACAATCACTGAATAATCGACTCGTTCATTAATAACGAGGTCCCATATGGGGCCTCGTTTTTTTGTTTCTTAGATAAATCATTGTATAATGAAAGTTATACAAATTTTAGGAGCAAAGTCATGAGTGATAATTATTGCAAGAACGATCGTATTTCACTTTTACAACAATTGAAAATAAACGATAGCGAACAAACAATCATGATCAACGGCGATAACAAGAAGAATCCACTGCTTTTGTTTCTGCATGGCGGGCCGGGAACTCCGCAAATCGGCTACGCAAGGAGATACCAGAACGAGCTGGAAAAGCATTTCACTGTAGTGAACTGGGATCAGAGAGGGGCGGGACTCTCATATTCAAGAGAAATACCCGGCTCAACCATGACCATGGCACAAATGAATGCCGACGCTATTGAACTGACGGAGCGTCTCTGCAAACAGTTCGGTAAACAGAAAGTATATGTCGCCGGATATTCGTGGGGCTCAGTCCTGGCGCTTAACATCTTAGAACTGAGGCCTGATCTGTATCACGCGTATATTGGCATCAGTCAGGTGGTAAATATTCAAAAAGAAGAAATGGAAGCTTACCGGCTGCTTACAAAGTGGAGCCGCGAAAACAACTATCGGATGCTGGACAAGCTGCTTCGGTTTATCGGCCCTCCTCCTTGGAAGGGACAGCTGAAGCAGGCATTATTTCTGTTTGCCATTGAAATGAAGGGGGGAGGCTTTACCCATAAACGGTCGGCCGTGCTCAAAGTGGGCAGCCGCATGCTGTTTGGTGAACCATATGGCGTAAGGGGGAGCCTTTTAGCTGCCCGCGGACAAATGTTCAGTCTGAAACATCTGTGGGATGAACTATTCCGGTTTGATGCCGAAGAATCAGTTTCTTCTATTAAAGTACCTTGTTGTTTTATATCAGGGCGGTTTGACCTGACCGTTCCTGGAAGCATATCGCACGATTTTTATAAACAGGTGGAAGCGCCTTATAAAGAATGGTTTTGGTTTGAAAACTCGGCCCACTCTCCTCATTTGGAAGAGCCGGACTTATTTGCCGAGGTTCTCAGCGGCTTCGCAACATTCCATCTCTGACAAGAAAACGGCATATCCTTGATTATTAGCGTTAACACCTGTATAATAATCAAAGTGTGAAAACCACAAGGTTATTCAAATAAACCTTGCAACATGCGTCTATTTTCTGTATAATAGTGTATGTTGGTCTTTGACTGCGATGAAGTGAGAGGTTGCTGACACACCCGGCCGCTTTGCCATGGCAAGGTGATCAGGTTTTTCTCACGGAGAACTGTCTAACGTGATGTAGGCGAAAAGGAGGGAAAATAATGGCAAAACAAAAAATTCGTATTCGTTTAAAAGCATATGATCATAGAATCCTTGATCAATCTGCAGAGAAGATTGTTGAAACGGCAAAACGTTCTGGTGCCAGCGTATCTGGTCCGATTCCGTTGCCAACTGAAAAATCAGTTTACACAATCCTTCGTGCGGTGCACAAATACAAAGATTCTCGTGAGCAATTTGAAATGCGTACACATAAACGTTTAATCGACATTGTGAACCCAACACCACAAACTGTTGATGCTCTCATGCGATTAGATTTACCATCTGGTGTCGATATCGAAATCAAACTTTAATTCAAAAATATAGAATGATCTTAATAGGAGGTGTGACGAATGACCAAAGGAATCTTAGGAAGAAAAATTGGTATGACGCAAGTATTCGCAGAAAACGGTGATCTTATCCCGGTAACTGTTATTGAAGCAGCTCCAAACGTTGTTCTTCAAAAGAAAACAGCTGAAAACGACGGCTACGAAGCCATTCAGCTTGGTTTTGATGATAAGCGCGAAAAGCTTTCAAACAAACCGGAAAAAGGCCACGTTGCAAAAGCGGAAACTGCTCCTAAGCGCTTCGTTAAAGAATTACGCGGAGTGGAAATGGATGCGTATGAAGTTGGTCAGGAAGTCAAGGTTGAAATTTTCTCTGCAGGAGAAATCGTAGATGTAACAGGAGTATCTAAAGGTAAAGGTTTCCAAGGTGCAATCAAGCGCCACGGACAATCTCGCGGACCTATGTCTCACGGTTCACGCTACCACCGTCGTCCTGGTTCAATGGGACCTGTAGATCCTAACCGTGTATTCAAAGGTAAACTATTACCTGGACGCATGGGCGGAGATCAAATCACTGTCCAAAACCTTGAAATCGTAAAAGTAGATGCTGAGCGCAATCTTCTTTTGATTAAAGGTAACGTACCTGGTGCGAGAAAAGCTTTAATCACTGTGAAAAGTGCTGTTAAATCTAAATAAGTCTCTTAGGAAAGGAGGAAATTGATCATGCCAAAAGTAGCATTATACAACCAAAACGGTTCTACTGCTGGTGATATCGAATTAAACGCTTCTGTATTTGGAATTGAGCCAAATGAGAGCGTAGTATTCGACGCTATTCTTATGCAAAGAGCTTCCTTACGTCAAGGATCTCATAAAGTAAAAAATCGTTCTGAAGTACGCGGCGGAGGTCGTAAACCATGGCGTCAAAAAGGTACAGGTCGTGCCCGTCAAGGTTCTATCCGTTCACCGCAATGGCGCGGAGGTGGTGTCGTATTCGGCCCAACACCACGCAGCTATTCTTATAAATTACCTAAAAAAGTTCGCCGCTTGGCAATCAAATCAGTATTGTCTTCTAAAGTGAATGACAACAACATCATTGTTCTTGAAGATCTTACTCTTGATACGGTTAAAACGAAAGAAATGGCAGCTGTCCTTAAAGGATTGTCTGTTGAGAAAAAAGCTTTAATCGTAACTGCGGATGCAAACGAAGCAGTATCTCTTTCTGCTCGTAATATCCCTGGAGTTACTGTTGTTCAAGCTAACGGAATCAACGTGCTAGACGTTGTCAACCACGAGAAGCTTCTGATTACGAAAGCTGCGGTTGAAAAAGTAGAGGAGGTGCTTGCATAATGAAAGATCCTCGTGATGTTCTTAAGCGCCCCGTCATTACTGAACGTTCTGCTGATTTAATGACTGAAAAAAAATATACTTTTGAAGTTGATGTAAGAGCTAATAAAACAGAAGTGAAAGATGCGGTTGAAAGTATCTTTGGAGTGAAAGTTGACAAAGTCAACATCATGAACTACAAAGGGAAATCAAAACGTGTCGGCCGCTATACTGGTATGACTAGCCGTCGCAGAAAAGCGATCGTAAAACTTACTGCAGACAGCAAAGAAATCGAAATTTTTGAAGCTTAATTATCTGTAAAAAGAAGGAGGGAAATTCAAAATGGCGATTAAAAAGTATAAACCGACCTCTAACGGACGTCGTGGCATGACAACTTCAGATTTTGCTGAAATCACGACTGACCAGCCGGAAAAATCCTTGCTTGCTCCCCTTCACAAAAAAGGCGGACGTAACAACCAAGGTAAATTGACTGTACGTCACCAAGGTGGCGGACACAAACGTCAATACCGTGTTATCGACTTCAAACGCGATAAAGATGGTATACCTGGACGCGTTGCTACAGTTGAATACGATCCAAACCGTTCAGCTAACATCGCACTAATCAACTATGTAGACGGAGAAAAGCGTTACATTCTTGCTCCTAAAGGAATTCAAGTAGGTACTGAAATCATGTCTGGCCCAGAAGCTGACATCAAAGTAGGTAACGCACTTCCGCTTATCAACATCCCTGTTGGTACAGTTGTGCATAACATTGAATTAAAACCTGGTAAAGGCGGACAGCTTGTACGTTCTGCTGGTACATCTGCTCAGGTTCTTGGTAAAGAAGGTAAATACGTTCTTGTACGTCTTAACTCTGGTGAAGTTCGCATGATCCTTTCTGCTTGCCGCGCTTCTATCGGTCAAGTAGGTAACGAACAGCACGAACTTATCAACATTGGTAAAGCAGGACGCTCACGCTGGAAAGGCATCCGCCCTACAGTCCGCGGTTCTGTAATGAACCCTAACGATCACCCGCACGGTGGTGGTGAAGGACGCGCGCCAATCGGACGTAAATCACCAATGTCTCCATGGGGCAAACCGACTCTTGGATTCAAGACACGTAAGAAAAAGAGCAAATCTGATAAATTTATCGTACGTCGTCGTAAAAATAAATAACGGGGTTGTCTACGGTTCATATCGGACCGTAGTGCAATCACGAAGGGAGGTTCCAAAATGGCTCGCAGCTTGAAAAAAGGACCATTTGTCGATGGACACTTGATGACAAAAATCGAGAAATTAAATGAAACGGACAAGAAACAAGTTGTAAAAACTTGGTCTCGCCGTTCAACTATTTTCCCACAATTTATCGGTCACACAATCGCAGTCTATGACGGACGTAAACACGTGCCTGTATTCATTTCTGAAGATATGGTAGGCCACAAGTTGGGTGAATTCGCTCCAACTCGTACGTACAAAGGCCACGCTAGTGACGATAAAAAAACAAGACGCTAAGAGAGGAGGCTTTTAAATGCAAGCTAAAGCTGTTGCAAGAACAGTCCGTATTGCTCCTCGTAAAGCACGTCTAGTAATGGACCTGATTCGAGGTAAGCAAGTAGGCGAAGCAGTATCTATCTTGAACTTAACTCCGAGAGCTGCTTCTCCAATCATCGAAAAAGTTTTAAAATCTGCTATCGCAAATGCTGAGCACAACTATGAAATGGACGCTAACAATCTGGTTATTTCTCAAGCATTTGTTGACGAAGGCCCAACGTTAAAAAGATTCCGCCCGCGTGCTATGGGACGTGCTAGCCAAATCAACAAACGTACGAGCCACATTACAATCGTTGTATCAGAAAAGAAGGAGGGATAAGTAGTGGGTCAAAAGGTAAATCCAGTCGGTCTTCGTATCGGAGTCATTCGTGATTGGGAATCTAAGTGGTACGCTGGTAAAGATTACGCTGACTTCCTGCACGAAGATTTAAAAATTCGTGAATACATTAGCAAACGCCTTTCTGACGCTTCTGTTTCTAAAGTAGAAATCGAGCGTGCAGCAAACCGCGTTAACATTACGATCCACACTGCTAAGCCTGGTATGGTAATCGGTAAAGGCGGATCTGAAGTTGAAGCACTTCGTAAAGCCCTTAACAGCCTTACTGGCAAGCGTGTACACATTAACATTCTTGAAATCAAAAGAGCTGATCTTGATGCTCAGCTAGTAGCTGACAACATCGCTCGTCAACTAGAAAACCGTATTTCTTTCCGCCGTGCGCAGAAACAACAAATCCAACGCACAATGCGTGCTGGAGCACAAGGTGTGAAAACAATGGTTTCCGGACGTCTTGGCGGAGCTGACATCGCTCGTTCTGAATACTACAGTGAAGGAACTGTTCCATTGCACACATTGCGTGCTGACATTGACTATGCAACATCTGAAGCTGACACAACTTACGGTAAGCTCGGTGTAAAAGTCTGGATCTATCGTGGAGAGGTTCTTCCTACTAAGAAGAAAACTGAGGAAGGAGGAAAATAATATGTTATTACCAAAACGCGTTAAATATCGCAGAGAGCATCGCGGGAAAATGCGCGGTCGCGCTAAAGGCGGTACTGAAGTACATTTTGGTGAGTTCGGTATCCAGGCTCTTGAAGCATCTTGGATCACTAACCGCCAAATCGAAGCTGCACGTATTGCGATGACTCGTTACATGAAACGTGGCGGTAAAGTTTGGATTAAAATTTTCCCTTCAAAACCTTACACTGCTAAACCGCTTGAGGTACGGATGGGTTCCGGTAAAGGGGCTCCTGAAGGCTGGGTAGCTGTTGTAAAACCGGGCAAAGTTTTATTTGAAATTTCTGGTGTGTCTGAAGAGGTAGCTCGTGAAGCTCTTCGTCTTGCATCTCACAAATTGCCAATTAAAACGAAGTTCGTAAAACGTGAAGAAATTGGTGGTGAATCAAATGAAAGCTAATGAAATTCGTGACCTTACCACTGCTGAAATTGAACAAAAAGTAAAGTCTCTTAAAGAAGAACTTTTCAATCTTCGCTTTCAATTAGCGACAGGACAACTTGAAAACACTGCTCGCATTCGTGAAGTGCGCAAAGCTATCGCGCGCATGAAAACTGTGATTCGTGAAAGAGAAATTGCTGCTAACAAATAATCACTGAGGGGAGGTCGTGAGCATGAGCGAACGTAACCAACGCAAAGTTTACCAAGGTCGTGTTGTTTCAGACAAAATGGATAAAACCATCACTGTTGTTGTTGAAACATACAAGAAAGACCCTATTTACGGTAAACGCGTAAAATACTCAAAGAAATTAAAAGCACATGATGAAAATAATCAAGCTAAAATCGGAGACATCGTAAAGATCATGGAAACTCGTCCATTATCTGCGACTAAACGTTTTCGTCTAGTAGAAGTTGTCGAAGAAGCTGTTATTATCTAATAAAGTTCGGAATTCTTTTTCCGAAGGGAGGTAACAAAAAATGATTCAACAAGAGACTCGTTTAAAAGTAGCTGACAACTCTGGTGCACGTGAAGTACTGACTATTAAAGTTCTTGGCGGTTCTGGGCGCAAAACGGCTAACATTGGTGATGTAATTGTTTGCACGGTTAAACAAGCAACACCAGGAGGCGTTGTCAAAAAAGGTGAAGTCGTAAAAGCTGTTATCGTTCGCACAAAAAGCGGAGCACGCAGAACTGACGGATCATACATCAGCTTCGATGAGAATGCATGTGTTATCATCCGTGACGACAAGAGCCCGCGTGGAACTCGTATCTTCGGACCGGTTGCTCGTGAATTACGTGAAAACAACTTCATGAAAATTGTTTCTCTAGCTCCAGAAGTTATCTAATGAAATAAATGCCTTAGTCAAGGAGGTGCGATCAGGATGCATGTGAAAAAAGGCGATAAAGTAATGGTTATCTCTGGTAAAGATAAAGGCAAACAAGGTACGATCCTTGCTGCTTTCCCTAAAAAGGACCGCGTTTTAGTTGAAGGTGTGAACATGGTGAAGAAACACTCTAAACCGACTCAAGCAAACCCTCAAGGCGGTATTTCTAATCAAGAGGCGCCAATTCATGTATCAAACGTTATGCCGCTCGATCCTAAAACAGGTGAAGTGACTCGCGTAGGATACAAAGTGGAAGATGGCAAAAAAGTTCGTGTAGCAAAAAAATCTGGGCAAGTCTTAGATAAATAGTATTTAAAGGAAGGGAGGTCTATCTCATGAACCGCCTTAAAGAAAAGTACAATAAAGAAATTTCACCTGCTTTAATGACGAAGTTCAACTACGACTCTGTTATGCAGGTGCCAAAAATCGAAAAAATCGTAATCAACATGGGTGTTGGTGATGCTGTTCAAAACGCGAAAGCAATCGACAGTGCTGTTGAAGAATTAACGTTTATCGCAGGTCAAAAACCTGTCGTTACTCGTGCGAAGAAATCAATTGCTGGATTCCGTCTTCGTGAGGGAATGCCTATCGGTGCGAAAGTAACTCTTCGCGGAGAGCGCATGTATGATTTCCTTGATAAACTTATTTCTGTATCTTTACCGCGTGTGCGTGACTTCCGCGGGATTTCTAAGAAATCTTTCGACGGTCGCGGCAACTACACTCTTGGTATTAAAGAACAGTTAATCTTCCCTGAAATTGACTACGATAAAGTAACAAAGGTTCGCGGAATGGACATCGTTATCGTAACGACTGCTAACTCTGACGAAGAGGCTCGTGAGCTATTAACTCAAGTAGGTATGCCGTTCCAGAAATAATCAATGAAAGGGAGGCGAAATCGTGGCTAAAAAGTCAATGATTGCGAAACAACAACGTACACCAAAGTTTAAAGTGCAAGAGTACACTCGCTGTGAACGCTGCGGACGTCCGCACTCAGTCATTCGTAAATTTAAACTTTGCCGTATTTGTTTCCGTGAGCTTGCATATAAAGGACAAATTCCTGGCGTGAAAAAAGCCAGCTGGTAATCCCCAAGAAAGGGAAGGAGGTAATTATATAATGGTTATGACAGATCCAATTGCAGATATGCTGACTCGTATTCGTAATGCAAACATGGTACGTCATGAGAAGCTTGAAATTCCTGCTTCTAAATTGAAAAGAGAAATTGCTGACATTTTAAAGCGTGAAGGTTTCATTCGTGACGTAGAGTTCGTAGAAGACAGCAAACAAGGCATCATCCGCGTTTTCTTGAAATACGGACAAAACAACGAGCGCGTTATCACTGGTCTTAAAAGAATCAGCAAACCAGGTTTGCGTGTATACGCTAAATCAAATGAAGTACCTCGCGTACTTAACGGTCTTGGAATCGCGATTATTTCTACATCACAAGGTGTTTTAACGGACAAAGAAGCCCGTGCGAAACAAGCTGGTGGAGAAGTACTAGCATATGTTTGGTAAGAAGTTTAACAAGAATGGAGGTGTTTTAGTATGTCTCGTGTAGGTAAGAAACTGCTTGAGATCCCTTCAGAAGTTACAGTAACGCTGAACGCTGGCAACACTGTAGCTGTGAAAGGACCAAAAGGAGAATTAACTCGTACATTCCATCCTGATATGGAAATTAAAATTGAGGACAACGTGCTTACAGTCGCTCGTCCTTCTGATCATAAGGAGCACCGTGCTTTGCATGGTACGACTCGCAGTCTGCTTGGAAACATGGTTGAAGGCGTATCTAAAGGATTTGAAAGAGGTTTGGAATTAGTCGGTGTCGGTTATCGTGCGGCTAAATCCGGTAACAAACTTGTTTTAAACGTTGGATACTCTCACCCGGTTGAAATCGTTCCTGAAGAGGGCATCGAAATCGAAGTTCCTTCTCAAACAAAAGTAGTGGTAAAAGGTACAGACAAAGAACGCGTAGGAGCAATCGCTGCTAACATCCGCGCTGTACGTTCTCCAGAGCCTTACAAAGGTAAAGGAATTCGCTACGAAGGTGAAGTTGTTCGCCGTAAAGAAGGTAAATCTGCTAAGTAAGACCGCTTAAAGTGAAGAAAGGAGTGACCTTAGATGATTACGAAAACTAGCAAAAATGCTGCTCGTCAAAAAAGACATGCTCGTGTTCGTGCTAAACTTTCAGGCACAGCTGAAAGACCTCGTCTGAATGTGTTCCGTTCAAACAAACACATTTATGCTCAAATCATCGATGATGCAAACGGCGTTACACTTGTTAGTGCGTCTACTCTCGATAAAGATTTGAACGTGGAAAGCACTGGAGACAGCGCTGCTGCTGCTAAAGTCGGTGAACTGGTTGCGAAACGCGCTGTTGAAAAAGGCGTTTCTGACGTAGTATTTGACCGCGGCGGATACTTATACCATGGACGTGTAAAAGCTCTGGCCGATGCAGCTCGTGAAGCCGGACTGAAATTTTAATAAAAAAAGGAGGGACACATGATTATGCGTCGTATTGACCCAAGCAAATTAGAGTTAGAAGAACGCTTAGTTACGGTTAACCGCGTAGCGAAAGTTGTTAAAGGTGGTCGTCGTTTCCGTTTCGCAGCTCTAGTCGTTGTCGGTGACAAAAACGGTCACGTAGGTTTCGGTACTGGTAAAGCACAAGAAGTACCTGAAGCAATCCGCAAAGCTGTTGAAGATGCGAAAAAGAATTTGATTGAAGTACCAATGGTTGGAACTACGATTCCACACGAAATCATCGGACGTTTCGGTGCAGGCAATATCTTGTTGAAACCTGCTTCTGAAGGTACTGGAGTTATCGCTGGAGGCCCTGTACGTGCGGTACTTGAGCTTGCTGGCGTAGCTGATATCCTTTCTAAGTCTTTAGGTTCTAACACACCGATCAACATGATCCGTGCAACACTTCAAGGTTTAAGTGAGCTTAAACGTGCAGAAGATGTTGCGAAGCTTCGTGGAAAATCAGTAGAAGAACTGTTAGGATAAGGAGGGAACATTAATGGCTAAATTAGAAATTACCCTCAAACGCAGTGTAATCGGTCGTCCGGAAGATCAGCGCGTTACTGTGAGAACATTAGGTTTAAAGAAAACAAACCAAACTGTTGTTCACGAAGATAACGCTGCGATCCGCGGTATGATTAATAAAGTATCTCATCTAGTTTCTGTTAAAGAACAATAAAAATAAACTATAGGCTAAGGAGGTGTCCTAATGAAACTTCATGAATTAAAGCCTTCAGAAGGTTCACGTAAAACGCGCAATCGCGTAGGTCGTGGTATTGGTTCTGGTAACGGTAAAACAGCTGGTAAAGGTCACAAAGGTCAAAACGCTCGTTCTGGCGGCGGTGTACGCCCAGGATTCGAGGGGGGACAAATGCCTTTATTCCAACGTCTTCCTAAACGCGGTTTTACAAACATCAACCGTAAGGAATACGCTGTAGTGAACGTAGACAAATTGAACGGTTTTGCGGAAGGAACGGAAGTCACTCCTGAACTTCTTCTTGAGACTGGTGTTATTAGCAAACTTAAAGCAGGAGTAAAGATTCTTGGCAACGGTAAATTAGAGAAAAAATTAACTGTAAAAGCCAATAAATTCTCTGCTTCTGCGAAAGAAGCTGTTGAAGCTGCTGGCGGTACAGCTGAGGTGATCTAACTTGTTTAAGACAATCTCCAACTTTATGCGTGTGAGTGATATTCGGAATAAAATCATATTTACATTACTCATGCTTATCGTCTTTCGCATAGGTGCGTTTATCCCTGTGCCTTATGTTAACGCTCAGGCGTTACAGACACAGAGTTCAATGGGAGTTTTTGATCTCCTTAATACATTTGGCGGCGGTGCGCTTTATCAATTCTCCATTTTCGCGATGGGAATTACTCCTTACATCACTTCTTCCATCATCATTCAGCTGCTTCAGATGGATGTGGTGCCGAAGTTTACCGAGTGGTCTAAGCAAGGTGAAGTAGGCCGCCGTAAATTAGCTCAGTTCACGAGATATTTTACAATTGTGCTTGGATTTATCCAGGCGTTGGGTATGTCATACGGGTTTAATAACTTGGCGAACGGTATGCTGATTGAAAAATCCGGCATATCGACATATCTGATTATTGCTTTAGTACTCACTGGCGGAACTGCTTTTTTAATGTGGCTTGGAGAACAAATTACTTCTAATGGAGTAGGTAACGGAATTTCGATCATCATCTTCGCGGGGATTGTGGCTAGTATTCCGAAAACTGTTGGGCAAATTTATGAGACTCAATTTGTCGGCAGCAGCGATCAGCTGTTTATTCATATTGTGAAAATCGCTTTATTGGTGATTGCGATCCTGGCCGTTATTGTTGGAGTTATTTTCATTCAGCAAGCCGTCCGTAAAATCGCTATTCAATATGCAAAAGGCACAGGTCGTTCACCTGCTGGCGGAGGCCAGTCAACACACCTTCCGCTTAAAGTGAATCCGGCAGGGGTTATTCCGGTAATCTTTGCGGTAGCGTTTCTTATAACGCCGCGGACAATCGCGTCATTTTTCGGAACAAACGATGTGACAAAGTGGATTCAAGCCAACTTTGACAACACACATCCGGTGGGTATGACGGTTTATGTCGTCTTAATTATTGCCTTTACGTACTTCTATGCTTTTGTGCAGGTAAATCCTGAACAAATGGCTGATAACCTTAAAAAACAAGGTGGCTATATCCCGGGGGTTCGTCCAGGGAAAATGACTCAAGATAGAATTACGAGCATTTTGTATCGACTTACGTTTGTGGGTTCTATATTCTTAGCCGTGATTTCCATTCTTCCTATCTTTTTCATTCAATTCGCTGGATTGCCTCAAAGTGCACAAATTGGCGGAACATCATTGTTAATTGTCGTCGGGGTAGCCTTGGAGACAATGAAGCAGCTGGAGAGCCAGTTGGTGAAACGTAATTACCGAGGATTTATGAAAAATTAGAGGAACTGGTTTTATCCATTCCTCTAAATAAGAGAGGACGGGGGAAATCCGAAATGAACTTAGTCTTAATGGGACTTCCTGGAGCCGGCAAAGGCACACAGGGAGAACGAATTGTTGAGGATTATGGGATACCTCATATCTCAACAGGAGATATGTTCCGTGCTGCTATGAAAGAAGAAACGCCACTCGGACTCGAAGCAAAATCTTATATTGATAAGGGAGAGCTCGTACCTGACGAAGTCACAATCGGCATTGTCAAAGAAAGACTTGGCAAAGATGATTGTGAAAGAGGTTTTCTTCTGGACGGATTTCCGCGAACAGTCGCTCAAGCTGAAGCTCTTGAAGCAATTCTTGAGGAATACGGCAAACCGATTGATTATGTCATTAACATTAAAGTAGATAAAGACTCTTTAATGGAACGTTTGACTGGACGCAGAATTTGCAGTGTTTGCGGCACAACCTATCATTTAGTTTTTAATCCGCCGAAAACGCCGGGTATTTGTGATAAAGACGGAGGAGACCTTTATCAACGGGCAGATGATAATGAGGAAACCGTCTCAAAACGGCTTGAGGTCAACATGAAGCAAACTCAGCCTTTACTCGATTTCTATTCTGAGAAAGGGTATCTTGTCAACGTCAATGGCCAGCAGGACATCAAAGACGTTTACAAAGATGTGAAGGAGCTTCTTGGAGGATTGAGCAAATGATTATCTGTAAGACCCCTCGCGAGCTTGGTATCATGCGGGAAGCAGGGCGAATCGTGGCTTTGACTCATGAAGAGATGAAAAAGCACATTAAACCAGGAATCTCGACAAAAGAATTGGATCAAATTGCCGAACGTTTTATTCAGAAGCAGGGTGCAATCCCATCTTTTAAGGGGTATAATGGGTTTCGCGGGAGCATCTGTGTATCAGTTAATGAAGAACTCGTTCACGGAATTCCCGGTAAACGGGTTTTGCGTGACGGTGATATTATCAGTATTGATATCGGTGCTAAATTAAATGGTTATCATGGTGACTCTGCTTGGACTTATCCGGTAGGAAACATCAGTGATGATGATAAACGACTGCTGGAAGTGACAGAGGAGTCTTTATATAAAGGCTTGAGGGAAGCAAAACCAGGTGAACGTTTGTCGAATATTTCCCACGCAATACAAACGTATGTCGAAAATGAGCAGTTTTCAGTTGTTAGGGAGTATGTCGGACATGGTGTTGGTCAAGACTTGCATGAGGATCCGCAAATTCCTCATTACGGTCCGCCAAACAAAGGACCTAGGCTGAAGCCTGGTATGGTTCTCGCTATAGAACCGATGGTTAACGCTGGCAGCCGTTATGTGAAAACATTGGCTGATAACTGGACGGTTGTAACGGTAGATGGGAAAAAGTGTGCTCATTTTGAACACACGATTGCGATTACGGAAACGGGTTTTGATATACTGACAAAAGTCTAGGTGATGAAAGGATTTCCGTGACACATGTTTTTCTCTCCGCACCGGGGCAGATTGTACGTTTACAATTGGTCGGAAGAAAAACCAGCTAGCTGCTGTCATTGGAATGAGTATTCATCGCATGTACTAATAGCAGACGGAGAAAAGCGTACATTTCATTCTCCTTAGAAAACGAATATCAATCATTAACCCTTTATGATTGCGTATCTCCGGAAGTTCAGAACAGTATAAACGAAACAGGGCGTGTGACAAACGGATAACTGAGATTTTCTCTTTTGAAATTTGTCAGAGAGCAAGTTACTGATTTGAAGAAGGGAGAACACTTGAATGGCGAAAGACGATGTAATTGAAGTGGAAGGTACGATAGTCGAAACGTTGCCGAACGCGATGTTCAAAGTTGAACTTGAAAACGGCCATACGGTTTTGGCTCACGTATCTGGTAAAATCCGCATGCACTTCATTCGCATTTTACCTGGAGACAAAGTTACGGTAGAATTATCTCCATATGACTTAACTCGTGGCAGGATTACGTACCGTTACAAATAAAGCACTCCGGAAACTGAAGGAGGTTGGAAACACATGAAAGTGAGACCATCAGTTAAACCAATCTGCGAAAAATGTAAAGTTATTCGCAGAAAAGGCAAAGTAATGGTGATCTGTGAAAATCCAAAGCATAAACAAAAACAAGGATAATTAATAAGGAGGTGCCCAGAGAATGGCTCGTATTGCTGGTGTAGATATCCCACGTGACAAACGTGTTGTTATTTCTTTAACATATGTCTTCGGAATTGGCCGCACAACGGCTCAGCAAGTCTTGAAAGAGGCTGGTGTTTCAGAAGATACTCGTGTGCGTGATCTTACTGAAGAAGAACTTGGTAAAATCCGTGATGTTATTGACAAACTGAAAGTAGAAGGTGACCTTCGCCGTGAAGTTTCTCTTAACATTAAGCGTCTGATCGAAATCGGAAGCTACCGCGGAATCCGTCATCGTCGCGGCTTACCTGTTCGCGGACAAAACTCTAAAAACAACGCGCGTACTCGTAAAGGTCCGCGTCGTACTGTAGCTAACAAGAAAAAATAAGTAAGGGAGGTACCTAAACAATGGCTGCTGCTCGTAAACAAAACACGCGTAAACGCCGCGTGAAAAAGAATATTGAGGCTGGAATTGCTCATATTCGTTCAACTTTCAACAACACGATCGTTACGATCACTGATACTCATGGTAATGCTATTTCTTGGTCAAGTGCCGGTGCTCTAGGATTCAGAGGTTCTCGTAAATCTACTCCTTTCGCTGCGCAAATGGCTGCTGAAACTGCTGCTAAAGGTTCAATCGAACACGGACTTAAAACTCTTGAAGTAACTGTTAAAGGACCAGGTTCTGGCCGTGAAGCTGCAATCCGCGCTCTACAAGCTGCCGGACTTGAAGTTACAGCTATCAGAGACGTAACTCCTGTTCCTCATAATGGATGCCGTCCACCTAAACGTCGCCGCGTGTAATTTGTTTGTATAGATTTTGTGTCCCTGTCAATAATGGGTTATGATACAGTTATTTATGAAACGAATGCACCGACTCGTTGCCTGAGCACATACGGGACTAAACAATGGGGAATTTCGGATGGAATCTCATATGATTCTATTCGAGGTTTCGACGTTTTGAAGGAGGGTTTTAAGTAATGATCGAGATTGAAAAACCAAAAATCGAAACGGTTGAAATCAGCGACGATGCCAAATTTGGTAAGTTTGTCGTAGAGCCGCTTGAGCGTGGATATGGTACAACTCTGGGTAACTCCTTACGTCGTATCCTCTTATCCTCACTCCCTGGTGCCGCTGTAACATCGATCCAGATAGATGGTGTACTGCACGAATTCTCGACAATCGAAGGCGTTGTGGAAGATGTTACAACGATTATCTTGCACATTAAAAAGCTTGCATTGAAAATCTACTCTGATGAAGAGAAGACGCTTGAAATTGATGTACAGGGCGAAGGAACTGTAACAGCAGCTGATATTACACACGATAGTGATGTTGAAATCCTGAATCCGGATCTTCATATCGCGACTCTTGGTGAGAATGCGAGTTTCCGAGTTCGCCTTACCGCTCAAAGAGGACGTGGGTATACGCCTGCTGATTCAAACAAAAGAGACGATCAGCCAATCGGCGTGATTCCGATCGATTCAATCTTTACGCCAGTTTCTCGTTTATCTTATCAAGTAGAAAACACTCGTGTAGGCCAGGTTGCAAACTATGACAAACTTACACTTGATGTTTGGACTGACGGAAGCACTGGACCGAAGGAAGCAATTGCACTCGGTTCAAAGATTTTAACTGAACACCTTAATATATTCGTTGGTTTAACTGACGAAGCTCAGCATGCTGAAATCATGGTTGAAAAAGAAGAGGATCAAAAAGAAAAAGTTCTTGAAATGACGATTGAGGAACTCGATCTTTCTGTCCGTTCTTACAACTGCTTGAAGCGTGCGGGCATTAACACGGTTCAAGAACTTGCGAACAAGACGGAAGAAGATATGATGAAAGTTCGCAACCTGGGACGCAAATCACTTGAAGAAGTGAAAGCGAAACTAGAAGAACTTGGACTCGGCCTTCGCAAAGACGATTGACTAGTTTCCATGTGAACTAGGATTTTCGTGTGTTTTTTATTTAGAAACAGCATTCCATTAAAGGAGGGGACATCACATGTCATACAGAAAACTAGGACGTACGAGTTCACAGCGTAAAGCTATGCTTCGTGATCTTACAACAGATTTGATCATCAACGAAAGAATTGAAACAACTGAAACACGTGCGAAAGAACTTCGCTCTGTTGTTGAAAAGATGATCACTCTTGGTAAGCGCGGTGACTTGCATGCTCGTCGTCAAGCAGCTGCATACATTCGCAACGAGGTTGCTAATGAAGAAAATAACCAAGATGCACTTCAAAAATTATTCTCTGACATTGCAACTCGTTATGAGGAGCGCCAAGGCGGATACACACGTATTATGAAGCTTGGTCCTCGCCGTGGTGACGGTGCACCAATGGCAATCATCGAATTGGTTTAATCACATATTTTTGTGTATCTAAAGAAGGGCGGGACAGTTTCTAACTGGATCTATGCCCTTTTTTTAGATACAACAACTTTTTATAAAGAGATAGAAAAGCAGAGCTATAGCTGAGAGGAGGTCAGGCACCCATGGATCAAAAACAGCTCATATCAGTAAAGGACATCATATTCCGCTACCGCAAAGACGCAGAAAGGCCGGCGCTTGACGGTGTATCTTTGCAGGTATATGAAGGAGAATGGCTTGCCATCGTAGGTCATAACGGTTCAGGTAAATCGACACTGGCCCGGGCGCTGAACGGCTTGATTCTGCCTGAGGCAGGAGACATCCAGGTCGGCGGCATCAAACTGACGGAGGATTCCGTATGGGATGTCCGAAAAAAGATAGGGATGGTCTTTCAAAATCCCGATAACCAATTTGTCGGAACAACGGTTCGCGATGATGTGGCTTTTGGTTTAGAAAACAATGGTGTCCCGCGGGAAGAAATGATTGAGAGAGTAGACTGGGCAGTCAAACAAGTAAATATGCAGGATTTTCTTGATCAAGAGCCGCACCATCTCTCCGGAGGCCAAAAACAAAGAGTTGCGATCGCGGGAGTTATTGCTGCGCGTCCTGATATTGTGATCTTGGATGAAGCGACATCAATGCTTGACCCGGTTGGGAGAGAAGAAGTCCTTGATACTGTAAGGAGCTTAAAGGATCAGGGCATGGCCACTGTCATTTCGATTACACACGACCTGAATGAAGCCGCAAAGGCGGACAGAATCATTGTTATGAATGGCGGCAGAAAGTATGCCGAGGGCTCGCCTGAAGAGATTTTTCAATTAAATGAAGACTTGGTTCGAATCGGTCTTGATTTGCCTTTCTCATTCCAGCTCAGCCTGCTTTTGAAAGAAAGCGGACTGGCTTTGAAAGAAAACCATCTGACTCAGGAAGGGCTGGTGAATGAGCTGTGGACATTAAAATCAAAGATGTAGAACATCGCTACCAAATCAAGACGCCGTTTGAACGTCTTGCTCTGTATGATATCAATGCTGTGATCAAAGAGGGCAGCTATGTTGCCGTCATCGGCCATACAGGGTCAGGTAAATCAACGCTTCTGCAGCATTTAAACGGTTTGCTGAGACCTACAAAAGGACAGCTGGAGCTTGGCGGAACGACTCTGGAAGCCGGTAAAAAGAATAAAGATCTTAAGGCCTTGCGGAAAAAAGTCGGAATCGTTTTCCAATTCCCCGAACATCAGCTGTTTGAGGAAACCGTGCTGAAGGATATCTCGTTCGGCCCTATTAATTTCGGGGTCAAAAAAGAGGCGGCTGAACGGAAGGCAAAAGAGATGCTGCAGCTTGTGGGTCTTCCTGCTGAGATCTTGGATCGGTCTCCGTTTGAATTGAGCGGAGGGCAGATGCGCAGAGTGGCGATCGCCGGCGTTCTCGCGATGGAACCGGAAGTTCTGGTTTTGGACGAGCCGACGGCAGGTCTTGATCCGAGAGGGCGCCAGGAGATTATGGACATGTTTTATGAGCTTCATCAGCGAGGCAATCTGACAACCGTCCTCGTTACCCATAGTATGGAGGACGCGGCCCGCTACGCTGACGAGATGATCGTCATGCATAAAGGAACCATTAAAGCGACGGGAAGTCCGCGTGATTTGTTTGCCAATGATGAAGAAATGGCTGAGATGGGTCTGGATCTCCCGGAAACGATCAAATTTCAGAGACGGCTGGAGGCCTCGCTGGGAATAGCATTTAAGGAGCCCATGCTGACGCTTCAAGATGCTGCTGCTGAAATTAAGGCTCTCTTTCAGGAGGAAAAAGACCAATGATGGATAGCATGATTATCGGTAAGTATGTTCCCGGATCATCGCTTATTCACCGCCTGGATCCGAGAACAAAACTTGTCAGCATTTTTCTGTTTGTATGTATCGTTTTCTTGGCAAATAATGTGCAGACCTATGCCTTGCTTGGTTTATTTACTTTCGGAGTTATCGCTTTAACACGTGTGCCGTTCGGATTTTTGCTGAAGGGGCTTAAACCGATTATCTGGATTGTGGCGTTTACGTTTTTACTGCATATTTTCATGACGCATGAAGGGCCTGTGCTTGTTCAGTTTGGCTGGTTTAAAGTATATGAGGGAGGACTTGTTCAGGGGATCTTTATTTCTCTCCGTTTTGTTTACCTCATTTTCATGACTACGCTGCTGACGTTAACAACGACGCCGATCGAAATCACTGACGGTATGGAACGGCTGCTGAACCCTTTTAAAAAGGTAAAGCTTCCCGTTCACGAGCTCGCTCTGATGATGTCGATTTCATTGCGGTTTATCCCGACGCTGATGGAAGAAACAGATAAGATCATGAAGGCGCAAATGGCGAGGGGAGCAGACTTTACCAGCGGTCCTGTGAAAGACAGGATAAAAGCGGTTGTTCCGCTGCTCGTCCCACTTTTTGTCAGCGCCTTTAAACGCGCGGAAGAGCTCGCGGTTGCCATGGAGGCGAGAGGATATCAGGGCGGCGAAGGACGAACGAAATACAGAAAGCTTGTCTGGAGCGGAAAGGATACCGGAGCGATCCTGATCCTTATTGTATTAGCCGCTTTATTGTTTTTCTTAAGAAGTTAGAGGTGCTGCTGTATGAGAATGAAATGTACCATTGCTTATGACGGTCATTTATTTAACGGATATCAGATTCAGCCCGGAAAACGGACCGTTCAGAATGAACTCGAAAAGGCGCTGGCCGTCATTCACAAATCAGAAGACAGAGTGCCTGTTGTCTCGTCAGGGCGGACGGACAGCGATGTTCACGCAGCAGGACAGGTCATTCATTTTGATACGCCGCTGTCTATTCCGGCTGAGAAATGGCCGTTTGCGCTGAATGCACTGCTTCCTGATGATATTGCCGTCAAAACAGCAGAAATTACGGATGATGGGTTCCATGCACGATTTAGCGCAGTCCAAAAGGAATATCGCTACTTTGTATATACGGAGAAACACCCGGACGTATTTAAACGGCATTACGCTTACCATTTTGCATATCAGCTCAATGTGCAGAAAATGAGAGAGGCTTCGGGCTATCTCATAGGAACACATGATTTTACAAGCTTTTGCGCGGCTGACACTGCGGTTCAGGATAAAGTCAGGACAATTTATGAGCTGGACTGGACCGAAACGGAGGACGGCCTGCAAATGAGGATCGCGGGAAACGGGTTTCTCTATAATATGGTCAGAATTATTGCCGGAACTTTACTGGAAACAGGAGCTGGGAAATTTTCTCCTGAGGATGTAAAAGCGATGCTGGAAGCGAAGAATCGTGAAGCCGCAGGGCGCACCGCACCGGGACACGGGCTGTATTTATGGAGCGTTTGCTATGACAACTAAACCAGGTGTAACATTTTCTTGACAGAGTCTGCATAAAGTTATAAGATATCATATGGTATGTATTTCAACCCCACGATAAGCCCCGGAACTTATTGTGTTGTGAAATAGAACGTAACAGAAGTTTATGAAAAAATGACAGATCATTTAGGAGGGAATTAAATGCGTACAACACCTATGGCTAACGCAAGTACTATTGAACGCAAGTGGTTAGTTGTTGATGCAGCAGGCAAGACTTTAGGACGTCTTTCTACAGAAGTTGCATCTATCCTTCGCGGAAAACACAAACCGACTTACACACCGCACGTTGATACTGGAGATCATGTGATCATCATCAACGCTGAAAAAATCGAGTTAACTGGTAAAAAGTTAACTGATAAAATCTACTACCGTCACACTATGCACCCAGGCGGTCTGAAATCAAGAACTGCTCTTGAAATGCGTACAAACTACCCTGAGAAAATGCTTGAGCTTGCTATCAAAGGCATGCTTCCAAAAGGTTCTCTAGGTCGTCAAATGTTCAAGAAATTGAACGTATACCGTGGTTCTGAGCATCCACACCAAGCACAACAGCCTGAAGTTTACGAACTTCGCGGTTAATTAAAAGGGAGGTTACCAATTTGGCACAGGTTCAATATTACGGTACTGGCCGTCGTAAAAGCTCTGTAGCGCGTGTTCGCTTAGTTCCAGGAGAAGGCCGTATCGTCGTTAATAATCGTGAAATCACTGATTTCATTCCATCTGAAGCATTAATCGAAGATATTAAACAACCGTTAACACTTACTGAAACAGCTGGAAGCTATGATGTTTTAGTAAACGTTAAAGGCGGCGGCTTCGCCGGACAATCTGGCGCTATCCGTCACGGTATCGCTCGTGCGCTTCTTGAAGCAGATCCGGAGTACCGTTTGACGCTTAAACGCGCTGGACTTCTTACTCGTGATTCAAGAATGAAAGAACGTAAAAAATACGGTCTTAAAGGCGCTCGTCGCGCACCTCAATTCTCAAAACGTTAATCGTTTTGGAATCAAAAGCCACAACTTCATTGTTGTGGCTTTTTTGTATATTTTTTTCATTTGTTAAAGGGTATTCAACGTTCTTCTAGAATTGTTTGTTATACCCTATTCATTAAGAGTAAGGAGCGCAGTTATAAATGAATAAGTTAGTCATACATAACAGCAAGGCATGGGATAAAAAAGTGGAATTGGGCAATGAATGGACGGTTGCTGTTGACTCACGTATTATTGAAAATGCAAAAAAGGGCAATTGGAGCATCAGAATGACTCCCGGAAAGGATGTTCCGAGGGAGTGGTTCCCTTCTCCAGATGGTTTGAAAGTTCTTTGTCTCGCTTCAGGAGGAGGACAGCAAGGCCCGGTGCTGGCTGCTGCGGGAGCTGATGTCACCGTATTCGATAATTCGGAAAAACAGCTTGCACAGGACAGGAAGGTCGCTGAGCGGGAGGGGCTGACTCTCCGGACTGTGAAAGGCAGCATGAATGATCTTAGCTGTTTTGATGATGAGACATTTGATTTTATCGTGCATCCGGTATCAAATTGCTTTATTGATGATATCCTTCCTGTCTGGAAAGAAGCCTATCGTGTGCTGAAAAAAGGCGGCACTTTGGTTTCCGGATTTGTGAATCCTGTCGTGTTTTTATTCGATATGGATCTGGAGCAGGAAGGTGTGTTAAAAGTAAAGTATTCCATTCCATTTGCTGACGAAAAGGATTTAACAGAGGAAAAGGTAAAGGAACTTATTGAAAATAAAGAAGCGCTTGAATTCGGACATTCGTTAGAAGATCAAATAAAGGGCCAAATTGATGCGGGCTTCATGGTTTCCGGATTTTATGAGGACAAGGGCGGTTTTGTATTGGATGAATACATTAATACGTATTCCGTGACAAGAAGCATAAAGTTATAAAAAACAGCATCCCTTCAGAGATGCTGTTTTTTTGCGGCTTTCTGACGCGGGCGGCTGATCACATTAGCTGAAACCGGCTCTATCCCGATTTCTCTGGCCCAAACCGACAGCTGTCCCATATGGTGAATTTCATGCGCAAGAATGTGGCGGAGAATATCTTCTTTAGAAAAGGTTTGGTTCATCCAACCCGGCTTAACGAGATCAACTCCTCTGCCGGAGACTGCATCAATGACATCCTCCCGATATTGTTCAGAAAGCTTTCTGAGATCCTCAATGCTTGTAAAATCAGAATCAACGGGTAAAACATCATCTTTACCTAAAATTGCACGCGCCCAGCTGAGCTCGACGTCGATGATATGAAACAAGGTCCGCAAGATGCTCCCCATTCCGCCTGTCCGCGGTTTCGTCAGCTCTTCTAGGCTCAGCTTCTCACATACCCTAAACCACTCATCCCGCACCGTCCAATTGTATTGAAACAGCTTTTTCATAACCATCACCTCTGCTCTTTATTCTTTTATTTATCATGAAACTCCTTCATTTGGGAGCATTTCCACTATCAACAAAGCATGCTTTTTCCTTTTTACTTCAAAATAACAGTAAAAAGGAGCGTGCATGGCAATGGCAGAGGTATTATCTTTTTTAGATGTGAAACGGCAGAAGGATTTTGAGTTTGAGAAGAATTTACTCAAGGAACTTTCCCTTACAAAAATTATCCAATCCGTTAAAGCGTGTCTGACCCCGTTATTTCCCTTTCTGCAGGACGAAAAAGGAATTCTGAGTGAGGGATGCATTGATTTTGCGATTGAAGCGTATTTATTAGGCGGCCGATTCGGCGTCTTCGGTTATTATGGGGAGTCTATGCAAAGGGCTAATGCCCGGTCCGCAAAGGAAGAAGAAGAATTGAGTTTCGACTTTTTTGAATATCTTTGCAGTTGGACGCATGAACAGTACTCATCCATTGAACAAAGGGAGATATACGAAGCGTCATGCCGATTTATTAAAAGCTGGTGGACGGAAGGATTTCTGGAAAGAGAAAAACAATGTAAGCTCCGCATGAGGTAATCATAATTTCTGCCCCTGTCCCATATTTATTAATAACGGGGACAAGCGGGAGGGAAAGGTATGAGAAAAAAGCTGAAATGGCTCGGTTTTTTACTTGGCTTTATCATATTATTGTTTTTATTTCGATTTCAATTTCATAATGATGATTCCTGGAGGCCGTGGAGCCTGCCGCTGAGCGGGAAAATCATTTATCTTGATCCGGGACACGGCGGACCGGATGGAGGCGCGGTGGGAGGAAATAAGCTGGAAAAGGATATTACGCTGGAGGTGGCATCAAGGGTAAGGGACTATTTGCAGGAACAGGGTGCACTGGTCGTGATGACGAGAGAAACTGATACAGACTTAGCCCCTGAAGGAATGAAAGGGTACAGCAGACGCAAAGCGGAAGATCTGAGAAAACGCGTAGAACTCATCAACCATTCAGAGGCAGAGCTTTACGTCAGCATTCATCTAAATGCTATACCGTCGCCGAAATGGAGCGGAGCGCAAAGTTTTTACTATGGAAAATACGAAGAAAATGAAAAAGTGGCAAAATATATCCAAGACGAGCTGAGAATCAATTTGGAGAATACGACAAGGAAGGCCAAACGGATACACGGCATTTATCTAATGCAAAATGTGACAAAGCCGGGAGCGCTCGTGGAGGTCGGATTTTTATCCAATCCTGGAGAAGCCAAGAAGCTCGGCCAGCCTAAATACCAGGATAAAATCGCATCCTCTGTGTATAAAGGCGTATTGAGATACTTTACAGAGAAAGGAGACCCTCCGGAGTAAGGAGGGTTTTTCGCCGATTCTGCATTTAATATATGGTATAATACCATTTGTAAACGAATACACAAAGGGTGAGGGTTCGATGATAAGAGAAGATGAAGTAAGAAATCTAGTCGGAAAAATGCGCGAACCTTTTCTTCATAGACCTCTGGGAGAATTGGATGCTGTTAAGGAAGTAAAGGTAAAGCAGGAAAAACGGCACGTCAGTGTGAAAGTCGCATTGGCTAAAACGGGGACGGCTGAACAAATGAATATTCAGCAGGAAATCGTGTCCGTTCTTAAAGAAGCGGGAGCAGAAACTGTCGGACTTCGGTTTGAAGAATTGCCGCAGGAAATATTGGCGAAATTCAGCCAGCCGGCAGCTGAAAGCAAAACTCTGCTGAATAGAGACCATCCGCCGGTCTTTCTTGCGGTAGCGAGCGGAAAAGGCGGTGTCGGCAAATCCACCGTATCTGTCAACTTGGCAATTTCTCTTGCGCGGCTCGGCAAAAAAGTCGGATTGATTGATGCTGATATATATGGCTTCAGTGTGCCTGATATGATGGGCATCACGGTTCGTCCGACAGTGGAAGGAGAAAAACTTCTCCCTGTCGAAAGGTTTGGAGTAAAGGTTATGTCGATGGGATTTTTCGTGGAAGAAAACGCCCCGGTTGTCTGGAGAGGCCCGATGCTCGGCAAGATGCTGAACAATTTCTTTCATGAGGTTGATTGGGGAGACGCAGATTATATCGTTCTTGACTTGCCTCCTGGCACGGGAGATGTTGCGCTGGACGTTCATACGATGCTTCCTAGCTGTAAGGAGATTATCGTATCAACGCCGCATCCTACAGCTGCATTTGTAGCAGCCAGAGCAGGTTCAATGGCAATCAAAACGGATCACGAAGTTGTAGGGGTCATTGAAAATATGGCGTACTACGAAAGTGCAAAAACCGGTGAAAAAGAATATGTCTTTGGCCAAGGCGGAGGAGATAAGCTGGCGGAGGAATTGAATGTGCCGCTGCTCGGCCGAATTCCGTTAAAACAGCCTGATTGGGATAAAGACCAGTTTGCACCGTCTGTGTATGACAGAAGCCACCCGATCGGCGACATTTATATGGGCATCGCTCAGAAAGTGATTGAAAAAACAGCTGCTGATCAGTAAAAAGGGGACCGGGATCATGTGGTCCCGGTCTTTTATTGGCTTTCTTTTCCAGAGCTTGAAGCTGCTTTTTTCAATTCATCTTCGAATTGTTTTTTGAAAAGCGGGCTGGAAAGGGTCTCTGTGATGACTTCTTCTAAATAGCTGCGGAATTTTTGGCTTTTAGCCAGTTCGTTGTATTTTTTGTCCATTCCGGGGTCTTGCATGATCTGCATGAAACTTTTCTGGTAATCGGGATCCTTCATCAGTTTTTTGATAATTTTTTCATGCTCAGGCTGCAATGTTTTAGCAAAGCTTTCCGCAAATTTTGAGTCTTCAAAGATGGTTTTCCAAAACTCTGCGCCTTTTTTAGAGGTGAGGGTTTTCTCTATTGTACTTTTGATTGCATTCTGATCAATCACCAATGCCTCATTCATCGCATCATCATTCAATATTTCCTTAATTGCTTTTTTTCCATCATCAGTTTTTAATATATCGACAACCATTTTTTTAGTTTGGTCATAATCCATATCCGCTGCTTGGTCTTTTGGAGCACAAGCTGTTACAGATAACACAACAAAACAGCTTATCAATAGCGTTTTGGCTTTTGACATGCATAAGCTCCTTTCCATACTTGTTCTTACTTTTAATATGATTCATCGGAATGGATTTATACATAACAAAATATCGCTGAACGCGATTGTCAGGGGGATGAATAAGAGATGAAAAGCCGCGGGCTCGTTCGATTTTTCTTTTCGATTTTAGCTGTTGGCGCTCTTATTACAAGCGTCGTGGGATTTGCGCTGAAATGGGGAGAATATAAGGGGTTCTTTTTGAATTTTGAAGCCGGTCAGATTTTCTCCGTTCTGATTTGGTTTATTGGAGTGGGGATGATCTTTAGTGTGATCAGCCAAATGGGTTTCTTCGTATTTTTAACGGTGCACCGTTTCGCATTGGAGATCCTAAGGTCAAGCTCGCTATGGAACTTGCTTCAGCTGTTCATCATTCTGTTTGTTGCTTTTGATTTAATGTATGTCAGATTTTTATTTTTCGGCGAGCGGGATGATTCGATTGCAGGATTCGTATGGCTGCCGCTGGCGCTGCTTGCGGTTGGTTTAATGACGGCGTATATAAAACAAAAGCAGTCCTCGAAAAATACATTTGTTTCATCATTGTTTTTAATGGTGGTCATTACGGCGCTTGAATGGGTTCCTGCTTTAAGAGTGAATAATGAGGACTGGCTCTATTTAATGCTGATTCCGCTGATGGGCTGCAATGCATTCCAATTATTAATGCTCCCGAAGTTTGCCCGGAGGTAGCTATTTCACCTCTGAAGATTTGACGTCGGTATTTGCGATAAGATTACCGACTGTCACATTTTTTAATCCCTTTTCCTTTAACTCGCGGATAATAGCGGGTAATGCTTCTTCCGTTTGTGTCGCGGAATCAGAGGCGTGCAGGAGAACGATGTCGCCGCCTTTTATTTTGCTGTTTACATTTTCAATGATTTTATCAGGGCCGGGATTCGTCCAGTCCTGCGAGTTAATGCTGTAATGAACAACTGTATAACGGTACTGCTGAGCAATGGTGAGGACTTTTTTATTAAATTGTCCGGTAGGCGGGCGCAATAAGTGCACGTCTTTTACTCCTAATTTTTTAAAAGCTGTCTGAGCGCGGAGGATATCTCTTTTTATTTCCTGATCCTCTAAATTGACATAGTTCTTATACGCATATCCCATGCTTCCGATTTGATGCCCGTCTTTTATAATGCGTTCTACAGTATCAGGATGCCGTTCCGCCCAAGATGCCGACAGAAAAAAAGTGGCGTTTTTAATGCCGTTTGCTTTTAATGCGTTTAAAATCGGGACGGCCTTCTCGTCACCCCAGCTTATATCAAATGTAAGTGCGACTTCGCGGGCTGTTGTTTCGCCTTTAGAAATCGCCTTCGGACCGTTAGCAGTTAAAAATACGGGAAGAGGGACGGCTCGCTGTATATAAAAAAAGCTGGCTGCTGCAAATGCGGCGATGACAATAATGAGTAACTGTTTGATCCGTTTAATATGCCACACATAGAAGTGGTTCACTGATGACGCCTCCTTATCTTGTCCATGCTTGCTTACATCGTATGTAGCTGTACTGATGAATATAACGATTTACGGCTTTTAAAAAAAATGAAGAAAAAATACTTGCTTTATAAAGAGAAAGCATGGTATATTATTATTCGTCGCTGATGAACAGCTGACAACAAAATGCTTCAAAAACAACATGAAAAAAGTTGTTGACATAAAAGAAGCAA
>NZ_JAHXDO010000015.1:0-64719 GCF_019891195.1 Bacillus sp. YC2 | reverse complement strand
CGAGCCAGCTGTCCGCGACGCCTGCGTGGTCTTGGAAAAAGGCTTTGATGTTGTCGGCGCCTTTGCCTGAGAAATCATTGTCGCCGAGGTCTTCCATTCCTTGGAAGGCTTTTTTAGATTGACCATTTGGCCGCGGAGTTGTTTGTATTCTCCCGCGCGCTGTTTGGCGGCGGAAAGCAGGGTGGTTGCTTCGAAAACTTTCATGACCATATCCTTTCCACTAAACTTTGACTAAATTTTACCATAAACGTGAAGTTTGCTGTCTCTCAGAATGGAAATTGTTTGCAGGGGCAGAGAGGAACCAAAGCCACATAAGAAAACAAAAAAGAAGACGCCGCAGGATAATTTCCCGCAGCGCCTCCAATAGACGGAGTGATCTTAGAAACCGCCTACAAAGGCAGTTCCCACAATTACTAATAGGATAAACAACACAACAATCAACGCGAAAGAATTGTGATATCCTGACATTAGCTTCACCTCCATATTGTCTATACCATACTATATGTGAGTGAAGCTGTTCTGTAAGGGATAATAGTGGACAGAGAAAAAAAGAGGCGGCTTTCTATGAGATTAAGACTCCTGCGAAAAATTCTTCATACAGCGCCTGAACCGCTTGTTTTTCCTGCTCTTCCTTGACGCCGAACATCATGCTCACCTCAGAAGAGCCTTGATTAATCATCTCAATGTTGATGTTCGCTTCTGATAACGCTTTTGATGCCCTTGCCGTTGTGCCGACATTATGGCGCATTGCTTCACCGACGACCATAATCAGCGCCAAATGGTGCCGGACGGTGACTTCATCGGCCTGAAGCTCTTGTTTCAGCCTTGCGACAAGCCTCTGTTCCAATGCAGAGTCCATTTGATTGTGTCTAAGGATAATCGTGAGGTCATCAATCCCAGACGGCACGTGTTCATACGTTAAACCCTCATCTTCTAAAATCTGAAGGGCTTTGCGTCCGAAACCGATTTCTCTGTTCATTAAATATTTGCTTATGTACATGCTGCAAAAACCCGTGTCGCTTGCGATGCCGATGACAGGTCCGTTTGTATGATCGCGCCTGCTGACGACACGGGTTCCCTTCGCGTCCGGGTTGTTCGTATTTTTGATCTGAACGGGAATGCCTGCCCGAAATGCGGGAATGAGCGCCTCATCATGAAAGACGGAGAAGCCGGCATAAGAAAGCTCGCGCATTTCCCGATATGTCAGTTCATTGATTTCTTTCGGGTTTTGAACGATCGACGGGTTGACGGAATAGACGGCGTCCACGTCCGTGAAATTCTCGTACAGATCGGCCTTTAATCCGTTGGCGAGAATGGAGCCGGTGATATCAGAGCCGCTCCGGGAAAAGGTCAGGATGCTGCCTTCTTTGCTGTATCCGAAAAATCCCGGGAAAATGATCAGGCCTTCACGATTTCTCAGGCGGTATAAATGATCATAGGCTTCAGGAAGCACCTGCGCGTTGCCCGGCTCATTCGTCACAAACAGCCCGGCTTCCTTAGGGCTGACATATTCCGCTTTAACCCCCTGATGCCTGAAGTATGCCGCGACCAGCTTCGCATTGTTATCCTCGCCGCTCGCTTTAATCGCGTCCATATACTGTTCGGGATTGCTTTTATCGCCGTTTAAGAGCGTGAACAAGTCATCGCGGATTCTTTCAATAACAGAGGAATCCAAGTTCAGCTCACGCGCGATGCTTGCGTACCGTTCGATGACCGCTTCAGCAAGTTCGGGCGCTTTTCCTTTCTGCAAGTAATGCTCTGCACAGGCGATTAACAGATCCGTCACCTTTGTATCGTTCGAGAAGCGCTTTCCCGGCGCCGAGACGACTACTGCTTTTCGTGACGGATCGGCTGTCACGATATGAAACACCTTTTCAAGCTGTGCCCCTGACGCGAGGGAGCTGCCTCCGAATTTTACGACTTTCATCATTTTACATCCCCTAATGTTTAAATTTTCTCACAAATTTAATTTTTATTATCTCTCTTTCATTCATGTAAATCAAGGGGTTTTTCTATACTGGGTGAACATTTGTATTTTTAGAAAGGAATATCAGCGTTGTTTGTCAGATTTACTTCCTGACGAGTGGGCATATATTTGGAAAATATGATAACTGTCCAAACAATGGTTATAGAAAATCCTGCAAATTATTGATAGACTTATTGTAAAACAGTTAATGTACGAACCCGGGAAGACCGTTTGGGCACGCAAAACCATATTGACTATGCCCGGAAAGATGATAAGATTGTAATTGCAGTTGATAATGATAATCATTACGAGTTGGGCTGTATCGGAGTTGCCGTACAAGGGGTCTTACCGTTTGAGAAGGGTGCAGGGAGGCAGCATGAAGCTACGTTACTTACTTTTGTTACTGGCGGTATTGGCGGTTGCTTCTACCTTTATCGGAGTAGAAGATCTGTCGCCGCTGGATGTATTTCATTTAAATAAAGAACAGGCCGGTACATTATTTGACAGCCGTCTGCCGCGTCTGGTGAGCATTATTATCGCCGGGATGAGCTTGAGCATCTGCGGATTAATTATGCAGCAGATCAGCCGAAATAAGTTTGTTTCGCCGACAACCGCGGGAACAATGGATTGGGCTAGACTCGGTATTTTAATCTCATTAATGCTGTTTACTTCAGCGAGTCCGCTTATGAAAATGTTTATCGCTTTTATATTCGCTTTGGCAGGAAATTTCCTCTTCATGAAAATCCTTGAGAGAATCAAGTTTAATAATACGATTTTTATTCCTCTCGTCGGTTTAATGCTAGGGAATATTGTCAGCTCAATCGCCACATTTATCGCATATAAATACGATTTGATTCAAAATCTCTCATCTTGGCTGCAGGGGGATTTTTCGCTGGTTGTGAAAGGCAGGTATGAGCTTTTATACCTGAGCATTCCGCTTGTGATCATTGCTTATGTTTATGCGGATAAATTTACCGTGGCGGGGATGGGAGAGAGCTTTTCCGTCAACCTCGGCCTGAAGTATAAACGGGTTGTGAATATCGGTCTGATCATCGTGTCGCTCATTGCCTCACTTGTGATTCTGACCGTCGGGATGCTGCCGTTTCTCGGATTGATCATTCCCAATATGGTTTCGATCTACAAAGGAGATAATTTGAGGAGCAGCCTCCCTCATACGGCTCTGTTAGGCGCCGTTTTTGTGCTGTTTTGCGATATATTGGGGAGATTGATTATTTTCCCGTACGAAATTTCAATCGGCCTGATGGTCGGAGTTATCGGCAGCGGCATCTTCCTGTATATGCTGTTAAGGAGAAAAGCATATGAGTCATAATAAAAAAATTACGCTGCTGGCGGCACTCGCCATGTTATGTATCGGATTATTTTTGTTCTACGGTCTGGGCAATTGGGAGTATTCACTGCCGAGACGCTGCTTCAAAGTGCTCGCCATGATGCTGACGGGCGGAGCGATCGCGTTTTCCACGGTGATCTTCCAAACAATTACGAATAACCGCATCCTGACACCGGGCATTTTAGGCCTTGATTCCTTGTATATGCTCATTCAGACCGTCATTGTTTTTCTGTTTGGATCAATGAATATCGTCATGATGAATAAGAACCTGAATTTCGCCATCTCCGTCGGGCTGATGGTTCTGTTATCTCTCCTTTTGTATCAGCTCATGTTTAAAGGGGAAGGGCGGAATGTGTTTTTCCTTCTTCTTGTCGGTGTCGTGTTCGGGACTTTGTTCAACAGCTTGTCATCGTTTATGCAGATGCTGATTGATCCGAATGAGTTTCAGGTGGTTCAAGACAAAATGTTTGCCAGCTTTAACAATATCAATACGGATCTTTTAGGCTTTGCCGGCTTGATATTCCTTCTTACCGGCATCTATGTCTGGCGGTTTACGCGGTTTTTTGACGTGCTGTCGCTGGGAAGGGAGCACGCCGTCAATCTGGGAATCGAGTACGATAAGCTGGTGAAACAAATGCTTATCGTAGTCGCCATTCTTGTTTCTGTATCAACGGCTCTTGTCGGGCCGATCATGTTTTTAGGGCTGCTCGTCGTCAATTTGGCGAGAGAGTTTTTGAAAACATACAGGCACACGTATTTAATCGCGGGCTCTGTCCTGATCAGTATGATCGCGCTTATCGGAGGCCAATTCGTCGTGGAGAAAGTGTTCACCTTTTCCACGACGCTGAGCGTCATTATTAATTTTGCCGGCGGGATTTATTTTATCTACTTGCTGTTAAAGGAGAATAAATCATGGTAGAGGTCAAAAATGTAAGCAAACAATATGGAGGGAAGATTGTCCTTGAGGACACGTCTTTGGTGATACAAAAGGGCAAGCTCACCTCGTTTATCGGTCCTAACGGCGCCGGCAAAAGCACGCTGCTGTCTATCATGAGCCGGCTGATTAAGACGGATTCGGGAGAAATCACCGTCGACGGACAGGAGATCGGGGCGTGCAAAAGCAATGAACTGGCTAAAAAAATCAGCATCCTGAAGCAGGCGAACCAAATTAATATCCGGCTGACCATTAAAGACTTAGTCAGCTTCGGCCGTTTTCCCTATTCGCAGGGGAAGCTGACGGATGAAGATTGGACGCATATTAACCAAGCCATCGGTTATATGAAGCTTGCCGATATTCAGGATAAATACCTCGACCAGCTGAGCGGCGGACAATGCCAAAGGGCGTTTATCGCAATGATCATCGCCCAGGATACGGATTACATTTTTCTCGATGAGCCGCTGAACAATTTAGATATGAAGCATTCGGTTGAAATGATGAAGCTTTTGAAGCGGCTTGTGAAAGACTTTGGAAAAACGGTCGTCGTAGTGATTCACGATATCAACTTCGCATCGGTATATTCAGATCATATCGTTGCCTTAAAAAACGGCCGTGTCGTAAAAGAAGGGCCTGCTGAGGAGATCATTGAGACCTCCGTGCTGGAAGAGATTTATGATATGACCATTCCGATTCAAGAGATTGACAGTCAGCGGATCGGTGTTTACTTTTCTTAATAACAGATGGGGTGAAGATAATGAAAAAATTCGCATTGCTATTCATAGCGCTCATAACGGTTTTCGTTGTTTCTGCATGCGGAAACGGAAGCGCGGATAAAACATCCGGCAAATCAAAAAAAGATACAATCACGATTAAGGATGACCTGAACAAAGAAGGAGTCAACGTGCCGAAGAATCCGAAAAAGGTTGTCGTGTTCAACCTCGGAATGCTTGATACAATGGACGAACTCGGTTTACAGGACCATGTAGCGGGGCTGCCGAAGCAAAGCCTGCCAAAATACTTATCTAAATACAAAGATGATAAATACGCCAATACCGGAAGCTTAAAGGAACCGGATTTTGAGAAAGTCGCAGACCTTGATCCCGATTTAATCATTATTGCTCACAGACAATCTGATTCCTACAAAGAGTTTTCAAAAATCGCACCGACGCTTTACCTTGATGATGACTATACAAACTACGTTGACAGATTCAAACACAATACGGAAGTCATCGGCAAAATCTTTAATAAAGAAAACGAAGTGAAAGATAAAGTTGCGAAGATCGATCAATCCATTTCTGATCTGAAGAAAAAAACAAGCAAAATGAATAAAAACGGTTTGGTTGTGATGGCGAACGACGGTAAAATCAGTGCGTTCGGATCTAAATCAAGATACGGCTTCATTCATGATGTATTCGGCGTCAAACCGGCTGATAAGAATATTGAGGCCTCATTACACGGACAAAGCATTTCTTATGAATACATCGCCAAAACGAATCCAGACTACATGTTTGTCGTTGACCGCGGAACCGCGATCGGCACAAGCTCTTCGACAAAACAAGTGGTTGAAAACGATTATGTAAAATCCGTTAACGCGGTGAAAAACAACCATGTCGTGTACCTTGACTCAGCTGTCTGGTATTTATCCGGCGGCGGACTTGAATCCATGGCGCAAATGGTGAAAGAAGTAAAAGACGGAATCGAGAAGTAAAAAAAGAACCCGATCACACGAGAGCTGTGATCGGGTTCTTTTGGTTTTAAATGAATTATTATCGCGTGACCGGCTGCTGCTCGGCGGGACGCGGTTTTTTCTTCAAGGTGAAAGATAGCAGGAAGCCTGCGAGCGCGATGCAGGCGGCCACGATAAACGCGGCATTCATGCCGTGCAGGGCGGCGTTTGCCGGGCTATGTGCATCTGCGTGCGCCGCCTGGTTGCTCATCACGGAAACGAGCAGCGCCGTTCCGATAGAGCCGCCGACTTGCCGGACGGTATTGTTCATGGCCGTTCCGTGCGGGATTAAGTGGCGCGGCAGCGCGTTAATCCCTGCTGTCGTCACTGGCATCATAATCATCGCCGTTCCCAGCAAGCGGGCGGTATAAACGACGACGATCCAAATGAGAGACGTCGTATCAGTCAGATTCATAAACGGCAGAGAGGTGAGCAGGATGATGAAGAAACCGCCTATCGCCAGCCCTTTTCCGCCGATTCTGTCAAAAATCCGGCCGATAAACGGCGACATCATACCCATAACAATCGCGCCCGGCAGCAGCATTAATCCCGTATCAAACGCCGATACTCCTCTGACCTTTTGCGTGTAAAGCGGGAGAATGGTTTCCGTTCCGATCAGCAGAGCGAAAACGAGCGTACCAAGCAAGGTGGTCAGACTGAAAATCCCAAAGGAAAACACGCGGAATTCCAGCATCGGTTTTTTGAGTTTCATCTGTCTTGTGATAAATAAGATGAGCGCAGCCGCCCCGACCAGAAGCGAGATCAGCACTGTGGAGCTGCCCCATCCGTATGATCCGACGCTTGAGAAACCGTACAGCAGCCCGCCGAATCCTAAGGTAGACAGAATGACTGATAAAATATCAATCTGTGTTTCTCTTAATGTCGTCACGTTTTTCATCAGGACAATCGCTAAGATTAAATCAATGACCGCCACCGGGAAGATGATATAAAACAAAGATCTCCAAGAAAATGCTTCGACAGCCCACCCGGAAAGCGTCGGGCCGATAGCCGGCGCAAATGAAATGACCAAGCCGACCATCCCCATGGCGCGGCCGCGTTTTTCAATCGGAAAAATCGTAAGAAATACCGTTTGCATAAGCGGCAGCATAATCCCGGCACCGGCAGCTTGGATGATCCGCGCCGTTAATAACACCGGAAAGTTTGGGGCAAAGGCGCCGACGATGGTTCCCGCCGTAAAAATACTCATAGCGGTAATCAGCAGGGTGCGGCTCGTGAATTTCTCAATTAAAAATGCGGTAATCGGTATTAAAATTCCGTTTGTCAGCATAAACGATGTCGTCAGCCATTGGGCTTTGTTGGCGTCAATATTGAAGTCAGTCATAATGTGCGGCAGCGCCGTGATTAACAGCGTCTGATTTAAAATGGCGACAAACGCGCCCGCCAAAAGAATTCCGACAATGACGGAGCGGTTATATGGTTTAGGTTCGATACTCGTATTCAAACAGATTCCTTCTTTCTTTATAGAATAAGCAGTGTTTTAACGGTTGCCAGCGGCTGCTGCAAAGGTCCGGTTTGCTCTAAATAACCGATGAGCGCTTTTAAGAGAAAGTCCCGCGGCTCTTCTTTGGCTGTTTCTTCCTCCAGCATGCACACCGCGGATGTCAGGCCGCAGACATCATATTTTTCCCCTGGAAGCTCTGAAACGGTTTCTTTCAGCTCCTCCAGACTTTCTGCTAACAAGGCCGTTTTGTTTTTCGGCTGAAAAGAGGAAGCAGAGGTGACATAAAGGTCGATAATGTCCTGAGGCAGGGTGTTGCCGGTTTGTCTGTTTTTGACGATGAGATTCAGATGGCGGATGATAAATTCCGTCAGCGGCGTCAGATCAAGAGGCTCTTCTTCCAGCTTAATTAACGTGATGCACTCTCTCAGCATGCCCTGCAGGATAATGACCAGCTCCCACACATAAGGCGTGATGCCTTCGCCGTACGTCTGAATTAATGAATCGCGGTGCCAGCAGATAAAGGTGGAACGCGCCCTGTGAATATGCCGTTTCACCCGCTCATTAATAGAGGAGGGGCTTCCGTACATCAGCATATTGAAAAACTGCTGGTTGCGCCTGAAGCCTTCAAGCTCAGCCATCAGTTTTTTGGCAAACCGTTCTTCGGGGGTCAGGCTTGTTTCTTCATTCAGCATGGAAGCCGTTGCGACCATCTGCTTTTGATTGAAATCCAGCAGCTCCAGCAGCAAATCTTCCTTTGATTCGAACAGCTTATATAAAGACGCTTTGGATACTTTGCACTCCTCCGCAATCGCCTGCATCGAAACCGATGTAAAACTCTTCTCGGAGAAAAGCTTCCTTGCCGCCAGCAGAATATCCGTTTTCTTATCGTTCATGTGACTATTTCCTTCCTTCGTAAATAATAGAAAACCCACCGGTTCACAGAAAACCAATGAGTACATGATGAAAATATTAACAAATGCATTCGAGCGGTGTCAACGCTTTTGCCTGAGAAAAAGAAAAAACCTGCCGGATCAGATCCGGCAGGCTGTTATCTTATTTATCCGTCTTAAATCCTTGCTTTTCAAGCATTTCGCGGATATGAGGATAATAGAGCTGTTTGTAGTAGGCTGTGATGCCTTGTGACCAGTTTCTTGTTTCCTGTCCGTTGGTGCGTTGCTTCATGTACTCGGACATTTGCTTGTCATAGGCTTCAATATGTGTTCTTAAGTCTTCCTCTTGGTACGTTTCATGATGCAGTACGGCGGCTTGCGGCAGGCGCGGTTTTTTTGCAGAACGGTCTGCCGGGCGGCCGATGACGAGGCCTGAGACAGGGAAAACGTATTTCGGAAGCTTCAGCAATTCAATCAGTTCGTCCGGCTTGCCGCGCACGGCGCCGATCGGCACAGTGCCGAGGCCCATTGATTCCGCCGCGGCGGTTGCTGTCCCGAGCGCGATGCCGACATCTACGGCGCCGACAAGGACGGACTCTAATCCGTTCGTAATTTCAAGCGGTGTATCATTATATTCTTCAAGTGCAATTTTGGCGCGGTTAAAATCAGCGCAGAATAAAAGGAAAACCGGCGCTTGGTCAATCCATGGCTGTCCGCCGGCCAATTCGGAGATTTTCTTTTTTCTTTCTTTATCCCGCACCGCGATCACGGTAACCTGCTGTCCGTTAATGGAAGTCGGGGCAGCCTGTGCGGCTTGGATGATCAGGTCGAGCTCTTCTTCGGTTACCGGTTCATCAGTGTAACTCCGTATGGATCGGTGATCTGTTAATAATTGAAGCACTTCGTTCATGTCAGCCATCCTTTCGTTAGTCCGCCAGTTCTGTGCGAACGACATCAAGCGGAGCGTTCATCAGTTCTTTTCCTTTTGCGACGAATCCTTGGAAATGCTCTGTTCCGTTATGGAATTTCATTGCTTCTTCATCTTTCCATTTTTCGAGCATGACGAACGTATTTTCTTCGCCGACCTTTTCAAACAGATCGTACTGTACATTTCCTTCTTCCGCGCGTGAATGCTGAACAAGCGATTGAGCCTCTCCTAAAAATTCCTCGCGTTTTTCTGGTTTTACTTTCATGTAAGCTTGTAAGACGATCATGATAATTCCTCCTGATTGGGTTTATTTGTTATAGTTCGAATATTATCGAACTAACTGTAACATGTTTAACGGCGTAAGGCAAAGAAAAAACCCTCCCGCCTAAATTGTCACCCGCAGCTGATATGTGATACATTTGACTTATGAACATTCCAAACCATCCTGAAACCAATCATTTGCAGCTGACAAAAGTTCTTCACGCCCTCAGTGATCCGCTCCGCTTAGAGCTGGTCAAGCAATTGGCTGAAACAGCAGAAAAAACGTGCAGCACGTGTGCTGATATCCGGGTGGCGAAATCAACGCTGTCTCACCACTTCAAAGTGCTGAGGGAAGCGGGAATCGCCCAAGTGCGCATAGACGGGAAGCATCGCTATTATTCCCTGCGCAAAGGAGATTTACAAGAGGCGTTTCCAGGCTTGCTGGAAGCGGTGCTGCAAATAGAGCCAACCCGCTGGTAAACCAATCCCCGGAACCGGGGGTTTTTTTATGCTCCGAAAACCGCCCGATAAAGCCTTGTCACGCCTTCTTCGATATCGTCCCGCTTCAGGCGGGCGAATCCGAGGATCAGCTTCGGTTTTTCTGACACGGCGCCTGCTTCCAGCCGAAAACGGCTCATTGCGAACAGGTCAAGCTGTTGGGCAGCTGCGCGGGCCAATATGTCTTTTTCTGAACGGACGCAGTCAAATTCAGTGACGAAATGCAGGCCCGCGTTCGCGCCTATTAAGGTGATTGTTTCTCCGAAAGCTTCTTCTAAAGCCGAAATGAGGCGCTCCCGTATGTCCTTATAATGCTGCTTCATTTTTTTTATATGCTTCTGATATTCACCGGAATCAATGAACTCCTTAAGCGCCAGCTGGGCAAGCGTGTTGCACGTATGCAGATCATACGTCCTTTGTTTGAATACCCGCAAAAGCTCAGGCGGCAAGACCATATAACTGATGCGCAGGCCGGGAAGAAGTGATTTCGAAAATGTCCCCATGTAGATGACATTTTGAAACCGGTCCAGGCTTTGAAGCGCGGGGATGGTGTCCGCGTCATATTTAAATTCACTGTCATAGTCATCTTCAATAATGCAGCGGTTTTCTTGTTCAGCGGCCCAGTTCAAAAGCTGAATCCGCCGGGAAACGGGCATGATGACGCCGGACGGAAATTGATGGGACGGCGTGGTGATCAGCACATCGGGCCGGCACCTGTCAATTTCCGTCATTGACATGCCTTTCTCATCAAGATGAATGGCAGCGGTCTGTTTTCCGAGGCTTTTCAATAGCCGGTACATCCTCATGTAGCCCGGCTCCTCCATGGCGTACAGCGCGTCTTTTGGCAGCAGTTCGGTCAGAAGCTGCATCAGCATTTGTGTGCCCGCCCCGATCACGATCTGCTCCGGGCGGCATTTGACGCCTCTTGTTAAAGAAATGAGCCTTGAGATCGTTTCCCGCACCTCATATAAGCCTTGGGGATGGACGAGTTCACCGAGTGTGTGAAATGAGCGGGCAGCGGCTTTCTGCTCACAGCGGAACCAGCTTTTTAACGGAAAAAGCGCCGTGTCCACGCTCATATGCGAAAACGAAATCCAGTCGCTTTTATCCGGTTCCTGCTCCTTTAAATCGTCAGGCAATGCCGATCCAAAAGGCTTCTCTTCATGATAAAACGTATCAATTTCTTCAACGAAAAATCCTTTTCTCTCAATGGCATATAAATAGCCCTCCGAAAGCAGCTGCTGGTAAGCGGAATTCACTGAATTCACACTGACCTTTAACGTATCGGCGAGCTCCCGTTTAGACGGCATCTTTGTGTGAGGAGCGAGGCTGCGGTCTAAAACGGCCGCTTTTATCTTCTGATAAATTTGCTGATAAATGTAATCCGCCGTTTCCGAATGATCAATCGACATCGTTATCATAACCCGGTCACTCCGTTTCATCTGATACCATGGAAAAATTAAAATTGGTACTTTTTATCATACCAAAAAGAAGTCAGAATGATAAGAAAACAGTGCAGGGGGATGAAATATATGAGTCAAACAACAGCATCAGGAAGAACGACAGCCCAGTGGCAGGAAAAACGGGATCAATTTGTATCAAACGGCGTCGGCAACGGAAACCGCAGCATGGCGGTAAAAGGAGAAGGGGCGCTTTTATATGACTTGGACGGCAGAAAGTTCATTGATTTTGCCGGAGCGATCGGAACGTTAAATGTCGGCCATTCCCATCCGAAGGTGGTTGAGGCTGTGAAGAAGCAGGCTGAGGCTCTGATTCATCCCGGCTTTAACGTCATGATGTACCCGTCCTATATTGAATTAGCCGAAAAGCTTTGCAGCCTTGCGCCGGGGGATCATGACAAAAAAGCGATCTTCCTGAACTCAGGAGCGGAAGCGGTTGAAAACGCCGTGAAAATCGCCAGAAAATATACGAAACGCCAAGGCGTTGTCTCCTTCACACGGGGATTTCACGGGCGCACCAATATGACGATGAGCATGACAAGCAAGGTAAAGCCTTATAAATTCGGCTTCGGCCCATTTGCCTCAGAAGTGTATCAGGCACCGTTTCCTTACTATTATCAAAGGCCCGCCGGGATGAGCAAGGAGCAGTACGATGACTTTATCATAAAGGCCTTTGATGATTTCTTTATCGCCTCAGCCGCGCCTGAAACCGTTGCTTGTGTCGTGATGGAGCCTGTTCAGGGCGAAGGCGGCTTTATTATTCCTTCGAAACGTTTCGTTCAGCACGTCGCTGATTTCTGTAAGAAACACGGCATCGTGTTTGTGGCGGATGAGATACAGACCGGTTTTGCCAGAACGGGCACGTACTTTGCGATTGAGCATTTCGGCGTTGTTCCTGATTTAATCACAGTTTCCAAATCGCTTGCTGCCGGACTGCCGCTCAGCGGAGTCATCGGGCGTGCGGAAATGCTTGATGCAGCGGCGCCGGGCGAGCTGGGCGGCACGTATGCGGGAAGCCCGCTCGGCTGTGCGGCTGCGCTCGCCGTACTGGATATTATTGAAGAAGAAGGCCTTAATCAGCGGTCAGAGGAAATCGGGCAGATCATTGAAGAACAGGCGCTTGAATGGAAAAAAGAACACGCCTTTATCGGAGAAGTGCGCAGACTCGGGGCGATGGCCGCCATTGAAATTGTCAAAGATCAAGTTACGCGTGAACCGGATAAAGCTAAAGCCGCTGCTATCGCCAAAACGGCCAACGAAAACGGGCTGCTTCTTTTAACAGCGGGAATCAACGGCAACATTATCAGATTTCTGACGCCGCTTGTGATGACGGATGAGCAGCTTGCAGAAGGCCTTGCAATTATTGAAGCAGCTCTGTAAGCTCATTGTTGGAAAGCTCAAGGATGAGTCTGCTATCATGAGAGGTATCACACATAGCAGAGAAAGGAATGTTCAATATGCCAGAACAATTAACGGTTTACAATCCGGCAACGGGAGAGGCGATCGAAAGCATCCCTCAGCAAACGGCTCAGGAAGTTGAAGAAGCGATTGAACGTTCACATCAAGCGTTTCAATCATGGTCTAAAACATCAGCCGGAGAACGTGCGTCACTTTTAAGAAAATGGTATGAGCTGATTGTTGAACATAAAGAAGAACTTGCGGAATTAATTACGAAGGAAAACGGGAAACCGTACCAAGAGGCGGTCGGAGAGGTATTATACGGGGCAGGCTACATCGAATGGTTTGCGGAAGAGGCGAAACGCATATACGGCAGAACGGTTCCTGCGGCGGCGGGCAAGCGGATTGTCGTCACGCGCCAGGCGGTCGGCCCGGTTGCGGCGATTACGCCTTGGAATTTCCCGAATGCGATGATCACAAGAAAAGCAGCGCCGGCTTTGGCGGCAGGCTGTACGTTCATCATCAAACCGGCAGAGGACACGCCGCTTTCTGCTTACGCACTTGCGCGTCTTGCTTATGAAGCGGGTATTCCGAAGGACGTGCTGCAAGTGGTGATAGGAGACGGAGCAGAGATCGGAAACGTCTTTACCAGCAGCCCGAAAATCCGCAAAATTACATTTACCGGTTCAACGCCGGTCGGCAAAATTTTAATGAAAAACAGCGCCGATACGGTAAAACACATGTCTATGGAGCTTGGCGGACATGCGCCGCTGATCGTAGACGAGGCCGCTGATCTTGATCTCGCGGTAAAACAAACCATGGCCTCTAAATTCAGAAACGCAGGACAAACGTGCGTCTGCGCGAACCGTTTAATCGTTCACGAGTCCATTAAGGATGAGTTTGCGAAAAAACTGAGTGAAGAGGCGGCGGGGCTCAAAGTCGGCAACGGCCTTGAGGAAGGCGTAAACGTCGGCCCGGTCATCAACAAAAAAGGCTTCGACAAAATCGTCGGCCAAATCAATGACGCCGTGGAAAAAGGCGCAAAAGTGCTGACAGGCGGAACATATGACCAAAACGATGAGAAAGGCTGCTATTTCGTTACGCCGACTGTGCTGGCAGACGTGGATACATCCATGAACATCATGCATGAAGAAACATTCGGCCCGGTTGCGCCGATCGTTACTTTCTCTGATATTGATGAAGCGATCAAGCTTGCGAACGATACACCGTTCGGGCTTGCGGCTTATTTCTTCACAGAAAATTACCGCCGCGGCATCTATATTTCAGAACAGCTTGAATACGGCATTATCGGCTGGAACGACGGAGGCCCGTCCGCAGTTCAGGCGCCGTTTGGCGGAATGAAAGAAAGCGGCATCGGCCGTGAAGGCGGTACAGAAGGAATTGAGCCTTACCTTGATACAAAATATATGTCTATCGGACTTTAATTTCTGAAAAAGGAAAGCCCCGCTTCAAGCGGGGCTTTTTTGATTGTGCAGGCAGGGCAAAATACGTATTGCGCCGTGTATGCGCCCGTAGTATATTTCTCGTATGTGTTTTCTGAATGTTAAGACAAGGATGATGAAAGATGAAACAGGACATGGAAAAAAGGAGATCCATCGGGCTTCCGCTTGTGATTTCCATTATCGCGATTTCTTTTTCTGCAATTATCGTGAAATGGTCGGGGGCGCCTGCCTCAGTGTTGAGCATGTACCGTATGCTTTTTGCCGCTGTTTTAATGCTTCCGTTTGTTGCAAAAAAGCGGGAGGAGTTTTTGAGCATCCGTATGAGAGAGTGGGCGCTTTTAGGGGTATCGGGCTTTTTCCTCGGTTTGCACTTTGTGCTGTGGTTCGGGTCATTAAAGCTGACAACCGTTGCCAGCTCGACGGTTATTCTCGCGCTGCAGCCGATCATATCTCTTCTCGGGGGATATCTGATCTATAGAGAAAAAACGAGCGGGCGCGCCCTTTTGATTATGTGTGCTGCCGTTATCGGCGCCGCCATGATCGGCTGGGGCGATCTCGGGCACAGCCGGGCGGCCATTTTAGGCGACGCGCTGTCATTTTTCAGCGTGATTGCGGTGGTTTGTTATTTGTTAATCGGACAGCAAGCGGTAAAAAAAGTATCACACTGGGTGTACAGCTTTTGTGTTTTTTTATTTGCCGGCTTTTTTCTGGTGATCTATAACGTAAGCGTGTCCGTCCCATTCAGCGGCTATGCTGCGAGAGAGTGGGGTATCTTTTTGCTGCTGGCCGTCATCCCGACGATGTCGCATGTCATTAACAATTGGCTCTTGAACTTTGTGAATGCGACCACTATTTCTATGAGTATTCTCGGGGAACCGGTCGGAGCGACGATCTTTGCCGTGCTTCTGCTTGGAGAACGTGTAACCTCCATTCAAATGGCGGGAGGCGTGCTCGTTCTGTGCGGCGTCTTTTTCTTTTTACTGCTGCAAAGACAAGGAAGCGCTCTAAAACATACTGCTTAAATTTTTGTGCTTGCCGGTGAGATTCACCGGCAGGCTTTTTTTATCTTGTTTAGAGAATAATCGATATGATTCCAGACAAAATAACAGCAAATACGATTGAAAGAAGGTCGCCATCATGGATATATTACTGGCTCTTCTCCCGGCTTTATTTTGGGGGAGCATCGTGTTATTTAATGTCAAATTGGGCGGCGGGCCTTACAGTCAGACACTGGGAACGACAATCGGGGCGCTTATCGTTTCGTTTGTGCTTTACCTGTTTGTCCATCCGGTGCTGTCGCTGCGCATTTTTATCGTCGGAATCGTATCGGGGCTGTTTTGGTCACTCGGACAAAGCAATCAGTTAAAAAGCATCCAGCTGATGGGCGTTTCAAAAACGATGCCGATCTCAACGGGGATGCAGCTCGTCTCGACTTCTTTGTTCGGCGTTATCGTGTTCAAAGAATGGTCAACGCCTATCGCGATTACGTTAGGTATTCTCGCCCTTATTTTTATCATTGTCGGAATTGTGCTCACATCGCTGAATGATAAAAAGGGACAGGCGGACGGAGAACCGGGAGACTTAAAAAAAGGGATCGTTATCCTGCTGATCTCCACGCTTGGTTATTTGGTCTACGTCGTCGTTGCCCGGCTGTTTGGCGTATCAGGCTGGTCAGCGCTTTTGCCGCAGGCGATCGGGATGGTGATTGGCGGTCTGGTGCTGACGTACAAGCACAAACCGTTTAATAAGTATGCGATCCGCAACATTCTGCCGGGTATCATCTGGGCGCTCGGAAATATGTTTCTGTTCATCTCACAGCCGAGAGTCGGAGTTGCGACAAGCTTTTCATTATCACAAATGGGAATTGTCATCAGCACACTCGGCGGGATCTTCATTCTCCGTGAGACGAAAACGAAACGCCAGCTGGTCGCCATCGCCATCGGTATTATTCTGATCATTGCGGCCGCGGTATTCTTAGGAATCGCAAAATCAAATTCATAACAAAACGCAGGAGGTTCGAACATGTATACGGATTTAAAGGGAAAAGTCGTTGCCATTACGGGAGCGTCATCAGGATTAGGGAAAGCGATGGCGATCCGTTTCGGACAGGAGCAGGCGAAGGTCGTCATTAACTACTTTAATAACGAAAAAGAAGCCCAAAACGTAAAAGAAGAGGTTCAAAAAGCGGGCGGGGAAGCGGCAGTCGTTCAGGGTGATGTCACAAAAGAAGAAGATGTCAAAAACATCGTGCAAACCGCAGTCAAGGAATTCGGCACACTTGATATTATGATCAATAATGCCGGCATGGAAAATCCGGTTCCTTCCCATGAAATGCCGCTTAATGATTGGAACAAAGTCATCAGCACCAACCTGACCGGCGCTTTTTTAGGAAGCCGCGAAGCGATTAAATACTATGTGGAAAACAATAGGAAAGGCAACGTCATTAACATGTCGAGCGTACATGAAATGATTCCGTGGCCGCTGTTTGTTCACTATGCAGCAAGTAAAGGCGGCATCAAATTAATGACAGAAACACTGGCTCTTGAGTACGCGCCGAAGGGCATCCGTGTGAACAATATCGGGCCGGGCGCCATCAACACGCCGATCAATGCGAAGAAGTTTGCTGATCCGGCACAGAAAAAAGATGTGGAAAGCATGATTCCGATGGGATATATCGGTGAGCCGGAAGAAATCGCGGCTGTCGCCGTCTGGCTCGCATCTGAGGAATCGAGCTATGTCACGGGCATTACGCTGTTTGCCGACGGCGGAATGACGAAGTATCCGTCATTTCAGGCAGGACGCGGATAAGAAAAAAAGCGATCGCAGACTCAATATGAGCCGGATCGCTTTTTTTTACGCGCGTTTTTTCTTCAAAAGTGCAGCTATTGACAAGATAATGGCTGCGGCTGAAAGAACGATGGCCGCAATATCAAGCGCTGATATGCCTGATTTGCTTTCTTCCTTTGTTTGTGAAGCTCCGTGTGCATCAGTGACGTTCGCCGCTTTTGTGATTTTTGTTATCGAATGCGGTGTGTCGGCTTTTTCGTCTCCCGTCCATTCTACAATGCTGCCGTCTTTATAATATTGGTAGGCATCCCAAGCCGCATCTTCGGTCTTTTCAGGGTTTTTTGCAACGAATGTGAATTGCTGGAATTGGCCGGGCTTAATGCCGCCTGCTGTTGCTTCCCAAGTGACTGACACGTTTTTATCATCATGTTTTGAAACAGAGGTTTTCCAGCCTGGAATCGGCTGATACTGCTGGAATTCAACACCCGCGGGCATTTTCAGCACAACCTTTGTGGTCGGTTCATTTTTTTCGACAGGCACTTTCATCGTGTACGTTTCCCAAGAGCCGGCAGCGGATTCCGCTGGTTTCACTGAAACGTGGGCGCTTGCCGAAGCCGTAAAGCATACGAGTGACATAATCACGGCCGAAATGAATAATAAAGCATTTTTTTTCAACATGAGACACACTCCTTAGTTTGTGGTAGTGAAGATTTGGTTGATCTCGTTAAAATCATTTGTCAGTCCGTGGACTTTGATTTTCCAGTTTCCTTTTTCGGTAATAGAAAGGTTATCAGCTTCAAATACGCCTTGCTTTGTCTTTTTCAAATCAAAGGTGCTTTCGTTTTTACTGCCGCTGAAGCCCGTCTGATATACGGTCACCGTGAATTGCTGAATATCTTTGACAAGCCGGCCGTTATGATCGGTGACTCTCACTTCAAATTCATTTTTACCCGGCTGATTCGGGCTGATACTGATAGACAATGTTTGTCCGCTGCCGATCATTTCTGAACCGTTAAACGGCTCCGGCGCCGGTGCCGGCGGGCTTGGCAGACTTGTGAACACAGCGGTTATAAACAATACCGCAATGCCGATCGCCCATTCAGCCTTGACCGTCCGGCTGATGCTGCGTGTCTGTCGGTATTTTGTAATCCACACATGAATGCCGCCGAGTGCAAGCATAATAACAAACAGGACGATTTTCACCAGAAGCGTTTTGCCGTAAGCGGTGTGAAAGAGCGAATCAAACGAGCGAATAATGAAAAATCCATTCAGCACGCCTGAGAACAAAAGCACGCCGACAGCACTGAACGCCCAAGGGGAGAACCGCTTGACCGTTTCCCGCGCTGTCGATTTATCGGGCTTTCTCCACTCTGGGGAAAGAAGCAGCACAAGCGCCGCCATTCCGCCCGTCCACACAGAGGCCGCTGATAAATGGAAAAAATCCATCGTGATGCCGACCGCTTTTTCTTCAATAACCGCAGCATGCCCGGCAAATGCCTTGGCCAAAAGCGATCCGAAAAAGAAGAGAAGCGGCGCCGTCCAGTATGTAAAAGAACGAAATTGTTTCTTTTTTAACACCGGAATCATGGACAAAACAAGCAGCACGTATAAGCCGATTTGAATCATCCAGATCGATCCGCCCGCCGTTTGCAGAAGCGTTTCTTTTATATAGCCGGGCTGAAAAGCGGCACTCCACGCGCCTCCCGCATTTTCCTTCGTCTGAATCGGAAGCTGGCAGATCAGAGCCAGCCCTAACAAAGACAAGGAGACGATATACAGCTTGACGGTTCGCCTTGCGAGCGTTCCTGACAAGCCTTCCTTCGATCTGTACCAAAGAAGGTGGAAAAAAGCCGTTCCGATAAACAGAGAAAAGGCCGTGTACAAGATGCCGCGGTCGATTGCCGTTTCGGGATGAAGCGATGCGCCGGAAGCCGTTTTGTCTTGAAAGGCTCCGTCCGCTTTTCCGACGCTGAAAGGTATGACGCCGGAAACCGGATGCCCATCGGCTGACACCGCGTTCCATTCTGCTCTGTAAATGTCATGCGGCAGTTTTTTTTGTAAAGCGGCGGTCATGACACGGTTATCATTTTTTTTCATTGCTGTCCGGCCCGTATCGACCCGTTCGCCGGATGAATTATACACTTTGATGGAATGGAAGCCTTCCTCGATCGGTTCATTAAACTGAATCTCGACCTGCTTCGGCGCTTGTTTTAACTCGCTGTTCTCACCCGGTGTTGAGCTTGTGATATAGGCATGGGCAAAGCTTGTTTTCGGAAACAAAACAAGGAACAGCAAAAGAATGAGCCACAGTTTATTTCGTCTCATGGCTGAAGACACCGTCCTTCCGGTTGGTTGTTGTTACGTCTTGGTGCAAGTGCATCCCTTTTGCCTGTCGTGTAAGATAATTTCCGCTGCCTGGTCAAATGTGCAAATGACCCCGCCGAACCCTTTTTGAAACCGTTTCGCGTAATCGAGCGTTGAAAAGGGAATCGCCTGCGGCTGACAGCAGTGGAGATCGATTTCGGCGTGTAATAAAAAGTACGCAGAGGCGGCCGTAATCGTCGTCTGCAGAAGAAAATCCTTACATATGACATGGGACACTTCTTCTTTTTTATCTTCATACCGCAAAATCGCGCAATGAATGCAGCACATCTGCTCAACGGCTTGCGAAGCAGTGATAAGCTGAACAGAATAGGAGTGCTGAATCGGCCGCAAGCAATAGCCGCATTGATTGTCGTTTTGCTCTGAAGCGGATGGGATCGTAATGCCGCCGGGTGTTTTAATAATCCGGTTCGACTTAGCCAGCTGATTGACGTCTCTGTAAACAGTCATTTCAGAGACACCGAATCTCTCGCTTATATCAGAAATTTTTAACACGCTCTCTTGCTTCAGCCATTCAAGCATTTTTTGCTGTCTGTTAATCGGAAGCAATTCTGCATCCCCCTTTTTATGCGAATGAGTGATGATCCTCATTTTTAAGAGTAGATGTTTTCATCGGAGTGTACAAGAGCCTGATGATAAAATATGTGAAAATATGTTGAACAATCACAAGTTCAAAACGGTCGGGACATTCTCTGTTATAATAGAAGTATTGAATGGAGGAATAAAGATGAAAGAAACGACCTGCCCGAACTGCGGCAAGCCGATTACAGGCGAGATGGTCAGATCCTCAATGATCCCGTGCCAGTTTCAATGCGGACATTGCCATGTAAAGCTGCGTGAATATAAAGTGTCGGCTCCGATTATGGCGGTGGCGATCGCGATAACGGTGCTGTTGATATATCTCGTGCAAATGGCCAGAACGGCTGTCATTCCGGTTTTTCCGGCCGCCCGGTATGTGCCGGCCGCCATATTTGCGCTCGTATGCGCGTATCCGGTGTTTATCGTGAGCGAGCGGTTGATTGCAAAACTGGTTGTCACGAAAGGACACATTATATACAGAAAGCGGTAAGGCACCTGAACAACAGGTGTCTTTTTTTATTTAAAAATTTGTCACAGTCTATGTGCCAAACTCCCCTTTACTTTTCATTGAATAGGGATTGTAAGCGTTTTATGATGAAGACACAGGGGAGAAACCAGTCCCCGTGTCTTTTTTTTATTTCATGATCAGACAGCAAAACAGGGAGGGAATATACATGCAGCAAGAACAGCAGCAATCAGGCATAAAGGTTAGGATTCAGCGGTTCGGCAGTTACTTAAGCGGAATGATTATGCCGAACATCGGTGCGTTTATCGCGTGGGGAATTATCACGGCGCTGTTTATTCCGGCGGGATGGTTTCCGAATGCGCAGCTGAACACATTGGTCAATCCGATGATTACGTATCTGCTGCCGCTTTTAATCGCATATACAGGCGGAAAAATGATTTACGACCACCGCGGGGGAGTCGTCGGCGCGGCGGCAGCCATTGGGGTCATTGTCGGTTCAGACATTCCGATGTTTTTAGGCGCAATGATTATGGGGCCGCTCGGCGGATATCTCATTAAACAAATAGACCGTTTATTTAAGGATAAAGTCAGACAAGGCTTTGAAATGCTGATCAACAACTTTACGGCCGGCATTATCGGAGCGGTGCTCACGATTATCGCGTTTTATGCGATCGGCCCTGTCGTTCTGTCTCTGAATAAAGTGCTGGCAGCCGGCGTGGAAGTGATTGTTCATGCGAATTTGCTTCCGATTGCAAGCGTTTTCGTTGAGCCGGCAAAAGTGTTGTTCCTGAATAACGCGATCAACCACGGTATTTTAAGTCCGATCGGAATCGAACAGGCCGCGAAAACAGGAAAATCCATTCTGTTTTTAGTTGAAGCGAACCCAGGACCGGGACTCGGAATTTTACTGGCATACATGTTCTTTGGAAAAGGCTCTTCGAAATCCACTGCTCCGGGAGCGGCGATCATTCATTTCTTCGGGGGGATTCATGAGATTTACTTCCCGTACATTTTAATGAAGCCGATGCTGATCCTTGCGGCGATTGCCGGGGGAGCAAGCGGACTGCTGACATTCTCGATCTTCAATGCGGGCCTTGTCGCGGCATCATCACCGGGCAGCATCATCGCCATTTTAGCGATGACCCCGAGAGGAAGCTATTTCGGCGTGCTTGCAGGCGTCATCGTCGCAGCAGCCGTATCGTTTATCGTATCTGCGCTCATTCTGAAATCGTCAAAAGCGGGTGAGGAAGATCTCACAGCCGCTGCGGAAAAAATGCAGGAGATGAAAGGGAAGAAAAGCGAGGCAGCGGCCGCGCTGGCGGACAAAGAGGAAGAGCCGGCTGAACAGCCTGCCGACATGTCTGCTGAACAAGTCAGCCGCATTATCTTCGCTTGTGATGCAGGAATGGGATCGAGCGCAATGGGCGCCTCCATTTTAAGAAATAAAGTGAAAAAAGCAGAACTGGACATTGATGTCACGAATACGTCGATCAATAACCTGCCAAATGATGCGGATGTCGTCATTACGCACAAGGATCTGACAGATCGGGCGAAAGCCAAGCTGCCGCAAGCGGTGCACATCTCGGTTGATAATTTCTTAAACAGTCCGAAATACGATGAACTGATTGACAAGCTTAAAAACTAATCAAACAGAAAGAGGGATAGCCCATCATGGAAGTATTAGCTAAAGCAAATATCAAACTGAATCAAACGGTGAAATCAAAAGAGGACGCAATCCGGTTAGCGGGACAGACGCTGATTGATAACGGCTATGTGAAAGACGGCTACGTGGCAAAAATGTTCGAACGGGAAGAAACGTCTTCCACTTTCATGGGGAATTTCATCGCCATTCCCCACGGCACAGAGGATGCGAAGGAGGAAGTTCTTCATTCAGGCATTTCCGTCATTCAGATTCCTGACGGCGTCGAGTACGGAGAAGGCAATACAGCGAAGGTTGTCTTCGGCATCGCCGGAAAAAACAATGAGCACTTAGACATTTTGTCAAACATCGCCATTGTTTGTTCAGAAGAAGAAAACATCGAACGGCTGATCAATGCAAAAACGGAAGAAGAACTGGCCGCTATTTTCAGCGAGGTGAACTGACATGATTGCCCTTCATTTCGGAGCGGGAAACATCGGGCGGGGCTTTATCGGCGCCCTGCTCCATCAATCCGGCTATAAGGTCGTATTCGCCGATGTGAACGAGTCGATGGTCAGTCTTCTGAATGAAAAGCGGGAATACACAGTTGAGCTTGCCGACGGCGGGAAAAAAACGGAAAACATCGGCCCGGTTTCAGCCATCAACAGCGCAGTCCAAGAGGAAGAGCTGTACAGACTGATCAATGACGCGGCCATCATTACGACAGCGGTGGGACCGGGCGTGCTGAAATTCATCGCCCCGTCTATCGCGGAAGGATTGAAGCGCAGAACAGCCTATCAGCCTCTTAACATCATTGCCTGCGAAAATATGATCGGCGGAAGCAGCTTTTTGAAAAAAGAAGTTTATGGGCATTTAACGGAAGCTGAGCAGGAAAAAGTGAGCCGGGCGGTCGGTTTCCCGGATTCTGCGGTGGATCGGATCGTGCCGATTCAGCATCATGAGGACCCCCTGAAGGTATCAGTTGAGCCGTTTTTCGAATGGGTCATAGACAGAACAGGTTTTAAAGGCGAACCGCCGGTGATTGACGGGGCATTGTTCGTTGAGGATCTCACGCCGTTCATTGAACGAAAGCTCTATACCGTCAATACGGGCCACGCGGTCACGGCGTATGTCGGCTATCAGCGCGGATTAAAGACCGTAAAAGATGCGATCGATCATCCTGAAATCCGCCGTGTCGTTCACGCCGCTCTTTCAGAAACGGGCGAATACCTGGTGAAAACCTATGGCTTCAAGCAAACCGATCATGAGCAATACATTAAGAAAATTATCGGCCGCTTCGAAAACGAGTACATCACTGATGATGTGACGAGAGTAGCCAGATCTCCGCTCAGAAAGCTTGGGCCAAATGATAGATTAGCAGGACCGGCCAAAAAAATTAAAGAGCCGAACGCTCTGGCAGAAGGCATTGCCGCCGCCCTGCGTTTCGACTATAAGGACGATCCGGAGGCCGCCGAACTGCAAAAGCTTATAGCAGAGAAAGGCACGAGCGGCGTGCTTCAAGACGTCTGCGGTATTCAGCCGCATGAACCGCTGCACGGCATCGTGCTGAAAAAATTAAATCAGTAAAAACAGCTCCGCGTCATTGGGACGCGGAGCTGTTTATATCCGGCCGTCAGTCAAGTACAGGGTCATCGCTGCCGCTGCCTCATCAGCGATGACAGACAGCGTTTCGAGAAAAAGCTGTTTATTGAAATGAACTGAATCCGGATTAGCAAAGCCGTGTCTGCCATTGAACTGATACACCCGGATACGGGGGTGCTGTTTTTCTTTTATGGCTTCGATGAATTGCGGCAGATCAAACGACGGTTCAAATGACGGAAAAAACAGCAGTGTCGGGCACGCGGGCTCAATGCCCGGGTATTGGCGGATTCGTGAGCCGTAATAACAAACGGCGCCGCTCACTTCTTTCATGCTGCTGCATATCCAGGCGATGGTCGCGCCCATGCTGAATCCGAGCACATACACCTCACGGCTTTCTTCATGTGCCTCCATGATCAGACGCCTGACGATTTCTTCTCCCTTTTCGAGCCGGCGGTTCTTTACAAACCGGTCATATGCCGTTTTTTCCTCTTCTGCATCATATACCTCCCGCTCTTCGAGAAGATTCGGCGTGATCACATCAAAGCCCGCCTTTCTGACCAGCCGGGCCATTTTTTTCATATGGGCATTCTTTCCGTATATTTCATGAATCAGTATCACGAGCGGCTTCGCTGTCATCAATATCACCCTTTCAATCTCTTTTCCATTATATCCTATCGGCGTTATAATAATGGAGAAAGGGATGAGGAAACTATGAATCAGAAGCTTTTGCCCCATCGCTATCCGTTCCTGCTGATTGACGGCGCAAAGGAAAGTGAACCTGGAAAACGAGCGGCGGCATATAAGCTCGTCAGCGAAAATGACTGGTTTATTACGGAGTCACAAAGGGAAATGCCGTTTTCACTCGTGATTGAAGCATTGGCTCAAACCGCTGCATACGCCGGAATTACAGGTGAAAACAGCCTCGGCCTGCTGTCTGCGGTGAAGAAAGCGGAAAGATTAGGTGCCGCTGTGCCCGGAGACCGTCTGGACCTTTTTTTCGAAGTCACGCGGAGCAGACGCGGTTTTGTGTTCGGACAGGCGAAAGCGTCTGTGGACGGGAAGCCTGTCGCGGAAGCGGAAATCAGTATATTTATTGAATCGCAGAAAAAATAGGATGCCGCTGTCCAAACGGACAGCGGCTGCTTGCGTCAAGCCTGTTATTTTGTATCGTAATCTCGTTCGCTTTGTGAATTGTCCCGCTGGTCGTGCTTGTGCTTTTCATCGTTGGCGTTTTCTTTCAGTTCTTCTAGCGGAATCGGATCTGTTAAGTCATGATGTTCAGGGTTTTCATTTACTTTGTTTTTCTGCTTTCTTTCTTTCATCCAACATCACCTCACCATTTGTTTTCCTCAACGGCGCCCTCGCCAAACGTCAGGGAGCGGGTTTTTGTCTGCGTGGGTATTATGTATTAAAATAGAGACGACTACATTATAAAAAGTGAGGTACATATATGCCGATACAAAGAGAAGACGCGGATATCAAACTGATCGCGATAGATATGGACGGAACACTGCTGAACGACGAGCAGCTCATTCCGGAGGAAAACCGGCGGGCAATCAAGGAAGCGGAGGCAAAGGGCGTTCACGTGGTCATCAGCACCGGCCGGACCTTGATGACGTGCCGTGAGCTGGCTGAGTCTCTTGAGCTGTCATCCTTTTTAATTACGGCAAACGGCAGCGAAATATGGGATTCAAACTTTCAATTGATTGAGCGCAAGCTTCTCCATACGGATCATATTCAGCAAATGTGGGATTTGAGAAATAAGCACAACACGAATTTCTGGGCCTCTACTGTGGACAAAGTGTGGAGAGGGGAATTCCCTGAAACGATTACGGATCACCAGTGGCTCAAATTCGGTTTTGACATTGAGGATGACGAGGTTCGGAATGAAGTGCTGAATGAGCTGAAAAAAAACAAAGAGCTTGAAATCACAAACTCCAGCCCGACAAATATCGAAGTGAACGCCCTCGGCATTAACAAGGCGGCGGCACTGGCGAAGGTATCGGAAAAACTCGGATTCACGATGGAAAATGTCATGGCCATGGGCGACAGCCTGAATGACATTGCCATGATTGAAAAAGCGGGTGTCGGCGTCGCGATGGGAAATGCGCAGGACATTGTCAAAGAAACCGCAGACTGGGTGACCGATATCAACACAGAAAACGGCGTTGCCAAAGCGATCCGGCATTGGGTGTTATAAGCAGAAAAGAGAGTCTCACAGTGAGGCTCTCTTTTTTTTATGCCGGATAGGTCCATGGTAGGTTTTCTGACAAAACGATGTTCAAAGCCGTGAGAATTGTTATAATAAGGAGAAGTCCAATAATTCGGAATAGTCATTCCGAATAACGGAATAATATTATAAAGCGTTTTCATAATAGCGGGAGGGATTTTATGTTTCAGATTGACGTCAATTGTGATTTAGGAGAAAGCTTCGGCGCTTACCGGATCGGACTCGATGAAGATATTCTGGAATTTGTCACATCTGCGAACATCGCCTGCGGGTTTCATGCGGGAGACCCCGGCGTCATGCGCAAAACGGTGGCGCTTGCAGCCGGCAAGGGCGTGAAAATCGGCGCTCATCCCGGGCTTCCTGATCTTCAAGGGTTCGGACGGAGGCCGATCGCAATTTCTCCGGACGAAGCGTACGATATGACAATGTATCAGATCGGCGCGCTGTCAGGATTTTTAAAAGCCGAAGGACTCAGCATGCAGCATGTAAAGCCGCACGGAGCCTTATACAATATGGCGGCGGTCGATCAAAAGCTTTCAGAAGCAATCGCCAAAGCCGTATACCGCTTTGATCAGGAGCTCATTCTTTTTGGGCTTGCCGGGAGCGAATTGATTAAAGCCGGAGAACAGATCGGGCTTCAGACGGCAAGTGAAGTATTTGCGGACCGCACCTATCAAGCGGATGGCACACTGACGCCGCGCTCACAGCCGGACGCGTTAATTCAGGATGATTCAAAAGCCGTGAAGCAAGTCATTCAAATGGTCAAAGACGGAACCGTAACTTCCCAGCAGGGACAAGCTGTGCGCCTGCAGGCCGACACTGTATGCATTCACGGAGACGGCGCCCACGCACTCACATTCGCAAAAACGATCAGAAAAGAATTACAAGCCGCCGGCATTCATATCAGTGCACTGGCACAGAACTGACCACAGAGGGAGGAAGACAGCATGGAGCAAAAAAAACAGCCGGCAGTGAAAAAAGCCGGAACTTGGTCATTGCTGATGGGAGCTGCTTTCTTAATGGCAACTTCAGCGATCGGGCCGGGTTTTCTGACACAGACGGCTACTTTTACAAATACATTGGCGGCCAGTTTCGGATTCGTCATTTTAATCTCTATTATTTTAGATATATTTGCCCAAACCAATGTATGGCGGATTATTGCCGTTTCCGGAAAAAGAGGGCAGGAAATCGCCAATATGGTGCTCCCGGGGTTAGGGTATATCATCGCCACGATAATCGTTCTTGGAGGCCTTGCTTTTAATATCGGAAATATCGGCGGGGCGGGACTCGGTCTTCAGGTGCTGTTCGGCATTTCTCCCGAAACGGGCGCCGTTATCAGTGCGGTTATTGCCGTCCTCATTTTTATGATTAAAGAAGCCGGAAAAGCGATGGATCGTTTTACGCAAATCGCGGGGTTTGTCATGATTTTATTAACTGTATATGTGGCTGTCACAACGGCGCCGCCGGTCGGCCATGCCATTGCCAAAACCTTTGTGCCCGATCATATCAGCGTGCTTGCCATCGTCACGCTTGTCGGCGGAACAGTCGGCGGCTATATCACGTTTGCCGGAGGCCACCGTCTGCTTGATGCCGGGATTAAAGGGAAGGATGCGATTCCCGAGGTCACAAAAAGTTCTGTAGCGGGAATTCTAATCACTTCTATTATGAGGATCGCTCTTTTTCTTGCCGTGCTCGGCGTCGTTTCAAAAGGACTGAATATTGACAAAAATAACCCCGCTGCTTCAGTGTTCCAGCTTGCGGCAGGAAATGTCGGTTATAAAATATTCGGATTAATTATGTGGTCCGCAGCCATTACATCGGTTATCGGAGCTGCTTATACGTCTGTTTCCTTTTTTAAAACGTTTTCTCCGAAAATCGAGAAGCATTCAAGAGGTATTATTATCGGCTTTATCATCGTTTCAACACTCGTTTTTATCACCGTCGGACAGCCCGCGAAAATTCTTGTATTTGTCGGATCTCTGAACGGATTCATTTTGCCGATTGCATTAGGCACGATTTTATTTGCCGCACATAAGAAAAAAATCGTCGGCGACTACAGGCATCCGATCTGGCTGACTGTTAGCGGCGCCATCGTTGTTGCGGTAATGGCCGTTATGGGGGTTTATACATTATTTACACAATTGCCGCAGTTATGGAGCTGATGAGATGAAACCGCTTATGAGTGATATGAGTCCGCATGAAGTCAGGCAGCTGATTCGCAAGGGGCAGATCACCGGTCCGACCGCGGGAATGGCCGCTTCTTATGCGCAAGCCAATCTCGTCATTTTAAAAAAAGAGTCAGCTTTTGATTTTCTCTTATTCTGCCAGCGCAATCAAAAGCCCTGCCCGGTGCTTGACGTGACGGAAGCAGGTTCGCCCGTTCCGGCAATCGCCGCGCCCGGTGCCGACATCAGGACGGATTTTCCGAAGTACAGAATATATGAACGCGGTGTGCTCGCCGAAGAGGTGACAGATATTACGCCGTATTGGAAGGATGATTTTGTCGGCTTTTTGATCGGCTGCAGCTTTTCATTTGAACAAGCGCTTATCAATCATCAAATTCCGGTCAGGCATATCGAGGAAGGTTCAAATGTTCCGATGTATAAAACCGATATCGACTGTGTCCCGGCAGGTCCTTTTTCAGGAAAAATGGTGGTGAGTATGAGACCGGTGCCGGAAAGGCAGGCCGTCCGTGCAGCGCAGGTCACGTCCCGTTTTCCCGCCGTGCATGGCGGGCCCGTCCATATCGGAAATCCGAAAGGCATCGGTATCAGCGATCTGGACAAGCCGGATTTCGGAGATGCTGTCACTGTGCGTGAAGGGGAGGTTCCCGTGTTTTGGGCCTGCGGCGTCACACCGCAGGCCGTGGTGATGGAGGCCAAACCTGACATCGTGATTACACATTCGCCGGGGCACATGCTGATCACCGATATAGAGAATGAGTCGCTGGCCGTTCTGTAATAGAGAAAAAGATATTTTACAACGAGGTGATGACAATGATGCAGTATAGCGGCAATGCCGCACTTGATATACAGCCGCTCGGTGATTCCGCCGTTATCATCCGTTTTGGCGAACAAATCAGCGAGCAGGTCAACGGCCGCGTTCATGCGGCAGCCGCTTGTATGGAAGAACGGCCGTTTCCGGGATTCATTGAATGCATCCCGGCCTTTACAAGCTTAACCATCTTTTATGATGTATACGCCGTCTCCGACATTCAGAAGGGTGTCTCACCGTTTGAGCTGGTGAAAAAAGAAGTGGCGGAACGCCTGAGCGATCTTACGGCGGAGCAAAAAGACGGCCGCCGGATCATCGAGATCCCTGTTTGTTACGGCGGGGAATTCGGTCCTGATTTAGAAGAGGTCGCCAAGCTTAACGATCTGACGCCTGAAGATGTCATCCGCATTCATACCGAAGGCGAATATCTTGTTTATATGCTTGGGTTTGCACCGGGATTTCCGTTTTTAGGAGGAATGTCTGAGCGGATCGCCGCCCCGAGAAAATCGTCGCCGAGACCTTCAATTCCGGCCGGTTCAGTCGGCATCGCCGGGCTTCAGACAGGTGTGTATCCGATTTCCACCCCAGGCGGCTGGCAGCTGATCGGCAGTACGCCGCTTAGCCTGTTTCAGCCTGAAAAAAATCCGCCGAGCCTGTTAAGAGCCGGTGACACGGTGAAATTCGTCCGAATCACAGCGGAAGAATACAGCCGCCGGAAGGAGGAAGCCAATTGAGTATGAAAGTGTTGAAACCTGGCCTGCTGACAACGATCCAGGATACCGGCAGAACCGGTTATCAGAAATACGGCGTATTAGGAAGCGGCGCCATGGATACCATTTCCCTGCGCATCGCCAACATGCTCGCCGGAAACGAAGAAACAGAAGCGGGGCTTGAAATCACGCTCATGGGGCCGGGGCCTTCGTTTGAAATGACAGAACCCGCGGTCATCGCCGTAACGGGCGCTGAATTTGCCTTACACATTAACGGAGAGCCGGCCCCTCTGTGGAAGCCGATTTTCATTAAGGAAAACAGCACTCTCTCATTTGGGCCGTGCAAGCTGGGAAGCCGCGCTTATCTCGCTGTTGCGGGAGGGTTTGACGTGCCCGCCGTCATGGGAAGCAAAAGCACCTATGTCAGAGCGGGGATTGGCGGTTTTCACGGCAGAGCGCTGCAAAAAGATGACGAGTTGCCGCTCGGCAGAATGACACAGCTATCGAAAACCATAGCAGCCCGTCTGAGCAGCTTTGCCGGACAGCGCGGTTATTCAGCACCTGATTGGGCCGTCAGCCGCCGGGGATTTTTACCGCTGAAAAAAAATCCGGCTATTCGCGTTCTGGAAGGCACCCAATTTAACGCCTTTACCGAGGAGGCGAAAACGCGTTTTTATCATGATCCGTTTAAAGTCACACCGCAATCCGACCGGATGGGCTATCGGCTGAAGGGCGAACAGCTTGAATTAGAGGAGCCGCTGGAAATGGTGTCAGAGGCCGTGACATTCGGGACGGTGCAGGTGCCGCCGGACGGAAATCCGATCATTTTGCTGGCGGACAGACAAACGACGGGAGGCTATCCGAGAATTGCGCATATTATCTCTGCCGATCTTCCTCTCGTCTCGCAAATGATGCCCGGTGAGCATATCACCTTCAAGCCTGTTTCAAGAGAGGAAGCAGAAATGCTGATTCTGCAAAGAGAAGAGCAGGTGAACGAGCTGCAAGTAAGGCTTAAAATGGAATGGCTATAACAAAGGGGCTGAGAACGTGGAGAACAAAAACAAAACCGTAGTCAAATCAATGGAATTGCTTCATTTGTTTTTGACAGAGCCGAGTCTGACCTTAAATGAAATGGTATCACAGTCAGGGATGCCGAAAACCTCCGTTCACCGGATGGCCTGTTCATTGGAGGAAATGGGATTTCTCACCCGCGGGGCCGATGGCCGTTATCAATTGGGGCTGATTTTTTTACAGTTCGGGCAGCTCGTCTCCGAACGCCTTGACATCAGAAAAATTGCAAAACCTATCATGGAAGAGCTGTGCGTCGAAGTGGATGAGGCAGTTCAGCTTATTATGAGGGACGGTGATGAAGCCATTTATGTCGAAAAAATAGAAGGCACACAAACCGTTCGTCTCTATACGGCAATCGGCCGGAGATCCCCCTTGTACGCGGGAGCGTGCGCCAGAAGCATTTTGTCGTTTCTGCCAAGAGCTGAGATTGAAGCTTATCTTCAGCAGACAGAGCTTAAGGCGATCGGCTCAGGCACGATCACAGATCCGGCTGCATTGCTACAATCGATTGAAACGTCATTAAAAACGGGGTATACGCTCAGCTACTCAGAATTGGAGAACTATACCGCAGCGATCGGAGCGCCGATTTTCAACCATGAAGGCAAGGTGGCGGCGGGGATCAGCATTGCCGGCTTTGAAGCCAGATTTTCAGAGGACCGCCTGCCGTATTTAACGGATAAGGTCAAAAGCGCCGCGCAGCATATTTCTGAGAAATTGGGGTATTGACGGAGCCAATTTATCTTCACTCGCGTACATTACAATATCGACAGTAACGAGTGGAGGAAAGAAAATGGCACTTGTTTATACGGCGCTCGGCGATTCTTTGACCACCGGAAGGGGAGCCTGTCCGTTTTCAGCCGGCTTTGTTCAGCGTTTCGGGTGTATGATGGAAGAAGATTTACAGACAAAGATCGACATTTCTGTTTTTGCGAAATCCGGCCTTGAGACGGGAGAAATCCTGGGACTTATGTCTTGTCCGTATATTCAAAGGCGGATTCAAGCAGCAGATATGATTACGATCACAGGCTGCGGCAATGATTTAATCGATTCTGTTCAAACGTATCAGCAAACATCGGATGCCTCTATCTTTACCCGCGTGTCTGCGCATTGCCATGAAAATTTTGAAAAGATGATTGCCAAAATTGCCGACATAAAAGGAAAGCATCCGGCTCCTTATGAAATCCGTGTCTTCAATTTATACAATCCGTTTCCCAGCATCCCTATTGCTGAAAAATGGATTTCCTCTTATAATGCTCACCTCAGCACGCTCGCATCAGAGCCGCACGTGAAAATCGCCGATGTTCACAGCGCCTTCAAAGGAAAGCTGAACGGCTATCTCTCCATTGACCGCGTTCACCCTAACGGCAGGGGCTACGAAGTCATGGCCCGTGTCCTGCGGGGGCTCGGATACGGAAGCCTTGCCGCTTCTTAACAAAACGCGCTCCATTTTTTGGGGGCGCGTTTTGTTGCGCTCCTTAAAACAAACTTAAAATTGCCCGTCTCTTGTTCTATATGCAAAAAAAGTACGCTAGAATAATGGGGGATAAAGACAGAAATAGAATTGTGTTCAAAAAACGAAGAAAAGAAAGGGTGGATTTTTTTGCTGCGCGCCTTAAAGCTATCACTCGCTATGCTGATTATCATACTTGCGGCTGCCGCATTTACGTATGCAGAGCATACCTCAGTCATCCAGCCGATTATGCTTGTGTTTCTCGGTGCGGTCATGTTTATTCAAGGACTGGAAGAAAAAAGAAAAGAAAACGACAGCTCGGGAAAATTTAATATGTACACTGCCGTTTTTGTATGGTCGATCTCCTTAATCGGTTTTACGCTTTACGCTATCTGATCATGATATATCCTGAAAATGCTCCACAACGGGAAATGGTGAATAAAAACGGTGCAGCAAGGCTTTCCATTCCTGATACTCCGGCGATCCGCGAAAGCCTTTTGTATGATCCTCCAATGTCTCCCATTCTACAAGCAGCAAATATTTATGCGTCTCCTCCATACATTTGGACAAGGAATGGGACAGATAACCTTTCATGCCCGCTATAATCGGCTCCGCCCTGCGAAACGCCTCTTCGAATTCCCCTTCAAGACCTTCTTTTACATGCAGCATGGCTGCTTCTCTGATCATTCAAAACTCCCCCTTTTTTTAATAGATAAATTGTATAGGAATATGGGCAAAGATTGCTAGAAAAATAAAAAAATTTTACACTCTGTATGAAAAAAATCCTTGCATGCCTGATTTGGTTTAGGAGAAAATAACATTTGGAAGGCAGGGGAATAGATAGTGAAAAAAGGTATATACGTATTATTTTTACTTGCAGGAATCATAGGATTGATCGGCTGTTCAAAAACAGAATCAGCCGAAGACAGAATGAAAGATTTCGTCAAAGATTGGAACGGCGGTCATTACGATAAAATGTACCAAAGCCTTACTCAGGATGAAAAGAAAAAAATATCCAAGAAGGATTTTGTGAAACGGTATGAAACCATTTATGAACAGGCAGGCGTCAAAAATCTGAAAGTCACTGCTGAAAAACAGGACGAAGACGATAAGAAAAAAGACGACCTCCAGCACATCGGTTATAAAGTCAGTATGGATACAAAAGCAGGAAAGGTCGCCTTTGAAAACACGGCCGTCCTGAAAAAAGAAAAAACTGATGATGGAGAATCATGGAACATCGACTGGAATCCTTCCTTTATCTTCAAACAGCTTGCTGACGACAAAACCGTGCAAATTGCAAATGAAGAACCCAAGCGCGGCCAAATTTACGACAAAGAAGGAAAAGGACTTGCCGTTAATACAGAGGTGCCGGAAATCGGCATTATCCCTGGCAAACTCGGCAAGGACAAAGAAAAAGTGATCAAAAAACTGTCTGAAAAACTAGACCTTTCTGAAGACGATATTAAAAACAAACTGAATCAGAGCTGGGTAAAAGACGACTCCTATGTGCCGATTCAGAAGGTCAGACCTGACGATGAAAGCATGGTCAGCAGCCTGCTCTCATTAGACGGCGTCACGAAAACGAAAGTCAGCTCCCGCTACTACCCGTACGGCGAAAAAGCGGCCCACCTGACCGGATATATTAAGACCATCACTGCGGAAAAATTGAAAGAAACAAAAGAAGGCCAATACAGCGACACATCCAAAATCGGCATCGCCGGTCTTGAATTTGTATATGAAGACAAGCTGCGCGGCAAAACGGGATGGAAAATTTACGTTCCGCAAACAGGGGACGTCATTGCTGAAAAGAAAGCCGAAAACGGCCAGGATATTCATTTAACAATCGATATGAAAACCCAAACAAAGCTGTACGACTCCATGAAGGATGACAGCGGAGCGGCGGTTGCCCTCGAACCGAAAACGGGAGAAACCCTGGCGCTTGTCAGCGCGCCGTCTTACGACCCGAACGGCTTTATTTTCGGCTGGAACGATAAAGAATGGAAAAAGCTGAACGAAGATAAAAACAATCCGTTTACAGCAAAATTCAACAAAACCTATGCACCGGGCTCAACCATTAAACCGATTGCCGCGGCGGTCGGCCTGACGAACGGAACGTTAAAGGCTTCTGAAAAGAAAAAAATCACCGGCAAAGAGTGGCAAAAAGACTCAAGCTGGGGAGGCTATCATGTCACGCGGGTGTCAGAGCGCCTGAGTGAAGTCGATCTCGAAAACGCCTTGATTACGTCCGACAATATCTACTTTGCGCAAAATGCCATTGACGCGGGTGCAGATGCATTTACAAAAGGATTAAAATCATTTGGCTTTGATGAAGATATTCCGTATCAATTTCCGATAGAAAAGTCATCAATCGCTAACGGCAAGCTCGATTCCGATATCCTGCTCGGCGATACCGGTTACGGTCAGGGACAGATGCAAATGTCTCCGCTGCACTTGGCAGCAGACTATACCGCATTTGTAACCGACGGAAATCTCGTCAAACCGACATTAGTCAAAGACGGCGTGAAAACACCGGAGATCTGGCACAAGCAAGTGGTATCCAAAGCAAATGCCGAAGAAATCACAAAAGGCCTGAGAGGCGTCGTTGAAGATCCGCGCGGCTCAGCATACCAGCCGGTCGTAAGCGGCATTACCGTAGCCGGAAAAACGGGAACAGCCGAACTGAAGACGTCCAAAGAAGATAAAAACGGCAAAGAAAACGGCTGGTTCGTCGGCTACGATTACAAAAAGAAAGACCTGCTGATCGCAATGATGATTCAAGACGTCAAAAAACGCGGCGGAAGCCACTATGTCGTGGAAAAAGCGAAAAAGCAATTTCAGGACAAGTAAAAGACGATTTTTTCAGGACGAAAGGATAATAGGCCGCTGAAGCCGAATCAAAGAGCATGGGGCATTTCCTAAAAAGCACAATCACAGGCGGGGACACACAAAGAAAAAGGGGGATTTCACATGCGGCGTATTCAATTGGCAGAAGATCTGGAATTTTCAAGGGTCATACACGGGCTTTGGCGTTTGAATGAATGGAATTATTCGGACGGGGAGCTGCTCAATCTCATTGAATGGTGTATTTCCCAAGGCATAACCACCTTCGACCACGCCGACATATACGGCGGTTATACGTGTGAGAAGCTGTTCGGCGGAGCTCTTGCCCTTTCGCCTGCCGTAAGGGAACAAATAGAAATCGTCACGAAATGCGGGATTGTCATCAAGTCACCGGAACGGCCCGAAAACAGGTCGCATCATTATAATACGGCGAAAGCTCATATTTTAGCGTCTGCGGAGCAATCACTTTTAAACCTTAACACGGATTATCTGGATGTGCTTCTCATTCACAGGCCTGACCCGTTAATGGACCCGGAAGCCGTGGCCGAAGCATTTCACGCGCTGAAAAGCTCAGGCAAGGTCAGATATTTCGGCGTGTCAAACTTTAAAGCGCATCAATACAGAATGCTGGAATCCTACTTGGATGAACCGCTTGTCACCAACCAAATTGAAATATCAGCCTATGAGCTGGAAAATCTCCATGACGGCACATTGGACTTCTGTCAGGAAAAACGCATTGCACCGATGGCATGGTCACCGCTTGCAGGCGGCAGCGTATTTGCCGGAACATCGGACAAAGACACCCGAATCCGTGCCGCGCTTGAGTCCGTCCAAGAGGAAATCGGAGCCGCATCCATTGATGAAGTGATGTACGCCTGGCTGTTCACCCACCCGGCAAACATCATGCCGATCGTGGGAAGCGGAAAACAGAACCGCATTTCCGCCGCGATCAGCGCTTCGGAATACAAGCTCAGCCATGATCAGTGGTTTCGGATTTATACAAGCGTACAAGGATACGATATTCCATAACACAAACAAACGCCCGGAAGATGATCATCTTCCGGGCGTTTGTTCATGTGGTGTGCATTGTCAAAACAATAAGGTCAATTTGAAGTATAGACCGCCGTTTATAGAGAAACAAGCATCCCGACAGGTTATCTGACACATTTTTCTTTTTTCAATGCTGTCGCACTGCTCAATGCCAAATTACCATTTATAAATGGTTGAATATGAACTGAAAGCGTTTTATATTATAAGGTACATCAATTTCCCCAGCAAACACAACCCCTATCCACTGCCCCTCACAACTTGAAAATCTGGAGGCGCGTTTCATGTATAAGACAGCGAGAGAACAAAAATTAATGAAGCATCTTTTATTGCAAAATCGGTACGAGACAGTACATGAACTGGCAGAAGCTTTGCAAGTCAGCACACGTACCATTCACCGCGAATTGAAAACGGTCAAACCGCTGATGGAATCATTCGGCCTGACCCTTGATAAACAGCCGGGAAAAGGCCTTAAGGCTGTAGGGAGTTCAGAAGATAAACAAAGACTGCTGGCTGATTTGTCCTATGAACAGAATGAATACAGCGCCGAGGAACGGAAGCTCTTGATTCTTTGTTCGCTATTAGAGTCTCAAGATCCGATCAAACTCTACAGTCTTGCGAATGAACTTCAAGTCACAAATGCGACGGTCAGTTATGATCTGGATGAGCTGGAGGCGTGGATTGCGCCGTTCGGCCTGACGCTTATCCGCAAAAGAGGTTTCGGCATTCAGCTTACAGGGCCTGAAAATGCAAAACGGAAAATCGTCGGCAATCTCATTGTCAACCGCCTTGATATTCAGAGTTTTTTGGAAGCGGTTGAATTGAATATTAAGAGAACACCCGGCTCAACAGAGAAAATGTTCGGCGTCGTGAACAAAGGAGAACTGTTGAAAATGGACCGGCTCTTATTTCAGCTGAAGGAAAAAATCGCATTCGCCTTATCTGACAGCTCCTATATGGCACTTGCGGTTCATTTAACCTTCGCAATGGATCGGATCAGACTCGGCGAAACGATCACGATGGAGGCGTCGGAACTTGAGGCGCTTCAGCAGACGAAAGAATACGGCTCCGCGCTCGAAATGGCAAAAGAGCTTGAAAAAGCGTTCGGCGTTCTCATTCCGGAAGCTGAGATCGGTTATATCACGATTCACTTGCGAAGCGCCAACCGCAAATACAAAACTGAATTCAAACCGCAGGAAATTGAATTCGAAACCGCTTTGCAAACAAAGCGGCTCATCTGCTTTATTTCTGAAAAAATCAAAATCGACCTGACGGAAAACGGTTCATTATACGACGGTTTAATCGCCCACCTGGAGCCGGCCATCAACCGTGTGAAAGAAAATATCAACATGTACAACCCGATGACGGAGCAAATTAAGCGCGACTATTTTCTTCTCTACATGGCGGTAGAAGAAGGGATGGAAAAATACTTTCCGGGACTGGCTTTTTCCGATAATGAGATCGCTTTCATAGTCCTTCATTTCGGTTCAGCGCTGGAAATCAAAAGAGAAGAGGCGAAAATTAAGGCGCTGATCGTGTGTTCAAGCGGCATCGGATCGTCTAAAATGCTTGCCTCAAGGCTGAAAAAAGAGCTTCCTGAAATCCGTTCCTTTGACATGTCTTCCCTCATTGAGCTGAAGGACCGCGATATCGGCGCATACGATATGATCGTGTCCACTGTCCCGATCCCGTATGAAAATATTGATTACATTATGGTCAGCCCGTTATTAGACGAGGAAGACGCTGATCAAGTCAAGCAGTACATTAAAAGGAAGATCCCGCTGATTCTTGATAAAAAACGAGGCAGGCAGTCAAGAGAAGAAAAGAAACCGGACACACCGGATATGCTGGAGGCCGCCGGACGTATGAGGCATTATGCAGCGGTCATCGAAGACGTTTTGCGGCATTTTTCAATCAGGCCCATCGAATCAAATATGGAATACGATCTGTTTTTGGGAAATCTGTTTCACATGCTGGAGGAAGAAGGCCATGTCCGTGACGCGCAAAAAACCGCGCTGCTGCTTGCTGAGCGTGAGCGGCAGGGAGGCCTTGGCATCCCCGGCACCGCGATGACACTTTATCATCTCAAAAATGAAGCAATTGTCACGCCTTTTTTCAAAATTTATGATTTGACGGCTCCATACAGTGTCAAAGGCATGGACGGAAACTCCCTTACCGTCACACGCGCGCTGGTGATGATGGCGCCGGCTGATATGCCCGCTGAAGGAGCGGAAATTTTAAGCGCGGTAAGCTCGGCCATCATTGAATCAAAAGACAGCATGGAAGCCTTTCAGACCGAGGGTGAAGCGGATTTATATGAACGGTTAAACAGGCTGTTTTATCTCTTTATGCAGGAGAAATGGCAGCGGTAAACAGAAAGCGCACGCCACTGGAAAGGCGTGTGTTTTTTTCGGCATGTATGAGGGTAAGGTGCAGGGAAGAAACTAAAAACACGGGACTATTATACCATTCCGAGATAGAATAGTTCTAAAACAAAATTGTTTTACAAGTTATCTTTTTTGGTTTAAAATGGGTGGCGTGAGGAAGAAAATCTGACAGAGTTTTATGGGATTTATCATTATGGGAGATGAAAATATGAAGACATTGCAGCATCTGATTCTGCATGACATTCCAAATAGCGAAGAGATAGAAGCTGTAAAAAGCGGTGCGCATACCCTGAATTACGCAGAATATCGCAAACGAATCAACCAGCTTGCACAAGCGCTTCTAGATAAAGGCATACAAAAAGGCGACCGGGTGGCAATGCTTTGTAAAAACGGCCGCGCATCATCTATCATCATGTTTGCGGCGCTTGAAGTCGGCGCGGCAGTTGTGCCGGTCAGCTGGCAGTTAACACCTTATGAAATGAAAGGCATCTTATCAGCCTGTGAACCGAAAGCCATTTTTTACGGCACAGAATTCGAAGACATCATGAAAGAGGTGCTTCCTGCGCTTACATTATCGCTGCGTCTGACGGTGGTGACGGGAACCGCTGAGGAAACAGCGCCTGAATTTGATGCTTTGTTTACCAGCTCCGGCGAAACGCCTGATGTTGAAATGGTGTCTGAAAACGATACGGCATTGCTGATGTTTACGTCCGGCACAACAGGCAATCCGAAACGCTGCATGGTCACCCACGGCGGCATTTATAACTACGTGAAGTCCACGTTGGCGGGCAGCGTACGGATGCAGAACGTTCGTTTCTTAGCTTGTCATCCGAATTACCATACAAGCGCGATCATCTGTCAGATGGTCGGAACGGTGACCGGGACGACGTTTATCATGACGGACACTCAGGACCCTGTTGAAAACTTAAAGCTTATTGAAAAAGAAAAAATTCAAACTGTTATGGCGCTGCCTGTCTACTACACATACCTGCTCAAAGCATGGGAAAAGCACCAAACTGATTTGTCTTCAATTATTTATATGCTGACAGGCGGCACCAAAGTGCCAAGCAGCCTCATCCAGCAGTATGACGATATCGGCATTCCGCTCATGCACGCCTACGGAAGCACCGAAGCATGGGGCATCAGCTCATGGAATCCGCAAATGGGCATGGATAAAGCGGCCTCTGCAGGAAAACCGATGGAGGAAGTCGATGTGCGGATTGAAGATCCGGAGACAGGCGAAGTGCTGCCTCAGGGTTCAATCGGAGAAGTTGTCGTTACAAGCCCGTTTTTATTCAAAGGCTATGAAGACAACGAAGAAGCGACGCGGAAAGTGCTAAAGGATGGCTGGTTCCGCACAGGAGACTCCGGCTATGTGGATGAGGATGGATTTATCTATATCACCGGACGTTATAAGGACGTCATCATCTACGGCGGAGACAATATTTATCCTGACCAGATTGAAGAGGTTATCCAGCAAGTTCCGGGTATTCTTGAAACGGCTTTAGTCGGTATCCCTGATCCGCTTTACGGCGAAAAACCGAAAGCATTCATCGTGACAAACGGCAGTGAAGACCTTACAGAAGAAGAGGTTACCCGTTACTGTCAAGAACGGCTTGCTGCCTTCAAAATTCCGGAAATCGAGTTTGTCAGCGAACTTCCGAAAAACAACCTTGGCAAAGTGAAAAAAGACGTATTGCGCAAACAAGCGGTGCGTCCATAAGAAAAACCCGGCATCCCGCCGGGTTTTTTTATGCGTTTTTTTATGCGTTCCATGTGAAACATTTTTCTCCAAAAACGTTTTCGAACTGTTCTTTCATGTTTAATCCGCAAATGCAAGAGGTAGACAAGAAATATGACAGCGAACAAAAAGGAGGAACATGACATGGGAAACTATCCGAAAGAATTTCCTGCGGAAACACAGAACCGCCAGCCCGGAATCGAGAGCGAAATGAATCCGGCACCTGTATATGAGGACAAAGAATATAAAGGCGCAAATAAATTAAAAGGGAAAACCGCCCTTGTCACCGGCGGAGACAGCGGCATCGGCCGCGCCGTGGCAGTGGCTTACGCTAAGGAAGGCGCAAATATCACCATCGTCTATTTTGATGAACACGGAGATGCGGAAGATACAAAAAAACGTGTTGAACAAGAAGGCGTGAAATGTCTGCTGATCTCCGGCGACGTCGGCGAGGAGGAGTTTTGCAATGAAGCGGTTGAAAAAACGGTGAATGAATTCGGACGTCTCGACATTCTCGTGAATAATGCCGCAGAACAGCACCCGCAAGAAAGCATTAAGGACATTACAAGCGAGCAGCTTCACAGAACCTTTCAGACAAACTTTTACTCGCAATTTTATTTGACTAAAAAAGCAATTGACTATATGAAGCCGGGCAGCTCCATTATCAATACGACATCAATTAATCCGTACAGAGGCAACCCGCAGCTGATTGACTATACAGCAACAAAAGGCGCAATTAACGGGTTTACGAGATCAATGGCCCAAGCGCTTGTCAAAGACGGAATCCGTGTCAACGCCGTAGCGCCGGGGCCGATCTGGACACCTCTTATTCCGTCCACATTCTCAGGAGAATCAGTCGCTTCCTTCGGCCAAGATACGCCGATGGGGCGCGCCGGCCAGCCTGTCGAACATGTCGGCTGCTATGTGCTGCTTGCTTCTGATGAATCTTCCTACATGACAGGGCAAACGCTGCACGTCAACGGCGGCGGCTTTGTGACCACATAAGGGGGCGAGAGCATGGGAACCTCAAGACGTGACGTTAATGCATATTTTCAAAAAGCGGGAATCATTCTGACTGATGATGAGATCGAGGACATTCAGATAATGGATTACGGCTTAGGCAAGCTTCAAGAAACGGGGCTCCAGCTGTTTATTTACGCCAACACCGATCGGTACTGCTCTAAAGAATTGGTGCTGTTTCCGGGCCAGACGTGCCCGGAACACCGCCATCCGCCCGTTAACGGCGAAAAGGGGAAACAAGAAACCTTCCGCTGCCGGTGGGGCAAGGTGTATCTTTATGTGGAAGGCGAAGAAACGGAACATCCGAAAGTTCTCCCGCCCGAAGAAGATCGGGAATATTACACCGTCTGGCATGAGATTGTGCTGGAGCCGGGCGGACAATACACCATTCCGCCAAATACGAAACATTGGTTCCAAGCGGGAACAAAAGGAGCGGTCGTTACTGAAATGTCTTCGACAAGCACGGATGACCATGATATATTTACCGATCCGCGTATTTAAGGATGGAGCTTATAAGCTCCATCTTTTTTATGTGGAAAAAAATGAAAAAAGAAGTATAATGGCTAATAAAGGAAAGAAGGTGCGGCTATGTTTTCTTATCAAATAGATGAGAATCTCACCATCAGACTGCTCACACAGGAAGATACGAATGAATTATACGCGGTGATTAAGCGAAACCAAAAACATCTCAGCGAATGGCTAAGCTGGGCTGAAGAGCTGGCTGATATCGACACATACCGCAATATACTCATACCGGAATGGCGTTATAAATATGCAGAACAAAAAGGATTTGATGCAGGTATTTTTTTAAAAGGCCGTTTTTGCGGCATGATCAGTATGCACAATTTGGATACAGCCAACCATAAAGCGGAAATCGGCTATTGGCTTGATCAAAATGATGAAGGAAAAGGCATTATTACCGCCTGCTGCCGGGCTGTCATTGCCTATGCTTTTTGTGATCTCGGACTGAACCGCATCATGATCTGTGCTGCCGAGAAAAACGCGAAAAGCAGAGCCATTCCGGAACGCCTCGGGTTTCAGAAGGAGGGCTTGGCGAGAGAAGGCATTTTTGTGCAAGGCACATATCATGATTCAGTCAACTACAGCATGCTGAAGCGGGAGTGGAATCCTGATAAATAAGAAGAGCACACTTCTTGGTTTAATTGTCTTCCCGTTGTGGAAAAGTAAAAGCGGAGACGTTAAAAAGGAGTGATTCTTTATGAATCAGGATGAAATCAAACAAAAAGTGCTGGAAGTGCTGGATCATCATAAAATCGGTTCGCTTGCTACCGTAGAGCAAGGTAAGCCGCATTCCCGCTATATGACATTTTTCCATGACGGCTTAACGATTTACACGCCGACAAGCAAGGAAACACATAAAGCGGAAGAAATTGAAAACAACCCGAATGTCCATATCCTGTTAGGCTATGACTGTGAAGGCTTCGGTGACGCTTATGTGGAGGTTGCCGGAACAGCTAAGCTCAACAATTCAGAGGAACTGAAAGATAAGCTTTGGAGTTCAAAATTGGAGCGCTGGTTCGACGGAAAAGACGATCCGAACTTGGTTGTTCTTGAAATTAAACCGCAGCAGATCAAGCTGATGAACGCTGGTGAGACAGCGCCGGCTGAGCTGAAGCTTTAACAGATTTGATTATTCAGGGGCAGTCTGTTATAATTAACCGCTAGGTACCAAACATGCAAATAAAAAAGAAAGTAAACTTCTTTTTTCTGTTTTATAAAGAAGCTTCAGGCTTCAATATACAGCTTGAAAGAAAGCTGAGCTTATTCTTTTCCTTCTGAACATTCGCCCCTAACGAAGAGATGGAAAAAAGACTTTTTGTTTTACAATTCACACCGGCGCGGCTTCGGAGCCGCAGTGACGATTGAGAGGTAGGGCTTTCGTTGTCTTGTGTTCAAGAAATTCCATGGTGTTTACTTTCGAACGATGATTCTGTCGGAACAATCAATAATGAATCTGCCCCGCGGGCTAAGGCGGGAAATATAATCTTTATTTGCTTAGAAAAGAATAAGACAAACCGCACCGGCCAAGCCGGGCGGTTTTTTTATTTATCACGAAACCTCGACCGCTTTTAGAGAGTCTAATCAGTATGAAGAAGCTGGAGGAAAAAGAAATTGCACGTTATCACATCACAAGTACTGTTCATTTTTTGCTTTCTGCTGTTAATTCACTCTATTGAAACGCTTGCCTACGCCACGAGGCTTTCAGGCGCAAGAGTCGGATTTATTGCATCCGCTCTGTCCTTATTTAATGTCATGGTCATCGTATCACGCATGTCAAACATGGTGCAGCAGCCGTTTACCGGACATTTAGTTGATGCCGCAGGGACAAATGCGCTGTCTGTCGTAGGCGCGCAGTTTCGGTTTTTAATATTCGGCTCAACCGTCGGGACGATGCTCGGCATCTGCCTGCTCCCGACATTCGTCGCCTTATTTTCACGGGCGATTATTCATTTGGCGGACGGCGGCGGGTCCGTGATGCAGGTGTTCAAAAAAGGTTTATCGCTGAATGGGCTGAAGCATGCCCGATCCTATATCAGAATGCCGTCAGTTTCCTATTTAAAAGGCCTTCAATTCCGGATGATCCCGAAACGCCTGTTTGTCATTAATATGGTCATTACCTCGATTTACACGATCGGGGTTCTGTCTGCACTGTATGCCGGCCTTCTGGCGCCGGAGCACAGCACGACGGCCGTCATGGCATCCGGCTTAGTCAACGGGATTGCGACCATGCTTTTGGCCGTGTTTGTTGATCCGAAAGTATCCGTCCTCGCCGATGATGTGGCGAAGGGCAAACGAAGCTATGTCCATTTAAAGTGGGCATCCTTGACAATGGTGACATCAAGGGTGGCGGGCACGCTGCTTGCCCAGCTCGTCTTCATTCCCGGCGCTTATTATATTGCCTGGGTGACACAATGGATGTAACGGGCGCAAAAAAGCTCCTCTTTGAAAAGAGGAGCTTTTTTTATTTATAGTTTCTCAGGCCGCGGTCATAAAAAAAGTTGCCGAACGGAATGAAAGCCGCGATAAACCCGGCGGCTGACCATTTGAACGGCCATTTGACAGAAAACGCCGCATAAGCCAGCACAAACAAATATACAATAAACAATCCGCCATGAATGGAGCCGGCAATGGTGACGGCGAGCGGATGATGTGCCCAATATTTGAGCGGCATCGCAATAAACAAAAGCACTAAAAGCGACATGCCTTCGATAAATCCCATCGTGCGAAGCCTGCCGATTGGCGTGTGAAGCATAAAACAACCTCCTTACGGACATCTATTTCTCTATACTATAAGCGATGGGCCGTCCAAATATGACGGTTTTGCCATCATTTTCGAAAAACCGTCATATTTCAAGCAGCTGCTCTTGTCTTTTTACTTATTTCTCCTGATAATAAAGCCAAAAGGGTAAGGAAGGATTACGGTCATGAAACTGGATAATATTGATCTGAGCATTATTAAGGAGCTACAAAGAGACAGTCGTCTGTCCATGAGAGAGCTCGGCAGAAAAATTAAGCTGTCAGCGCCGTCCGTAACCGAACGGGTCAGGCAGCTTGAATCTTTCGGCGTCATTAAACGTTATACATTGGAAATTGATCAAAAGAAAATCGGGCTTCCTGTATCTTGTATTGTAGAAGCGACAGTGAAAAACGGAAAATATGATCAGTTTAAAACCTACATTCAATCCATTCCCAATATCGAATTTTGCTTCCGCGTTGCCGGAGCGGCGTGTTATATGCTGAAAATCAATGCGGACAGTCTGGAAGCGATCGAACAATTCATCAACCGCACCTCTCCGTATGCCCAAACCGTCACCCATGTCATTTTCTCAGAAATTGACACGAAAAACGTCCTTGATTAGAGAGAGCATGAGGAAGTCTGTTATAATAGCAGGATGATTGTGAAAGAAAGAGAAGTGAAAAGTATGTCAAAAACAGTTGTATTAGCTGAAAAACCTTCAGTCGGACGGGACTTGGCCCGCGTTCTGAAGTGTCATAAAAAAGGAAACGGATATCTTGAAGGCGACCGCTACATCGTCACATGGGCGCTCGGGCATTTGGTGACGCTTGCTGACCCTGAAGGATACGGCAAAGAATATCAATCATGGCGGCTTGAAGATCTGCCGATTATTCCGGAGCCTCTGAAGCTCGTCGTCATTAAAAAAACAGGGAAGCAGTTCAATGCGGTCAAAGCCCAGCTTGCCCGAAAAGACGTAAGCCAGATCGTCATCGCGACAGATGCAGGACGGGAAGGGGAGCTTGTCGCCCGCTGGATTATCGAAAAGGCGCATGTCCATAAACCGATCAAACGGCTGTGGATTTCCTCGGTGACTGATAAAGCGATCAAAGAAGGGTTTCAAAAGCTCCGCAGCGGCAAAGAGTACGAAAACCTGTACCATTCCGCCGTTGCCAGAGCAGAAGCGGATTGGATTGTCGGAATCAATGCGACCCGCGCGCTGACAACAAAATTTAACGCGCAGCTGTCATGCGGACGTGTCCAGACGCCGACTCTGGCCATGATCGCGAAACGGGAAGCGGATATTCAGGCGTTTACGCCCGTTCCTTATTACGGGCTTCGCGCGGCAGCCGATCATATGACGCTGACGTGGCAGGATAAGAAAACAAAGCAGACAAGAACGTTCGACCAAGCGGTGACAGGCCGTTTGGCAAAAGAGCTTCAAGGAAAACAGGCTGTCATTTCAGAATTGAAGAAAACAGCGAAAAAAAGCTTCGCTCCCGGTCTTTACGATTTAACGGAATTACAGCGTGACGCTCACAAACGTTTCGGTTTTTCCGCGAAAGAAACGCTGTCCGTTCTCCAAAAGCTGTATGAGCAGCATAAGCTTGTCACATACCCGCGGACGGATTCAAGATTTCTTTCCGCTGACATCGTGCCGACATTAAAGGACCGTTTGAACGGCATGGAGGTCAAACCTTACGCCCAATACGTCAATCAGATTTTAAAACGCGGTGTTAAAGCGCATAAAGGTTATGTCAATGATGCCAAGGTATCGGATCACCATGCCATCATTCCGACAGAGGAACCGCTTATTCTCTCAAGTCTCAGCGATAAGGAACGCAAGCTTTACGATCTGATTGCCAAACGTTTTCTCGCCGTCTTGATGCCGGCGTTTGAATATGAAGAAACAAAGGTGATTGCTGACATCGGCGGAGAAACGTTTACCGCAAAAGGCAAAACCGTTCAGTCTCCGGGCTGGAAAGCCGTCTATGATATGTATGAGGAAGACGATGACCATGAGGACGACAAGGATCAGACGCTCCCGTCTCTTCAGCAGGGACAGCGCCTTTCTGTCACCTCGCTGAAAGAAACAAGCGGACAGACGAAACCGCCGGCGCGTTTTAATGAAGGAACGCTATTATCCGCGATGGAGAACCCGAGCGCTTTTATGCAGGGAGAAGAGAAAAACCTTGTCAAAACGCTGGGCGAAACGGGAGGACTCGGTACAGTCGCCACCCGCGCCGATATTATTGAAAAACTGTTCAACAGCTTTTTAATTGAGAAAAAAGAAAAAGATATTTTCATCACGTCAAAAGGAAAGCAGCTCTTACAGCTCGTTCCAGAAGATTTAAAATCACCGGCTTTGACTGCCGAGTGGGAGCAAAAGCTCTCCGCCATCGCAGCGGGCAAATTGAAATCCGCCGTCTTTATTAAAGATATGAAATCATACGCGGGTCAAACGGTGAAAGAAATCAAAAACAGCAGCCAAACCTTCAGGCATGATAACATTTCCGGAACCGCCTGCCCTGAGTGCGGCAAAATGATGCTGAAGGTCAACGGCAAACGCGGCACGATGCTCGTGTGCCAAGACCGGGAATGCGGCAGCCGGAAAACGCTGGCGAGAAAAACAAACGCCCGCTGCCCGAACTGCCATAAAAAAATGGAGCTCCGCGGCCAGGGCGAAGGCCAAACCTTCGCATGTTTATGCGGCCACCGTGAAAAATTGTCCGTCTTTGAAAAACGCAAGGCAAAAGATAAGGGCGGACGCGCCTCGAAGCGAGACGTTTCATCTTATATGAAAAAACAAAACAACGATGAACCGATTAACAACGCACTGGCAGAGCAGCTGAAAAAGCTGGGGCTTGATAAATAAATCAAGAGGAAGGCAGCATTTATATAAATGCTGCCTTTTGTTGTGTTTTTCTCTGTCAGTCCTCTCATTTTTCAGAGCACATCCCATTTTTACCAATATGAAAAAAGTGCTAGTAATCCGGGAACGTTTCTTATATAGTAGAAATACTTTGTGAAAAAATGAGATTTTGGTATAAAAAGGTGATCGGAAACAGGGGGATCGGCTGTGAAACAATTCGGTTTGTGTGTCATTTTACTTTTCATTTCCATTGGGGTGACGGCGGGCTGTGCAGAGTCCGGCACATATAAACAGATGGCTCTTGAACCGTCAGGGCCGCTTCAGCCGGCAGAGTACTTTATCTATCATAAGCTGATGAACGGCGAGGGGATGATAAAGACGAATGTATCCGGTGACCCGTTATATTTATCTGAATCACTCGGATTATGGATGGAGTTTTTGCTCGGCAGGAAGGATGAAGAGCATTTTCAAGCCCAATATCGGCTGTTAACCGATACATTTCTAACCAAAAACGGGCTCGTGACGTGGAAGATTGAGAAAAATAAAGCCAGCGGCACGAATGCTTTAATCGACGATTTCAGAATTATGGTATGTCTGAACCAGGCCGCATCTCTATGGGGAAACAGCGGATACGGACAAACGGCCCAACAAATCGGATCAATGCTGAAAAAATACAATACGAACGGCGGGTATTTTACGGACTATTATGATGCCGCTTCCGGATCGGCTTCAAAGACCGTTACGTTATCATATGTACATCCGGAGGCATTGAGGTTTCTGAAGGAAAAGGGAATCATTGGTGAAAAAACGGAAGAGCAGAACCTGAACGTTCTCTATCTTGCGCCTCTGGAAAATGGTTTTCTGCCGAAATCGTACAATACCGAAACAAAGGAATACAAATACGACAGCGAAGTGAATGTCATTGACCAGCTGTACGCCGCCGTGAATCTGAAACAGGGGGATGACAAGGCCGCCGTTTTGTCAAAATGGATTACACAGGAATTCAAGTCAAACGGAAAGCTGTACGGACGGTACAGTGCAGACACGAAAGAGCCGTCGGTTCAATACGAATCACCATCGGTTTATGCCCTGGCGATTCTTTTCTTATTAGAGCAAAAAGGAGATCCGGCTGTCATCAAATCGTTTTATGAAAGAATGATTTCATTTGAAACGCTGGACCCGCTGAAACCTGATTATGGAGGATATATGAGCGGCGGGGATACCCACTCTTTTGATAACCTGCTGCCGCTTTTGGCTGAAAGGAAATTGTTTAATGAAAATATCATTCAATGAATCACAAAAATTATGCAGTTATACAGCTGTAATGATAGCGGCACTGGCTTTCTTTATTTATTATGTGCCGCAGCAGCAATCGGAAGGGCTGCTTATCACATGCATTACATTGCTTGTGATCGGAGCCGGAATATGGTTCGGGACGATCTATGCACTCGTCATCACCTTGATCATTTTATTTGTGCTCGGCAGTCTGCTGCTTTGGTTTCAAACCGGCAGCATTGTGCTGTTTGCTCCGGCTGAAGGATTTCAAATGCTTGTCATCTGGGGTGCGGCGCTTTTACTGTTTTCCTATATGTCAGGCAGAATTCACGACTTGGCGAAAGGCCTGCAGCGCTCAGTGAAGCAGCTGGGGGAAGAGATTACAAGTTTTGTAGCGGTAGACAGAGTCACGGGTTTTGACAACCAGCAGCGAATGAAGCTGGAGCTTTCTGAAGAAATCAAGCGGGCGGAGCGCTACGGTAATTCTTTTGTCTTTCTGCTTTTGCACATGCATTATTTCAAAGAATTTAAATCTCTCTACGGAGAAAAAGAAACCGACCGCCTGCTGGCGTTTATCAGCCGCCAAATCAGATCAAGCGTACGGGAAACCGACAAAAAGTTCCGGCCGTCTGACGAACGGTTCGGAATTGTGCTGACTCATACATCGGAAGAAAACATGCCGGCCGTTCTGGCGAAGCTGAAAAAGGAATTAGATACGTACCGGCTTCAAAACGGAAAATACGTATCCATTACCTTCCGCGTATGCTATCTGCCGTACCGAAAGGATTTGAAAACGGCGGAGCAATTTTTAAATGAACTGGAAAACGAGATGATGATGAATGAACTATAAATGGATACGTCTCTTTTTGGCCGCGCTGCTTATGTTCGCAGCGGCATATTATGTTCCCCGCACGGCGGAAGCAAAAAACAGGGATGACGGAATTCTCATCATCTATACAAGCTTGGATGGCAAAGAAACCGCTAATGGCAAAATGCTTGATTTGCTCGCCGGCCATTTCTCATCTTCTGTCACCGTTAAAAGCGATCACGACCTCACAGCCGCCGATCTCAAAGGAAAAAGCCGCATCATTTATTACGGAGAAACGAAAAAAAGGCTGAGCCGGCAGTTTGTTTCCCTCATCAGCAAGATGCCGCAGCAGCTCGTCAGCATCGGTTACAATGCGGAGCAGTTCCGCCAATTTTCGGGTTTATCGTTAACAGAAAAAGAAAATGTATATCGCATTTACAGTAATGAGGAAAAAACAGACCTCTCATTGGAAAAAGGCGCGGATGTGTCCGGCGTATCGGGAATAAAGGGAAAAGCCCTCTATACGTACCGATCCAGTGACGGCAAAACATACCCTTTTATGTGGAAAACGGACAGCTCAAACTATTACTTCGGCTATACGAATCTATTAAACGATTCTCTCCTTACGGCGAAAGAACTGAGAAAAGTGTTTGGAGAATCGCCGGGGAGTACGCTCCTCTATTTGCGGCTTGAAGACATCAGCCCGATGTCAGATGAAAAATTGCTTTACAAAGCGGGCGCCTATCTGCATAAAAGAAACATCCCGTTTATCATGGCCGTTATTCCGGTATATCTGAATCCGGAAAACGGAGAAAAGGTATACCTGTCTGACAAGCCGAGAATGGTGAACGTGTTGAAGAAACTGCAAAAAATGGGCGGCAGCATCATTATTCACGGATATACACATGCATACCGCTACAGTGAAACGGGAGAAGGCTTTGAATTTTGGGACGCCAAGGAGGATCAGCCGATCACCTCGGAAAATACGGATGATCCACCCGTGAAGCTCGAAAAGGAGCAGGACTTTCCGGATGAAAAAGCTTACCAAACGTACGTACAGCCTTTCCGGAAAAAAGAAGACATCTATACGAGAACGAAGCTTGAGCAGGCGATTGACGATTTAACACAGCTGGGCCTTTATCCGCTATCATTCGAAGCCCCGCATTATACAATGTCCGAAGAAGGCTACAGCATCGCGTCTTCTTATTTCTCAAGCGTATTCGGCCAAGTGCAGCTCAGCGGCACAACATGGAAAACCTCGGGCGTGCCGCCATATGTCTCAAAGCCCGAAATGCTGCACGGGATGACGCTTTATCCTGAAACGATCGGCTTTGTCAACGCGTCGAAAGAAAATCCCTTCGGAGACATGGAAAATAAAATCTCTCAAATGATTGACTTTGAAGGCGGAGTTGCGGGAGGGTTTTATCACCCGTATCTCGGCATGAAATACTTGCCTCAGCTCATCGATCAAATGGATCGCATCCCTAATGGCGAATGGCTCGATTTGAAGAAAACAAAGCAAACGGTAACGTCTGACAGCGTTGAGATCAAAACGAACGGGGACGGAACCATTCACGTGCAAAACAAGATTCATCCTGTATGGGCATTTTTCGGGCATCATCAGCAGACGCCGCTGGAAAAAGCGCTGTGGATTCTCTCCGGCGTGGTGTTTTTGTTCGTCGTTATGTTTGCCGGCTATACCCTGTATTTACGCGCCACATTAAAAAAACGAATCTTTAAGGAGAGAAGAAGCCTTGAGTAACATTCTGTTTTTTATCTCACTAAGTTTAATATGGGTGATGCTTCTCTATCACATGTTTCTGATGCAGGGCGGTTTCAGGCATTATATGACCTTCGAGCGGAACATTCCGAAATGGCGCGGGAATATGGGAGAGCTTCCGAAGGTCAGCGTTCTTATTCCGGCGCATAATGAGGAGGTCGTCATCAGGCAGACGCTGAAGGCGATGGTGAATTTGTATTATCCGAAAGACCGGCTGGAGATTATCGTCGTCAATGATAACTCATCCGACCGGACGGGGGAGATTGTCAGCGAATTTTCCCGGCAATATGACTTCATTAAAATGGTCATCACAAAGCCGCCGCAGGCCGGAAAAGGCAAATCGTCGGCGCTGAATTCAGGTTTTGCCGAAGCGAACGGCGAGGTCATCTGCGTATATGACGCGGACAACACCCCTGAAAAAATGGCGGTCTATTACTTGGTTCTCGGACTGATGAATGACCAGAAGGCGGGGGCTGTTGTCGGGAAATTCCGTGTCATTAACGCGGCAAAAACGCTGCTGACGAAATTTATCAACATTGAAACGATCTGTTTTCAATGGATGGCGCAGGGCGGCAGGTGGAAGTGGTTCAAAATTGCTACTATCCCGGGAACAAACTTCGCCATTCGCAGAAGCATTATTGAACAGCTCGGAGGATGGGATGAGAAGGCGCTGGCAGAGGATACCGAGCTGACCATCCGCGTCTATAATCTCGGCTATCATATCCGCTTTTTCCCGGCGGCGGTGACGTGGGAGCAGGAGCCAGAGACGTGGAAGGTCTGGTGGCGGCAGCGGACAAGGTGGGCGCGCGGCAACCAATACGTCGTCCTCAAGTTTTTATCCCAATTTTTCAAGCTGAAACGCAAACGGATTATCTTTGATTTATTTTATTTCTTTTTTACGTACTTTCTGTTTTTCTTCGGCGTGATTATGTCAAACACGATCTTTGTCATCAATCTGTTTTATGATCTGCATTTATCAGTCGGATTTTTGGCCATGATTTTGTGGATACTGGCCTTTTTTCTGTTTATGACCGAGGTCATGATCACATTAAGCATCGAAAAAACAGAAATGAACAAACAAAACTTCTTTATCGTGTTTCTGATGTACTTTACATACTCTCAGGCTTGGATCGTGCTTGTGATCTATTCGTTATTTACAGAAATCAAGCACCGATTATTCAAGCAGGAAGTCAAGTGGTACAAAACGGAGCGATACAATCAAAATAAAAGCGGGTGACCTTTTTGAAAAAAGCGATCATATTGATAACAGGCCTTTTGCTGCTGGCGCTGAACGGGGAACCGGCCGCAGCTCAAGAGCTGAAAACGGACGGTTCCATTCTCGGAAAAAGCCTCAGCGCCAATGATAAGCAGCAGGCGCTGACGAATGATCTGATCACGCTGTACGGTGCTAAAGACAGCTCGCAGCTGACCTATCAAATTCCGGCAGGCGCTTCCGATGCCAATCAGTCACTGGTGATTGATTATGAAGCGTCGAACTTATTAATTTCTCCATCTTCTTTAACCATTGCTATAGATCATGAGCCTGCCAAATCCATAAAGCTTGACGGTGACGCCAAGCGGAAGTCAGTGAAGCTCAATCTCAGCAAAAGCCAATCCGCTCAGGGCTATCACAATGTCTCATTGAACTTCTACGGCGTGTTAAAAGAAGGAGTCTGCGTGAGGCAGGATACGTCCGGAAACTGGATTAAAATTTATCCGGACAGCCGGCTTATGCTTTCTGAAACCAGCAAGTCAAAAGGGGCGGATCTCAGCCATTTTCCGTATCCGTTTGCTCAATCAGGCAATACGGGTGAAGAGACCGATATTATTATTCCTGACAAACCGAGCTCAGCAGAGGTTGAAGCCGCAGTAAAAACAGAAGGCTTTCTGAAAACGGCCGACAGCAAGCTGAAGGTGTCATATGTCAAAGAATTCGACGCTGCGAAGATCGATACCCCTTCGATTGTAATCGGTACCGGCAATCATTGGAACGGCAACATAAAAGCGCTTTTCAAACAAGGAAACATCAAAGCCGAAGAAAACAAGCTCCTTCTCGCTGAACGGGTGCTGACCGCTAAGGATAAGCGCCAGCCCGTCTTGTTTGTCACGGCAAAGTCGGATGAAACGCTGGCAAATAAAATCAGCGTCATCACAGACAAAACGTATACAGGCCAGCTGGGCGGAGCCACATTGATGATTGACCGGCTTCAGCCGGCTGCTGAGAAGACAAGCAATAAACTGACATTAGAAGACTTCGGGGCGGGCGATGTGACCGTCGGTTCAAACAAAACGTCGTCAGAGCACTTCTTTTACCCTGCACTGGCGGTTGTTGATAAAGACGGGCAGGTAAAATTGTCTCTCAAACTGAAGACGTCAGAAGCCGTTCAAACGAAGGCGGATGATTCCGGCTCAGAAAAGGCCGAGCTTAATGTCATGATCAACGGGCAGCCGAATGCGGTCCGTCTTAATAGCCTCAGCAATAAGGATAAAGACGGCTTTTATCACGTTTCACTCCCGATAGATCCGAAGCTGTTGCAAAGCAACAGGTATATTGATTTACAATTTGTCACATCCGGGTTAAAAGACAATAATCCGTGTATTGACCATGATGAAAATAAATGGGTCTATATTGATAAAAGCAGCATGCTGTCTTATTCTTTAAGCGATACAGCGCAGAAAGCCGATTTTGAGCATTGGCCTCTCCCGTTTGCGGGTAACCAGAAGGAAAAGACAGTCATCGTCATCCCTGACGGCGTGAGCATGAGGAAGCTTGAAGGGCTTTCTCTATTGACTGATTCATTCGGAAACAGCGCCCAGCATCCGTTTACTGTGAAAACAGCATCAGAGATGAAGGAAGCGGACGGCAAGGGGCACAATGTCCTGTTTATCGGCGGCTTACAGCAATTTCCGCTGCTGAAGGCAAAAGCACCTGAGCTTATCGTGCCGTCAGATCGAAACGGGACGTACAATGTATCAAAATTCCAGATGCTGAACGAAACGACAAAACAAATCGCATTCACGCAAAAATCGCCGTGGGACGGAGATTACAGCATCGCTGTGTTTGCTCCTCTATCAGGCAGCGGCACGGCCGTCACAAAAGAACTGATCAGCTTTTTGGACAGCAGCAGCGAAGCCGCAACGGTTATTAATGAAACGGACAGCCAGCAGCTGTTTTCGAACCATCAGCAGATCAAGTCTGACAGCAGCAGCCAATCAGCTGATGTCAGCAATCCGGCTTCAAAAGTGAACGTCATGTATATCGTCCTTTTCGCCGCGCTTATCATCATTGCGGCCGGATTGATCTGGTATACGTCAAGAAGGAAAAAGAGAAAAGCAGATAATGAAAAAAATGAAGATTGACTGCTATAAAAGAGGCTGATGACAGCCTCTTTTATTTGTATTTTTATTTCCATTTTTGGCGGAAGTTTTTTTATTTTCGAATCGGCATAAAAGCCTCTTTACAACCCGGTGATACGGGAGTATGATCTCTTTTATAATCTATATCGCTTAATCTGAAATCAGAGCGGGGGAACCAATTTTTGCGGCGCGTTAAGCCGCTTGGGGTGAATCCTTTTTAGGTAGGGCCAACTCTCATCAGCCCGAATCCGTCAGCTAACCTCGTAAGCGTTTATGAGAGGAGATGAATGAAACCTGTGCACGTTTAGGGCGCAGGGGCATCCGTTTGCCTCTGTGTTTTTTTGCTGTGCTGAAATTTAGCATGCAATCAGCATAAGGAGACATGATAGCAGTAAGGAATTTGTAAATCAAACGGAAAATGAAAAAAAGGGGAAGACAAGAAATGTACCATTCAATCAAAAGATTTTTGATTGGGAAACCATTAAAATCACAGGCAGCGGGAGAGCAGAAACTGACCAAACTGAAGGCACTGGCGATGCTCTCATCAGACGCGCTGTCATCTGTTGCATACGGAACAGAACAGATTCTTATCATCCTGGCCACGGTAAGCGCGGCCGCGTTTTGGTATTCGATTCCGATTGCCGCAGGGGTTCTCATTTTGCTGCTAGCTTTGATCCTGTCATACAGACAAATCATTTACGCTTATCCGCAAGGCGGAGGCGCATATATCGTATCAAAAGAAAATCTTGGCGAAAAACCGGGGCTGATTGCGGGCGGCTCATTACTCGTTGATTATATTTTAACAGTGGCGGTGAGCATTTCCGCCGGAACTGACGCGATCACTTCAGCGTTTCCGGCATTGCACCCGTACCACCTGCTCATCGCTGTCATCCTGGTGGTTCTGATCATGATTTTAAACTTAAGAGGGCTGTCAGAATCAGCGTCCATTTTGGCTTATCCCGTGTACTTATTTGTGGCGGCGCTCATCCTGCTGATCGGTGCCGGGCTGTTTAAGCTGGCAACGGGCCAGATTCATCCGGCAGATCATACGTCAATCGGTACACCTGTAGCGGGAATCACGCTGTTTTTACTGCTCAAAGCCTTCTCATCAGGCTGTTCGGCGCTTACCGGGGTTGAAGCCATTTCTAATGCAATTCCGGCTTTTAAAAACCCTCCGGCGAAAAACGCGGCCCGCACGTTAGCGATGATGGGCATCCTTTTGGCCGTCTTATTTACCGGGATTACGGTGCTGGCGTTCGGCTACGGCACGGGACCGAAGCCGAATGAAACGGTCATTTCCCAAATCGCTGCGGAAACGTTTGGCCGTCACACGATTTACTTCATCATTCAAGGCGCTACGTCCCTGATTCTCGTGCTTGCGGCAAATACGGGTTTTTCCGCTTTTCCGCAGCTTGCTTTTAATTTAGCGAGAGACCAATATATGCCGAGAATGTTCACGGTGCGCGGCGACCGTTTAGGCTTTTCAAACGGTATTATCTTTCTCGGTGTCGCCTCCATTTTGCTCATTCTGTTATTCGGCGGCCGGACGGAGCATTTAATTCCGCTTTATGCCGTCGGCGTGTTCATTCCGTTTACGCTGTCACAGACGGGAATGTGCATAAAATGGATCAAACAAAAGCCAAAAGGCTGGGCCGGAAAAATGTTGATTAACTCATGCGGCGCTGCGATTTCCTTTATGGTGCTGTGCATTTTATTCGCAACCAAATTTAATCTTGTCTGGCCCGTGCTTATATTTATGCCGGCTGTCGTCATGCTGTTTTTTGTGATAAAAAACCATTACACCGCTGTCGGCGAACAGCTTCGGGTCGTCGATACACAGCCCGAAGATATTAAAGGAACTGTCGTCATTGTGCCTGTTGCCGGTGTCACCACCGTCGTCCAGAAATCAATTCAATACGCAAAATCATTGTCAGATCAGGTCATTGCCGTTCATGTGTCCTTTGACAAAGAAAATGAAAAGAAAGTGGAAAAGCGCTGGGAGGAGCTTGATAACGGCGTCCGCCTCGTGACGCTTCATTCCTCATACCGCAGCCTTGTTCATCCGTTTGATAAATTTTTGGAAACGGTGGAAGCAAAAGCGAGGAAGGAGCAGTTTTCCGTCATGGTGCTGTTTCCGCAATTCATTACGAAAAAACGCTGGCAGACTATCCTTCATAACCAATCAGCCTTTTTGCTCCGCGTCCGGCTGTTCTGGAAAAAGGACATTATCGTTGCCACCTTACCGTATCATTTTAAGAAATAAAAAAAGAGACCGCCGGCCGGGTGCCGCGGTCTTTTATTGTAAAGGAGGACGACATGGCTCAAGGCGCTTTTGTCATCATTCAACATGACGGGCGGGACATATTGCTCGTGAAACGAAACGACATCCCCTTAGGGGATTTGCCCGGCGGAGGGATCGCAGAAGGCGAAACACCTGAAGCCGCAGCCATCAGAGAGGCCTGTGAAGAAACCGGATATACCATTACCATCCTGCGCAAAGCAGGTGAGTATGAAAGGCCGGCATTTCATGATACACAGCACGTGTTCATCGGAGCCGTGACAGGGGGAACCCCGCTGATGAACGGGCCGGAAACCGCCGCTTTACGCTGGTTTCGCCCAAACCGCCTGCCGCTGTTCATGGTGCCGAACAGAAAACGGCAAGTAAAAGACGGGCTTAATGGAGCGGCGGATATCAAGGTAACGCTTAAAGACCGAAATCTGTTATCCATCCTTGACCTGCTGAGGAGAAAGTCAGGCAAATAGCCCCCGTGTTTCAACCTGTTTCAGAAGTGGTATGAAACAGGTAAAAGGAGGATGCAGTATGCCAAGTAAAACAGCAGGACACGTAATGACAGAGCTGCTTGAACAATGGGGAGTCGGTCACATATACGGCATTCCCGGAGACAGCATTAATGAATTTATCGAAGAACTGAGACATGAAAGAAACAACCTGACATTCATCCAAACCCGCCATGAGGAAGTTGCCGCCCTGGCAGCCGCGGCTGAGGCGAAGCTGACGGGAAATATCGGTGTCTGCCTTTCTATCGCAGGGCCTGGTGCCGTTCATTTGCTGAACGGATTGTATGACGCCAAAGCGGACGGTGTCCCGGTCCTGGCGATTGCGGGACAGGTCGCTTCTAATGAAATCGGCCGTGACAGCTTTCAAGAAATCAAATTAGAGCAAATGTTTGAGGACGTGGCGGTATTTAATCAGCAGGTACATACGGCAGAAGCGCTGCCCGATCTTCTGAATCAGGCGATTCGTACGGCATACAGCAAAAAAGGCGTTGCCGTCTTAACTGTATCCGATGATTTATTTGCGGAAAAAATCAAACGGGAGCCGGCTTACACATCACCTCTTTATCTCAAAGCAGACATCGAGCCTAAAAAAGAACATCTCGTTACCTGTGCGCAATATATTAACAACGCAAAAAAACCGGTCATTCTCGCAGGCCAAGGGTTAAAATCAGCAAAAGAGGAGCTGCTCGCGTTCGCCGACAAAGCGGCGGCCCCGATCGTCATTACCCTTCCGGCAAAAGGCGTCGTGCCTGACAGCCATCCGCACTTTCTTGGGAATCTCGGTCAAATCGGCACAAAACCCGCCTATGAGGCCATGGAGGAATGCGATCTGCTAATCATGCTCGGGACATCGTTCCCGTACCGGGATTATCTGCCTGAAGATACGCCGGCGATTCAGCTTGATTCAGATCCGGCGAAAATCGGCAAACGCTATCCTGTCAACGCGGGGATTGTCAGCGATGCGGCTCTCGGGCTGAAAGAGCTGACGGAGTATATTGAATATAAAGAAGACAGAAGATTTTTGAATGCCTGCACAGAGCACATGCAGCATTGGTGGAAGGAAATTGAAAAGGATGAAACGGAAGCGACTCATCCGCTAAAGCCGCAGCAGGTCATTGCCCGTCTCAATGATGCCGCCGCAGAAGATGCCGTTCTTTCCGTGGATGTCGGCACAGTAACTGTATGGATGGCGCGCCATTTCAAAATGGCCAAGCAGGACTTTATTGTATCAAGCTGGCTGGCTACGATGGGCTGCGGTCTTCCGGGAGCCATTGCTGCAAGCCTTGCCGAGCCGAACCGGCAGTCCATCGCCATCTGCGGAGACGGCGGATTTTCCATGGTCATGCAGGACCTCCCGACGGCCGTTAAATATAAACTGCCGATCACAGTCGTTATCTTAAACAATGAAAATTTAGGCATGATTGAATATGAACAGCAGGTCAAAGGCAACATCGACTACGTCACAAAACTGCAAAACGTGGACTACGCAGCATTTGCGGAAAGCTGCGGGGCGAAAGGCATCAAAGTGACAAAACATGAAGAGCTTGCACCCGCCTTCCATGAAGCGCTCAACTCAAACGAGCCGGTCGTCATCGACGCCATCATCGGCGATGAGCCGCCGCTTCCGGGAAAAATCACTTACGGCCAGGCGAAAGGATTCAGCAAATACATGCTGAAAAATTTCTTCGAAAACCAAAAACTCGAAATGCCGTCACTCAAGAAAAGCTTGAAACGGCTGTTTTAGAAAGAAAGATTTTTCCAATGGTATAAATAAAAAATAAACAGGCGTAAAAGCCTGTTTATTTTTGTTTTCGGGAAGAACCAAAGAAGAACGGGAAAGCAGAGCCAACCAATAACGTACCGAATAAAAACATGCCGCCGATGAAAATGTGATAGTTCACGCCGCCGAGTGTGAGCCCCGTTATCAAGGAAACGATACTCAAAGCGATCATCACAAAACCGGGGATCAGCCGTTTCTTTCCTGTTGTCCGATAAGCAATAAGAGAACAGAAAATGCCAATGACAATCGGCACAATCCACAGATAAAAAAGGATAAATACTGACATATGCAAAACTCCGATTTTTCTTCTATCATACCAAAAACAACGAAAAAAAGATACGAACTAAAGCAGGGCGCCAAAAGAAAACCCGGCTCTAAGCGGCCGGGTTTTTTCTAACGGAATGAGTCGTAAATCACAAATAGATTAAGAGCAATAACCAATACAGCAATGACCCAGGCGAGAGACGTGACCCATTTCCGGTTCGTCAGGACGCCCATAAGATGCTTGTTGCTTGTGAACATAATAAGCGGAACTAATGCAAAAGCGATCCCGAATGAAAGGACGACCTGGCTCCATACAAGCGCCGCTGTGGCGTTTACGCCTGAGATGATGATAACCATCGGAGGTATAATTGTAATGAAGCGCCGTAAGTAAAGCGGGATGCGATAACGGATAAATCCTTGCATAATGATATCGCCTGACATCGTGCCGACCGAAGAACTGGAAAGCCCGGCGGCCAAAAGCCCGATCCCGAAAAGAACAGCCGAAGCAGGCCCGATGAAATGGCCGAATTGATGATACGCCACATCTAAATCTTCTACAAACAGCCCTTTTTTGAAGAAAAGCGCAGCCGCGACAATCAGCATGCTTGCGTTAATCGCACCGGCGATGACCATCGCGATGAGAATATCAACTGTCTCGAATTTGAAAATCTTTTTCCGTTCAATATCTGTTTTTCCGACGACACGGTGCTGTGTAAGCGCAGAGTGTAAGTAAATGGCGTGCGGCATAACGGTCGCACCGAGAATACCCGTTGCCAGAAGCACGCTGTCCATTCCGTCAATCCTCGGAATAAAAAGCCCCTCAATGACCGATACGGCATCAGGCTTTGCGAAGAAGGTTTGCAGGGCAAACGCGATGACAACGACAAACAGCAAACCGGCAATGCCTGCTTCCAGCGCACGATAGCCCCGCCGCTGCAGCTCTAATATAGCAAATGATCCGATCGCTGCAATCACCGCTGCTTCAACCATCGGCATACCGAATAACAAATTAAGGCCGAGAGCCGCACCGATAAATTCAGCGAGGTCAGTCGCCATAATCACCAATTCACCTTGTATCCACAAACCCACTGACACCCATTTCGGATATCGGTCTCTTGCGATTTCAGGCAGGTTTTTCCCTGTAGCGATGCCAAGCTTCGCTGAAAGGACTTGAATTAAAAAAGCCATCAAGTTTGAGAAAAGGATCACCCACAGCAGCATATAACCATATTTTGAACCAGCTGAGATATTCGTAGCGAAGTTTCCGGGATCAATATAGGCAATGGCTGCGATAAACGCGGGGCCTAAAAAAGGCAGAAGCCTCTTGAACCCCTTGCTCTTACCGTCAAGTGCATCTTGCACGGCTTTGGATTGCAGTGATTGTGCTGAGATGTCTTTGCTCATAATGTCTCACCTAAATTCTGATAGATTTTTAGCTTAATAATAAAAAGTTTCCCAAGTGCAAATTATTTTATCTACATCATAAATCCGCTATTATAAGATGTCAAGTCTTTAATGTTCAATAAAACAGTACATTTATGCCCTGGTTTATCTATGATATGTATCCCCCCGTGAGAAAGGTCCAAAAATAAAAAAGACACCGTTTCAGGAAAGAAACGATGCCTTCTTGACGAATTTCTTTTAGGCTTCCTTGTGCATCCCGCGGAAAATAAGACTGAGGATCAGAACAAAGATGGCTGCCCCGATAATCGCCGGAATGATCGCAAATCCCGCAAGGCTCGGCCCCCAAGTCCCGAACAGCCCGTGACCGATCCAAGCTCCGATCAGTCCGGCAATCATAGAACCGATCATACCGCCCGGCATTCGGTTTCCTACAATCGCGCTTCCGATTAATCCGATTACAATGGCAACTACTAATGAAACTAAAAAGCTGAGCATAATATCCACCTCTCCTTTTGTTTATTTAGTTATCTTTTACCGTTTTCACTGGGGTTGAAACTAAGGATTGCACACTGGATGGATACAGCGAGCGTCCCTTCAGAAAAAGTCAAAGGTTAAAAGAGTACACTTGCCTATAAATCTCCAGAACCTTCCGGCCGCCCGGACTGATTTGAAAAAAACACAGCTCATCTCTTTATTTTACCCGGTAAATAGAACAATAATGAATCTTTCCATTGGAAGATAAAACCCTCTGGTACCATTCAAATGACCTCTGCTGAAACCCCCGCTGTTTTTTAAAATAAAATCTAGAATCAGTGGAGTACCAGTGATTCTAGTTCAAAAAACGAACCTGCTTTATTCATTTTTATATCATTTATTTTAAAAAAGGAAAGGCTTTCAAAGTTTACGTCAAACATTAAGTTGGAACATTAGGCTGATGTTAGTCTGCTGAACAAAAAAGTATAATAACCTTAGGAAAGCTTTCCAGTTCTATTATAAAAAAGGGGGAATTTTCTTGATGCGTCGTTTGTCGATCTTTTCTTTAGCCATGATTTTTGCTGTTTCTTTATTCGCTTTTGGCGGCTCTGCATCAGCAGCGGCTATTAAACCTTCTAAAGCTGAACCGGACGTTTCAATTTTAGCTGGCAGCGGGGGCACAGTAGGTATTTACGGTGCTAATATGCGCTCATGCTCTAAGGTTAGCTGTTCCACTATTACAACATTCTCAAGCGGTAAAACAATTACAGGTACATGGGTAACAGGAGAATACGTCCAAGGCCACTACACCAATTCTAATAAATGGCTGAAAGTCACTTATGCAGGAGCGACAGGCTACGTTTCTGTCACAACTCTATCTTATTATTATGGTTTATAATAGAAAAACCTCGCTCTGCCGGAGCGAGGTTTTTTCTTTGCTTTTTCATCAGCGATTCGTACATGACCCCATTTATGCACACAAGAAAACGTATATGCTAACCCGAATAATGCTCCGCTCAGCCCGTGTTTCGGATCAGTTGCCGCGCTTCGTTTCATCGTCATGTTTCATCATCTGTTCAATTTCTTCTTTAGAAGCGTTTTCTTTCCACTTCTTCGCCTGGCTTGTCGCAATAGGGATAGCCCGTCCTTCCTCATAACCTTCGTCCGTCATCGCATTGGCGATTTCGATCGCTTTCTTCTTCACAGGCTCTTCGAGATTTTTAAATGATTGAGGATAATCCTTCATAGACCAAGGCATGTCTATCACTCCTTTATGAAAAGTGTTTCCCGCCTGAAGAAAAAGAAAACCGCCTCACCAAAAAGAATGACAGCTATTTTTAGAGACCAGCAATTTTCGGATAAAATATAAAGGATAAAGAAGCAAATACAGATTGAATGCCCACCACATGAGATCAAAATCACCGATAAATGCCCAAAAGGCGATCGCTTGCAGGCCTGAACAAAAGGTCAGCACAAGTGATATTAATGCGAAAGGGCGCCACAACGCATGTTTTCGTTTATAAAGAAACAAGCTGTACAGCCCCGTTATCGAAATGAAAATATCTAAGGGAAAGAAGGACCAGTTCCAGGCCATCATCATGGCGTTATCATAATCTTTAAACGCCATGTTTTTTGGAATCCACTCAAAAAAAGTAACAATCCAATAAACGATAAATCCAATATCCGTAATGAGGAAGAGAACCTTTAACCCTTTCATCATTTGTTTCTGTCCGTATGTACGCTGATGCCGTTTGATGACATTTCACTTTCAGAAATAAAGTTTAAGGAAACGACACCGATGATGATCAGAAGAACAGAGACAGCTTTAATGACAGAAAACTGTTCATGGAAGAAAAAAATTCCGATCACGGAAATCAGCACGATCCCCATTCCCGACCAGACCGCATAAGCGATGGAGACACTTATATATTTCAAAGTCAAAGTAAGAAAGCAAAGGCTGCCGATATAAAACAATAATAATAAAATACTTGGGACAAGTTTTGTAAATCCATTTGATAATTTCATACTGGTCGTACCCAATACTTCAAAAATGATCGCTAAACTCAAATAAATCCATTGCATTCAAGATTCTCCTTCAATCGTGATATTCAGAATTATACAATATATAGAATTTAAAGAAAATTAAACAATGGTATGTTTTCTGGATAAAAAATCCGTTCAGGTGTAAAAAGAAAACGCTATAAAGGTATACTATGAAGAAAGAAATCAGAAGGGATGTGCAGGACGGGTGACAGAACAACAGGAAGACCTGCAAACACAATTAAAAGAAATCCGGAAATGGGAAAAGGAGCAGCAGAAGGTCTGGTTCTGGCAAAAACTCAGCCGCCTGCCATTTCAGCTTTTGGACAAGCTCACGCCGCAATTCATTCAGAAGAAAATCGGCGTCATTTTGGATGAAACGGGAAGCTTTATTCAAACAGGCGGCCGGTATTTAACCTCAGAGAAGCAAATCATGAAAAAGTTTAAGAAGAGGCTCCCGCAGCAGTCCTTTGACACGCTGCATGACATACAAGAAGCCCCGCTTGCTGTCATGGATGACATCGCCGCTGCCATGGGGCGTGCAAGAATCAATACTGCAACCGTGCAGGGCGCCGCGACGGGGGTAGGCGGCGTGTTTACGCTTGCGGCAGATATTCCGGCTATGCTCGGTTTGTCCTTAAAGACGCTGCAAGACATCGCCATCGCCTATGGATTCGACCCGAAAGATAAAAAAGAACGTGTGTTTATCGTCAAATTGCTCCAGCTCGCATCAAGTGACGTCATCGGAAAAAAGGCGATTTTACAAGACTTGAAACATTATGATCAAAACGAACATGCATATCAGCGCGTTGCCTCACAAATTCTAGGCTGGCGCGAAGTCGTATACAGCTACCGTGATACCTTTGCAACCAAGAAACTGCTTCAAATGGTTCCGGTTGCGGGCATTATCTTTGGCGCATCCGCCAACCGCTCAGCTTTAGAGAGCATTACGGAAACAGGCATCATGCTTTATAAAAAGCGCCGTATCCTGGCGCGCATGGAGGCCGCTGAATCATAAAACAACCGAAAACACATTCAATGTGTTTTCTTTGTTTAGGAGATCTGAATTCGGGAAATCAACAACCAACACCAATTAAAGGAGGAATTCAAAAATGGCACAAGAAAACAAAATGAGCAGAGAAGAAGCAGGTAAAAAAGGCGGACAAGCGACAAGCAACAACCATGATAAAGAATTCTATCAGGAAATTGGTCAAAAAGGCGGAGAAGCCACAAGCAAAAATCATGACAAAGAATTCTATCAGGAAATCGGCGAAAAAGGCGGAGAAGCCACAAGCAAAAATCATGACAAAGAATTCTATCAGGAAAT
>NZ_JAHXDO010000014.1:0-80980 GCF_019891195.1 Bacillus sp. YC2 | reverse complement strand
AGGCGGAGAAGCCACAAGCAAAAATCATGACAAAGAATTCTATCAGGAAATCGGCCAAAAAGGCGGAAACAGCCGAAGCAGCGATTAATCCAAACAAACAGGCAGACATCATGAAACCACAAAAAACGATCCGGATCACATCCGGATCGTTTTTTTGTGTATGATTTTGCAGAATATTCAGCTCATGAATCAGATTTCTGCGTTACAATAAAAACAAAAAGGAGATATCGATATGCCGAACGTTCAGAACCTGCTTTCCATGGCAAATGTAATAAAAGAAAAGCATGCCAATTTTTCTGTATCAGAAGTCAATGATCATTGTGTACGCCTTGCCGTTTTCACGGGCGAATATGATTGGCACGCTCATCCGGAATCCGACGAGTTATTCATCGTTCTTGAAGGGGAGCTTCATATTGATTTTGAAAACAAAGAAACCGCAATTTTAAAAGCAAACGACAGCTTGCTTGTACCGAAAGGAACCGTTCACCGCACGCGGTCCTATGTCAGGACCGTTAATTTGTGTATCGAGCACAGCCATGCTGAAACAGTTATCAGGGAGGGGGCGGAATGCTGATTAAAAAGGTCATATGCCATGTAGCAGAATCCCAAGCCGAAGAATTTTCAAAAGCCCAGTCCAAATGGAGTGAATTGTCGAAAGTAAAAGGGTTTATGAGGCAAGCGGGCGGATGGCGCACGGATGAAGACGGGCATCTCACCGCCGTGATCGTCGGAGTATGGGAAAACCGCCGATGCTATGAAGAGTTTATGGCACACAGCCACGATCAAATCTTTGCAAACACAAAGCAAAACGATACCTTTCAATCAATAAACGTTCAGCTGTATGAGACAGACGATGTACGCGATTTCTTTCGACAGCTTGACCTTCGATTTGAACCGGAATGGATGGTGCTGAACACATAGAAAAAGCCCTGCTGCAGGGCTTTTTCTCACTCCCGTCCCGGAAGCGTATTATGGACATAAGGCGGAACCGGTCCCAATTCTGCCTTTTCGCCGTATGCTTTCGGCTCCTTCACATATTCAAATACTTCACCATCCGGCGCTTTTTCCTTCAGCCAATTTTGTTCAGCGCTCTCTTCGCCTTCTGAGAAATTGATGAGCTGATGGGAGAATGACTGCTTTTCAAGCGCCTTTGGAAATGTGCCGGGAACGATCGGGCCTTCTTGCGCCTCAAGTTCTTTAATGGCCGCAAGCCATTGGTTCTGGTGCATCGTATCGCGGGCCAGCAAAAAGCTGAGCATATCTTTCACGCCTTTGTCATCCGTCATTTCATACAGACGTGCGACTTGGAGTCTGCCTTGTGATTCCGCGTTCAGATTGGCCCGGAAATCTGCCAGCAGGTTTCCGCTTGCGACGATGTAGCCGGCGCTCCACGGAACGCCCGTGCTGTTTTCCGGCATCGCTCCGAGTCCTGAGACAATCGCGTGATGAGGGTTCATCCCGCCTAAGATTGAGCCGATAACAGGATCATCAGCGGCTTGCTCCTGCTCTGCCAGCGGAGCGTCTTCAAGCAGCCTTGCAATCATTGTGGCGATCATTTCCACATGGCCGATTTCTTCCGTAGCGGTGTCCATCAGCAAGTCCTTATATTTTTCATTTCCACGCGTATTCCACCCTTGGAACAAATACTGCATGGCAACGGATATTTCCCCGAATTGCCCGCCTAAAATCTCCTGCATCTTTTTTGCGAATAATGGATCAGGACGGTCCGGTTTAGCAGGATGCTGAAGCCTTTTCGTATGTGTGAACATATATCCATCTCCTTTTCGTTTCGTCTCTTTTTTACTTCCCGGCAAAGAAATAAACGAAACGAAAGACAACGTATCAGATTCAGTCAGGGCTGGTGCCGCAAGGATAAAAGCTCTTGAATGAGTCCGCGGCCGATGACAGACTCATATTGCCCGTAAATCGGATCAAGGCGTTTCATCCACTTTAATTTCTCCGCTTTCGTCAATACATGAATGCTGATGGCCGAATTTTTTTTGATTTCCTCAAGCTGTTCTTTGTTCATCTGTTCGGCGGAGGACTCATTCCATTCGGTCGTTTCCTTCATCGCTTCCGTTAAAATGTTCCTCGTTTTTTCAGTTTGCGAATTCCAAAAACGCTCGTCCGTCATCACCGCATAACCGAGATACCCGTGATTGCTGATTGTCAAATAATCTTGAACATTATAAAATTTTTTAGAATAGATATTTGAAATCGTATTTTCCTCTCCGTCAACGAGGCCGCTCTCCAGCAGCTGAAACGTCGAATTGAAGGAGTCCTGACGGGGATACGCTCCGAGGAGGCGGTACTGGTCTTCGATCACGCTGCTCGGCATGATCCTTAATGCCTGTCCTTTCAGATCATCCGGAGATAAAATCGGCCCTTTATTTGATGTGAGCTGCTTAAATCCGTTCGTCCAATAGGCCAGCCCTTTGACATGCTGTTTTTCTAAAGACGCAAACAGGCGTGCACCGATTTTACCGTTTAAACCTTTTTGAACGGCGTCATAGCTTGTAAACGCGTAAGGCAGATCCAAAACACCCCATTCAGGAGAAAGCATGCCGAGCTTTGAAGTGGAGGGGGCGATGAATTGCACGTCTCCGTTTTGGAGGGCGTTCATTTCTTCATTATCTGAATAGAGGCTTCCGTTTGGAAACACTTCGATCTTAATGCTGCCGCCGGACTTTTTATACACCAAGTCCGCAAACTTATTAGCGGCCCGCCCTTTGGGGGTGTTTTCAGCAACGACATGGCTGAATTTGAAAACAATTTGGTCTTTCAGGCCTTCCTGTTCGTCATCATAGTACATATCTTCCGAGGCGAAACGATCATGAAAGCCGATAAATAAAGCGGTTGCAATACCGAGTACCATCAATCCGAGACAAGTCAGCATACTTTTCATCGAAAACCCCTCCGTTATTTTCTATAACAAGCATAATCGGGCGGGCCATTTTCGTAAAGAGACGGAAAGGAAGAGGCTAATGACGAAAAAAAAGCTTACCATCCGCTGGAAAATCACCATTCTTTCTTATATCGTCGTCATCTTTACATTTTTGATCGTAGGCATTGTACTGATCGGCAATATTCAGCATACGGAGGAGCGCGAGCTGAAAAAAAGGCTGATGAATACAGCACGGACGGTATCGGAGATGACGGATGTAAAGCGGGCTTTGGAGCAAAAGAAGCAAAGGGCAGACGTGCGCCATGCGGTCGAAGAAATCCGGATTATAAATGAAGCCGACTACATCGTCGTGATGGATATGGATCATATCCGCTATTCACATCCGGTGAGCACGATGATCGGGAAGCGTTCAAGGGGTGAGGATGAAGAGGCGGCGTTTGCCGAGCACATTTACTTTTCGGAAGCGAAGGGCGAAATCGGCACCGCCGTCCGCGCCTTTTATCCAGTGAAAGACCGGGAGCTGAATCAGATCGGTGTCGTCCTTGCGGGCAAAACACTCCCGGGCTTCGGCGATATTTTACTTCATTTAAAACATGAAATTCTGTTCATTGTCCTTCTGGCGCTCGGTTTCGGTTTGGCCGGCTCCTTTTTATTGGCGCGCCACATCAAAAAACAGATGTTTTGGCTGGAGCCTCACGAGATTGTGAGAATGTATGAGGAACGAACCGCCACATTCCATTCGATGAACGAGGGCGTCATAGCCATTGATAATCAGAATATTATTACCATTTTTAATGAAAAAGCGAAGCAAATATTTAATGTGAAACAAGACACGGCAGGAAAGCTGATTTGGGACGTTCTGAATGATTCCCGCCTTCCGGAAATCGTGGAGCGCAACCAAGCCGTCTACAATGAAGAAATTCAAGTCAGCGGAAAGGTGATTATGAGCAGCAGAATTCCGATCGTCATGAAAAAAAAGGTCATCGGAGCCGTTGCCATTTTTCAGGACAGAACGGAAGCGGCCAAAATGGCTGAGGAACTCACCGGTGTGAAAAACTTTGTCGATGCGCTCAGGGTCCAAAATCACGAGCATATGAACAAGCTCCATACCATCGCGGGGCTGATCCAGCTCGGAAAATCAGAAAAGGCCCTCCAGCTTGCTTTCAAAGCTTCCTCAGAACAGGAAAGCGTCACTGAATTTCTTCATCAGGCGATTCAAAATGACGCCGCGGCGGGGCTGTTGTTAAGCAAAATCAGAAGGGGAAAGGAACTCGGCATTTCTGTCCGCATTGATGAAAACAGCAGCCTCACCGACTTCCCGGAGCATGTCGACCAGCATGACATTGTCGTGCTGCTCGGAAATGTAATTGAAAATGCTTTTGGCGCGTTTGAAACGGCAGACACGGAGGATAAACGAATTGACATCAGTATTGAGCAAAATGAAGAAGTGCTTGCTATATTAATAGAAGATAACGGAAGCGGCATTTCCGATCAGCACATCCCGCGCCTATATGAGAAAGGGTTTACCGTAAATAAAACAGGAGGTACGGGCTACGGTTTATTTCTCGTCAAACAAATAGTCGACAAAGGAATGGGCGTCATTGAAGTTGACTCGCAGCAGGGACAGGGATCGGCATTTTCCATCTTATTTCCGATGAAGGGGGCAGAAACAGCATATGGACATCAAGGTGCTGCTTATTGAAGACGATCCGATGGTGCAGGAGGTGAATAAAGAATTTATCACAAGCGTGGCGGGCTTCAGGGTCATCGCGACGGCAGGAAACGGGGAAGAAGGAATCAGGCTGATAAAAGAATGGCGGCCCGAACTGGTGATATTGGATGTGTACATGCCGAAAAAGGACGGAATCAAAACCTTACAGGAAATCAGAAAACAAAAGCTCGAAGTCGATGCCATCATTGTTTCGGCGGCAAAAGACAAAGAGACGATTCAGCTGATGCTGCAAAACGGCGCCGCCGACTATATTTTAAAGCCGTTTAAGCTCGAACGGATGAGGCAGGCGCTCGAAAACTATAAGCAATACAAACGAAAGATTGAAGAGCATGACACCATGTCCCAAGACCAGCTCGACGTTTTGCTCAAATTGCCGCAAAATCCGTCCAGGGATCTGCCGAAAGGATTGAATCATTTTACAATGAATGAAATATTGACCTATATGAAACAGCAGACGGCGCCTCTCTCGGCCGAAGAAGCCGCAAAAGCGCTCGGAATTGCCAGAGTGACGGCAAGGCGATACCTTGACTTTTTGGAGAAAGACGGCCAGATTAAGCTCGACATTCAATACGGCGGAGTCGGCCGTCCGGTGAATCGCTACATGTTCGTCCGCTGAATAAGACCAAAAAGACCAAAATGTCCGTTATGATCATAAGCTTCCCCTTATATAGTGAAAACGCTACCATTTCACTATAGACAAAACGAGAGGCAAGGGGGAATAGGGATGAAGGTCTTTAAAAATTTAACCGTTCAAGTCATCACAGCGGTTATCATCGGCGTTATTGTCGGGCTGGTTTGGCCTGACGCGGGAAAACAAATGAAACCGCTCGGCGATACATTTATCAATGCGGTGAAGATGATTATCGCGCCGATCATTTTCCTGACAATCGTACTCGGTATCGCAAAGATGGGCGACATGAAAAAAGTCGGCAAAGTCGGGGGAAAAGCATTTATTTACTTTGAGGTTGTGACCACAATCGCCCTTATTATCGGGCTGCTTGTCGTTAATATTATGAAGCCCGGAGCAGGACTTGATTACAGCAAGCTTGAAAAGGGAGATGTCTCGCAGTACACGCAAAACGGGGGACAGGGCATTGACTGGATCGAGTTTATCACTCATATTGTACCGTCCAACATGGTTGATGCCTTTGCAAAAGGCGACATTCTTCAGGTCTTATTCTTTTCCGTTTTATTTGGGGTCGGCCTGGCGGCATTGGGTGAGAGAGGCAAAAGCATCATTGATTTCTTCGATAAACTGTCACACGTATTTTTCAAAATCATCGGCTATATTATGCGTGCGGCGCCAATCGGCGCATTCGGGGCAATGGCCTATACGATCGGGCATTTCGGCCTTGACTCAATTAAGCCGCTGGCAAGTCTGATGCTGTCGGTTTACATCACAATGTTCCTGTTTGTTTTTGTTGCTTTAAACATCATCTGCAAAATATTCGGTTTCAGTCTGTGGAACTATCTTCGTTTTATTAAAGATGAATTGCTCATCGTTCTCGGCACAAGCTCATCTGAGTCCGTCCTGCCGCGGATGATGGATAAAATGGAGCGCTACGGCTGTTCTAAATCAGTGGTCGGGCTGGTGATTCCGACGGGCTATTCCTTTAATCTGGACGGCACCTCGATTTACCTGTCGATGGCAACTGTTTTTCTCGCACAGGTATTCGGCGTTGACCTCACCATCGGCCAGCAGGTTACCATCATTCTGGTGCTGATGCTGACGTCTAAAGGCGCAGCCGGTGTGACGGGGAGCGGATTTATCGTGCTCGCCTCCACTCTGTCAGCACTTCAGGTCATTCCGTTAGAGGGCCTTGCGCTTCTCCTCGGTGTTGACCGCTTTATGAGTGAAGGAAGAGCGATCGTCAACCTGATCGGAAACGGAATTGCCACCATCATTGTCGCGAAGAGCGAAAACGAGTTCGATGAAGTGAAAAGCACACAAGCCGTAAAAGAAATGAAAACGGCGGTATAAAGGGGTAGAGCGGCATGCATCCGGCATGCCGTTCTTTTTTTCTGCCGTCATGAGTAAAAATAATAAAATTGTTTCAATTTATTAAGAGATGGACAAAGACCTTAGCGTCATTTTGTTATATAATTTACAATTAGAGAGTGAAAGATGAAATCTAAGGGCTTTTGTCCTAGCAGGAGTGTATAAATGGCGGCTATTTTTAAATTTTTTCAGCATCCGGGTGTCAGACGTTTTTGTGTTTTTCTTGTTTTGGCTGGGGTGTTAGTTGTATTCCGAAATATGATTAACCTGATTTTGCTTACGTTTATTTTTACTTTTCTGATGGATCGGCTGGAAACGGTCGTCCGGCATTTTTTGAACCGTTTTTTCCGGGTCAGCCAGAGGGTGGTCATTACCTTTTTATATATTGCGCTGGCTGTCGGGGCGACTGTCGGGGGCTTTGTGTTTTACCCGGTTGTTGCCAAGCAGATTGAACAGCTCGTCAAACAAATCAAACATATTGCTTATCATCCTGATATCATCCCGTTTTATGACGAGATATCGAGCGTGTTCGGCGATATCAATATCGGTTCTTATGTAAAAGAAGGATTTAATGTACTGTATACATACTTGGCCGATATCAGCACATTTGGTTTGCAGGTCGTGATGTCACTGATTCTCAGCATGTTTTTCCTGTTCGAGAAAAAGCGGCTCACCGAATTTATGAAAAAATTTCAAAACAGCAAGCTGTCTGTTTTTTATTATGAAATTGCTTATTTCGGAAGCAAGTTTGCAAGAACATTCGGCAAAGTGCTGGAGGCTCAATTTATTATCGCGCTGGTGAACTGCATCCTTACCTTTATCGCGTTAGCGATTCTGCATTTCCCGCAGCTGTTCGGCCTGTCCATCATGGTCTTTTTCCTCGGGTTAATACCCGTTGCCGGTGTGGTGATTTCCCTCATTCCGCTCAGCATTATCGCTTATACGACGGGCGGAGCCGCGTATGTCATTTACATTGTGCTTGTCATTTTCGTCATCCATGCGATTGAAACGTATTTCCTCAACCCGAAATTGATGTCAGCAAAAACGGAACTGCCGATCTTTTTTACCTTTACCGTCTTGATTTTCTCTGAACATTTCTTGGGCATCTGGGGATTAATCATCGGAATCCCGATCTTTGTGTTCCTGCTTGATATTCTTGATGTCGTCAATAATGGAGAACAGGAAAAAAAAGGTCCGAAGCCGGATGAAACGTAAATCCGCCCTCGACCCTTCACGAATAAATGACAAATGTTATAATGCAGACAGTGCCTATGTACGGGCACTGTTTATTTTTTGTGAAAAAGGAGGAAGGCTGTATGACTGAGCCGATTTTACATATCGAAGGCCTGGACAAAACGATAGGCAAAAAGCAAATCTTAAAGAACATCAGCATGGATGTCAGACAGGGCGAAATCATCGGTTTGTTAGGTCCGAACGGATCGGGGAAAACCACGCTGATCAGAATCATCGTCGGCCTGTTAAAGAAAAACAGCGGCACGATTACGATTAACGGCTTTCAGCATGATACTGAATTTGAAAAAGCGCTTGAATCCGTCGGCGCCATCGTAGAAAATCCTGAATTTTACCCATATTTAACGGGGTGGGAAAATCTGAAGCACTTTGCCAACATGCACAAACAAATCACGGAAGACAGGCTTAATGAAGTGATTGAGCGGGTCGGGCTGACAAATGCCGTTCACGACAAGGTAAAAACGTATTCCCTCGGTATGCGCCAGCGCCTCGGCATCGCACAGGCGATTCTTCACCGCCCGAAACTGCTGATCTTAGATGAACCGACAAACGGGCTCGACCCCGGCGGAATGAAGGACTTTCGCGAGCATTTAAAGGAACTCGCCGAGCAGGAAGGGACGTCCATCCTCTTTGCGACGCATTTATTGCGGGAAGTGGAGGATCTTTGCGATCGCGTGATCATCATTCAAAAAGGGGAAATCAAAACAGAGGTTACGCTGCGCGGGGCTTACGAAAAAGAAGAAAAAGCCGTCATCGAAATTCAGCCGGCTGAAAAAGCGTTTGCTTGGCTGTCCGAACAGCAATACGAACCGGCGAAAAACGGCGATTCAATGACCGTCAGCGTATCGAAGAAGAACATTCCGGAATTGAATCGCGCACTGGTCGGACAAGATTTTCTTGTATATTCCATTATGCCTTATTCAGAATCACTCGAAGATGAATTCATGAAAGTGACGACGGCGCTTCAAGAGGAGGGAGAGACGAATGTTTAAATTGGTTTTGAACGAGCACATGAAGCTCTTTAATCGAAAGGTAACGTTAGTTTCGCTTATTCTCATGGCCGCCCTGCAGTTCCTCATGGCGCTTGTCATCAAACGGCTCGTCATCAGTGCCGGAACGGATGAAAATTTCATCGGCTACATGGCGTACGCACCCGGATTGAATATTCTGCTTGAGGCATTAACGATCGTGATCGCGGCAACGATTATTTCCTCGGAATTTGATAAAAAGACGATTAAATTTCTGCTCATTCGTCCTGTAAAAAGGGAGCGGATTTTTGTATCCAAACTCATTACCGTGTTTCTGGTCAGCTTGTACCTGTATTTGGCATACTACATTCTTTCCATGCTGTTCGGCATCGTCTTTTTCGGGATGTCCGTTACGTCTGAATCAGGAACGTTGCTATTAAATACGCTGAAAGTGATCGGCACGAATTGGGTGGAGGCTTTTGCGATGGGATGCTTCGGATTATTGTGCTCTTCACTATTCCGAAACAGCGCCACGGCTGTCATTCTTTCTTTTATCGTGCTGTACGGCGCAAAATCACTCGTCACCATTATGTCTGTCTTTCAAAACAAATGGGGAAGCTTCCTTCTGTTTGCGAATACCGATCTGACGCAATACATGAGCGGAGCAAAACCGATGTTTACGGGAATGACGCCGTTATTTTCTGTCGGGATCATTATCATCCACATCGTATTCTTTTTAGCGGTCGCATGGTGGAGCTTTTGCAAACGGGATGTCCGGGTGTAAAGTAAAGGAATGACATTTTTGTGAAAAAGATCACGAAAAATCAATAATTACAGCTATTTTGATTTATAATAAAGGTAATGACGGAGGTGCTCTCACTTGAGAAATTTTATTACCGCATTACCGATTGTATTATTGCTTGGTTTTTCCTTTGTGTCATTTATGTTCCGGTTCGACCATCTTGTCTATTTCAGGCTTGCGCTGGGGCTGTTTTCCACAGTCGGTCTGTTTCTTTTATATAAAATGAAGACGGGATTCCGATATTTCATCATTTACCTGTATGCAAGCTGGATTGTGCTTGCGGCAGTTACCGCGTTTGAAGAGCCGATATTCTCAAGCTTTTTCTTCGGCGGTCTTGTGATGACAATGGGCTATCTCACCTATATGCTGATCTATCTCGGGTTAAAGCAGGACCGGGACCCGGAAGCAGTCTGAACACGCTATTCAATAAGATAGCGTGTTTTTTTATGGGTGCTCACAGTTGCGAAAACAAGCCTGAATCTCTATAATACTTATTAAATTTATCGGAATTATATGAGGGGGAATACCAGTGTCATCGCTATGGATACAGAACGAACGGCAGAGGGAATGGATGGAAAAAATCGGCCGGCTTGCAGATGAATTTCAGGAAACGGCGGCGCTTGATGATGAACAGGGACGTTTTCCCGCTGAGAAAATCCAAGCATTACGGGATGCCGGTTATACGGCGTTAACGGTTCCCGCATCTCACGGCGGCGCCGGCATGTCCGTTTATGACATGGTGCTGCTTCAAGAACGGCTGGCACAGGGAGACGCGGCTGTCGCTCTCGGAATTGGCTGGCATTTATCCGTCATGGGTGAGCTCGGGGAAGGAAACAGCTGGAATCCAGACGTCTTCACATTTATTACAGAAGAAGCAAAAAAAGGAGCCCTCCTAAACAGAGCAGCGACTGAGGCGCAGACCGGAAGCCCGACAAGAGGGGGAAGACCCGGCACGGCCGCTGTCAAACGAAACGGCAAGTGGGTCTTAAACGGCAGAAAAACCTTCACGACGCTTTCGCTGACACTGGATTACATGTTAGTAACGGCGTGGATTGAAGAAAAGCAAACGACGGGTGTTTTCCTGATTCACAAGGATCAAGCAGGGGTTTCTGTGGAAGAAACGTGGGATATGATGGCGATGAAGGCGACCGGAAGCCATGATCTGCTTTTACATCATGTCACTGTCAGTGACGATCGGCTTGTTGAGTTTCTGAACGGGCCGAGAGGGTCTAAGGTGAATGGCTGGCTGCTTCACATTCCGGCGGCTTATTTAGGAATCGCCCAAGCGGCAAGGGACTATGCCGTTCGTTTTGCGTCCGAGTATTCTCCGAACAGCCTGAACGGCCCGATCAAAGAAGTGCCCGCCGTACGCCAGCGGGTTGGAGAAATGGAGCTTGAATTGTTAAAAGCAAGACAGTTTCTCTTTACGGCGGCGCAAATGTACGACGATCCGCAGCGCCGTCAATACATTAAAAGCGAGCTCGGCGCGGCAAAATACATCGTGACAAACGCAGCCCTTTCTATTGTGGATAAAGCAATGAGGATCACCGGCGCAAAAAGCCTGGAACGGAGCAATCCTCTTCAGCGGTATTACCGGGACGTCCGGGCAGGCCTTCACAACCCGCCGATGGACGATGCGGTTATCGGCAAATTAGCGGCAGAAGCATTTGATTCGTAAAAGAGCCTGAGAAGGGCTCTTTTTTATGTATGGCTGCTATGCTGAAGAAGCTTCTGATGCTTACGGTCAATTCTGTCGTATATCACATTCATCAGCTTTTGATTAGACATAATGGCTGCCTTGTTTTCTTTCACGAGCTGTTCAAACGTCTTTATTTTACGTTTCGGCATGACCCGCACCTTCCTTACATATTTGATATTCGTTTTCTAATTCTCCTAATGATAATTCATATAAATGGCGTTCCGATTTTTTGTATATTCCATTGCTGATCAGCAGATGAATGAGCTGTTTTTTTCGTCCTTCAACTGATGTTCTGAGTTGAGGAGCCATCATACCCTCCTATCAAATGATACTGATAATCATTATCAATTAATGAAAGTATACAACGCCCTTATTCATCTGTAAAGGCAAAATATCACTATTCTTTCGACAAAAGTTTCCCGGGCAATAATATTGTCGAATATACACCTTTCGGGCAGATCAAAACTGCTATTTTTCTGCTTTTTCATCCATACTATGAAGTAGAATGGAGGCATCTGACATGGATGATCAAACGGCAAACTTAAAACGCGGGGAAAAGGGCGCAATTCTCAATATCGCTGCGTACCTTATCCTCTCTGCCATAAAATTGGCAATTGGCCTTTTATATCATTCCGAAGCTCTCAGAGCGGATGGGTTAAATAATGCCACGGATATTGCCGCATCCTTGGCTGTGCTTATCGGGCTGCGGATTTCCCAGCGCCCCGCTGACAGCGATCACGCGTACGGCCATTATCGGGCTGAAACAATTTCATCACTAATTGCGTCTTTTATTATGATGGCAGTCGGTATCGAAGTGCTGATCGGAGGGGCAAAGGCGGTTGTCAGCGGAAAAACGGCGGAGCCGAGCTTCATTGCGGCGTGGACGGCACTTGGGAGCGCGGCCGTCATGTATGGCATGTACGTCTATAACAAACGGCTTGCCGGAAGCATAAAGAGTTCGGCGCTGCTTGCGGCGGCGAAAGACAGCAGATCTGATGCCTATGTCAGCATCGGGGCGTTTATCGGCGTCATAACGGCCCGGCTTCATCTGCCATGGATTGATCCTGTTATCGCTTTTCTGATCGGCATCATTATCTGTAAGACGGCATGGGACATTTTTAAAGACGCTTCCCACTCCTTAACAGACGGTTTTGATTTGAAAGATTTGGAACCGTACAAACATACCGTCAGAGAAATTCAAGACGTAAGCCGTTTAAAAGATGTGAAAGCAAGATATTTGGGGAGCACTGTTCATGTTGAAATGGTCATTACCGTAGACCCGAAGCTGTCCGTGAAGGAAGGCCATGAAGTAGCAGATGAGGTGGAAAACGCAATCAAACATGAACATGATGTCACTCATGTCCATGTTCATGTTGAGCCTGAAGTCATAAACAAAGATAATGAAACGAATTAAATATGCTGTGACAAAAACTCCGTCACTTCTTCAGGTGATTTGGCGTTTGCGCTGTGAAGATGAGCTTTCTTTTCACCGTTTTTAAAGATCAGAAGGCTCGGTATGCCCATGACCTGGTATTTGTCGGCAAGCTCAGGAAGCTCGTCCTTGTTCAGTTCATACCATTCATTTTGATTATATTCTTCCAGAATATCGCCGATGAACATATTCATACGCGTGCAGTCAGGGCACCAGTCAGCGTAAAATTTAACAATGATTTCCTTGTCAGATTGAATAAGTTCATTAAATTGTTCTGTTGTACTGATTATTTTCATATGACACATCTCCTTTTCCATGCCATTTTAATATAAAATAAAAAGGAATTACATACAAATGCTTTCACATTCAGAATGCCCAAAAATAATTAGATCATTTTCTGATGAAAATGATAAGATAGTAAAGATGAATTGTTGTGGGGGGAATATCCATTGAAAACAAGTCTAGGATTGGTGTACGGCGGAAAGTCAGCCGAACACAATGTATCGCTGCAGACAGCTTTGGCTGTAACGAAAGCACTTAATACTGATAAGTTTGATATACATCCGATTTACATTACCGAAACAGGAGAATGGCAAAGAGGGCCGCTTCTGACTGAACCGGTTTCAAACGTGAAAATGCTTCAGCTGGAGCAAAACGGCACTGGCTTTGCCTTGTCATCACTGAACCGGGAAATGTTCCCGGAGGCTGCATCTGACGAAAATGCACAAATTGATGTCGTATTCCCGCTTCTGCACGGGCCGAACGGAGAAGACGGCACGATCCAAGGTCTTTTGGAGCTGTTAAACGTTCCTTATGTCGGCAACGGAGTGCTGGCATCTTCAGCCGGTATGGATAAAGTCGTCATGAAGCATTTGTTTGCCCAAGCCGGTCTTCCTCAGGCGAAGTACGCCGCTTTCTTGAAAAAAGACTGGAAACAAACGCCTGGCGACTGCTTGCAGCAGGTTGAGGAAGAATTGGGCTACCCGTGCTTTGTAAAGCCTGCGAACCTCGGATCAAGCGTCGGCATCAGCAAATGCCGCAGCCGCGAAGACCTTGAAAAAGCATTCGAGCTGGCCTTCGAATATGACCGTAAAATCGTCGTGGAAGAAGGGATCACAGGCAGAGAAATCGAGATCGGCGTACTAGGTAATGATGAACCGAAATGTTCCGCTGTCGGTGAAATCGCGCCGAAAACCGATTTTTACGACTACAAAGCAAAATATGAAGACGGCGACACGGATTTAATCATTCCGGCGCAGGTGACAGATGAAGAATACGCGGCGATCAGCGATATGGCCATCAAGGCGTTTAAAGCGATCGACGGCTCAGGCCTTGTCCGGGCTGATTTCTTCCTGACCAATGACGGCGAAGTGTTAATTAACGAAGTGAACACAATGCCCGGCTTCACGCCATTCAGCATGTTCCCGCTTCTGTGGAAAGAAGCCGGCGTAGAATACGGCGAACTGATCGAACAGCTGGTTGAGCTGGCAAAAGAGCGTCATGCTGAGAAACAGCTGATTAAACATACATTTTAATGAAGACGGACACTGCCTTAGACAGGGCAGTGTCTTTTCCCGTAGCAGAAAAATTTTTCAGAAAGCGAGGTGCTTCCTTTGATAAAGCGAACCGTAAAACGAATCGCCGAAATGGTCAAAGGCACACTGACGAACCCTGTATTTGAACAAACAATGATTGAAGGAGCAGCAACCGATACAAGAACACTGGAGAAAAAACAGCTGTTCATTCCCTTGAAAGGCGAACATTTTAACGGCCATTCCTTTGTGCCTCAGGCATTTGAAAAAGGGGTCTCCGCAGTTCTGTGGAATCGGTCTGAGCCCAATCCGCCGAAGGAAAAGGCGGTCATTCTTGTAGAAGACACGCTTGAGGCGCTTCAGCTGCTGGCAAAAGCATATTTGCAGGAGCTGGGCACACGGGTCATCGGTGTGACCGGAAGCAATGGCAAAACAACGACAAAAGATATGCTTCACGCCGTTTTGCAAACGCAGTACCGCGTCCATAAAACCGCCGGAAACTATAATAACCATATCGGACTTCCTCTGACCGTCCTTGCCATGCCGGAGGACACAGAAATCGCCGTTTTAGAAATGGGAATGAGCGCAAAAGGCGAAATTGATTTTCTCAGCCGTCTTGCCAATCCGGAAGCGGCCGTCATAACAAATATCGGCGAATCTCATATGCAGGATTTAGGTTCAAGAGAAGGAATTGCGGAAGCAAAGCTTGAAATTATAAATGGCCTCCAAAAAGACGGCGTTCTCTTTTATTACGGAGATGAGCCGCTGCTCAGCGGAAAGGCGTATCACTGCCGGACCACGACATACGGCGCCGGGCCGGACAATGACCTCCGCCTGCAAGAGGTCAGACAGACAGAAGAGGGCACCCATTTCAGTATGGAAGGCATTGACCGATCCTTCTTTATTCCCGTTCTCGGCAAGCATAATGTTATGAATGCCATGGCGGCGTACGCAGCCGGAATCTATTTCGGCATTACGCCTGATAATGCCGCAAAAGGACTGAGCCGGCTGAAAATGACCGGAATGAGATTGGAACTGGTCAAAACGAAAAACGGAATTTCTATCGTTAACGATGCGTATAATGCAAGCCCGACGTCAATGAAAGCGGCGATTGAATTGATCGAAACGATGAAAGGCTACCGAAAAAAAATGCTCGTGCTCGGCGATATGCTTGAACTGGGAGATGATGAAGAGGCATTCCACACAGAATGCGGAGCCGCCATCCATCCGGCTGACATCGATTATGTGTTTACTTACGGTGCACTCGGCACATTCATCGCCGAAGGAGCGCGCCGAAACTTTGAAGAAGAGCGCGTCAGCCACTATAATGATAAGAAAGAGCTGCTTCAGGCTATCAAAGAAAAGGCCGATACAGGCGATTTGCTCCTGTTTAAAGCATCAAGAGGTATGAAGCTTGAAGAAATCGTTAAAGATTTATTAGAGAAGAACTGAAGAAAAAAATTGAGCTGCACTTCATAAAAATAATGAAAATGAAGAAACTACTTTTGAAGACGAGAAATAAATCTGTCCGGGCTGAAGAAACACTGCTGTCTGAAAAGACCCCGCCCGGCGCGGGCTGAACCGTCCGCCTTCATCTGTAAAAGAGATTGGGCGGGCTGATTGAAGCCGACTCCCTGTCTCGCCTTATTGAAAAACACATACTGTAATGGTAAGATTAAACGTAAAGTAATTCGGGGCTTTGTATACGTATGGATCCTGTCCTTTGTATGAAGGGCAGTTTTTAGTGGTAAATCACGACATTACTGAAACAGCAATTAGAAGGAGTTTGAATAATTTGACTATAACGTTTCAAGATTTTCAATTAAGTTCTGATCTCATGAAAGCAATTAATCGTATGGGATTTGAAGAAGCAACGCCGATTCAGGCACAAACGATTCCGCTCGGACTTTCAAATAAAGACGTCATTGGACAAGCGCAAACAGGTACAGGTAAAACAGCTGCGTTTGGTATACCCCTTGTTGAAAAAATGAACCCCGAGTCTCCTAATATTCAAGCAATCGTAATCGCGCCAACCCGTGAATTAGCCATTCAAGTTTCTGAAGAGTTATATAAAATCGGACAAGATAAGCGTGCTAAAGTGCTTCCTATTTACGGCGGCCAGGATATCGGACGGCAGATCCGTGCATTAAAGAAAAACCCGCACATCATTGTCGGAACGCCGGGACGTCTTCTTGACCACATCAACCGCCGCACGATCCGTTTAAACAACGTGAACACGGTTGTTATGGATGAAGCGGATGAAATGCTTAATATGGGATTCATTGATGATATCGAATCCATTCTTTCAAACGTGCCGAGCGAGCACCAAACGCTTTTATTCTCAGCAACAATGCCTGCTCCGATCAAACGCATTGCAGAGCGCTTTATGACTGAGCCTGAGCACGTAAAAGTAAAAGCGAAAGAAATGACGGTTTCCAACATCCAGCAGTTCTATTTGGAAGTGCAAGAGCGCAAAAAATTCGATACGCTCACACGTCTTCTTGACATCCAGTCTCCTGAGCTTGCGATTGTTTTCGGCCGCACAAAACGCCGCGTTGACGAATTGGCGGAAGCCTTGAACCTTCGCGGATATGCAGCTGAAGGAATTCACGGCGACTTAACGCAGGCGAAGCGTATGGTAGCGCTCCGCAAGTTTAAAGAAGGTGCGATTGAAGTGCTTGTAGCGACTGACGTTGCGGCTCGCGGACTTGATATTTCAGGCGTTACACACGTGTACAACTTTGACGTGCCACAAGATCCTGAAAGCTATGTTCACCGTATCGGAAGAACAGGCCGTGCAGGAAAAACAGGTATGGCGATGACATTTATCACACCGCGTGAGAAAAACATGCTGCGTGCGATTGAACAAACGACAAAACGCAAAATGGACCGCATGAAAGAGCCTACACTTGATGAAGCGCTCGAAGGACAGCAGCAGGTTACCGTTGACCGTCTTCGTACGGCAATCAGCGATAACAACCTGAACTTCTACATGACTGCCGCGGCGGAGCTTTTGGAAGACCATGATGCAGTGACAGTTGTAGCAGCTGCCATTAAAATGGCGACAAAAGAGCCGGACAGCACTCCTGTACGCCTCACTGATGAAGCGCCGATGGTCAGCAAACGCTACAAAAACCAACGCACTTCAAAACGAAGAGACGGCCAAGGCGGCGGATACCGCGGCGGAAAAGGGAAAAGCAGCAACCGCTCTTCCTATGATAAAAAACGCTCAAACGATCGCCGTTCTTCCGGTGACAGACGCCAGAAAAAATCATACTAAGAGACAAAAGCGAACCCATTAAAGGGTTCGCTTTTTATCTATACGCCGGAAAGTGAATCTTTTTTGCAACAAGACCGTACTTGTATGTATGATAAGAAACGGGAGGTAGGTATTTTGAGAGCACAGCCAAAAAATCAAATCAGTCCGAACGGCTTAAAGGTATGGCGTCTTCAAGAAGTCATCTTATCAGCCGTTTGTCTTCTTGCCGTCATTGCAGAAGCCGTCTTAAGCTATTACTTCCATTGGCCGTACTGGATCAGCGGAATTCTCGGCATCATTTGGGTCATCGGTTCGGTGATCACCATTTATGCGATACCGAAGATCAGGCACAGGATCTGGCGGTATGAAGTACATGAAAACGAAATTGATATCCAATCCGGCATTTTTATTGTCAAACGGGTCATTGTGCCGATGGTCAGGGTGCAGCACGTAGACACCTCACAGGGACCGCTCCTCAGAAAATACCGCCTGGCCTCAGTCAAAATTTCGACAGCGGCAACCGTTCACTCGATTCCGGCGCTTGAGATGGAGGAAGCAGACCGGCTGAGGGATTCCATTTCGCGTCTGGCGAGGGTGACGGAAGATGATGTCTGAACCGAAACGTCTGCATCCGGCAGCCGTGATTTTGAACTTATTTCATATTATTATCCAAACCATTAAAAATATTATTCTTCCTTTCTTTTTCGTATACATCGTCAATTCCAACCACTTTATCCGCTTCTACGGCGGCATAGCACTTCTCGTATTGCTGATATGGCTTATCGCGGCAAGTGTTATCGAGTGGAGAAAATTCACGTACCGCATTGAAGATGGCGAATTCAGAATAGAAGAGGGATTGTTTTTCACACAAAAAAGATATATCTCCATTGACAGAATTCAATCGATGAATACGAGTGCGGGCGTTATTCAGCAGCTCTTTAAGCTGGTCAAGCTGCAAATAGAAACAGCTGGCGAAGGAAAAAACGCAGAAGTCGTGTTGTCTGCGATTTCTCTGGAAGAGGCAGAAAAAATCAGAGAAGCCGTTTTCCAGCAAAAAGAAAAGCGCAAAGCCGAACTAGAGGAGCACCAAGAGGCTTCGGCGGAGCAGGAGCCGACTCGCGAAGAAGCCGTGCACTCCGTATACCGTATGTCTTTAGGAGAACTTCTCATGGCAGCCTCAACGTCCGGCGGAATCGGCGTCATTATTTCAGCGATCTTTGCCCTGATTTCTCAGATTGACGAAGTATTTCCGATGGACTGGCTCTATGACAGATTTTCTTTTCTGAAGCATGCCAGTATAGGAATCTACGCCGTTATCATATTTATCGGCCTGTTTATCGCGTGGCTGTTAAGTATCGCGGGTATGATGATCAAGCATGCCAACTTTCAGGTTGAAAAAAAGGAGCATGAATTGGTCATTTCAAGAGGAATTATTGAAAAGCATCAAGTGACGATTCCGCTCCGTAAAATCCAAGCGATTAAAATAAAAGAAAATATCGTGAGGCAGCTTTTCGGATATGCGACAGTCACCATTGTCAGCGCGGGCAAATCCGGAAATGAGAAAGAGGGCCTTCAGACGATTCTGTTTCCGCTTATCCGCAAATCAAAGCTGTCCGGAATGCTTGGCGAATTTACGAATGACTACGTGCTTGATGAAAAGCGGCATCATCTGCCGAGAAGGTCGCTGCGGCGTTATTTGTTCCGCTCTGTTATTTTTTCAGTTTTTGTGATTGTTCCGCTTTGTATCCTTTTTAAACCTTGGGGGTATTTATCGCTGTTTCTGCTTCCGGCAGAGCTTGTTTTCGGTTATGCCGCTTTTAAAGATGCATCATGGTTTTTAAACGGGGAAAAACTCCAGCTCACCACAAGGCTGATCGGAAAGACGACAACGATTATGCTGAGAAGAAGAATGCAGATGTACGAAGTAAGCCAATCCTTTTTACAAAAAAGAAAACGGCTCGCTTCCGTTGCCACGGCTGTGAAATCAGCGAGCCATATGGAGCATGTCATGCTGAGGGATGTCAGCGAGGAAGACGCAGAACGCATCAGAAGCTGGTATTCATACGAAAAAGCGGACGGTTAAAACCGCCGCTTTTTTTGATGCACGCATAGAAATGAAAGCAAAAAACCGCCCGCCAAACCGAACAAATGCGCCATAATGTTAATATTGGAATTGATAAATGTCATCAGAACCGCAATGATGAGCAGGGTGACAATCATTTTAGACTGATCCTGGTCGATCAGCTCTTTACGGAAAACAGTCAGAAACAGATACACGCCGAACAGGCCGAAGATCGCACCGGAGGCGCCGACATGTACATAATCCAGCGGCTCGATAAGGTAAGTTCCGATATTGCCGATGATGCCGGACCCGATATACACAATAAGAAAACGGACTTTTCCGAGCATCTGCTCCAGCGGAGGCGCAAATAAGAAGATAGACATTGAATTAAACAGAAGGTGGGTAAAATTGGCATGTAAAAAAACCGGTGTGACAAGCCGCCACCATTCTCCGCCGGCAACGCCGAAATTATAGCCTGTCACTGCGTCCCCCCACATCATGACGGAATGAACGGGCATTTTAAAAAACAGCCATAACAGCGCCTGCAGGGCTAATATACAGCTGACAGCCGGATAACGTCTGATAAAGGTCTGGAAATTTTCCGTTCGTATAAACATCATTTGCCCCTTTGCATCTATTTTGATACTTATATAGTACCACGTTTATGAGATAAACCATTTTTTAGTACGGACTTTTTAGGAGGAATTCACATGATTTTCGGAATTGGAATAGACATCGTCGAGCTCAGCAGAATTGAAACAATGCTCAGCCGGCAGGCAAGATTCCCGCAGCGAATACTGACAGAGGCGGAATACGCCCGGTTTAAGACGCTGTCAGACAAAAGGAAAATTGAATTTCTCGCGGGCCGTTTTGCGGCAAAGGAAGCCTTTTCTAAAGCTTACGGCACGGGCATCGGCAGCCAGCTCAGCTTTCAGGATATTGAAACGGCAAAAGACCCTTCAGGAAAGCCGGTGCTTGCCTGCGCCAAACTGGACGGCGCAGCAGCTCATGTATCCATTACGCATACAAAAGAATACGCGGCTGCTCAGGTCGTGATTGAAAGGTTGTCAAGCTAGTCTGCATATTAGCCGAACCCCTCTCATATATTTGATAGTGCATTAAGGGAGACAAGTTGTTTGAGGCTTTTATGGTACGCGTCCGTCCGTCTTTTCCCGAGGCCGTCTTTAGGGCGTACCGTTAAAGTCAAACAAGCGATTTCTTCCCTTTACATCAATTGAGAAGAAGGGGTTGAAAAAGGTGAGAAAAAGCTTTGTTTTGCTTTTAACGGGACTGCTTGCCGTCCTTATTCTTTCGGCCTGCGGCCAAAAATCACAGGAAGATATCGTGAACGGTTTAGATAAGAAGGCGAAAGAATACACTTCATACAAAGCAAAAGCCAAAATGACCATTCAAACGGGAAGTGATCCGCAAGTATACAATGTGGAAATCTGGCATAAAAAACCTTCCCTATACCGGGTCTATTTAGAAAATCCGAAAAAAGACCAAAACCAAGTCATCTTACGGAATGCCAACGGAGTATTTGTTCTCACGCCGTCCTTAAATAAGAGCTTCAGATTTCAAAGCGACTGGCCGAACAACAGCAGCCAAGTATATTTGTTTGAATCACTTGTGAAAGACGTGATCAATGACAAAGACGCCGTTTATTCCGCCAAAGATAAAAAGTATTCATTCGAAACAAAAACAAACTATCAGCATAACAAAATGCTGCCGACACAAGTTATCACATTCAACAAAAAAGATATGAGTCCGTCGCTGGTGAAGGTGATGGACACAGACCGTAAAGTCATGGTGAAAGTCGAATTCAAAAGCTTTGAATTTAACAAACCGTTTGAAAAAGAATCATTTGATGAAAAGAAAAACATGACGCTTTCTCAAATGGACGTCGCCACAAGCGCCAAGCCGTCTGATTCATTTGCGGTAAAAACGCCGCTTCAAGTGCCGGCGGGCGTCAAAAAGCTTGAAGAAAAAGATATTTCGACAGCGGACGGCAAACGTGTCGTGATGACATACGGAGGCGAAAAATCGTTTACGCTCATTCAGGAAAAAGCCCAGGTCGCAAAAGCAGCCTCTGCCGTGACGCTGAACGGCGAACCGGTTAATCTCGGCTTCACGGTTGCCGCATTATCGGATACATCCTTAACATGGACGTATGACGGTGTCGACTATCTCTTGTCATCGCAAGACCTTACCAAAGATGAAATGGTGGCTGCCGCCAAAAGTATGCAGGGGCAGTCATCAAAATAATCAAAAAAGAGGCCGAATGCTGTCGGTCTCTTTTTTGATTACATTTCACTTTGCCCGGTAATTTTAGTATGATAATAACGAAATTCAATGAAAAAAAGCTAGGAAGTGTATCGAGTGAACACAGCATCCTTTTACAGAGATACGTGGGCGGAAATCGATCTGTCTGCGATTAAAGAAAATGTCAGCCATATGAAAAAACACATCGGCGAAAACGTCCATCTTATGGCGGTTGTAAAGGCAAATGCATACGGCCACGGAGATGCAGAAGTCGGGAAAGCCGCTCTTGAAGCCGGCGCTTCATGCCTTGCCGTTGCCATTTTAGATGAGGCGATTTCATTGAGAAAACGCGGCATCACAGCACCGATCCTCGTGCTTGGCGCTGTACCGCCTGAGTATGTACAGGCTGCTGCCGAATATGACGTGACCTTGACGGGCTACTCCGTTGAATGGCTTCAGGAAGCGGCCCGCCACCTCGGCAGTGAAACAGTCCCTTTTCACCTGAAAGTTGATACGGGAATGAACAGGCTCGGCGTAAAAACAGAAGAAGAGGTGCAAATCGTTTTAAAAATCCTCAGCCAAAATCCCGGTTTAGTATGTAAAGGCGTTTTTACCCATTTTGCCACCGCGGATGAAAAGGACAGAAGCTATTTTCTCATGCAGTTTGACCGTTTCAAAAAACTGATTGCCCCCCTTCCTTTAAAGGAACTGATGGTGCACTGTGCAAACAGCGCCGCGGGTCTCCGCCTGAAAAAAGGCTTTTTTAATGCGGTCCGCTTCGGTATCAGCATGTATGGGCTTCGTCCGTCAGCGGAGATCACAAACGAAATTCCGTTTCAACTGAAGCCGGCATTTACATTGCATTCCACCTTGTCTCATGTGAAAAAAATTCATAAAGGGGAAAGCGTCAGCTACGGCGCCACGTACACGGCCCATAAAGACCAATGGATCGGAACCGTTCCCGTCGGTTACGCAGACGGCTGGCTTCGCAAGCTTTCGGGTACAGCTGTCCTCATCAACGGCAAACGGATGAATATCGCCGGAAGAATCTGTATGGACCAATTTATGGTAGAATTAGACCAATGCTATCCGCCGGGGACAAAAGTGACCTTGATCGGCAGTCAAAAGGAAGAAACGATTACGATGGACGAGATCGCCGGACGCCTTGAAACAATTAACTACGAAATTCCTTGTACGATTAGTTCCCGCGTTCCCCGTATGTTTTTGGGAAATGGGAGTATAATGGAAGTAAGAAATCCTTTGCTGCAAGAAAATACAAGCAAATAGCCATTATCCAGAAAAAGAGAATTTATAAAACCGCTTTGCTTGGCGTTTGAATAGTGGTATCATTATGTCTGGATGGATGAATGGTCGTATCCGTAAGTTTGGTGGAGGTGTATGTTTTTTGTCTGAATCCAGCGCAAGAACCGAAATGAAAATCAGCTTGCCTGAAAACTTAGTAGCTGAATTGGATGGTGTAGCGATGCGGGAGAAACGAAGCAGAAACGAACTGATATCACAAGCAGTGAGAGCGTATGTCAGCGAACGGACAACACGCCATAACCGTGATTTGATGAGACGCGGGTATATGGAAATGGCGAAAATCAACTTGAATATTTCTTCTGAGGCTCACTATGCTGAGTGCGAAGCAGAAACGACCGTTGAGCGCTTAGTCAGCGGAGGCTAATCATTTTGATTGTTAAGCGCGGCGATGTTTATTTTGCTGATTTATCTCCTGTTGTTGGCTCAGAACAAGGCGGCGTACGCCCGGTTTTAGTGATCCAAAATGATATCGGAAATCGCTTTAGCCCGACTGCTATTGTTGCAGCCATAACAGCACAAATACAGAAAGCGAAATTACCAACCCACGTCGAAATTGATGCAAAACGCTACGGTTTTGAAAGAGATTCCGTTATTTTGCTGGAGCAAATTCGGACGATTGACAAGCAAAGGTTAACGGATAAAATAACTCATCTGGATGATGAAATGATGGATAAAGTTGATGAAGCCCTGCAAATCAGTTTGGCACTCATTGATTTTTAGTAATATCTTCCCGGTTGCTCATATAGAGCAACTTTTTTTGTTTTCGAAAAACATTAGCGCTATAATGAATAGATAATCAAACAAAATTGTTGTTTTGTGTCGGGAGGTCATTAAAACCCATGTCGAATCAAGCTATTTACCAGTTTATTATCGACCAGCATGATGAACTGCTTCACACTTGGACAAGCAAATTAAAAGAAGTAGGCAATCAGGAAGATTATCAGCTTAACAATCAAATATATGAAAATATCTGCAAGGATTATATAGACATTCTTTTATTGTCATCGAAGAATGACGAAGCCGCGGAAGAACAGATCAGCCAGCTTGCTCTGCGCGCGGTGCAGCTCGGCCTGTCGCTGAAACTTCTGTCCGCCACCCTGTCAGAGTTTTGGAAGCTGCTTTACGAAACAATGGTTGACCATGATACGGCCGACCAGGACAGAGCGGCGTTAATTTTGCAGATTGACAGCATTTTCAATCCGATTAACACTGAAATTTTCAATCAGTATTCCATCTCTTGGGAAAAGACGGTATCCCTTCAAAAAATCGCGCTTCAGGAGCTGTCGGCGCCGCTCATCCCCGTGTTTGAGAACGTGACCGTTATGCCGCTTGTCGGAACGATTGATACGGAGCGTGCGAAGCAGATTATGGAAAACCTTTTGAACGGCGTCGTCAAACATCGCGCGCAGGTCGTATTGATTGATATTACGGGCGTGCCGGTCGTTGATACCATGGTCGCACATCACATCATTCAGGCATCAGAAGCGGTAAGGCTTGTCGGAGCGAAATGCCTGCTAGTCGGAATCCGCCCGGAAATCGCGCAAACCATCGTTAATCTGGGAATTGATTTGTCTCAGGTTATTACGAAGAATACCCTTCAAAAAGGAATTCAAACAGCGCTGGAGATGACAAATCGAAAAATCGTTTCATTGGGGGAATAACATTGTGAGACATCCAAAAATCCCGATCCTGAAACTGTATAACTGCTTATTAGTATCCATTCAATGGGAACTCGACGATCAAACTGCTTTGCATTTTCAAGAAGACCTGCTGAACAAAATTTATGAAACCGGCGCAAACGGGGTCGTCATTGATCTTACATCCGTTGACATGATTGACTCATTTATCGCAAAAGTTCTCGGAGACGTCATTACCATGTCAAAACTGATGGGTGCCAAAGTCGTATTAACGGGGATTCAGCCTGCTGTAGCGGTAACGCTGATTGAACTGGGAATCTCACTTGAAGAAATCGAAACAGCGCTCGACTTGGAGCAAGGGCTTGATACATTGAAGCGGGAATTGGGGGAATAGCGATGAACGACCAATCCTGTGTAAAAATCATGACAGAATGGGATATCGTAGCCGCCAGACAGCTTGGCCGCAACGTTGCAAAGGAGTTAGGCTTCGGGACGGTAGATCAGGCCAGAATCACGACGGCTATCTCAGAATTGGCCAGGAATATTTATTTATATGCCGGCAAGGGCCAGGTGAGCATCGAACAAGTAAACGACAGAGGAAAAAAAGGCCTTAAAATCATAGCGGAAGACAAAGGACCCGGAATCCCCGATATCCGTAAAGTGATGGAAGACGGCTTTTCAACATCAGGCGGACTGGGAGCGGGACTTCCGGGTGTAAAAAGACTGATGGATGAATTCAGCCTGCAATCTGTTGCAGAGGAAGGAACAGAGATTCAAGCCGTAAAATGGCTTCGGTAGGAGGTAAAAACGTGGATTTCAGGGAGGTTATTGAGCAGCGGTACCACCAGCTGCTTAGCCGTTATATAGCCGAATTAACAGAAACATCTTTATATCAAGCTCAAAAATTCAGCCGAAAAACGATTGAACATCAAGTTCCTCCGGAGGAAATTATAAGCATCCACCGAAAAGTAGTGAAGGAGCTGTACCCGGATTTGCCGGAGGATGTTTTTCATTCGCTGGATTTTTTAATAGAAGTCATGATTGGCTACGGGATGGCCTATCAGGAACATCAAAGCCTGAGAGATATCCAGCAGGAGCTGCGCTCAGAGATTGAAATCGCCGCAAATGTCCAGCAAACGCTGCTCGGTACAAAAATTCCCGATGAAGACGAGCTGGATATCGGCGCAATCAGCGTTCCCGCTAAACAAATGAGCGGTGATTATTATCACTTCGTCAAAGACAAGGAATCTATTAACATTGCGATAGCCGATGTGATTGGGAAAGGAATCCCCGCCGCTTTGTGCATGTCGATGATTAAGTATGCCATGGACTCTTTGCCTGAGACCGGCATTCACCCCTCCCAAGTGCTGAAAAATCTTAACCGCGTTGTAGAACAAAATGTGGACGCAAGCATGTTTATCACCATGTTTTATGCAAACTACAACACGAAAAGCCACCAATTTACATATGCTTCAGCCGGGCATGAGCCGGGCTTCTACTACTCTGAAAAAGAAAACAAGTTTTATGATTTAGAGGCGAAGGGTTTAGTCCTGGGGATATCTCAGGATTTTGATTACGACCAATATGAACAGCATATGGAAAAAGGAGACATGATTGTTCTCTTTTCTGACGGCGTCACCGAATGCCGGACAGAAAACGGTTTCCTAGAACGCCGAGATATTCAGAACATGCTGGAAGCACACATGGAATGCTCCGCGCAGGACATGGTAAAAAATATTTACAACAGCCTGCTGCAGCTTCAGGATTTTCAGCTGCATGATGATTTTACGTTAATTGTTTTAAAAAGAAAGGTTTAAAGAAACAGCATCTCGGGTAATTAACCATTAGCATTAGTGAAGGATAACTTTCAGAGGTGATACGATGAATTTAAAAGTAGATATGAAGCAGAATCTTTCAGATATACAGGTCAATATCGCTGGAGAAATTGATGTATACTCAGCTCCGGTCGTTCGTGAAAAGCTGATGCCGCTGGCAAGCGAGGGAAAAGACATGAGAATCTGCTTAAAAGATGTAAACTATATGGACAGTACGGGTTTAGGCGTATTTGTCGGTGTGTTCAAAACGGTCAGTAAGGAAGGCGGCTCTATGAAGCTTGAAAATCTTTCTGACCGTCTCGTTCGGCTGTTTGAGATCACTGGGCTTAAGGACATCATTGATATTTCGGCAAAGTCAGAAGGTGGCGTGCAATGAAGACATCAGTTGATTATATAGAAATGAAGATTCCGGCCGAACCGGAATATGTAGGAATCGTCCGGCTTACACTTTCAGGTGTCGCAAGCAGAATGGGCTATACCTACGATGAAATTGAAGATTTGAAAATTGCTGTCAGTGAAGCCTGTACAAACGCTGTTCAGCATGCTTACAAAGATGACAGCAAGGGTGAAGTATCCGTACGATTCGGTGTGTTTGAAGACCGTTTAGAGGTTATTGTGGCGGATGAAGGAGACAGCTTTGACTTTGATCAAAAGCAGCAGGATCTAGGGCCGTACACACCTTCGCACACAGTTGATCAATTATCAGAAGGAGGGCTCGGTCTATATTTAATGGAAACGCTCATGGACGAAGTCAAAGTTCAAAGCAACTCTGGCGTCACCGTGGCGATGACAAAGTATTTACATGGGGAGCGAGTTGATCATGGCACAACCATCAAAAACTACGAAACTAACTAAAGATGAAGTTGATCGGCTCATACGCGAATTTCAAATAAATGATAATAAAGAAGCCCAGGAAACACTCGTCGAAGTGTATACCAATCTTGTCGAAATGCTGGCGAAGAAATATTCAAAAGGCAAAAGCTTTCACGAAGACCTTCGCCAAGTCGGGATGATCGGGCTGCTCGGCGCCATTAAAAGATATGATCCTGAAGTCGGAAAAGCATTCGAAGCCTTTGCGATCCCGACCATAATCGGGGAAATTAAACGCTTCCTCAGGGACAAAACGTGGAGCGTCCACGTCCCCAGACGGATCAAGGAGCTCGGCCCGCGAATTAAAATGGCGGTGGATCAGCTGACGACAGATACGCAGCGATCACCGAAAGTCGAAGAAATCGCGGCTTACCTCGACGTTTCTGAAGAGGAAGTGCTGGAAACGATGGAGATGGGCAAAAGCTATCAGGCCCTGTCTGTCGATCACAGCATCGAGGCGGACGCGGACGGAAGCACCGTCACCATTCTCGACATTGTCGGTTCCCAAGAAGAAGGATACGAACGCGTCAACCAGCAAATGATGATCCAAAGCGTGCTTCATGTGCTGTCTGACCGTGAAAAACAAATTATTGATTTAACATTTGTGCAAAATAAAAGCCAAAAAGAAACAGGGGACATTCTCGGAATATCTCAAATGCACGTCTCGCGCTTGCAGAGAAAAGCGGTGAAAAAACTGAGAGAGGCCTTGATTGGAGATCCCTCCATGGAGCTAATGTAATGATTCAGGTTGAAGAAAACGAACATGTTCAAACCCTTGTATACCAACTAAATAAAGAAGGCAAGTCCGTTTGCGGCGACAGCTTTTTCATGAAGGCGAATGAAGAGGAACTAGTATGTGCGGTAGCGGACGGTCTCGGGAGCGGATCACTTGCCAATGAGTCCTCATCAGCCATTAAAGACATCGTTGAATCCTATGCAGACGAGGACGTGGAAAGCATCATCGAACGATGCAACCAAGCGATGAGAAACAAAAGAGGAGCGACTGCCTCCATCTTAAAAATCAATTTCATCAAAAGGCAGCTGACGTACTGTTCAATCGGGAACGTCCGTTTCTTTCTGCAATCCCCATCTGGCGACAGCTTTCATCCTCTGCCGATCTCAGGTTACCTGTCAGGCAAACCGCAGAGATACAAAACTCATACGTCATCATACGAAAAAGGAGCGAAATTCATCATCCACACTGATGGGTTAGATGTTCCGAACATCCGCTCCTATTTAAAACAAGGGCAATCAATAGATGACATATCAAATTCGCTTCACATGTACACAACGTCAAGAAAAGATGATTTAACCTATATTCTCGGGCAGCTTTTATCGTAAGGCTGCTTTTTTTATGTTCAGCCGTTTTTTGATACACTAGAGGAAGAATGAAGAGATGGAGGCTTTGGTGATATGGAAACGTTAGCCCTTTTGAAAAAACAAATTGCTGCAGAAACAGCTTTATCACAAAAAAACGTCGAAAGTGTAATCCGCCTGCTTGAAGACGGCAACACCGTCCCGTTTATCGCACGGTACCGAAAAGAACAGACAGGTTCAATGGACGAGGTGCAGATTCAGACGATCTCTGAGCGCTGGCAATACATTCAAAACCTGAGCCAGCGGAAAGAGGAAGTGATCAGGTTAATCGCCGAGCAGGACAAGCTGACAGACGATTTGAAGCAAAAAATCGAACAGGCCGTCAAGCTCCAGGAAGTCGAGGATTTGTACCGCCCCTTCAAACAAAAGCGGAAAACAAAAGCGACCGTCGCCAAAAGCAAAGGGCTTGAACCGCTTGCCGAATATATTCTTTCCCTGCCGAAAGATAACCGTCTTCACGAAACGGCTGATCAATACATAAGTGCAGAAAAAGAAGTGGCTTCAAGAGAAGAAGCCATCGAAGGCGCGAAGCACATTATAGCCGAACAAATCTCGGACGATCCTTATTTCAGAAAATGGATACGCCAAGAAACCTTTAAAAAGGGAATCCTTACATCTGCGGCAGGAAAATCAGCCGGGGATGACGAGAAAAACGTCTACGAAATGTATTATGAATATGAAGAGCCGATTCAAAAAGTTGTGCCTCACAGAGTGCTTGCGATGAACCGGGGTGAAAAAGAAGGCATCTTAAAGATTGGGATCGAACCGCCCGCCGATCAAATAAAGGCCTATTTGGAAAAGCACATCATTAAACACCGCGATACACCGGTCAGGGAAACGCTGAAAGAAGCCATTGACGATGCGTACAAACGCCTGATCCAGCCGGCCATTGAGCGTGACATCCGCAAAGAGCTGTCAGAGAAAGCAGACGCGCAGGCGATCCATATTTTCTCTGAAAACCTGCGCAAGCTCCTGCTGCAGCCGCCGATGAAGGGAAAGGTTGTGCTCGGCGTCGATCCGGCCTTCCGCACTGGGTGCAAGTTAGCCGTCGTCGACGAAACGGGAAAGGTGCTCAAAATCGACGTTATTTACCCGCACGCTCCAGTGAAAAAGACAGCGGAAGCGCGGGAAAAAGTGAAAACCATTTTGGAGAAGTACGAAGTCGAGGTCGTGGCGATCGGAAACGGTACGGCATCCAGGGAGACGGAGCAATTTACGGTTGATCTATTAAAGGAAACGGAGCGGGACATTTATTATGTGATCGTCAATGAGGCCGGCGCAAGCGTCTATTCTGCGTCAGAGCTGGCGCGGGAAGAATTCCCTGATTTTCAGGTTGAAGAGCGCAGCGCCGTCTCAATCGCGCGGAGATTGCAGGACCCGCTGGCCGAACTCGTCAAAATTGATCCGAAATCAGTCGGCGTCGGCCAATATCAGCATGACGTCAGCCAAAAGCAATTAAACGAATCTCTCCGTTTTGTCGTTGAAACCGTTGTTAACCAAGTCGGCGTAAACGTCAATACCGCATCAGCCGCTCTGCTTCAATATGTAGCTGGATTATCCAAGACAGTTGCCGGCAACATCGTTAAAAAACGGGAGGAACTCGGCAAATTTACAAATCGCAAAGAGCTGAAAGACATCCCGCGTCTCGGCGCGAAAACGTATGAGCAATGCATCGGCTTTTTGAGGGTGCCGGACGGAAAAGAATCGCTCGACCGAACAGGCATTCACCCGGAAAGCTATAAAGAAACTAAGGACCTGCTTAAAAAACTCAAGCTCACAACAAGCCAGATCGGAAGCGCTGATCTAAAAGAGAAGATCAGTAAGCTGCCGCTGTCTGAAACGGCGCAAGAGCTCGGAATAGGGGAAATCACGCTGGCAGATATTTGCGGGCAGCTGACAAGGCCTGAACGCGATCCGCGTGATGAAGTGCCGAAGCCGTTACTGAAAAAAGACGTCCTTCAGCTTGAGGATTTAAAGGAAGGAATGGAACTGCAAGGCACCGTCCGCAACGTTGTAGACTTTGGCGCATTCGTCGATATCGGCGTCAAACAAGACGGGCTTGTGCACATATCCAAACTGAGCAATCAATTCGTCAAACACCCTCTCGACGTCGTATCGGTCGGAGACATCGTCACCGTATGGGTGGAAGGGGCAGACGTGAAAAAAGGCAGAGTGTCACTGTCTATGGTAAAATAAAAGCACTGCTTACGAGCAGTGTTTTTTTCTATAAAAATACCAGCATTGGTTCAAAAGCTTAATTTGATAATTATCCTTTTCTAAAAATGCTTTTTGCATTTGTTTCATCAGCCAATTCGGCATGGCTCATTCCTCCTCAGCTTTTAGTAAGAGGGCGGTATTAACACATTGTATGCGAACGGTGAATTGTCCCGTTCAATGTTTTTAATGCGAGGTGCACAATGGATAACGAACAACTTCAAAAGCTGACAGAAGACATCTCTGCCGTTTATTTCGAAAAACCGTTCCGTCACCGGGCATTGTTTAATGATCGGCTGAAAACGACGGGAGGCAGATACCTGCTGTCTTCCCATAACATTGAATTGAACCGGAAATATTTACTTGAACACGGCCAAACAGAGCTGGAAGGCATTATCAAACACGAACTGTGCCATTATCATCTTCATCTTGAAGGGAAGGGGTACAAGCACAGGGACAAAGACTTCAGAGACCTGCTTCAGAAAGTAGGGGCGCCGAGATTCTGCACGCCGCTTCAAACAAAAAAAGTTCAAAAGAAAACATATATGTATAGATGCACGGCTTGCGGCCAACAGTATATAAAGAAGCGGGCGATGAATCCGGAAAGATATGCCTGCGGAAAGTGCAGAGGAAAAATCAAAAGAATTTTGTAAAAAGGCTTGACTCATTTTGTGGTCCTATGTTAAATTATAAAAGTCGTTGAGAGACAATGATACTTTCTCAAAAAAATATTTGTTGCTTCTTGACACTATATGTCGCATCATTTATAATGAAGAAAGTCTGATTATTCCACAGTAGCTCAGTGGTAGAGCTATCGGCTGTTAACCGATCGGTCGCAGGTTCGAATCCTGCCTGTGGAGCCATATGGAGAAGTACTCAAGTGGCTGAAGAGGCGCCCCTGCTAAGGGTGTAGGTCGTGTAAGCGGCGCGAGGGTTCAAATCCCTCCTTCTCCGCCAGATAAGTTCTCAACCAGACGGCCCGTTGGTCAAGCGGTTAAGACACCGCCCTTTCACGGCGGTAACACGGGTTCGAATCCCGTACGGGTCACCACTTACCTTCGTTGGGCTATAGCCAAGCGGTAAGGCAACGGACTTTGACTCCGTCATGCGTTGGTTCGAATCCAGCTAGCCCAGCCATTTTTATTTGTAACAATCACTTTTATAGAGCGAGCCATTAGCTCAGTTGGTAGAGCATCTGACTTTTAATCAGAGGGTCGAAGGTTCGAGTCCTTCATGGCTCACCATTTGTTTTTCGCGGGTGTGGCGGAATTGGCAGACGCGCTAGACTTAGGATCTAGTGTCTTACGACGTGGGGGTTCGAGTCCCTTCACCCGCACTTTATTTTTAAAGTGTTTATCACTAGCTTTCATGCTTAGTGGAAAAACAATTTTATAGTCACGCGGTCGTGGCGGAATGGCAGACGCGCTAGGTTGAGGGCCTAGTGGGTGAATAACCCGTGGAGGTTCAAGTCCTCTCGGCCGCATCAATGATACCAAGGGTTATAGACCCTTGGTATTTTTTGTTTTATGGAAAAGTTATCTGTTACTGCCCACTCACTGCCCAGTTACTTATAGTAAGTCATCTAGTTTGTCAGCCAGCTCTAACTTTTTAAAAGGGAGGGAATACTTTTTTTAAATACCAAGGCAATAATGAGAAAACTTAAAAGAGCCCGCAGGCCCTATGGAAACATTAGTAAAATAATTCACTTAATAAAATCTGCGTCTTCTTCCATCGAATCCAAACCGTCTTCTTCTTTCGAATGCAAAAGGGAAAAATTCTCTTCTTCTAAAGCCGGCACGAAAAAATCGGTTCCTTCCACGGAATCCAAAAAAAGGCATGTGATTTTCCTCCTTTCAAGGTCATAAGTTATTGCGCGATCTGCTCCGCAGGCGTTGAACAACCTACAATGATTAGTAGAACAAATATTAAATGACTAAGGCAAACCTGAGTCCTTATCCATCATTTGTGAAAATTAATGAGATCTTGTTAACAATCTATTCATCATATCCTCTTCAGAACACTGCACCAATAATAAATAATTAATAGAATGAACAAGACAACGATTAGTGCAAAGCAACTGCGACCGCCATACTCATCGTATCCGCAGAGTCACCTCCTGTTTGGAGTAATGAATCACAGAATATTTTATGTGCAGATAAACAAAATAGATTGGGCGAACTCTTTAGTTATTTATAAAATTCCACGTTATAGCAATCTGCTGAACGTGGCACCAGTCACATGTGCATAGCTACACAATTATTACAATGATTATTTATAAGCCCCAAACAGTGCCCATTTTGTGCATGGAAATAAATCGAAAATGAGTGTAAATGAAGAGTTTAAATGCTGTAAACATAGGCTTTTATAACAGATAATAAGCTTTCACTTTAATGAGGGCCTAGTGGGTGAATAACCCGTGAAGGTTCAAGTCCTCTCGGCCGCATCATTGATACCAAGGGTTAAAGCCCCTTGGTATTTTTTGTTTCAACGATTTAGGGCGGTATTTGAGAAATACGTCCGTCAGGAAGGTGTTTTTGATCAAGTGAATATTATTATGGCGCTCACCATGCAGGAAAGTGGTGGGCGCTCTTTTATGCAAAGTTCAGAAAGCATAGGATTGCCGCTGAATACTATTACAGATCCGGAATACTCTATTGAGGTATCAAACATTGAAAACATATAAATAAGTTTAAATTCTTTACTGATCGTTCTCGAATTTGATATGATTGAAACACGTTAGATCTAATTGTTTTGTTTCTCAATTAAGAATGATCATTCTTTAATTGTCTAAGAATATATTGAGAGAGGGGTGAATATATAAAGTTGTTATGCTCCTAGCATCAATGATTCTCAACCCTTTCTCAGAAATAAGAAGTAATACGTTCTAAGGTGGGATTACATGGCTAGAAATAAAGAATTTGATGAAAAAGAAGCATTAAAAAGAGCGATGGAGCTTTTCTGGGAACAGGGTTATGAAAAAACATCCATGCAAGACTTGGTGGACCATATGGGCGTTCACCGCAGAAGTATCTATGATACATTTGGCGACAAACATACTTTATTTATGCGAGCCTTAAGTCACTATGTAGAAGTAATGGAACTAAGAATGAAGAATGAAGTGAAAACAGAATTAACGGTTAAGCAGGCTATACGAAAATTATTTGAAATGGTTATTTATCCAAAAGAAAATCAGCCAAAAGGGTGTTTAGCTGTTAATGCAGCTGTTGAATTATCCCTAATAGATGGAGAAGCAGCTAAGAAAATTACAGAGATTTTTATAAATGCGGAAGCCTTATTATTTGATCTGCTAAAACATGGTCAAGAACAAGGAGAAATTCCTAAACACTATGACATCAAAGGGCTTTCTCAATTCATTCATAATTCACTCGTAGGGGTACGAGTATTAGCAAAAACGACAAATGATAAGGAAAAATTAGAAAACATTATTGATTTGACTTTGTCGACACTAGACTGAATCTATTTTGTTATTATGGATCAACTAATCAAAAAATATGTTTTCGAGGAGAGAATGAATATGAAGTACACAGTTATTACAGGAGCAAGCTCAGGTATAGGATATGAAACTGCCCTAGCATTTGCTGCTCGCGGCAAAAACTTAATTATTGTAGCTAGGAGATTAGATAAATTAGAAGAGCTTAAATCAGCTATTCAGAATATAAATCCTGATTTGGATGTTATTATTCGTACAAGTGACTTATCTGTCACAGATCAGGCATATACACTGTATAACAATTTAAAGGAATATCAAATTGAGACTTGGATTAATAATGCCGGGCTTGGTGAATCCTCTTCTGTAATAGATCAGAATTTAGATAAAGTGGAAACCATGTTACGTGTCAACATAGAATCCTTGACAATTCTTTCTACACTATTTGTGCGAGATTATTCTGATGTAGAGGGAACTCAGTTAATTAACGTATCATCAGCACTAGGGTATGCAATTGCTGTTGGCAGTATTACTTATTCTGCATCTAAATACTTTGTTAGTGCATTCACAGAAGGGCTTGCAAAAGAACTTGAACTCAAAGGTGCGAAAATGAAGGTGAAAGTTTTAGCGCCGGCAGTGACGGAAACAGAATTCATGAAACATGCAAGTGATACGGATGAATTTAACTACAAAGAGTATATCCCTAAGTACCATACAGCTGAGCAAATGGCTGATTTTATGATGAATCTTTATGATAGCCATCATGTAGTAGGGGTTGTAGACGAAAATTATGAATTTAAATTAAGAGATCAAATCTATCCAATACTATAAGATTTTTAAATCTATATAACAATACTGTAAAGAATCTGTGAGAATGAGAAACATAGATTTCTTTACAGTATCGATTTTAATTATCCAATTAAGAATGAATGTTCTAAAAAGACATAATGCTAAGTGGATGAAAAAAATATTGTAATTCTTTCTGATTTTAATGGTGGGTTAATCATAAAATAGGAAGTCAATTGGAATAATAAATAATACAGGTGATGTAGAAATTATATTAAGAGAAGAAAGTGAACAAGATCCTGAAGCTTATCGCTGCCTTGTAAAAGAATTAAATTGATTGTAGTTTACGAAAATAATAAAAACAAGGTGAAGAACCCTAATAAATGTAACTCAACGTAAGGATGCTGATTTAAAAAATGAAATCACTCATGAAAGCAGCTCAGATCACGAAGTACTCAAAAAATCTCCATGCCCAAATCAATGACATTCCAATTCCAGAAATTGATGACAACGAAGTTTTGGTAAAGGTCAAAGCTGCGGCGGTCAATCCACTCGAAATGTTGATTATGTCAGGTAGCGTCAAACTAATTCAAGATTATGAATTCCCATTAACGCTAGGTAATGAATTGACAGGTGTGATCGAAAAAGTCGGAAAAAATGTGACAGAATTTCACGCAGGAGATGCCATCTATACACGTCTTCCGGTAGAAAAAATTGGAGCTTTTGCGGAATATGCTGCAATTGACGCTGCTGCAATTGCACCAATGCCAAAAAACTTGTCCTACGTGGAAGCCGCTGCTGCACCACTGGCTGGACTCACAGCGTATCAAGGTCTGCATGAAGAACTTGAGGCGCAGTCTGGTAAATCTGTTTTCATTCCAGGTGGATCAGGCAGCTTTGGTCAAATGGCTGTTCCAATCGCAAAGGCAATGGGCCTAAATGTCATTGTTAGCGGCAGCTCAGAAGCGCGCAAACGCACTCTGGAAATGGGTGCCGATCAATATTTGGATTATTCAACAGAAAACTATGTTGACTTGTTGTCGAATGTGGATTACGTGATTGATACACTGGGTCCTAAAGAGTTTGACAGTGAATTGAGTATCATCAAACCGGGCGGAAGATTGCTCTCTCTTCGTACAGGACCAAATAAACGTTTCGGAAAAGACCGAAATTTTCCATTGTGGAAACAAAAGCTATTTTCCCTTGCTGGCGCTAAGTATGACCGCAAAACCAAGAAACACGACGTGGAATACCATTTTATCTTCGTTCGTTCTGACGGCGCACAACTTAAAGAGATTACCAAACTCATTGAAGAGAACAACATTGTTCCAGCAATTTATCCAACACTATTTACCATAGACAACATAAATGAAGCACTAGAACTAGTCGCAAATGGGCGACCAAAAGGGAAAGTGATTATTCATTTTTAAGGGGAACTGATGAAAGCAGTCCAAAAGTAGAGAGCATTTAACCTAAAAATCGTGCCCATTTTGTGCCCAAAATGAATATAAAACGGTGTAAATGAGTGTAATGAATGACTTCAAATGCTTGAAAATGAAGGGCTTTTGTAACTGACAATATACTTCCGCTTTATTGAGGGCCTAGTGGGTGAATAACCCGTGGAGGTTCAAGTCCTTTCGGCCGCATCAATGATACCAAGGGTTTAACCATCTTTGGTATTTTTTTGTGTTTTATAAAAAATGTGTTTTGTGACCAAAAGTGTCCACTGAATTATAGTAAGTCGCCTAATTTGTCCGCTATTTCTTTTTGTTTATTAGGATATAAATGTCTGCAAACATCAATTGTTGTTTGTGTACTCCAGTGTCCTAAACGTTCTTTGATGGTGATGTAATCTCCTTGGTTTATTAGCAGAGTGTCTAACATCATGAAGTCTAATTGGTTCGAGGTTGCTGTCTTTACTAAAGTATCTGATCGAAAATATGATCGCGCGATTGATTACGTAATAAAGAAGTATAAGACCTCTTTAAGTGAAAGAGGAAGGGATACTGATGATGTCAAAAGAGATAATTCCGTAATTCGTGTATATGATGGGGTGAAACATATTCAGTTTGCTTTTTATAATGATGGCTCGCTCAATTATTCCTCGTATGATTACTATGATAAAATGGGGAATGATTATGGAGAAATGGAGCATATGCCTGCGACTGGAGAGTATGACCGTTTAGGCTTGTATAAGAAAACGCCAGATTATGAAGAGGTTAAAGGGAAAGAAACAAAAACTAAGAAGTAGATATTTGGGTAACCCAAGAATAACTAATGGTTAGCGTATTAGTACACATTTTTATAGGGGAGGACAAATATGATTGGAATACTGGCAGGAATGGGGCCAAAATCTACTGGGCCATTTGTAGATAAAGTAGTAGACGAGTGCCAAAAAATATATGGAGCAATACATGACATGGATTTCCCTCATATGATGATTTATTCTTGTCCAACTCCTTTCTACATGAATAAACCTCTCAATCATACGGACATGGAAAAGGCAATTATTGAGGGTGCTGTAAAGCTTGAAAAAACTGGTGTTGATTTTATTGCAATCCCATGTAATACCGCACATATCTATTTTAATCAATTAAAAAAATCGATTTCAGTCCCTTTACTAAGCATGGTTGATGAAACAATAAAAAAAATACCTAGAGGCTCAAAAAAAGCAGCTCTTTTAGCTACCTATCCAACGGTTCAATCTGGAATATTTCAAGAAGCCTTAAACAGAGAAGGTTATGATTTTTTACATCAAGATAGTTGGCAAATCTGTGTCGATCAAATAATAGAAAAGATTAAACAAGGTCAAATCGATGAGTCTATTACATTATATGATGAATTACATCATGAATTAGCAGAAAAGGTTGATACGGTTATAATTGCATGTACGGATTTAAATATTGTCACGGATAAAAAATTTAGCGATATCACCTTTGTTGATTCATCAGCTTGTCTCGCTCAAGCCATTGTAAATAAGTATTTATCATTAACAAAATAACTCTTTGAATAGTTGAGTGGACTTTGTGTCTGCTCTTTTTTTATGTGCTGAATTCTTATCAAGAAACAAAAGGCTTACAATAACCGCAATCATTCCAGACAAAGGCAGATTCGTTAGGAGCAATCGTATAGCCAAGTACTTCTTTGGAAACCGTCTTCGCGAACCAACCGCAATATAGACAGCTTCTTTTGATTCCCCGTAATCTAGAGCTTGAACAAGATCTGTTGTAAACTGATTCAAAGAAAGACCTTCTTTCTTTGAATTGGTTGTGGTGACTTAAATCTAAAAGAAAAGGTCTTCCTTTTTGTATTTCTTCATTTACACAAGATATTTTACGCTCTCAATTGAAGTATATCCTTTCACAATCTTAGTGAAAGATCCTGACTTATAATGAATTAACCATTAAATTGATTGTTTTATACCTTTGAACCATACAGATCTGATTGACAAAGTATCTGTTATATTGGTCGTCGGATCGCCGTTTACCAGTACAAAGTCAGCACGCATACCTTCGGCAATACGACCGCGATCATCAAGACAAAAGCAACGAGCCGTTTTTGAAGTAGCCGACTGAAGAGCTTCTATAGGAGTAAACCCCGCCTTCACCAGCAATTGCATTTCATGATGAACGCTGGCACCATGAGCAAGGCCGCCAAGATTCGGAACAGGAACCGGGGAGACATCAGTTCCGACAAGAATATCTACACCCGCATTGTGAAGATCCATCACATTTTGAAAGCTATTCTCCATACTGCCTTGGGGAAAGGTATTAAAGCTTGTGTTCAAAATATCAACCCATTCTGGACTTAATTTAGAATATACACGCGGATCATCTGCTAATTCTGATGCCGAATTTCCAAGGATTGATGAGTTCAATACCAGGCATGGTGTGACAAAAGCACCTGACTCAGCTATAGAACTCACCAACTTGGACGTTGATTCGGGTCTGTCAATAAACAAATGGCCCAAACCATCTGCTCCAATATTGATGGCTTCTTGGGAAGATTGAGCTGTCAATACATGGGCAATGACGATTTTCTCCAACTTGTGAGCTTCATCAACAGTAGCTTTTAAAATAGCGTCACTTAAAACAGGCAGTCCTGGAGCGCCCAAGACAGTGCCTTCTTCAATCATAATCTTAATGAAGTCGGCTCCATTTTTAACTTGGGTATGCACATGCTTGATTGCTTCTTTCGCAGTAGTCACTTGAGGAATTTCTTCGTGATCATGAGCGTATGCAGCAAGCATAGCCTCCTTGTCTTCCCTCGATAGCTTTTCTAATTCTTTCAAGATAAATTCAGGAATTTCATCTCCATCTGGTAACAGTTCATCTGGATGACCGCCCGGTGCAGTGATCGCAGTGCCAGCAGAACGAACGTCGGCGACATCAACCACATCTTTCAACTGGATCTCACGGCCTCTTTTAGTAAAATCGCCGTTCATTTCGAGTTCGGTTGTCACACCAAATTTTAAAGCATCCTTTAGTCCGCCTATAGAAGTGTGAACATGTGCATCAATCAAACCAGGAAGTAAAGTTGCATTATCCGCATTGATGATTGTTGCATTTGCTGGAATATCTTCGCCCACTGCAATAATTTTTTCTCCTTTGATAACAATATTTCTTGCATTGATAACCTTTTCCCCATCGAAAATACGTACATTTGTAATGGCCGTAACTTTTTCCGTAGTAGACTTATGAGTTTTGTTTGTCATTTTGATGTTCCTCCTCGATAATTAATTAGAACTCTAACAGTTAGCTTTCTAACTGTCAATAATCTAAATTCAGTCATTGACGATCGAGCGTAAATTTTGTATAGTTCATCTATTGACTGTTAGTTATCTAACTATTTATCGGTTATATTAGGAGGTATGCCATGAAGTCTCGAAAGGATACACCCTACCTTGACTTGTTTCAAATTATCGGACTTAAGCTGAAAAAAAGAGCAGACGAAAGCATAAAAGATTTGGGGTTAAACTCTCAACAAGGAAAAATCATTGACTATATCTACAAGAATCAAGATAAAGATTTAATTCAAAAGGACCTTGCAGATCGTTTCCATTTGCGCGGTGCAAGTATTACAAGTATGCTTCAAGGCCTTGAGAAAAAAGGATTGATTGAGCGCAAAATCCCTGCTGATAATGAGCGGCAAAAAAATATTTATGTTTTGCCTAAAGCCGTTGAACTGATTGAATCCTTTAATCAATCCTTTCAAAAAGTGGAAGATGAAATCATTTCTGTCCTTACTGAAGAGGAGCAGCAAACCTTAAATGAATTGTTGAACAAAATCAATCAACATTTAAAATGAGTGTCACTAATGGAATCAAACTTCCTGAAATTAAGAACCCTAAAAAAACCCAAGCTGGATTCTTTAGGCCAACTTTAGAGGGTCACTTCAGTCTTTTTTGATAGATGTTCCAGATGAAGAAATGGCACATATACCGGGTGATGGTGATCGGGATCGCCTTGGTTTGTATAAGAAAACACCTGATTATGAAGAAGTTAAAGGAAAAGAAACGAGATTGGAAGAGTAGACATTATCTGCTCTTTTTTTGTTCATGCTCGCAAAGTATTTAGATCCCAACGACCCGTAATGCGAAAAAAAAGGCGTTACCACAGGACGTCCAAGAAACCCTGATGATTAGCAAAACAACTTTATGACTAGATATTAGCATAGCGATAAGAATACTAAGCAATCGTTTGAAGAGTAATATAGTAATTTAAAAATCCTTCCGTCACTAAATTGTGAATTTAGCGAAAGAAGGAATAATGTTGGCAGAATGGTGGACAATGACGGTACATATGGTGTGATTCTCCAATGTCCTAAGCGGTCCTCAGTTCGAGTTAATCGTATTGGACTGTGTGGCAAACGTGCTGACAATGTTGTTGAAGTTGGCTAGCCAGTCGTTAGTGATAATGCTTCCAATGTAACCGTCTGGTCGGATCAGCACTAATGTGTCACCAGTGATGCCGTAAATACTGCTCAGCTTGCCGGTTGTGTCATCGAGGCGCTTGTTGTCAACTCCGAGACCGTTACCAACGGCGTAGCAGCGTAATTCGGCACCGCCAATCGGCCAACTCAACTCAGAGAGTGTCTTGATCGCGTTGGCTCCAAAGGCTAGCAGGGTGAAATGCGGTCCCTGATAAAGCTCGAATAAGCGACTTAAACCTTGTGGTCCTTTACAAGGAGCGTCCGGTGCTCTGTCGCCAACATGTAGAGTTTTAGTAGCAGAGCTATTAGTAGGGGCAAGTGGTCCGCCGTAGTACGAGATTCCGAGCTGTCGTTCCTCATCTCCGCGTTTAAGTCCTGAGAGAGGCTGCTCAATCTTAGAGTAAAGCTCGTTGGATATTCTAAGGACGCGTGCGGCAATCGGCTGCCGTTCGGCTTCATAACTCTCTAGGAGGCTCTCTGGTGCACCCTTTATGACCTGACCAAGTTTCCAGCCGAGGTTGTAAGCGTCCTGAACACCGGTGTTTAGACCCTGACCGCCGGCTGGTGTGTGTACGTGAGCGGCGTCGCCAGCCAGAAAGACCTTGTCAGATCGGTAATGCTCGGCAAGTCGGACATTAGGTCTGAACACTGAGGTCCAGGTGATGTCGCAGAGCTGTAAACCTGTGAGCGTTTGGAACTTGACGGCTAACGCAGTTTCGTCGAGGTCAACCGATTCTTCCGGTGTCAGCCGAATCATTACCTGGAACTGGTCAGAGTGAGGGAGCGGGCATGCTGCGACCTGCTTCCCATGTGTTCGTGGCCATACATGCCATCGGTTGCGTGACAGTCCGTTTATTGTGCCATCGATGATAAGCATACGGTCGGCTTCGTTGGTCTCTCCTATGAAACGAATACCAGCAGCCTTGCGGACTGTACTAGAACCACCGTCAGCTCCTACAAGATACCTGCTTCGAATCTTCTCTCCAGTAGAGAGTGTTGCAGTCACCCCGTTGTCATCCTGTTCAAAACCAATAATCGCAGTGTCAAACTCAATACTTAGTCCTAAGCGGTCAAGCAGACGGTGCAAGATAGCGTCGGTACGGTATTGAGGCAGTAATAATACATTCGGGTACGGCACATCATGAGTAACCTTTTTTCGTTTCTGCATCCGCAATGGTACAGTAATTGGTCCTAAATGAATCCCCATAAGAGGATAGGTTCCTCCTTCAGCGTGAGCTTCTTTCAGTACGCCAAGATCCTCGAATATCTCTTGGGTTCTCGGTTGAACTCCCTTCGCACGAGAGCCCTTGAATGAATGAGGCGCCTTGTCTACCAGTCTGACACTAAGGCCGCGTCGAAGCAGATCTGCCGCTAGTGTGGATCCGGTCGGACCAGCGCCGGCTATGAGCACATCGATGTCGTATTTTTCTGTCAAATGAATCGACCTCCTATATTTCGGGTGTGAGATTTAGATATCATGTTTGTCATTTCTACGCATCCTCTCTGAAATTTTCCAAACATCAGTTGAATGCGAACAAGACGTTTCAGCGCAGTGATACAGTATCTAATCGAATATCATAGTACATGAAATATGTCTTGCTCTCTTATTATTGTTAACTGGAAACATAATGTCTATAGGAAACAATGATAGATGATATTCTTCCTTCCGTCAACTATTGTTTCGTCGAAACAATAATTGTTGCTTGTTTACTTTCAATTGGTATAATGGTATCAAGTTAGCCTTTGGAGGAAAAACATCAATGAACAATAATACAAGTAAAAAGCAAAATAAAGATCGGTTAATCATGGAAGTATGGGAAACCGCAATAGATATGCTGCATAAACTTCAATCGGTAGATGACGAAGAAAAACAGTGGTTGATACAGAACAGCCAAGATCCTGTTGTTTCAGAGTCAATGAAAGAATTGACTGTTTTAATGTTGCATGTGCTGGAGGCGATTGGAAGGCTCGAGCCTGTAAACGGAATAACGATTTCGAAGCAATTCGGGATATCGAGGGGAAGTGTCTCCAAAATTACGAGAAAACTTGCAGAAAAAGAAATTATCCTCGTAGAAAACCTTCCAGATAACAAAAAAGAAATTCTGTTCCGTACCACTCCATTGGGCAAAGAGATACTTCTTTTACATCAAGACTTACATCATCAAATTGATAGTGAAATCAATCGTTTCTTTCAACGATATACCGAAGACGAATTGGGAACTGTCCTCAATGTACTCCGCGATGCATTGCATACGTCTTGGATAAATCCTGCGTCAAACGAGGAAGAAATGGCACATAGTCCAAGGGCAACGCAGATAAATGAAAAGGAAGAGCTAGACACCAGCAAGGCCAGTCGTTCTTACCCAGTGGCTGAAGAAATGTACGAGATCACGGAAATGCTCAATAAACTTGATTCCAGGAACTTAAAAAAAGCGAAAGTGATCCTTAATGAAATATTTTTTTCAGACTATGACGAATAGAGTTAATATGATGGTGCGTAATTAATGAATAATAATAGTGAAGTATTTCTGTTTATAAATCAATTTTAATCAATTGTAATAACCACCTATCTATAATGCATTAGGTGATACTGTGACGGGTGCAAAATATGTAAAGGGCATTCTATGGGAGAAAATAAAAGAGTTAAGTTAAGTGGGAACAGCATGACTTTTAAAGGGGCGAGCTTGCGTTTTACACCTAATTACCCCGGTGTTTTCACTTCTAAATAAGAATAAGTCGTTGTAAATAAAAACCTGATATTATAGGCTTTTGCAACTTGAAATAAAGTATCTCTTTATTCAGGGACTACTTTAAGAAAACCATACCAAATAATATTGGTATGGTTTTTCATGCGGTGCGATTTTGTTTATGGATAGGGTAATTCTAAATTATTGAATATAATCATATACGTTTTTGACTAACAGCAAGCAGGTTACCACAATAAATAAAGCACGAACGTAACTGCTGCCTCTTTTAATTGCAAACTTTGAGCCGCAAACTGCACCGGCCATTTGAGCAAGTCCCATTAGTAAACCATATGTATAGTTGACTTGCCCTAGGTACATAAACATCAGCAAGCCAGCAATATTACTGCCGAAATTCAAAAACTTTGCATTGCCTGCTGCTTTTAAAAAATCAAATCCGATCATTAAGAAAGCAAACATTAAAAATGAACCTGTTCCTGGCCCGAGAAATCCATCGAAAAACCGATTGCAAAAATGAAAAGGATAAAAATAATAAAATGACGGACAGATCGTTTTTTATAGGTTGAAATACTTCCCCAATCTTTTTTGAGGATGGTATAGACTGCGACAGCTGCCAGCATAACAAGCATTAATGGTTTAAGCAATTCGGGGTTCATTAAATGGACTGTCCATGCACCGGTCATAGAACCAATAAAAACGAGGGGGAATAACTTGTAAACGGATGTAAAATCAATTTTTCCAGAACGGTAAAACATAAAATGTACTCGTTAAAGAGCCTATTGTTCCAGCTAATTTATTTGTTGCAACAGCCTGTGCTGGGGTCAGCCCTAAGAATAACAATGTAGGTAAAGCAATTAATCCGCCGCCTCCTGCCACGGAATCGATAAACGCAGCTAAAAATCCAAAACATACGATAAGCAGCAGCGTGTAAAGGTTAATATCTTCCATTACTTTTCCTCCTTGAAAAGCTGGAAATGGTTATAAAAATCATCCACAATGGATAGAGGCAGCTTGTGAGAATTGATTTCTGTCCAGTTGTAAGAGAAAATAGCGCTTCTAAAAAACCCCCTTGGAATTTTTTAATACGATAAGTCAAACCTCGGTTGGTATTAGTCTGCGGAAGATCAATTATTTAGACGGAAAAGAGAGCCTGACATAAGACCTTTTTTCACATGCATTTAAAATCATTTGTATAATGTTGCTATTGGGGTATCTCCTTCAAGAAGTGTCACGATTTTTCTGTATGCTCTCTCGTTTCCAATTGATGCTTCTATAACGCGTGCAACATCTTCTCGTGGTATACGAGAGGTCTCGGAACCAGAAGGATCAGTCGTTATCTTTCCAGTCCCTCTTTTGTCAGATAGAACACCTGGACGTAAGATGGTGTAATTAAGGCTGCTTTCTTTAATGATTTTATCAGCGTAATGTTTTGCGATAAAGTAAGGTTTCATACTCTCTGGTTTCCAATAATCCCGGCGGTCTGAATCAATGCTGCTGACCATAATGAATTGGTGTACAGCATTTTTTTCAGCTGCCTCAACAGCCTTTGCAGCTCCGTCTAAATCGATCATCAGTGTTTTATCTGGCCCGGTATGTCCTCCAGATCCTGCTGTGAAGACAATAACATCAAACCCTTTGATGGCTTCAGTTATCATTTCTGTATCGTCTTCTAAGTTTAAGTACATTGGTTGAACACCCTTATCCTCAAAATAAGAAAATTGATCTTCCTTCCTTAACCCGACGGCTACATCATGTTCTTTTCTCTCGTTTAAGACATTGACTAGATTCTTTCCAACTTTCCCGTTTGCTCCAATAATGAATATTTTGCTCACTTTGATCCCTCATTTCTAATGTAATTTTAGTTGAACACCCAATGAAGAACGATTAGATTTTCCTCTGCGTTTCCAATATGCCATGTAAATACAAATGCATCAATTTATATGCTTGCTGCATGCATATAAATTGATGCATTTGAGTAAAGAGTCCGGTTGTCTTATACTTAAAAAAAGAATATCACTTGAATGACTGGTGGGAAATTGTCTTATGAATAATAAAAACGAGTTCATGGATCAGTGGTTATCAATGGACACTATACAGAATAAAATCAAAAAGGAATTGGAAAGTATATTACAGGCTCAATTTAGTTTATCGATTAAAGAGTTCTACGTTCTTTATTATCTTTCCAAGTCACCGGAAAAAAGCCTTAGGTTACAACAGTTACAGGAGAAGATAGGACTAAGTCAAAGCGCTCTTTCCAGATTAGTGGGGAATATGGAGGCCAAAAGCTGCGGTGCCTTGGAGAAGCATATTTGTTCAGATGATCGTAGAGGAAGCTATACCAGAATAACGGAATTAGGGGAGAATAAACTTCATAAAAGCCTTCATGTTTTCCATGAGATATTACAGAAGCATTTAAAAGAGCATAACTTTGATAAGATAGTGAAAGAACTAATAAAAGGGCTATAAACAGGATAACCTTTCAAAGGGCTTGAATTTTTTGAAGCTCTTTGATTTGACTTTTTGGGGATTTAGAGATAAATTGTATGCATGCGTCATGCATATATTTTTTAAGTATATATATGTATGTTGCATGCATATATTTTCGAAAGGAAAGGACGTTTTACCATGCAAGATCTATTTAGTACTTTTAAAATTAAAGATTTAGAACTGAAGAACCGTGTCGTCATGTCCCCAATGTGTATGTACTCTGTTGATAAGAAAGATGGTGTTGCAAATGATTGGCATTACTTGCATTACGTAAGCCGTGCGGTTGGTGGAGCTGGGTTCATCATGATTGAAATGACTGATGTTGAACCTGATGGAAGAATTTCTGATTATGATTTGGGTTTGTGGTCCGATGATCAAATTCCAGCGCTTGCAAGAATTGTAGAGGCTATTCACCAACATGGCGCCAAAGTAGGGATTCAGATTGCACATGCTGGCCGTAAAGCTGAAGATGCAGCTGTACCAGTCGCTCCATCAGCAATTCCTTTCGATGAGAAATCCACAACACCAAGAGCGCTATCAACAGAAGAAGTCAAAGGGATGGTAGAAAAGTTCCGTTTAGCGGTAAGACGTGCAGTCAAAGCTGGTTTTGATACGATCGAAATTCATGGGGCGCATGGATATCTGATTCATCAGTTCCATTCTCCGCTTACAAATAAAAGAGAAGATGAATATGGAAAAGACTTGACTAAATTTGGTCGAGAAATCATTCAGGCTGCTAAAGAGGAAATGCCTGCCGAAATGCCATTGCTAATGCGTATTTCTGCAAAAGAATATGTAGAGGGTGGATATGACATAGAAGAAAGCATCGAATTTGCCAAAGTTTATCAAGAAGCAGGAGTGGATATGTTCGATATCTCCTCTGGCGGTGAAGGACAGATTGCTGCTTGGGGACGGCCGGGAACACACTCAGCTTATCAGACTCCGCTTGCAAGAAAAATCAAAGAAGCTTTACAAGTTCCTGTAATAGCTGTAGGAAGACTGGATGATCCAAAATTAGCTAACGCGATCATCGGTAATGAAGAAGCAGATCTTATCGCTATCGGCCGAGGTATGCTAAGAAACCCTTATTGGACACTGGAAGCTGCGAAGCAATTGAGAAAAGAGACATCTGTACCAAAACAGTACAGTGATGGTTTTAGGTTTTAATCTAATTAATCCGTAACATAAGGAGGAATAGATAATGAGTAAAACACCTATAAACGATTATGATCAAATAGTTAAGGTAATTGGCAAATATGTAGAAGGACTTGTGACTGGAAAGAAAGAAATTATGCAGCCGGCTTTCCATAAAGACGCGACAATGTATGGATATAATTCGAATGGTTTTCTCGGAGGCCATATTCAGAATTTATGGGATTTTGTTGATGAAGCAGGTGCCGCGCCGGATCTTAAATCAAGGATCGACGTTTTAGACGCAGAAGGCACAATCGCCGCAGCTCGTATTAGTCTTGAAAACGATGCTTATGGAGAGTCCTACACAGACTATCATCAGTTGCTTAAAGCAGATGGAGAATGGAAAGTAATTGGTAAGTTATTTCACTTGCATCGGTAAACGAGTTTGTGAAAATTAGAAAGTAAATGGCACTAGAAGGAGGGGATTTTTTTATGACATATGTTAATGATAAAGTTATTGTCATAACAGGTGCATCAAGCGGAATAGGTGAGGCGGCAGCGAGCTATCTTGCTGATCGAGGTGCAAAGATCGTATTGGCTGCAAGAAGTGAAGATAAGCTGAAGAATGTTGTTGAGCGTATCTTGAATAAGGGCGGGACTGCTATATACAAAGCAACAGACATTACCAATAAAGAGGACGTCGAAGCCCTAATCGACTATACTATTGAGAAATTCGCTAGAGTTGATACGCTGATTAACTGCGCTGGCCTCATGCTGTTCTCCATGTGGGACAATGCGCATGTAGCTGAGTGGGAAAAAATGATTGACTTGAACCTGAAAGGTACTCTGTATGCCATTGCAGAAGTATTGCCGCATATGAAACGGCAAGGCAAAGGTCAAATTGTGAATGTCGGGTCTATTGCAGGGCATGCAGTAGGAGAGGGACATGGTGTCTATAGCGCAACAAAGTTTGCTGTAAAGGCAATTACTGAAAGCTTGCGCAAAGAGGTATCTGAAAAACATAACATCCAGGCATCCATGGTTTCTCCGGGAGTTATAGCTACAAATTGGCAGGATACTGTCACGGACAACGACGTAAAAGGTGTATTAAATAATCTAAATAAAGTAGCTATTGATGCAGAACATGTCGCGAAGACAATCGGTTTTGTTGTCGATCAGCCTTCAGATGTATTAATAAATGATGTTTTTGTTACGCCTACAGCCCAAGAGTGGTAAGCAGATCATATATGCAGTAAGAAAAGAGAGATGGTCGAATTGAATTAGAAAAAAACAAGAGCACCTATTATTTTAATAGGATTGCTCTTGTTTTTTAAAGCGTATAATTTAAAAAGCCCTGTCATTACAAAAAGTTAAAAGAAATAAAAAATCAATAGTTGACTTAAGCAACTGTTTCAATTACGATTAGAAAAAGTTGCTTAAGTCAATTTTTTTTTGGGAGGTATATAAATTTGAAAACAAAACGTGTTTTAGCATTCAGACAATTTAATAGGTTTTACACAGATATTTTGGGTTTTCTTAATGAACATATTTATGACAGTCCTTTCTCTTTAACAGAAACAAGGATTTTATATGAAATTTATAATACGGCCGATTGTACAGCAAAAATAATTCAAGAAAGGTTAGACCTGGACAGAGGATATGTAAGTAGAATTGTCAGAAAATTCGAAGAAGAAGACTTAATATATAAGCAAAAATGCAGAGAAGATGGACGCAATTATTTCCTTTATGTAACCACTTCAGGGGAAAATATTTATAAAAGCCTGGAGAAAAAAGCCAATCAGCAAGTTGAATATATTCTTGAATGCATAGACAAAAAGGAACAAGAAAAACTTGTACATTCAATGGAAACCATTCAAAACATTTTGCAGCATTCTTTTTATGATAAAGAATCTCCGATTTCAATAAGAGACTATTATACTTCAGAGGATGTCAAAAACATAATTGAGAAACAGCGATTATTTTATGCCGAATCCCATGGCTGGGATGAAACATTTTTATCCTATCTTCACGATACGTTTAAAGCTGATATTGAAAAAATATGGGTGGCAGAAAGCGGGAATCAATTTGCGGGTTGTATCGGCTTAGTGAATGACGATGAAAAAACAGGACAGTTAAGATGGTTCTTAGTCGATCCGTCTTTTCAAAGAAAAGGTGTTGGCAGCCGTCTGATTAAGGCGCTTGTTCAATATTGTAAAGAAAATGGATACGAGCGTATATTTCTTTGGACGGTAAGAGACATGTCAACAGCCCGGCCATTGTATAAAAAAAACGGATTCGAAATGACAGAAATTCATGAAGAAAAACCTTTATGGGGATCAAATTTAATAGAAGAGCGCTGGGACTTGGAATTATAAAGTAGAGGGGAGATAGGATGAGCATAAAATATCATTATGCATGGGTTATTGTTTTTGTCACTTTTTTAACCTTTTTAGCGGTTCAAGGCGCACGTCTTTCATTTGGAGCTTTTGTTGAACCATGGGAAAAAGATTTTTCTATGAATAGAGGAACAATCTCACTTATTTCCACACTGAGTTTTATCATATATGGCATATCTCAGCCCATTATAGGGAGGTTGGTTGATAAATTAGGTCCCCGAATGATTTTGTCAGTTAGTACTTTCTTGGTCGGGCTTAGTTTTATTTTAACTTCTTTTGTGAATCATCCATGGCAATTATTTATCCTTTATGGAATTATGATCTCTGTTGGTGTTGGAGGGGCATCTAATGTAGCCGCAACAGTTGTTGTTACAAATTGGTTTAATGAAAAACGCGGACTTGCTTTTGGAATTATGGAGGCAGGATTTGGCGCTGGTCAGATGCTTCTTGTTCCTGGCTCTCTCATTTTGATTCAATGGTTTAACTGGAAGTTAACTGTAGTGATTTTGGGCATACTTTTAATGGTTATTGTGTTTCCTATCATACTGTTATTTTTACGGAATCATCCCAGCGAGATGGGGTTATCTCCTATGGGCGGCTTTATGAAAGAAGAAGCTGAAAGTGAACAGCATACGACCAATTTTTCTGTTTGGGCAGTGTTTTGCAAGAAACAATTCTGGTTTTTAATATTACCTTTTGCTATATGCGGTTTTACAACTACAGGTCTGATGGATACTCACCTTATTCCTTTTTCTCATGACCATGGATTTTCAACAAGTGTAACCAGTGCTGCAGTTAGTGTATTGGCGGGATTTAATATTTTGGGGATATTAATTTCAGGAATTGTGGCAGACCGTTGGAGCAGTAAAAAGATGCTTATTCTTTTATATGTCATACGCGCATTATCAATTTGTATCCTGTTATATAGTCATCATCCGGTCATATTACTTATTTTTGCAACTCTGTTCGGACTAGTTGATTTTGCAACTGTAGCTCCTACTCAACTGTTAGCCACGCAATATTTCAAACAATATTCAGTGGGTTTTATTTTAGGCTGGCTATTCCTGAGTCATCAGATAGGATCAGCACTGGGAGCTTATGTACCAGGTCTTCTTTATAGTGAAATGGGTAACTATGAATTTTCTTTTTATTTCTCAATTATTATTTTGTTGGGAGCAGCAACCTTTACCTTCTTACTGCCTGAAACTATGAAAATAAAAAAAGAGCAAAAACCGAAGACTGAATCAGTTTCATATTAAACAGCTATAAAATTTTCAAGCTCATCATACGAATGTTAATTATAGGGGAAGAACAGATTCAACAGTTGATCTTTGTATTAACTTTAACAGTGCCCATTTTGTGCCCAAAATGAATATAAAATGGTGGAAATGAGTGTAACGAATGACTTCAAATGCTTGAAATGGCTGGCTTTTGCAACTGACAATATACTTCCACTTTTTATTAAGGGCCTAGTGGGTGAATAACCCGCAGAGGTTCAAGTCCTCTCGGCCGCATCTCAATAATATCAAGGGTTTAACCACCTTTGGTATTATTTTTTTATGAGGGAAATTCGGCAATACCACATTGTGGAGTCTGCAAGTGTATTCGACACTAAAAAAGTGCTGACCTCTGCACAAAACCGTTGCGCGAGTCTGCACTTTTATTCTGTAAGATACACTGCCCCTTGCCATCGGTTATGGGGAGTTTATTTAATCGTTCTTAGCCGCGCTGATACTTGGCTTTTAGAAGCTTTTTTTAAGTAGCTGAAACCAACAAATTTTTTGCCTTCTTCATCCCATAGGCGGAACTTTAACGACTTAAGACTTGTTGCCAGTGTAATGGTCGGAACGTTTTGCAATGGTTCAGTGTTATTATGCACTTTTTCAAGCTTATAGTTTGGGACTCGCGGGCTTAAATGATGAACATGATGGAAACCGATATTGCCTGTCAGCCATTGCATGACTTTTGGAAGCTTATAAAAAGAGCTTCCTTCAACTGCTGCTTTTACATATTCCCAATGCTTATCTTCTTCAAAATAAGAATCCTCAAACGTATGCTGAATATAAAACATCCAAATTCCGAGAGATCCCGATATCGTAAAAATGGGCATCTGAACCAGCAGGAAGTTTTGCCAGCCAATAGCCCAACATAAAAGTGCTGCCAAAGCGACGATCCCCAGGTTCGTTACATACGTATTCATCCGTTCTTTGCGTTTTGCCCCTTTACGATTAAAACGATTGGTAATCCCGAAGACGTAAATCGGCCCAATAATAAACATAACAAACGGGTTTCTGTACAAACGGTACATTATTTTTGTCTTAGTTGAGGCTTCCTTATATTCCTCAACGGTCAGTACCCAAATATCGCCTGTACCGCGTTTGTCCAGATTGCTGCTTGTCGCATGATGGACAGAATGGTCGTGTGCCCAATGATCAAAAGGATGCAGAGTCAGAATTCCTGTTATTGTTCCAAGGATTCGATTCGCTTTTCTGTGCTTAAAAAAGGAATAGTGGCAGCAATCATGAAAGATGATGAAGGTTCTCACTAAAAAACCTGCCGCAACGACAGAAACCGCTAATGTAAGGAAATAAGAGATCGACAAGCTTTTATATGCCAAATACCATAACAGGAAAAATGGTACCAATGTGTTAATGATTTGATAAATACTTTTTTGTAAATCGGACTTTTCATAAGGTGTAACCAGTTTTCTCAAAGTCCTTAGGTTTTGTTGATTCATTTTTTAAAGTTTCCCCTTCCCTGATGATCTTCTAAGTATAGACAACGTTTTATTGCCTGGAAGTCCCAGCGTCATACACCATATATAATAAGTATCTTTCCTATCGTATGTTAAATTATTGAAATTTATAAATTGATTTCCATCCCGGTTAAATCTTTATTAGCAGAGCCAGCCGGGATACAAAAGACGTATGAAGATTATACCCAGCTCTTTATCGGGCTAAACTCTCTCCGTGCTCCCCTATGGGAATCGGTTTATTTAGACCGTAAACATTGATTGTTTGAGGAACAAACATTACAAGTGAAGGAAATAATACCGTAAAAATGGGGATATACCATGAATGATCGTTTGGAAACATTTGCAGAAACAAAGCTTTACCAGTGAACAGCCCTGCTACTAAAAGAATATCTTGCACCTGAACAAGAAACAGCTGAGCTTTTTAAAGAAATCTTTAACAATCAATAATGAAGTACTATTAAGCAAAGAAAAAGGTTTGAAGACACTCGTGATTCATTTTCACAGTGTTTTCAAACCATAGTTATTAATAGGTCTCTTAGATATGTTATAAATTCGATGCAGAATGATTGACATTTCTAATTTTGCTTACCGCTTCTGCACTGTTATCCACACGTTTAAACAAATAACGCCATGAATAAAACAATTTGCAATTATTTCCGTTTCGTGCTATGATAAAGAAGAATTATTTTTGTTCGTGTAAAGGATAGTATGAATATCGACTTTCGTCTTGATGATACTTTGGGCAAGGATAGTAATACAATGTGTGGTAACGCACTAGGAGGCAAAAAAAATGGAACAAGGTACAGTTAAATGGTTTAATGCAGAAAAAGGTTTTGGCTTTATCGAACGTGAAAATGGAGACGATGTATTCGTACACTTCTCTGCAATCCAAGGTGACGGATTCAAATCTTTAGACGAAGGTCAAAAAGTAACGTTTGACGTTGAGCAAGGTGCTCGCGGAGCTCAAGCTGCTAACGTTCAAAAAGCTGCTTAATCTTCAATCGTTTATACAAACAGGCTCTTATATAGGGCCTGTTTTTTTATGTTCTCTGTATAATATTCAATAAAAAACCCTGCTCAAGGTTCGAGCAGGGCGATGGTAAAAGGTAATAGAAAAAGATTTAACACTTCAAAGGTTTGTTTACAGTATAACATACTGGATTGCCAAAATGCGGAATGTATATAAATTATTTATTTTTCTTTTCGAATGCAACTACATTATCTTCTTTCGTTTTTCATGAACCTGCCCGTTAATTTAAGTGCAAGACTTCACAATCTCAAGTCCTACCAACCATTTTCAGATAACCTCTGATTGAAAGTTTATCAGAAGATCTTTTCTTTTCCTGTTCCAAATGCTGGGCAGCCGCAGTTCGGGACTAATCTATTTAGCGAGGAAGCAAAAACATTTACGAAATTCAAAAAAGATAGCCAACGTAAATGTGTCGTGTGCCATCCGCTAAAAGCAGTACCGATTTCTATTAAATAAAGTTGGCGCTATTTTTATTTTATAGAAGCAATCCATGATTATTCCGACACTCTCCTTCCTTTTAATCCATCACATCAGATGAAATTTATGTATATCCTATTATTACTAGCGGTAAACAAAAAGGATCATCCTTTTTCGTAAAGAATCATCCTTTTCTTCGTTCATTCAACAATTTTTAGGTATTAAAATAACAGCTGGGCCATCTGCAAAAATTCCACCAACTTTAATTTTTTCATTTAATCTCATTATTTATGGTTTCTGGTTCTAGAAATTACGTCATTTTTTATCGTTGATCATATATTTAGATGTTACCAACTCGTGTATCTCTTTTATGAAAAGAAAATAAACAATTAACTGTCGCAGAGGATATAAGAAATTCTTAAAGATAGAGGTGAGATTGATTCTAGAAATAATCACTTAGTACCTAAAACAATGAAAGCCCTGCCTCTCTTTCATCCTTACGGCTCCTTGTCCGTGCCAGTGTGAATCAGGATTACAAAATCAAGTGACTATTTTATCGAGTTTTTTATTAAAACTTCAAATGTTCGCAGAAGAAATTTTAAAAATAAAAATGGATTAGATTGTAGGAATAACAAAAGAGGTTAATGTTCTAAAAGTAAGTTGAAGAAGTTGAACGTCATTAAAATGATTCACTTTTAATTCCCGAAAAATTCAGGATATTTTTTGGAGTGCAATATATAATCTGTAATTAACCTTAACAAAAACTTTTTATTTGATTTTCAGTGATTCCTTTAATTACTTCCAGTTCACTAATCAAAAATTCATATGCATTATCCAACATTTTTTTTTCGCTTGCATTCAGTGCTTTTTCTTTCTTCATACGCATTAAATCACGTACAACTTCAGCGCCTTCTTGGATTTCACCCGTTTTTATTTTATTCGTGTTTACTTTAAACCTTTGTTTCCACGGAAGTAACCTATCTGATTCTCCATGCTGAAAAATGTGCATAATGTGTTTTAATGCAAGGATATCAGTAACTGGCCGTATACTTGAACTCAAGATTTTACGCGTTGGGATCATAACCTGCATATTACTGATTGACATTTTTATGACATAATACTGTTGTTTTTCCCCTAAGAATTCTTTTTCTTCTATGGCTTCAATTATACCTGCTCCGTGCATTGGATAAACAATGTTATCGCCAATTTGAAACATATAATCCACCTCCATATATGGTAACCTTCTTAAGATTACCATATATCCGTTTTTTAATCAAATATTTAATAATAACATGGTCGTATTTTTGGTGTCAATAACTTTTTTAAAAAATTATATCAAGCAAAAACAACATTAAAACAATAGGGAACGTGTCGTATTCCTGAAATCTCGACTAATTAACATGGATCAGTTTTTCATTGAAAATGAGTTATTAAATCTCCTTTAGGAATTCATGACTTGGCATCAATGACATGTTTGCTGATCTATATGGGCACAATGGTTTTACAATGTTGAGGCCTAGTGGGTGAATAACCCGTGAAGGTTTCAAGTCCTCTCGGCCGCATCGATGAATGAATACCTCTTGTACTGAACATTGTTCGGTTTATCGATCTTCAGCGTTTTTTATACTATTGAAAATAAGAATGAAATTAAGATAAATGGACCAGTAAATTTATATTTTCTTGTTGTTGTAATTGAAAAATCGCCTTTAAATGTGTTGGTTAATCAAAGTAATAGTCCAAGCTACAATTTTTTATATACATAATATGTAGAGATAAAAAATATTAAAAGGAGTGATAGTAATGTCTAATTACTATTATGACGAAGGTGAAGATCAACGGTACGTTCCTCAGAACTGTGGCTGTAACTTAGGCCATGATTTTGATGGGAAGGAAGAAGAAGCACTAAGATTAGAAGAAGCAAGAGCAAAAGCGGCAAAAGCAGAAGCAAGAGCAGAAGCTGCAGAAGCAAGAGCAAGAGCAGCAGAAACAGCAAGAGCAGAAGCCGCAGCAGAAGCAGAGGCAAGAGCAAGAGCTGCAGCAGAAGCAGAGGCAAGAGCAAGAGCAGCAGAAGCAGAAGCTGCAGCAGAAAGATTAGCAGCACGAGAATGTAACAAACATAAGAAAGAGAGAGAACTTGTTTGCAAATGTAAATATAAGAAGAAAAAATAAATATTAATTTTTATTAAGATTTTTTAAATAATCTAAATCATGCGATTCAATATGTATTTTCACATTTTGAATCGCTCTTTTCTTTTTATCCTAAAAGAAAATTTTCACATGGCTACAAAAACTATAAGAAAAAAAGATTCTTGTTGAAGGATCAACCAGGAAGATTGCTCAAAAGCTATTGTTGGTTGGGAACTTATTTCAATGGCACTTCCGCAGTCAGTATTGGACAGCGATAAGAATGATTAATTCTGTAAAAGCTTTGGCCTTAGCGTATATATATTTTTAAGTTAGTAGATGATTCGTCTAAGAATTTGTCCAAACCCTACATATACTAGTATCGGAATCAAATGTTTATTGGGAGTGAAATATATGGGATCAACACAGTTAACAGGGCATGTAATCTTCAAAGGGGACCCCGGCTATACACAGGCAATTAAGAATTGGAACCCTTATGTTGATGTTTGTCCTCTAGTCTTTGTTTTTGCACAAAATTCATACGATGTAAGTAATGCTATTAAATGGGCTCGTGAGAATAATGTGCCCTTGCGTGTCAGAAGTGGCCGCCATGCTCTAGATAAGAACCTTTCAGTAGTAAGTGGAGGAATCGTTATTGATGTGAGTGACATGAATAAAGTTTTCTTAGATGAAAAAAACGCGATTGCAACCGTTCAAACTGGCATTCACGTCGGCCCGCTTGTAAAAGGATTAGCTCGAGAAGGTTTTATGGCTCCGTTTGGAGATAGCCCAACAGTTGGAATCGGAGGAATTACGATGGGCGGCGGATTTGGAGTACTCTCCCGATCGATTGGCCTTATAAGTGATAACCTTCTCGCACTGAAAATGGTAGATGCAAAAGGCAGGATTATTCATGCAAATCATTCTTGCAATGAGGATTTACTATGGGCTTCTAGAGGTGGCGGCGGAGGTAATTTTGGATATAACACTCAATATACTTTCAAAGTTCGTAGTGCCCCTAAAACTGCAACCGTCTTCAATATTATTTGGCCGTGGGAACAATTAGAAACGGTATTTAAAGCTTGGCAAAAATGGGCGCCGTTTGTAGATGAACGATTAGGATGCTACCTTGAGATTTACAGCAAAGTAAATGGTTTGTGTCATGCAGAAGGAATTTTCCTCGGTTCAAAGACTGAGCTGATTAAATTATTAAAACCTTTATTAAATGCTGGGACTCCAACACGAACAGATATCAAAACATTATACTATCCAGATGCTATAGATTTCTTAGACCCTGATGAACCCATCCCTGGCAGAAATGATCAGAGTGTTAAATTCTCCTCGGCCTGGGGACATGATCTTTGGCCTGATGAACCCATTTCAATCATGAGAAAATTTTTGGAAGAGGCCACTGGAACAGACTCCAATTTCTTTTTTATAAATTGGGGCGGTGCTATAAGCCGAGTACCTAAAGACGAAACAGCCTTTTTTTGGCGCCATCCATTGTTTTATACAGAATGGACGGCTAGTTGGAAAAATAAATCACAAGAAGCTTCAAATCTTGCATCAGTTGAAAGAGTGCGTCAGCTGATGAAACCATATGTAGCAGGTTCATATGTTAATGTTCCAGACCAGAATATTGAAAATTTCGGAAAAGAATATTATGGCGCAAACTTTGCAAGGCTTCGAAAAATAAAGGCGAAATATGATCCCGAAAATTTATTTTGTTTTCCACAAAGCATACCACCATCTCGTTAAATGGTTTATTCATTTTATAAAACAAAATAAACACCTGAGTTTTGAACTGTATCCTAAACATCATCTTGATTGCCATCCTTCGGCTGCTGCCCCTGTCAAGTTGACAGTGAAATAATAAAACAAGTTTAGAAGGCTTTATCCCTAATATCGAGGAAAGAGGCCTGCCATTGATCAGTGACACCAATATGGTCGTGATAAAGTGCCTTGCCAGAGAACTCACTGTCATCCAGATCAGCAATAGCCGTACATGCTTTTCTTAGCTTTATCATTTTATTTTTCAATTCTTTATAATCTTTTGCTTCAACCACAATTCATACAAACGTATAGAAATGATAAAAGTGAAGTAAGAAATTGTAATGAAAATAAGCTTTCATTACAAGTGATATGGATTTACAATATTGAGGACCTTTCTGAAACACACCAGAAAATTTAGGTGTGTTTTTATTTATGCCCCATGACGTGTCACCAACAAATCATTATTGCACAAAAAGGAGGCTAGCTAATTGGGGGCTTCTTAATGCCGTCAATTCCATGCAAGTAATATTATTGGAAATGACAGTGAATAAATTATTTAAATATAATAATTTTAGTAATTATAATTTTATTAAAAGAAAAAGAGCAAACCTATTAGGTTGCTCTTATAAAATATTATATCCATACTGAACCATGGCGAGTATATTGCACTGGTGTTTCAATTTGTTCATTTAATTCTTCTGCTGCTTCTCTTGGCCAGAATGGCTTCTTTAATAATTCTCTCCCGATAAATATTAGATCAGCTCGATTATTTGTAAGAATTTCTTCTGCTTGTGTGCCTGTTGTAATAAGTCCGACGGCTCCTGTAGCTATTCCAACTTCATTTTTTATTTTCTCAGCAGCTGGAACTTGATAATTTGGGTATGACTCGACTGATACTGGGGCAATGCCTCCTGAACTACAATCAATCAAATCCACTCCCTGTTCTTTCAGGCGTTTTCCAAAATAAATAAATGTGTCTGGAGTGTTTCCGCCTTCTTTATAGTCAGTACTAGAAATACGAACAAAAAGCGGTCCTTTCCATTCTTTCTTCACTTCATTTATGATTTCCTCTAAAATTTGATAACGTTTTTCTTTACTGCCTCCATATTCATCTTTACGTTTGTTGGAAAGAGGAGAAAGAAACTCATTTAATAAGTAACCATGGGCGGTATGAATTTCAAGAACATCAAAATTAGCTTCCCGTACCCGACGTGCAGCGTTTCTAAAGGCTTGAATCACTTGTTTTATACCATCCCTACTCATTTCTAAAGGAATTTTTGAATTTTTATCAAATGGTATTGCAGAAGGAGCAATAGGCTTTACACCTTCTAGGTTACAATTGCGACCTGAGTGTGAAATTTGAGCACCAACTTTTGCACCGAAAGAGTGAAGCAGGCTGGTTAGCTCTTTCAATCCTTGTATTTGAGAGTCATCCCAAATGCCTAAATCGCCCATGGCTATTCTTCCATTTGCAGTTACAGCAAGTGATTCAGTCATAATTAAACCTACTTGTCCCAAAGCTCTGCTAGCGTAGTGTACTCTATGAAAATCAGAAACTTTGCCTTCTTCATTTGCTGAGTACATACACATTGGAGACATAACAATACGGTTTTTAAGTTTCATATCCTTAATATAGAATGGAGAAAAAAGCTTTGAACCCATATTAGACGCTCCTTTTTTATTCATATTGTTTCTTGCATCTCCTATCATAAATGAATTATATTTTTATGGTAAGAACGCACATTTTTGTGGTATAGAAACAAATTTGTATTATAGTATCAATTTTTATACTTAAGAAAGAGGGGATAAAGATGAGTAATAAAGTCTGTCCGGATAAATCAGCATGTCCTGTTGCTGTAACAGTTAATGTTATAGGAGGTAAGTGGAAAGCGCTTATCTTATACCACCTTCTTTCCGGTCCAAGAAGGTTTAATGAATTAAGAAAACTTCTTCCAGATGCAACACAACGAATGTTAACACTCCAATTAAGAGAATTAGAAGGTGACGGAATTATACATCGTGAAATCTATAAACAGATTCCTCCGAAAGTTGAATATTCTTTAACAAAATTAGGAGAGAGCTTAAAGCCACTAATTTTAGTTATGAGGGATTGGGGTGAAGAATTCGAAAAGACTAAACTTAATATCTGATTTGAAAGGTAATATAGATGTCTTAGAGATTAGTAGAGAAGTAGAATAGTCGAAAGGCTATCCTATTTTTAGTTAATCTAAGATATATGGCTACACTGGTGAGTAGGAAAACCGATGGTGAATAGATACTGGAAACATTTGTGTTGAGGGAGAACAACGTTTCCCCTTTTTTCTTCAACTAACTGGGCAGGTTTGTTTACAAATAAGAAAAACTAGGGAATTGCATCTATCCCTAGTTTTTTGTAAACGTAATAAAAAAGCCGGCCCTATTTAGGATAAATAAGGTCGATTCAGTTCAATTATTAATTTTGGGTAATTCCATTTAAAATTTGAGTAAGTGCCTCTTTGATTGGCGTAGCTGGACGACCAAGAACTTTTTCGAAATCATTACTCTCGAAATCTAATGAGTCTTCTCGAATGCTTCTTTGGATGTCAACAAGTATTGGAATAACGAAATCTTGTATGCCAGCAGCCTTCATAATATCGGTATAAGTAGCATCATCTACTTGTTGAATAGGTACTTCTTTGCCCAGTAAATTCCCAAGGACAGAAACAAATTCTTCCTGAGTCAAAGGCTTACCAGAAAGCTCATAAATGGTATTTTCATGTCCATTTTCAGATAATACTGCAGCTGCTACTTCGGCATAATCTTGTTGTAATGCCCACCCTACTTTTCCATTTCCCGCTGATGTCACCCAAGGAGCTCCTGCTAAGACACTTTGAATGCTTGGAATTTCATTCTCTAAGTACCAATTATTACGCAAGAAGGAAAAAGGAATGCCTGTTTTCTTAATCGCTTCCTCAGTTGCCTTATGCGTTGGTGCGAATAAATTTGTACTTTCTTGTGCATTTGCTACACTGGTATACGCAATAAATTTAACTCCTGCACGCTCTGCTGCAGCTACCGCATTGGCATGCTGACGGATTCTTGTTTCATTGTCTCCATCCGCAGAAATAATTAATAAGCGTTCAATTCCTGCAAAAGCAGAATCCAATGTTTCTGGATAATCAAAATCTCCATGTCGAACTTCTACTCCACGAGCCTGCAAGCCTTTCGCTTTCTCTGGATTACGAACACTGATAGCCAGTTGACTGGCTGGTGCAGTCTTTAATAAAGTCTCTACAACTTTGGTGCCAAATTTTCCTGTTGCTCCTGTTACTAATAATTTCATTATTTATCTCTCCAATCTTTTTGTTTAATTATTAAGCATAATCATATATTATAGTATTAGGCGTTTTTTAAAAAGTAGTCATTTTTTTATAACATAGTCACAAAAATAGCACCATTAAGAAAGAGAGGTATTTATTATGGCACGAAGTTGGTTCGTTGGTGAACCGCCAGAGGAACAAATAGAAGTTTGTCCAGTTACACAAGCTCAAGACATAATTGCAGGAAAATGGAAAATTATTATTCTATGGCATTTAAGCACACAAACAAGAAGATTTAATGAACTTCAAAGGTTGTTACCTAATATTTCAAAAGGAATACTGACACGTCAGTTGAGAGAATTGGAAGATGACCAAATGGTTCACAGAGAAGTCTATAAAGAAGTGCCTCCCAAAGTAGAATACTCGTTAACACCTTTGGGGCAAAGTTTTATTCCTATACTTGATAGTATGGGCGATTGGAGTAAAAAATATTTAAATAGTAAATAAAAAGGTAATTCATCATCAAATAACTAAAAGGTTAAAGTGTTTCGATAAATCTCCATCACAAATGCACAATTAGTTTCATGACACATAATATAAATTTTAAAAAGCCACTTTAAGGTAAGGCAGTGGGGGAGCAAAAGGAGCGGCTTTATCTATTATTAGTTTAAACTAAAGACAATACAAAGGAATTCAACTGAGTTCCTTTTTTTATTTGTCCTTTAGTTACATTATTTTTAAGTTCAGAGTACATATGCAAGTTGATTATGTATATTTGGTTATTCTAACAGACATGACACCAGTGACATATCATTAGCTGTCTGGCAATGAAAAACACTACTCCATTTTTACTCTCAAATTAGAATGAATAATGGTAAACACTCATATTCAAAATAAACAAACGCTGATATTATAGGCTTTTACAACTCATAATACAGTATCTCTTTATTGAGGGCCTAGTGGGTGAATAACCCGCAGAGGTTCAAGTCCTCTCGGCTGCATCAATGATACCAAGGGTTGTATGCCCCTGGTATTTTTTTATGTCCTCTTTTCTTTTCGAAGTGTACTGCCTATCATCGAGCTTATCGGCAGTTTCTTTTTGTTTACTGGGGAGGAGATGATCATAAAGATTGAACGCTTCGGGTTTGTTTTTGAATGCTCGTCAAGAGGGCGCTTAGAAACTATAAATATGTGGTGAAACGAAATGCGTTTGGCTGACAAATTGCCAGCTTTGAAGCTTTTTTTGATTTATTATACATTGCTTCACCAATGATTATTAAAACAGGTAAAGCCATATTTCCTTCAACTGACCTCATAATAAAATGAAAAATTGTCACTTTTTCATGAGGCAGCTTTTGAATATAATGATAACATTCGCATGGATGTAAGCTGATGAGTGGAATAAAAGTTGCGTTTTAAGAAATTCTAGGAGTTGAGAAATATGTTTGGAATTCATGATTTCCCTTTGTTTTTATTATCATCGTTTGTCTTTATAGCTACACCTGGTATAGATGCTATGTTTGTCCTGAGCAGAAGTATCTCAAACGGCAGAGCAAGCGGCTTTGCTGCATCTGCTGGTGTTGCAAGCGGTGCATTTGTACACACAATACTCTCTACTATCGGATTGTCTATTATCTTAGCACAGTCCGTTGTCCTGTTTACTGCTATTAAAATTGTCGGCGGGCTATATTTGATTTACCTTGGTGTTAAAGCTTTTCTGAAAAAAGGTGATGGCATAAGCTTAAAGAATACAGCTAACGAAACGCTTAAAAAACACTATATGCAAGGGGTTATTACAAACATCGCCAACCCTAAAAACATTCTGTTCTATTTATCATTTTTACCTCAGTTTGCGTCAACATCAGGCCAATCAGTGTCATTGTCATTTCTGCTATTAGGGTCTGCCTTCGCTGCTATAGTTTTATTGTGGTACATGTTCGTAACATACTTTTCGACTTTGGCAACAAAAACACTAAAAGATAATAAGAAATTCAATAGTATTCTCAATAAATTCTCAGGAATAGTGTTTATTGGCCTGGGATGCAAATTGATGGTTGGCAATAAATAATTTTAAAATGTAACAAAAGAAGCTGAGGATTGTTTTTAAGATTGACATTAACCAGCTTCTTTTTTACACCCTTTTTTTCAATTTTGGACTGAGTAATCTGGTCCCATAATGCCGCTTAAAAGTTTGCCTCTTCAGAAACCATACTGAGTGTAGGAAACACCTCTTTCAGAGCTAATTGCAGCTGAAATGGTGTTCCCGTAAGGTTTTTTGCTTCTTTCAAGATGATCCTCAATATGATCTTTCCATCCAAAATGACAGGGCGTTGTAACTGGTAATAAGCTTTTACTTTATTGAGGACCTCTGGTATTTTTTTATATCCTTTTTTCTTTTTGAAATTTACTGCTTCACTCGTTATAATCATTCATCCAGCTCACCAGCAGTCTCTTTTTGTTTTTTAGTAGGAAGATCCTTGGCTCACTGTTTGTGCAACCTTCTGTCGTACTTCTCTGGCTGAATGCGAAGCTCGTAAGGCAGCATCCCAAATAGCTGGATTAACTGCTGACTGACTTACAGATAATGCCTGCTGAGTTGAAGAAACCATCGGTCTTAGAAGTCTTTCTGCTCATCTGCAGAAGCCGCATATTGGTGACCGGAGGCTGGAAGCTCTGCAGCGCCTAATGCGGAATAAACATGATAGCTTAAAATAATTAGGGAAAAGGAGAAAAGGTTACCCTTAAATGAAAAAAAGAGCAATTTTTCGAATCGCTCTTTTAACGGTATTAAGGTTAAAACCGACAAAGATATAAATGTTAAAATGTGTTAACCCCGGACTTCTTCAGTGGTAAGCACCCTTAAAGCTTTTCTCACCTTTCTTGCAAAGTCAAGCGGTTTATCGACTGACTCGAAATGTATAAACATAAGGCGCGGTTTATCAAACAGCCAGTGATTATGAACAGCAGTTACGATAATACCATATTCGCGGAGCTTACTAATAAATGGATTGATTTCTTTTTGAAGAATAACAGTTTCTCCGCTGCAAAGAGCGCGGCCATCACTTGTCATCGATTCAAATGTAAACATTTGAGGAATAAGCAGGAATGATCTTCCGGGCCTTCCGAGGACAATTGGTTTAATATTGGTACGAGATTTCATCACTGTACAAATACCATTTTCAAATGTATGCATTGTGCCGCCAAGAATATCATTAAATTCATCACAAAGGCCGGTAGCTTCGATCATTTGATCATCGGTACTTGATTTAGCACGGACACTTTCTGTAATTAAAACTCTCATAGCATCTCTGACTTTTCTTGCAAAGCTGAGCGGTTTATCGATTGATTCGAAATGCATATACATAAGGCGAGGTTTATCAAACAGCCAATGATTATGGACAGCGGTTACTTTAATGCCATGTTCACGAAGCTTACTCATAAACGGGTTAATTTCTTTTTGAAGTATAACTGTTTCGCCCAGACATAAAGCCCTGCCTTCCTGATCCATGCTTTCGAACGAAAATGCTTGGGGAATAAACGTAAATGCTTCAGCTTTTCTTCCCAATACTACTGGATGAATGTTAGTCCGTGATCTTGTAGCCAAACAAACACCATTTACAACACTAGGTGTTGAATGAAGAATCTTGGCAAATTCTCTGCAAAGATTCGATGGATTCATGTCCATGTCTTCCATATAATTTTTCTCCTCCTGAATTCAATTGTTCAACCTATTTTCATGATATTCCCAGGTACTGTAAATGGAGACGGCATTAGTCTAAATTTAAAAAAGATCCTGCCGAAGCCAAATGGCTGAAGAGTGGGCTAAACAGTATGCAGGTGACGAGCGGGAAGTTTATAGAACTGGAATAGAAGCACCTGGATGAAACCCCAATACTGTTAAAGAGATGAAGAAAATAGGTCCGCATTATGCGGTGATGCGGCAGAAAAATGCCCTTTGTAAAAGCAGAAGGAAAGCAAAAAAGGAACACCTTCCGGTTAGTCCGTGATGAAATTGGAGAACGCATAAAACGATGTGATGAAACGGGTGTGGGGGATATCTCGGCTATATTTTAACAGAGGTGGCATTAGTAACATGTGCATAGTGCAGCAGTTTTTCAGTGATTTTATCGCCTAAAAACAGTTCCCGTTTTGCCTGAAATGATGCAAATGAGTGTAATGAATGGCTTCAAATATTAATCATTTACTCATTTTTACAGGTTACGGAGTCTGGAAAGTGATGGACATCAGTCATAGGACTAAGTGAGGCTAAACTTGCACTAAAAAGCCCTTCTGGAAAAAGCCGAGGCTCAAAAAAAGAAGGATGTAAGCCTAAGTTCGGAGAGGCGGTTGGCATTCTGGAGATTCCGAAAATCAACGCAGAGCTTTCGATTGTAGAGGGAACGGATGCGGATGATTTGGAAAAAGGAGTCGGCCACTACAAAGGCAGTTATTATCCGGATGAAAACGGGCAGATTGTGTTATCGGGTCATCGAGATACCGTCTTCCGCCGAAAGGGAGAACTGAAAAAGGTGATCAATTAAAGGTTAAGCTGCCATATGGAAGTTTTTCATATGAAATAGACAAAACAAAAATCGCAGACCAAACAGATACGTCTATCATTACGCTGAGCATAACAAAGAGGAGCTTATTCTTACAACTTGCTATCCCTTTTCATATATCGGTAATGCTCCAAAGCGTTATATCATATATGGAAAGCGGATATGAGAAAATCTAGAATATCAAAGATTAGGCTGACGAAAATTTTCGCCAGCCTTTTTTAGATTGAAATTTGGTTATTCAATTGTATCCCAGTGCGGATTCCAAACTATTTCCCATAAGTGCCCATCGGGGTCTTGGAAGTGACCCGAGTATCCGCCCCAAAAAGTATCATGAGCGGGATCAGTTATAGTTGCTCCTGCCTGTTTTGCCTGTTCCATTACTTTATCGACTTCAGCTTTACTATTAACATTATGTCCTAATGTAAATTCGGCAGGGCTTGGTGCAGTTAAAGTAACTTTTGTTTCATGTGCGATGTCTTTGCGATCCCAAATGGCAAGTTTTAGTCCTGTTTGTAAGTCAAAAAAGGCAACCGCGCCATGTTCAAATTCTTTACCAACTATTCCTTCTGTAGGCAGACCCAGTCCATCTCGATAGAAGTGCAGCGATTTTTCTAGATTATCTACGCCTAAAGTGATTACTGTAATCCGTGGTTTCATAAAAATGTAACCTCCCAAGCTAATGATAAGAAAATTATATCAATCATTGATTAGAAGAGAGATAAGGATTGTCAAATTATTCAGTTTGTTTTTAATGATTCGAAACAATTGTTACGCTGCAGCATAACAAAGAAAAGTTCATTCTTACACTTATATTGGGGAAGATTAAAGGGAACATTGCGAATTTTTATCAAAAATTGACTTTTCAGTAAAGAACATTTATATTCCTATATGAACACATTATCATATAAGGGTATCCCTTGTGTCATGTTAGAATGCTTTATAACAGATAAGAAATAATAAATGCATATGTATCAAGAAACTTTAGTTAAGGAGGAGATTTTTATGGGGCACAATCACACTGAAGGATCCAATAAAAAGGTTTTATTGATCTCTTTTATCATTATTACAGGTTATATGATTATAGAGGCTATAGGCGGATTTTTAACTAATAGTTTAGCGCTTTTGTCAGATGCAGGTCATATGCTAAGTGACTCAATCTCATTAATGGTTGCTCTGATTGCTTTTAAATTGGCTGAAAAAAAGGCAAGTCACAATAAGACATTCGGCTATAAACGATTTGAAATTCTTGCAGCTGTGATAAACGGTGTTGCATTAATTCTTATTTCCCTTTATATCATTTATGAAGCAATCAAGCGTTTCTCTAATCCGCCAGAGGTAGCAACAACCGGCATGCTTATCATTAGTATCATCGGGTTAGTTGTGAATATATTGGTCGCATGGATTATGCTGAATGGTGGAGATACAAAGAATAATCTGAACATAAGAGGAGCTTATTTACATGTGATAAGTGATATGCTCGGATCTGTAGGTGCCATTCTAGCTGCGATACTTATCATCTTCTTTGGGTGGGGCTGGGCAGACCCATTGGCTAGTATCATTGTGGCTCTTCTTGTTCTAAGAAGCGGTTACAATGTGACTAAAGATTCCATTCACGTATTAATGGAAGGAACTCCAGAAAATATTGATGTTACTGACATCATTCATACAATTGAAGAGACAGAGGGAATTCAAAACATTCATGATTTACACATATGGTCTATCACGAGCGGATTGAATGCTCTTTCTTGCCACGCTGTTGTTGACGATCAACTGACCATTTCAGAAAGTGAAAGTATTTTACGCAAAATTGAACATGAGCTTGAGCATAAAGGCATTACGCATGTAACGATTCAAATGGAAACAGCAGCACATAATCACGACAATACGATCCTTTGTCAGGCGAAAATTGAGAAGCCGCGTGACCACCATCATCATTAAATTTTTATAGTGAGGAGATCAGCTTAACGTTTTACGGATTTTGTCTGCTGATAATTAAGATAAAATTGGCGGGGTGATTAATGTGTACGACACTATAGTGATCGAAGCTGGCCAAGCAGGAATTTCAGTGGGATATTATCTAAAGCAGTCGGATCAAAAGTTTATCATTTTGGATAAAAGTAATGAGGTGGGGGAAAGCTGGAAAGAACGGTATGACTCATTAATTTTGTTTACTTCTCGAATGTATAGCTCTTTGCCTGGAATGCATCTTGAAGGAGAAAAGCATGGATTTCCTTCAAAAAATGAAATTGTTGCTTATTTAAAGAAATATGCTGAAAGATTTGAAATTCCAATCCAATTACGGACAGAAGTAATAAGTGTCCTGAAATTAAAGAATCATTTCTTAATAAAAACAGATCGGGAAGAATATCAAACGAAGAATCTTGTAATGGCTACAGGTCCTTTTCATACCGCTAATATACCAAAGTTTATGATATAAGCCTTATCCGCCGCCATTCAATAACTTCAAAATATTGTATATCGGCATTGCTCATCACCTTCTTACCTCAACAATTATAGCCGCTAAGTTTCTGTTTTTCTTCTTCAAACCATTTGTGAAGTTGATTAATATGAGCTTGATGGTATCTATTATGATCTGCCATATGCCATATGCCCCATTGAATGGTTGCTTGTTTTCCAGCTTCATAATCTACTGTATGATTCAGTTGACTGTCAGTTAATTGATAACAAATAGACTTAAACATACTGAATACTTCATCATAATCAGAGAGAATTTGTTTTAATGAAACACCGGAAATGAAAGGAATCTTATTGTTCTTATCTAACATTGGTCCATACTTATCTTCAAGCTGCTTTGGTATCGGCTCACCCTTAATTTTAAATATCCAGTTGAGATCAACATATGCTAAGTGTCTTATTAGCTGAGCTGTACTATTGTATTTTTGATTTGCTCCTTTATAATCGATCTCCTCCTGTGACATGTCTGATACAATGGATTTTAAGCGACTGTAATTTTCATTAACGGCAGAATACAGCATCCCCACAAGATGGTCCATGTTGGTTTCACCTTTTAAATCTAAAATCATTAACTCCACCTCATTATCACAATTTTATAAAAGCTTTTACTTTGCGGTAATTTTAGTTTGCCTTATTACTTTTATTTGTCAAGTAATGAAGAGATTGGAGTCTGAAATAAAAAAAGTAAATTTATTTTAGTGATTATCCTATCTGTTGATCTATTAGTCTTTTTAAGTTGGTTGAAATAGCAGGAGCGATAATGGCAGATCCACCAAACCGGTTTGACTTCATATTATTTCATTTGATAACATAAAATGGTTATCGAAAATAAAAAAGCAGAATACCCGTTTTTATAAAAAAGGAGTATAACGTTGTTGAAAAGGTTTTTTCTTGTTTTTCTTACGCTGATGATGTCAATATTTGTTTTATTCACGGCTGCTGAAGAGTCTCCCGGCGAAAATGTTATTTCATTTGACGAGCCTATGATTTTATTGATATCACTTGGAATCATTTTATGTTTATTCATCCCTCCATTAGTCATGTCCTTTTTTGGCCGCTTGATTGTGAGAATCATATCGGGAGTCTATCAATGTTTTATCGTTCTCACTTTTGCGGGGCTCATTCCAATTGGATTTCTTATTCCCAATGGCTTTTTGACAATCCTTGTTTCCATTGCGGGAACTTTGGTCAGCTTAGCCAGTGTTGCGGTCACCTTATTCGTTGGCAGGACAGAGAACACAAGGAAAATAAGAAATGATACTGAAAATAACCTTTCGTAAAGCGGTCATGCGGTTTGACAACAATAACCGCGTCCCCAAAACACCAAGTGTCACCGACCTTGGTGTTTTTTTAATTCCGGCGGCACGCCATTTCGAAGTAGCCTGATTCCTTAATAAAAAGAGCGGCAGAAAAGAAGGGATAATGGGCGGGGCAGGGGTGTCAGCCCATGAAAATAACCAGAGAGAAATTAGAAAATCAGCAAATTTGGATCTATGGTGTGTCTCTTGTTAAATGTACCAAGGGAAACGGAGCTTTGGTTTTTTTATTTTCTTCAGAATTGCTTTGTTTCCTTATGATAAAGAATGTGAGGGAACCATAAAGAGAAATCAAAACAGCTTTTTCTATCTTATCAATCTTGATTTATCCTTTTTTCAGCTTGACTTTTTTACTGCAGACTTTTAAAGTGTGAAATGTTGCTTAGACTGTGATTAGCGACTTTAATGCTGAAAAGAGGTGGTTTACCCAGATGAACAATAATAAGAATCCTTGGGCGTTATTGCCATTAGTCTTATTCGTAGGGCTTTTTGTCGGCTCTGGTCTGGTGACCGGAGATTTTTATAAATTGCCGATCTTGATTGCAGCGATCATAGCATCAGCTTTTGCGCTGTTATTTAACCGGAAGAAATCGCTCAATCAAAAAATAGAATGGTTTGCTTCCGGAGCGGGACATCCTGATATTATCATTATGGTTATGATTTTTATATTGGCAGGTGCCTTTTCTTCAGCGGCTGAGGCGATGGGAGCGGTGCACTCAACTGTCAATCTTGCTTTAAGCATTATTCCGCAGCAGTTTTTGCTGCCGGGGCTGTTCATCATTGCTTGTTTCATTTCTATATCAATGGGAACATCAATGGGGACAATTGCGGCGGTTGCGCCGATCAGCGCCGGTTTGAGCGGAGAGCTTGGCATTTCCAGCGCGATTCCGATTGCTGCCGTGGTTGGCGGAGCTATGTTTGGAGATAATCTTTCTTTTATTTCCGACACGACCATTGCGGCAGTCCGAACGCAAAAAACACAAATGATGGATAAATTTAAAACGAACTTTCTGATTGTTTTGCCCGCTGCTATTGTAACTGTTATTATATTGTTTTTTATTTCGGCAGGCCATGCAGGCCATACGGGTGCTGAATCTTACAGCTGGATCAAAGTGCTCCCTTATGTCGCCGTGTTGGTCTTCGCGTTACTCGGTTTTAATGTGATGGCTGTCATTTTCGGCGGATTGGTTTTAACGGGAATCATAGGATTAGCGGGCGGCAGCCTGACGTTTGATTCTTATTTTAAGGCGATTACGGATGGAATTGCCGGAATGTCCGATCTGATCATCCTGTCCATGCTGATCGGCGGAATGGTCGGCGTTATGAAACAAAACGGCGGGATCGACTTTTTACTGGAGTTCATTACGAAACGAATCCGTTCGAAAAAAGGTGCTGAAGCCGGCATTGCCGGACTGGTCAGCGTTACGAACCTGGCTGCGGCCAATAATACGATCTCCATTATCGCAGCCGGGCCGATTGCAAAAAATATTGCTGATGAATTTAATATCGACAATAGAAAATCGGCAAGTATTTTAGATATCTTTTCGTGCATGATACAAGGACTGATCCCTTACGGCGCGCAGCTGTTATCGGCCGGGAAATTCGGGAATATTTCACCCGTCAGCATCCTGCCATACTCTTTCTACCCCGTTTTAATCGGGATCTGCGGCATTATCGCTATTATGTTTGGACTGCCGAAGTTTACAAGAAATACGAAATAAGAGATAAAAAAAGGCGCCGTTCGGTGCCTTTTTTGCATCATTCATGCTCCGTTCATGTTTTATTTTCATAAACAATAGGCAAAGAAGTAAATCCTTCATTTTCTAAGAAATGACCCCCGTGTTGGACTTCATAAAACGCAGCGTCAATTTGTTGTGCCAGATCCTTGCTCCATGCAAATCCTTCTTTTTTTATGTATCATATCAAAAATGAATCAGGATTAGCTGAAAATTGCTAGAAATAGATGTCTAACTATGTCCTGACCGTTCTTTTATGGAATGAGTAATCCTCACTAAGCGGCATGTGAGTGTCTTAAAGTATTACTGGACGCCATATCCGCCATATCTAAAGAGATTGGGCGGTATTTAATGACATTCGATTTATTTGAAACTGATATGAAGTTTCATCTAAAAACGTTCTCAAATATGGTCAGCCATCTTCTCATCAAGCAGGGCCATGTGGTAATAATATTAAATTCCATAATCCAACGGGATACAGCTGGGTAAAGAAATAAATAAACATGCCGGCCATTATTTCTAGCTTCTGGCGGTTTTATGCCATGCGAATTTTGTGATGCCTTTCTGACATGTGATAAACAAACATTGAAAATGATAGGCTATAAAAACAAATGCTGAGGGTGCTGCTCCTCAGCATTTGTTTTATAGGATTGGCAATTAATTCACGTATTAATATTTTGTAAATTCAGCTTGGTTTGTTCGGCTTCCAAGGATGGTACCAGCCTTTTCCTTCACATTATGGTGTAAAGATGACATGGACAGAATTCGGCGTTTTTAAAGTAAAAGAAGCAGAAGAAACAATTCATCTTTAAAATATGTCAAAGTGTACACAACAGACACAAGCTCAGCATATATTGAATGATACTTGTGTTCAGTTTTAGAAAGGAGAAAAAAGACTTTGACAACATATCGGATCATGACCTTTGACGGAGGCGGTACCTTAGGGGCTTTAAGTTTACAACTTATAAACAGATTGTCTCGACTAACACCAGACTTAATTAGACGAACCGATGTTTTCTCGGGAAGTTCAATCGGTTCATTTATTGCCCTTGCGTTAGCAAGCGGAAGATCGCCGAAGGAGACCCTCGAGTATTTTAAGGAAAAAATCCTGCCGGCATACAGCGTTTCCCGGCCGGGAGGACCTGTTTTTAATCAGCAATTGCCATATTCCGGTTTTATTGAAGCGGTAGAATCATTTTTTCCATCAGGTCTTCGTCTTAAAAACTTTAGAAAACGAATTGTTGTTCCTGCATTTCATTTATACTCACCGGAGCTGAATCGCTGGACTCCTGTGTTATTCCACAATTATCCTGGCTCTCCCTATTTAAATGAAAAAGCGAGTGATGTCATCCTGCGCAGCAGCGGTGCTCCCGCGACGCAGCGAGCCTATCAAAACTACGTGGATGGGTACGTAGTGGCAACTAACCCTAGTACAGCCAGTATCGCGTTTGCTGTGGGTAAAGCCAACCAGCCGCTGGATCAAATTGCAGTATTATCCATTGGAACGGGTGAAACCCCGACTCAGTTAAGAAGAGATACGAAGGGATGGGGAATGGTGAGTTCAGATAACATACGCCCCGAAAATCTGGAGGATCTTCCTCCGAATTGGGGAGTCCTTTTCGATCGATCGCCCAATGAGCCGTTACTGCCGTTTCTTTCGATTGTCGCTGGCGGAAATGGTTACTATGAATCCATGGTCAGTTCTCAACTTCTGGGAGATCGGTTTTTCCGTTTAGATCCACGGATTCCTAACTTCTCCAAAACGGACCCTTCTGTGGTTCCTGCTGTCATATCAATTGCTAACAAAACCGATTTACAACCTGCAATTCAATTTATAGAGAAAAACTGGAGCTGACAAAATAATCAATAAATCCCCTATTTCTGAAAACTGTAAGAGTAAATTGTTCGTTCTTTTATATCTAATCCAGGCGACGCATCAGTTGTAAGACTTGACCTTTGCATCAACAGACCTTCTTTCCATCAGGCGAATATTGCGGGAACGAGTGATGAAGCAATTCTAAAAATGATAAACGGGCCCGGATCATGATACTATTTCTGTTCCGACCCGTTTTTTTTTCGTTACTTTGCGAAGCGCCGTGCGGCTGCCACGCACGCTATAACGGCGACATTCACTGCGACAAGTGTCCAGCTCTTGCTGAATTTATAAAAAATGGAGATTGGCAAAAACATATCAACAGAATGAGAAAGCTGTACCGAAAAAAAAGATCCATATTATTAGAGGCTGTACAAAGCGAATTAGGGAAGTATGTCAGGATTCGCGGAGAAAACTCCGGGCTCCGTATCTTACTTGACGTTTTCTTGCCATTTAGTGAAAAAGAGCTGATTGAGAAGGCAAAGGAACAAGGCGTGAAGATTTATCCTGTTTCTCTTTCTTATAAAAAACAGCCTCCTGCAAAAGCCGTATCACTTGGATTCGCAGGGGTTTCTGAAGACAACATACGAATAGGCATTAAAAAACTGAAAGCTGCCTGGGCGATATAAGGTATAAGAGAAAGGGGAATCTAAATTTTGGAAGAGGGAATGCGCTTATCCAGATTGGGCTTACCGGGGGAATAATTGACAGGGTATCAAGAAAAACACCGGATTATGAAGAAGTAAAAGGAAACTTTAGAAGCGAATCCAGTGATTAGCGGATTGTGAAAAGCGCACCTGAAAAGGCGGGCTTTTTTTGATATCAGGACAATTCTTACGAAAAAGTAAGTCGAGTGTAAGATAGCCGCATTTATTCGATATACGGTGTCCATTAAAATAAGAAATATAAAAGGAGTGATGAAGAATGAAAAATATGAGAGTTTTCATTTTAATAGCAGGCTGCTTATCGGTTTTCATATTAGGAGGGTGTGCTGATCGCGGTGCCGTACTGGAAAGCGATTATTACGTCCAAATTCATGGAAAGGCGGAAAAAAACGAAACTAAAAACAATTACGTTTATAATGTAGAAGGTTATAATGAAAAAGGAAAGAAAAAGACGGTCTCTTTCTTTGTTGAAAAGCCTTATCAAGAAGGAGACATTGTACGTGTGCCGAGGAGCTATGATGGATATACCGGAGAACCTGAAGCTATTAAATCCGATAAACTGCCGGAAAAGATCAAAGACCGATTTAACCTGGAGAAATAACAGCGAAATGTTGGTAACGTTATGCAATGAGCAGACTCTCGTCTGCTCATTTTTTGTATAGCACCGATTGTAGGAAAAGTTACACATGAAATACTGTTTCTGTAAACGTGTTTGCGCTCTCAAAGATGCGATAAGTCAAAATAAACAAAAACATAAAGTAAAAGAAGCAGAAGAAACAATTCGCCTGTATTGAAGGGGGATCAAATAATCCCTCTATTTTTAGCAAGAGGTGCTTGCAGGTTGTACGGCTGCTTTCTAAATCGAATGATGAGTTCTGCGATGACAAGGTTAAGAACAATGGCTCCATAAACACCAATCGTGTAACTAATATCATGGATCAATCCGAATCCCTTATTGCAGGCTGAGGTAATCAAATGAATAAATAGATTAGTAAAGCAGAATAAATAACTTCTGATGATCCATTCTTGATGCTTGCTGTATTGCTTTCGTCTGGCTTTGAATATTGCAGTAACCGTCATCGCAGGCCAAATGATATTCACGATATTAAAGGCTATGCTTACACTTCTTCCGCCGGTTGAGTACGGAGCCATATATCCTGATGTAAGTGTCACGATAAGTACCGAAATGAAATAGAAATATCCATTCAGTTTGTGTACCTTAGGTATACCTGTCAACATTCTTCTTGAGAAGTTAACAGCCCCGGTGAACATAGCCAAACACGCAAAAATGACGTGCACATACATGACATTTAACCAAAGCGGCAGGTTAAATGATTCACGCAGCACAGTTTTATGGCTCAGAAAAGACGTTGATTTTGGATCCTTTATCAAATTCAAATACACAGTGTAAAAAATATATACTAAGATAAAAATGAGAATGGCTGTGTACAAGTGCTTCGCTTTAGAAGCAAGAAACTTACTCTGTTTCAGTTTGCTTTCCTCCTTTAGCTTGCGGTGCAAATGCAATCACGGCAAGGTCAGAACAGACAATATTTAAGACCGAACCATCCGGTCTCTTTTTTAGTATACATCAGCTGTGCGAATAATCTTTGTGCAAAATTTGAACTTTGCGAAAGGAAAGGTGTTATGGAGTCTGCAGCCGCAGAGAGTAAAAAACGGCGCGGCAGAAAGTATACTTGCCATATGCGACCGTTCATTCAAACGCCGATAAAAAGCGGGTGTCCATTATTAAATACGCTGTTGAAAGCGATCATTCCTATCCGGTGCCGCATGATCGTGTGCTTGAAGCTTATAAAGAAATGTCCTGCTATGTTAAATCAATATTAGATGAAGGAGCAGCCAACGGTGAATTTACATATTAAAATGCTGATTCAATCTGAGATGAACCGAAAATAAACATACCAAATGATATTGGTATGTTTTATTTTTATACTGATGATGCGCCGCCAAGGTTAATGAATCATCATCACGTCTCTGAGCGAAATGTTTTTCCTACTTGTTTTCCTAAATCAAAATAATGTCTGAAATTATAAATAAGCGGACTCCATTTTAAAGGGTCAATATGGTTTTCGTTCAATATGATGCTTTCCTCGGCATGAAAATGTATCACTTGTGTTTCTACAATCGCAAATGATGTTTCATATTCTGGAATCCGAATATGTTTCACTTCTGCTTCAATTTGGATAGGGCATTCTTTAATGCGTGTTGGTAAAACTGTTACCGAATCTAATGGTGTTAGCCCTGCTGCCTCGTATTTTTCTTTTTTGTAAGTAAACCCGATCTGTTTCTTCAAAAGCGGTATATCCTTTTTCCCGCTATAAGATGAAATTCTTTCAACGTTCTCCCATAAATCCGGGCTGGGTAAGTTTATGACACATTCCTTGTGCCTTTCTAGATTTTCAATGGCTTTTCCTCCCAGTCCTACTCCAAGGACAATACAGTTTCCGAGAGCCCACGAAGAAGACATAGGGCTAATATTGGTGGTGCCATCCTCATTCAAAGTGTTAAGAAGTAATGTTGAAGTACCGTAATACATAATTTTTGGTTTAATTTCTTTAAAATGATTGTCCAACGCTTATGCCTCCTTATCATCATTCAATTTTTATTGTAAAGGTTTAACATTTCAATTATCATCGAAATATGAATGTAAGGAGGACAAGCATGAATCCTAATATTGCAAAAACAGTTTCGCTGCTATCTGATCCCGCGCGTTCTTCCATTCTTCTCACCCTAATGGATGGAAGAATACACCCTGCAGGCGAGCTTGCATATCTCGCTAACATTAAACCTCAAACTGCAAGTTTTCATCTGCATAAATTGCTTGAAGCAAAGCTAATCAGTGCAGAGAAGCATGGAAGACATCGGTATTATAAATTATCTGACGCCGATACTGCAAAAGTGATCGAACAATTGCTTCATATTTCGCCTGATTCTCAAGTGAGATCATTAAAGGATTCAAGAGAAAAAAGCGACTTGCATTTTGCCCGCACCTGTTATGATCATTTAGCCGGTTTTATCGGCGTGCAAGTTGCAAATTCAATGATCGAGCAAGGTCTTTTAAAAAAAGCCGGCTTAAACTTTGAGGTCACTTCCGAAGGGGTTCTTTTTTTAAAGAATTTTGGTATTAACGAAGAACAACAAAGAAATAAGAGAAGAGCATTTGCGCGCTGCTGCTTAGATTGGAGTGAGCGTACACATCATATTGCCGGGGCATTGGGGAATGCGTTATTAGTAAGAATGCTGGAACAGGAATGGATAGTTCGTAAGCCTAAAACAAGAGCTGTCAAGATTACACAAAGCGGAAGAGCTGCATTTGAGAAATACTTCAACATTAATATTTGAAGAAACAAAACGATGAATAGGAAAGACAATGGAATAGTTCAACACACAGACCTAAAGCATATCGATTGCCATCGTTTATTGTTTAATCAACGCCCGTTATAATCAGATATAAGGTTTTATGCATTTCATAATAGGAGGAAATCATGGATCATAAAAATAAAGCTTTAATTTTAGTAGATATCCAAAAAGCATTCGATGATAAAAAATGGGGAGAGCGAAATAATCTTAACGCTGAGGAAAACACGTCTAAGATCCTTCAATTGTGGAGGGAAAAAGGGTTTACAGTCATCTATATAAAGCACAAGTCAGACAACCCCCGTTCGGTATTCCATCCGGACAATGAGGGATATGCTGTAAAAGACATAGTAAAGCCTATTGAAGGAGAAGTAATAATAACAAAGAAAGTGAACAGCAGCTTTATTGGTACTAATCTGGAAGAATTTCTAAAAGAGAATAAAATCGAAACAGTTATCATAACAGGCTTGACTACACCTCATTGTGTCTCAACAACTGCAAGAATGAGTGCGAATTTAGGTTTCAACACATATCTGGTTTCAGATGCTGCGGCAGCTTTTGGGATGAAAGACCAAAACGGTACATATTATGATGCGGAAACGATACACAATATATCTTTAGCGACATTACACGATGAATTTGCAACAATACTTACAACAGAACAGCTGCTTAGTTATTTTCATTATTACAAACAGCGTTAGCCCAAGCCGTTGGGGAAGCTAACGTTGACGCCGCTATGTCTATGAATACAACCGTTTGGAATATCGCTATTGCCGGCGGCGGGATTTTTGGGGGAATTCTTCTTGATCACGCTGGCAGCCGATCCTTTCCTGTCATCATGTTTTTATTAATCTTTGCAGCTTTAATGATTGCGAACAAGGGCTGTCCCAAAAGTTCATCTGGTTCTCACTGAAGAAACATACCAAATCATGTTGGTATGTTTTTTTATTTTCATCTTATTATTTTCTCTTACATCCCTGTTTGCAAACAGATACAGCTCAGTTACAACGTTCAATAAACAGAGAAAAAAGCTTCTTCATATCATCATGTTTCTTTGTGAGCATTTCCGGATGCCATTGTACACCGACGACAAATAAATCACCTTGTCGTTCTATTCCCTCGATGACCCCGTCTTTTGCATAAGCTGTTGCTTTAAATGACGGAGCGACGTCTTTTATGATTTGATGATGGAACGAATTAACCATTGCTGAATCTCCAAACAAAGAGTGAAGGTGAGAACCGGCTTCAAAAGAGACGCAATGGGTTTTTAAAGACGGCTCTTTCTCCTGGTTATGCTTAATATATGCAAAAGAAGCATATGTCAAATCCTGATATAAACTGCCGCCGAATGTGACATTTAATATTTGCACTCCGCGGCAAATAGCTAAGATTGGCTTATTTAATGCAATAGCTGTTTTTATCAATTGCTGTTCGTACGTATCCCGATCCGGAAACGTTCCGCCTAATGCCTGTAATGGTTCTTCCCCGTATAATTGCGGATTCACATCTTGGCCGCCTGACAAGATCACGCCATCCAGCCGGGAAATCTGCTGCTCCAGCAGGTCCGGCTGCTTAATAACCGGTAATATAAACGGCACACCGCCGGCTTCTGCCACAGACTGAACATAGTCATTATTTACATAAGCCCGATCATAACCCGGAAAAGGACCGGATTGATCAATCTTGATATTTCCTGTTATTCCAATCAATTGGGGCATCCTTCGTGCACCTGAGCCTTTCTTTGGTGTATATTTGTTTCGTACTATTTCAGGCAGTTCTCATGAACATAGATTTTACATATGTCTTTCAAATTATTCTTGATTTATCAATAGCTGCTATCCCCGCTGAGCCTTGCTATCGCAATAGGACATACAGTAAACATATCGATAAAGAACCATTGCTGCTGACAATGTATCAGGCTAAATAAAAAGGACCAAGCCAATGCCTTTTTCCGACAGAGAAAGGGAAAAAGGTTTAGCCGTTATTAAGAAGAGAAAGTGAATATTCAGAGAAGGTTGACTTGACTGATTTTACATCTGAAGAAAAAGATTAAAGATCTTTTAGAACATGCCAACGATGCTGGGAAGTTTTTGATTCATACAGCTTTAATCGGCCTCTTCCACAGGAAAAAAGCACCCAGTGACCCGGGTGCATCCTTCACCTATGACCCTAAAAAACGCAATACGCGTTCATTGACGTATTCAGGCTGTTCCATCGATAAGACATGGCCGGCATGTTTGATGATCTCCGTTTCAATATCAGGAACTAATGCCAAAGCGCGTTGTAAGGCTGATAGCGGGTCATAAATGACTTCATGTTCACCCAGTAATAAAAGAACAGGGACTTTTACGGATTGTAATTCGTCATCGGTAAAAACATACGGAAATCCGTCAGCGTTAGGCTTTTGAATTCTTGATTCATCATGCCACATTACTCCGGCATGAAACTGCTTCAAAAACTTCGGATGCAACTCAACACGATCTGCCATCATCCACTTTAAAAAATTCTCAACTCCATTTGGCTCCGGGAGACGCAGAGCGTATGTATAGAAATCATGATGAAAGGGGATAAACGTTTCAGCGGGACTCAGGATAACTGCGTCTTCCACTCTTTCTGACGCACGTAAAATAAAATTCATGGTATGAAGCCCGCCAAGCGAAAGTCCGATCATGTGCGCCTTGTCGATCTCCAGAGTGTCAAAAACATCGAGAAGCCAATCAGCGTAACCCGCTCTCGTGCCGCAAAAATCGGCAGGAATACTTTTGTTCTTATCACCTATAATGTCGATTGCAAATGTCCGATAATTGCTGCTCCAATCCGCAATATTTGGATACCACATCACGGAGCTGAATAATGCCCCATGAAGTAATACAAGCGGCGGGGCATCCTTGGGGCCGCTTTCGATTATATGCGTTTGACCGAAACGAGTAGGAACGCAGAATGTTTTGCGGGGGACTGGCCAAAGAGCAAGGCTTTCATCATAAGTTTGAAAATAGTGCATGCCGCTTGCACTTAATTCTGAATGGTTAGACATAAAGCTTCCCTCCTGATCAATTCGGTGGCGGTACATGAACATAGCCTGTTATTTTATGTAACAGGCTATGTTTATAATGTAATACAGTTTTCATTTATTATCAAATATTCAGAAAAGTAGAAAGATACTCAACTGTAACAGAATGATAGAGTAGATAGAACAGAATATAAACATCCGCCTATTGGAAAATCATAATATTGAAACTATGTATACGTTTGTATACAATTGGCATCAAAATCACATGTGAAAAAGGAGCTATAAGATGAGAAACAAAGAATTTGAGAAAGAGGGACTTCATCGCGGCGAGCGGGCAATTGCTAGCGCAAAAAGGTTTGATCACAGATCATGACAGGGAAGTGACGATATGATTGAATTTAACAATGTATCAAAACAGTACAAAGACGGAACTTATGCTGTGAAATCATTCAATGCAGTGATAAATAAAGGCGAATTCTTTGTCATTATCGGGCCCAGCGGCAGCGGTAAAACGACAACATTGA
>NZ_JAHXDO010000013.1:0-100311 GCF_019891195.1 Bacillus sp. YC2 | reverse complement strand
ATAAGAATCTGAAAGCCCGGCATCTTCAATCATAGCTTCTATGCTTGTGAGAAACTCGATTTTCATATCAATCAATTCCAGCCATTCATCTGTGACGCCTGCATGATCTTGAAATAAAGCTTTGATGTTGTCGGCGCCTTTGCTAGTAAAGTAATATAGCCGAGCCTTTGCTTACGCCTTTAACTACTCCGCCCTGTGTTACAGATGCTACACCGCTCGAATCAGAGGAATAGTAATAGGCTACTGGGTTAGAAATGACTTTTAATGTGATGGAATAGTCTTGAGCCTTAATCGGGCCTGAGAGAACAATAGAATTTGTTTTTGGAACCGGAGATGTGTTTATTTCTTTTGCAGATGCTGCCCCGCCAACCGCCAAGGCCAATGCCGAAATAGAAAGCGCTGAAACTACAGTTTTCTTTACATTCATTTTAAAACACTCCTTAAAGATTTTGTCTTGCATAGTAACCATTAGATATTTTCTATATTTCCAACTGTAAATAATTATTAATTATTTGTGAACGATTTAAGCAGAACAATACGGGGGTACTTATGTAACTGTTTCCTTGGGGCTTTAAGGTAAGTTATATCATCATAATTCAACCGGTTAAAATACTATTCTAATATTAACGTTATAACATTTTGATAAAGTGAGGCTGCGATGGTAATGGTTCATAATTACTGGTTCTTCGGTCGTGTCTTTTCATTTCGTTTTTCTTACTATCCCAATCTCAAAAACATCCTTCATTTTCTGAATAAAATTCCCTAAAGTATTCAGGTAAATGAATATTCTTATTTCCTTATATATTAAGATAACAAATTGCCAAAAAGCCTGCCGCTGGGGCTTTTTGTTGATTTGAACAGTTTTTTATCTTTACCGGAAAATCCATGGAAAATCAATGTGCCATCTGATAAAGTGGAAACAGTAGGCCGGACGGGTGTTCATTTGTATGTCCGGATATTACAAATAGGAATGGTGACAATGGATCATACATATGAAGTTCATCAAATCAAAACATTTCACCAGATGTGGTCCAACTATTGTTATATCATCGCGGATCGTGTCAGAAAATCTGCGATCGTTGTTGATCCGTCGTGGGAAATCGATAAAATCACAAATACGTTATATGAATTGGATGTTGATTTGTCCGCTATTTTATTAACTCATTCTCATTATGATCATGTGAATCTAGTCGAACCTTTGCAGCAGATCTATCATTCTGATGTGTACATGTCGGCAGAAGAGATCAGCTTTTATCAATTCCGGTGCAGAAATTTAATAGCTCTCGAAGACGGCCAGACCTTTGCGGCAGGAGGCTTTATAATCAGAAGTATACTGACCCCGGGACACACGGCGGGCGGAATGTGTTATTTGCTTTCTGACCATCTTTTTACCGGGGATACAGTGTTTATTGAAGGCTGCGGCATATGTGAGGACAGAGGGAGCTCTGCTGAAGATATGTTTGACAGTATACAGCGGATTAAAGCTCTCATTCCCCCTGACGTGCGGGTGCACCCGGGGCATTCATTCGGAGAAGAGCCGGGCCAAAAGATGGAACGCCTTCTGAAGTATAATATTTATTTTCAAATTGATAAAAAGGAACATTTCGTGAATTTTCGCAACAGAAAAAATCAAAAAGGACTGTTCGATTTTAAATAACATGTCGGTATAGGGAATTTAGTTCTATTTGACTGTTTTTGCTTATATCTGAAAGAAAATCTATAAAGAAAATGATATATTGTTACCGGTTTTCGGGCGGGATTTGGCCGAGTAACAGGGATTTGCGAGATTGTGCGCAAAATGTGTCGAATGGGCCGTTCTGCTTATTTCCGTTTCGAAAGCCCTGAATCGGCTGCCGGCCTGGAGAAATTAGGCATTATGAAGGAGCGGCCGTAGGAGAAATTAACTTGACATGGTATTTTTGTGAAGTTACTATCAACATGAACATGCTTTCTATCTGAATCCGAGGAAGGATGGCTGAGAAAATGATCACATACTTATTCCCAGGGCAGGGCTCTCAGAAACAGGGAATGGGAAGTTCACTCTTTGACGAGTTTAAAGAATTGACTGAGCAGGCTGATGAAACGCTCGGATACTCTATGAAACGGCTTTGTTTGGAAAATCCGTATTCTAACCTTCACAAAACACAATTCACTCAGCCTGCTTTATACGTTGTCAACGCGCTAAGCTATTTGAAAAAAATCCAAGATTCAAACATTCAGCCCGATTATACGGCCGGCCACAGTCTGGGAGAATATAACGCGCTGTTTGCAGCGGGAGCATTTGATTTTATCACGGGCTTGCAGCTTGTCCGCAAAAGAGGCGAATTAATGAGTATGGCCACCGACGGAAAAATGGCCGCCGTAATGGGTTTAACTGAAAGCCAGGTCGCGGACGTACTCCAAACACATGAATTACATACGGTTGATATTGCCAATATCAATTCCCCTCATCAAGTTGTCATTTCTGGACGTAAAGAAGATATTGAAAGGGCGAAAGCTGTGTTTGAAGGAATAAAAAGTGTTACGATGTTTCACCCTTTAAACGTGAGCGGCGCTTTTCACTCCAGATATATGAGCGAAGCAAAAGAAGAGTTCAAAAAATTTTTACAGTCATTTCATTTTTCTGCTATATCAATTCCTGTCATTTCGAACGTACATGCCAGACCTTATGAACAAGACGGAATCCACTCGGTTCTGGCCGATCAGATCGACCATTCAGTCCGGTGGAACGAAAGCATCCATTACCTGATGAACAAAGGACGGATGGAATTCGAAGAAGTAGGCCCGGGCCATGTGCTGACAGGTCTCATTCACCGCATCAAAAAAGAAACTGAACCTTCAGGCGCCGTTTAGCGGCCCTTAGGAAAAAGTCACCACCTTTTCACAATATGTGCAAGTCAAAAATCATCATGACCACCTCATCTGCACACAACATCATGAATCTCATAAATCAATATTTTAAAAAAATAAGCAGCTAAAAGGAGAACAAATGAATCAGCCAATTGTTTTCATGTTTTCTGGACAGGGCTCCCAATATTATCAGATGGGAAAAGAACTGTTTAACCATAACTCCGCTTTTCGGGAAAAGATGCTGGATATGGACGATTTTGCTGCGAGGCGTACCGGTTTATCTGTCATAAAAGAAGTTTATCATTCGGGCAAGCGGCTGTCTGATCCGTTTGACCGCATTCTTCTTACTCACCCTGCGATTTTTATGGCTGAGTATGCACTTGCTTACGCGATGGAGAAAAAGGGCATCCGGCCTGATTTCGTCATCGGGGCAAGCCTCGGAGAATACGCCTCGGCGGCCGTATCTGGTGTGATGAGCCCGGAAGATGCCTTGGATTGCGTGCAGGAACAGGCCGGAATCATTGAACAAACATGCCGCAAAGGAAGTATGCTGGCGATACTGGGCGATCCGCAATTATATCAAGAATCTCCGATGTTATATGAGCAGAGTGAATTGGCTTCTGTTAATTATCATTCTCACTTTGTCATCTCCGGAGAGCGGGAAAAGGTAAGAGGGATGATGGAATTTCTGAGAGAAAAGCAGATTCCTCATCAGCTTTTACCGGTTTCGTATGGGTTTCACTCAGCGCTTATCGACCCGGCGGAGCATGCATTTAAGCGTTTTTTAGACACGAAGTCAATGCAGCCTCCTTCGATACCCTATATTTCCAGTCTGTCGGGCGGCATCGTAACAGACGTCCAAAAAGATTTTTTCTGGGATGCAGTAAGAAAGCCCATCCGATTTCGGGAAGCGCTTCAATATGCAGAAAGCCGCCAGCAAGGCATGTATATTGATGCAGGACCGTCCGGAACTTTGGCGGCGTTTGCCAAACAGCTGCTTCCCGCAGATTCGGCAGAGCGCATCCGCACCATTATGACGCCGTTTCATAAAGAAATAAACCATTTACAGCAAATAGAAGACATCATTTTATCATCGCCCGGAAGGAGACAATGAGATGATTACCTTTGTTTTTCCCGGCCAAGGTTCTCAGCAAAAAGGCATGGGGGCCGATTTATTTGATCAATATCCCGAGCTGACTGCAAAGGCCGATCATATTCTCGGATACTCGGTGAAAGAACTGTGCCAGGATGGGGGACGTTTACATCAGACACAGTTCACCCAGCCGGCGCTGTATGTCGTCAACGCTCTCTGTTATTTGAAAAAGACAGAGGAAACCGGACTGAAACCGGATTTTGTGGCAGGACACAGTTTAGGAGAGTACAACGCTTTATACGCAGCGGGAGCATTTGATTTTGCGGAAGGCTTACAGCTTGTCAAAAAAAGAGGCGAGCTGATGAGCCGTGCATCAGGAGGCGGCATGGCAGCCGTGATCGGCCTGAATCATCAGCAGGTGACAGACGTTTTAAGAGAATATCAATTACATATGATAGATATCGCCAATATCAACACACCTCAGCAAATCGTGATTTCCGGATATAAAGAAGATATAGAAAAAGCCGCAGCCGTATTTGAAGCGGTCAAAGGCGTAAAAATGGTCCATCGCTTAAATGTCAGCGGAGCCTTTCATTCCAGATATATGCGTGAAGCGAAGGAGGAGTTTACACATTTTATTGAGTCCCTTCACTTTAATCCGCTGTCGATTCCCGTTATTTCAAATGTCACGGCAAGGCCGTATGAACAAGCAAGGATAAAGGAAACGCTGGCGGAACAAATCAGCGGCACAGTGAACTGGACAGACAGTATCCGTTTTTTAATGGGCAGAAAAGACATGAGCTTTGAGGAAATCGGCCCGGGAAAAGTGCTGGCCGGACTTATTCAGAGAATTACGGCTGAAGCAGAGCCGATTACAGAAGAAGCAAAAGCTCCCGCAGTCACCGCCCGGCCAGCCGTTACAGCGGCGTCATTAGGAAATGAAGAGTTTAAACGCGATTACCAGCTGACATACGCTTATCTGGCCGGCGGCATGTACCGGGGAATCGCTTCAAAGGAAATGGTCGTAAAACTGGCCAAAAAAGGCATGATGGGTTTTTTCGGAACAGGCGGTTTAAGCATCCCGCAGGCTGAGGACGCCATTTTGTCGATTCAAAACGAACTTCAGTACGGCGGCGCCTTCGGCATTAATGTCGTACACAGCATGAAGCATACAGATTCAGAAGAAAAAATGATTGACCTTTTACTGAAACACGGGGTCATAAATCTGGAGGCGTCGGCATTTTTAACGGTTACTCCTGCTTTAGTAAGGTTTCGCGCTAAGGGAATAAAGCGCGGTAATGATGGCAAGGTCATTCCGCGCAATCGTATTATTGCGAAGCTGTCACGGCCTGAGGTAGCGGAAGCGTTTTTAAGTCCGGCTCCTGAACATCTTCTTCAAAAACTGGCGGCGGAAAACAAAATTACGGCTGAAGAAGCAGACCTTATGCGGGAAATCCCGGTTGCGCATGACATCTGCGTGGAAGCGGACTCAGGCGGCCATACAGACGGGGGGTCCGCATACAGTCTTATGCCGGCGATGCTGCTGCTGCGGGACGAAATGATGAAGAAATATCAATATGATAAAACCATCCGGGTCGGGGCGGCAGGCGGAATCGGGACTCCGGAGTCTGCGATGGCGGCATTTATGCTGGGGGCTGACTTTATTGTGACCGGCTCGATCAACCAATGCACCGTTGAAGCCGCAACGAGTGATAAGGTAAAGGATCTGCTTCAGCAGATGAATGTGCAAGACACAGCTTACGCGCCCGCAGGGGATATGTTTGAATCAGGCAGCAAGGTGCAGGTATTAAAGAAAGGGCTGTTCTTCCCGACCCGAGCCGGCAAGCTGCATGATTTATACCAGCGTTACAGCTCGCTTGAGGAAATCGACGAAAGAACACTCACCCAAATTGAACAAAAATATTTCAAGCGCAGCATAAGAGACGTGTACGAAGAAGTAAAGGCACGACTTTCAAATGAAGAGTTGTTAAAGGCTGAGCGGAACCCGAAACATAAAATGGCGCTCGTATTCAAATGGTACTTCAGGCAGAGCTCTTCTTTAGCGATTAAAGGAGACCCTGAAGCTAAGGTGGATTACCAAATTCACTGCGGACCTGCATTAGGCGCATTTAACCAATGGATTAAAGGAACGGAACTGGAATCATGGAGAAACCGCCGCGTTGATGAAATCGGCTGCCGTCTTATGGAAGAGACAGCCTCGCTTTTAAATAAAAAAATAAGCGCGTTTCTGGAAATGTGTTGACAAGACGAAATGATAGATTGAAAACATGAAATATTCATAAAACGAAAGAGGACTAGGAGGAAATGTCAATGAATAAAGAGAGAATTTTTGAAATGCTGCAACGCAATATATATGAGGTTTTGCCTGAATTAGAAGGCAGGGAGCTTTCATTTGAAGACCGCTTGGCTGATTTAGGGGCGGATTCCGTTGACCGGGCTGAGATTATTACGATGATGCTGGAGGATTTATCGCTGCAGATTCCCCGCGTTGAGCTGACGGGAGTTACGAATATCGGCGAATTAGCAGAAAAGCTGTATGAAAAAGTACAGGCTGTCTGATTTAAAAAACGAACGAAAAACGGGAATTTAATACATATGTGGAGGCGAAGATCATGGCTGCGGCCGGAATAGAAGCAATCAATGTGTTTGGCGGTACGGCTTATCTCGATGTCATGCAGCTGGCGGCATACAGAAATTTAGACCCTGCCAGATTTGAAAATTTATTGATGAAAGAAAAAGCGGTAGCGCTTCCGTACGAAGACCCCGTTACATTCGGTGTAAATGCGGCAAAGCCGATTATTGACCGCTTGACAGAGGCTGAAAAAGACCGGATTGAACTGCTGATCACCTGTTCGGAGTCGGGCATTGACTTCGGAAAATCACTCAGTACATATATCCATGATCACTTAGGACTGAATCGGAACTGCCGTTTATTTGAGCTGAAACAAGCCTGTTATTCGGGAACGGCGGGTTATCAGATGGCGCTCAACTTTATTTTGTCTCAAACATCCCCGGGAGCCAAAGCGCTTGTCGTTGCGACTGATATTTCCCGGTTCTTAATTGCCGAAGGCGGCGATGCGTTAAGCGAGGATTGGTCTTACGCAGAACCGAGTGCCGGAGCGGGTGCGGTTGCCTTATTGGTAGGTGAAAATCCGATCGTTTTTCAGGCGGATGCGGGTGCAAACGGCTACTACGGCTATGAAGTTATGGATACGTGCCGACCGATTCCCGACAGTGAAGCGGGAGATGCGGACCTGTCACTGATGTCCTATCTCGATTGCTGTGAACAGACGTTTCGGGAGTACAAAAACCGTGTGCCTCTTGCCGATTACAAGGATACGTTTCACTATTTGGCCTATCATACGCCGTTTGGCGGCATGGTAAAAGGAGCGCATCGTACGATGATGCGCAAGCTCGCGAAAGCGAAAAGCGCTGAGATTGAACAGGATTTCCAAAGCAGGGTAGAGCCGGGATTACGTTATTGTCAGAGAGTCGGAAATATTATGGGAGCCGCCGTCCTTTTGGCGCTGGCAAGCACCATCGACCAGGGGACATTTGAAACCTCAAAACGGATCGGCTGTTTTTCTTACGGATCAGGCTGCTGCTCGGAATTTTACAGCGGCATCGTTACGCCTGAGGGACAAATACGGCAGCGGTCATTTGGAATAGAAGAGCATTTGAACAATAGGTATCGACTGTCAATGGAAGAGTATGAAGAATTATTTAAAGGAAGCGGCATGGTGAAGTTCGGCACCCGTAATGTAAAGCTGGATATGAACATGATCCCGGGCATCTCAGACCATCACAAAGGAAGCCCGCGTTTATATTTAGAAGAAATCAGCGAATTTCATCGGAAATACAGGTGGCTGCCGTGACCTATGACACGATACAAGTCCGCTTTCAGCAAAATGTCTGCTTCATTACCTTTTACCGCCCTGAAGCCAATAATACGATTAATGACCGTTTAGTGGAGGAATGCCTGCATGTTCTTTCTGAATGCGAGGCATCGGTTACCGTCGTAGTGCTTGAAGGGCTGCCTGAGGTGTTTTGTTTTGGGGCAGATTTCGGCGAGATGTATCAGAAGATGCGGCAGGGGATTCAGCATGCGGAGACGCAGGAACCGCTGTACCGTTTATGGCTGGCATTAAAGTCGGGGCCGTACATTACAATCGCCCACGTCCGCGGAAAAGTAAATGCCGGAGGAGTTGGCTTTGCTGCCGCCAGCGATATTGTCATTGCAGACGAGTCCGCTTCATTCAGCTTATCTGAACTGTTGTTCGGACTTTTTCCCGCGTGCGTTCTGCCGTTTTTGATTCAGCGGATCGGGTTCCAAAAGGCGCATTATATGACAATCATGACAAAACCCGTTTCCGTCCGGCAGGCACAGGAATGGGGGCTTGCGGATGTTTGCAGCCCGGAAAGCGGCGCGGAGCTGAGAAAGCATTTGCTTCGCCTCCGCCTGCTGTCGAAAAAGGCCGTCATCCGCTACAAACAATACATGGACTCGCTGAATGACCTTGTTCATCGCTCTAAATCAATCGCTTTAGCGGAAAACCAAGCTATGTTTTCAGACCGGGATAATCAATCGGCCATTATCCGTTACGCAGAAACGGGCCGGTTACCATGGGAGAATGAAAACAGTTAGGAGGATATCATGCCGCACGCTGCAGTTGAACTGCTTGAGATCGAACCGGATATTGTCCAAGTGACGATGCAAGACAGAGCTCACAAAAACGCCTTTTCACAAGAGCTGACAGATGGATTAATGAAGGCGTTTGAACGGATACAGGCATCTTCAGCCTATAAAGCCGTTATTTTAACCGGGTATGATAATTACTTTGCTTCAGGAGGCACGCAGGAAGGTCTGCTGAGGATTCAGCAGGGCATTACGAAGTTTACAGAAGACCGCATGTACTCTTTGGCGCTGGAATGCGATATTCCCGTCGTTGCCGCTATGCAGGGACATGGAATCGGCGGCGGGTTTGTCATGGGGCTGTTTGCTGATTTTGTCATTTTAAGCAGAGAAAGTGTGTATACCGCAAACTTTATGAAATACGGGTTTACCCCAGGAATGGGCGCTACATTTATCGTCCCTCAAAAGCTCGGCTTCAGCCTTGGGCATGAGATGCTGATGAACGGCGGCCATTACCGAGGCGGTGAATTGGAGAAAAGGGGAGTTCCTTTTCCGGTGCTGCCGCGCCAGCAGGTATTAAGCCATGCGAAGGAATTGGCCCGTGAGCTTGCGGAAAAGCCTCGAAACTCTTTAATCACTTTGAAAAAACACTTAGTGGCGCCGATTCGCGAGCAGCTGCCTGCCGTTATTGAAAAAGAATTAATCATGCATGACAAAACCTTTCATGATGAAGAAGTGAAAAAACGGATCACGACCATGTACGGAGTGTAAAAATACATCATACATACAGATGAAATGGAGGCAGCTCTATGAAAAGGGATATGAATGAAAGCGGGTTACTCAAACCATCTGTCAGTTATGGAAAACCATTGCGGCTCTCTGCGGATCAGCCGATGACGATTCCTGAAGTTCTGCATAAAACTGCCGCGGCGGCGGGAGACACAAAGGGAATCACTTATATCCAGCCTGACGGTACTGAAGTATATCAGACGTACAGCGGTCTGAGAAAAATCGCTCTTTCAATTGTAAAAGGGCTCCGGCAATCAGGAGTGAAAGCTGCAGATGAAGTAATTTTGCAGCTCAGCGACAATTCTCAGCTCATCCCCGCTTTTTGGGGCTGTGTTTTAGCGGGCGCCATTCCGGTGCCGCTTGCAGCCGCACCGGCTTATACGGAAATGAACAGCGGCACTCAAAAACTGAAAGACGCCTGGACGCTTTTGAATAAGCCGTTTGTCATCACAAGCCGGGAGATGCTGCCGGAAATGACAGAATGGGCGAAGGAGCAGAAACTTGCCGGGTTCTGTGCTTTAGCCGCGGAAGATCTGTCAGCGGCAGATATGGAAACAGACTGGCACCATCCCCGTCCGAAAGACTTGGCGATGCTGCTGTTAACATCAGGGAGCACGGGCACGCCGAAAGCCGTTATGCTCAGCCATGAAAACATCGTGTGCATGGTGAAAGGAAATATTCAAATGCAGGGCTATACAAGTGATGACGTCACGTTTAACTGGATGCCTTTTGACCATGTCGGCGGCATCGGAATGCTCCACCTGCGCGATGTTTACCTTGGGTGTAAAGAAATCAATATACCAAGTGAGTCTATTTTGATGGACCCTTTGAAATGGCTCGATTTAATTGATCATTACCGCGCTTCCGTTACGTGGGCGCCCAATTTTGCTTTCGGTCTTCTTGCAGACTTTGCAGAAGACATTCAAACCCGGAATTGGGACTTATCCTCAATGCGTTACATGCTCAATGGCGGCGAGGCCGCGGTTGCAAAAGTCGGGCGCAGAATCATGGAGCTGCTCGAACCGCACGGTCTGCCCGCTAATGCGATCCGGCCGGCATGGGGAATGTCTGAAACATCTTCAGGCGTGATTTTCTCAGATGAGTTTACACGGGCAAACACGAGCGATGAGGACCGTTTCGTCGAGATCGGGCTTCCGATCCCGGGATTTAACATGAGGATTACGGATGAGCGGAATCAAGTAGTGGAAGAAGGAGAAATCGGCCGGTTTCAAGTGTCGGGACTGACTGTTACGAGCGGCTACTATGAGCGGCCGGATTTAAATGAGAGTGTCTTCACAGAAGACGGCTGGTTTGAAACGGGAGACCTCGGCTTCTTGCGTGAAGGCCGCCTGACGATAACGGGCCGTACAAAAGATGCCATCATCATTAACGGCGTAAACTTCTACAGCCACGCGATTGAATCGGCCGTTGAGGAATTACCGGAAATTGAAACGTCATTTACAGCTGCATGCGCCGTCCGGCCGAATCAAAGCACGACAGACAAGCTGGCGATCTTCTTTGTCACGTCCGTTCAATTGGATGACAACCGCATGGCCAAGCTGCTTCAAACCATTCATCAGCATGTGACACAGAAAGTCGGCGTCACACCTGACTATTTATTGCCGGCGGCAAAAGAAGACATTCCGAAAACGGCGATCGGAAAAATCCAGCGCACCCAGCTGAAAACGTCTTTCGAACAAGGACAATTTGATTCTTTACATAAAAAGAGACAAGGTGCGGACATCTCTTTTTCTGCTGCAGCAGAAAAAGAGATTCAAAATGAATTTATCCGCTTATTGAAAAATGAACTTGAAATAGCAGATGAACTCATCGACGCAGATACTCCGTTTCAAAGCCTTGGAGTAAACTCCATAAAAATGATGAGACTCGCCAGATCGATTGAAAAAACGTATCATATCAGGCTTACGGCGAGGGAGCTGCACCAGCATCCGACGATTGGCGCATTAGCGGCCTATACAGCTGAAAAAGCGCCTGATCAGCTTAATCCGGCGCAGCCTGCACCGTCTGTGGAAACAGAGAAAAAGCAAACGGCGCTTCCTCTTTCTGAGGTTCAAAAAGGGCTGTGGACCCTGCAAAAAATGTCGCCTGAATCATCTTCTTATCATGTTCCGCTCTGTTTCCGATTCACATCAGTAATAGACAAAGAGAAACTAAAGCAGGCTTTTCAGCTTGTATTAGAACAGCACCCGATGTTAAAGCGTGTTGTGAAAGAAACAAAAGGCGATGTTTATTTAATGGAAACAGCGTATCCCTTTGGTGTATCGGAGGAAGACATTTCTGAAGTAAAAGAGTCAGATATACCTGCTTTTATCAGAAAAAAAGTGAAAGAGCCGTTCGTAAAGGAATCCGGCCCGTTACTTCGCGTACAGCTGTTTTCAAAATCGGATACGGAGCATTTCTTACTTACGGTGATCCATCATATCATCTTTGACGGCGTTTCTTCCATTACATTTATTCATAGTCTGCTTGATCACTATCAGGCGCTGCTGCAAGGGAAAGAAGATGATCAATCTGTTTCCTCAGTCACGCACTATGATTTTGCGGCATGGGAAAAGCGGTACTTAGCAGGTGAAGAAAGCAAAGCCTCCCGTTCCTACTGGAAAGAACAGCTCGGAGGAACATTGCCGGATCTTCAGCTTCCGTCAATGCGCACAAGCCGAATGGCACCGGAGTTTGCAGAAGATACGTATACACGCCGCCTCCCGGATCGGCTGCTGCACGGATTGACATCATTTGCTAAGGCTCATTCAACTAATCTGTCAACCGTTTTGCTGAGCTGCTATATGGTGCTGTTAAGCAAATATACGGATAAGGAAGACATTGTGGTAGGCATGCCGGCCATGGTCAGACCGGAAGAGCGTTTTGATGCGGTAATCGGCCATTTTCTCAATATGCTTCCGATCCGAAACAGAGTGAATCGAAAAGAGCCGTTCGCACAGTTGGTGAAAAAGGTGCAGGATACCGTCCTTGACGGGCTCGATCACTCGTTTTATCCGTTTCCGAAAATGGTGCGGGATGTCAATGTGAAGCCGCAGCAAATCGGGTCGCCTATTTTCACTACGGCCTTTTTCTATCAAAACTTCCTGCAAAATACAAGCTATCAATCTATGCTTGATCAATATGAAGAGTTTTCTTGCGAATTTGTCAAAGACATTCATCAAGAAGGCGAATACGACCTTGTGTTTGAATTGTGGGAAGAGAAATCAGGCATGGATCTCACGATGAAATACAGCACAGAGTTATTTGACGAAGCTGGTGTTTCCAGGCTTTTTGACCAATTTGTCCATGCAGCTGAATCATTGACGGGGCAGGCGGACCTGCCGCTGGGGGACATTTCCCCGCTTCCTAAAGAAGAGGAGGAGCTGATCCTTCAGACGTGGAATGAGACAAGCCGCGAGTATCCCGATGTATGCTTCCATGAACTGTTTGAACGGCAGGCGGCAAAAACGCCGGACGCTTGTGCGGTCGTGTATGAAAAGGAAACACTGACGTACCGCGAGCTTGATGAGAAGAGCACGAAGCTGGCGCTCTTTTTACAGGCGCACGGCGCAGGGCCTGACGGTCTCATCGGTATTTATACAGATCGTTCATTAGAAATGGCTGTCGGCCTTCTCGGCATTTTAAAAGCCGGAGGGGCATATGTGCCGCTCGACCCTTCCTATCCAGCAGACAGACTGGAATATATGATTGCCGACAGCGGGATTACGATGGCGCTGACGACGGCTGATTTGCAGGATTCATTAAACTGGAGCAGCGTTCAGGCCGTGGCGGTTGATCGCGATTGGCATGAAATAGAACGGACGACATCAGAAAGAACGGCGTTGAAACGCTTGGTGACACCTGATGATTTGGCATACGTGATTTACACGTCAGGCAGCACGGGTAAGCCAAAAGGCGTAATGATTCCGCACCGTGCGCTGACAAACTTTTTGACTTCCATGGCACAAGAGCCGGGTCTTTCATCAGAAGATAAGCTGCTTGCCGTGACGACGTACTGCTTTGATATCGCTGCTTTAGAGCTGTATCTTCCTTTAATTAAAGGAGCAGAGTGCAACATTTGTAAAACAGAAGATACAAAAGACGCCAAGAAGCTGAAAGAGCTGATAAAGGAGTATAAACCGACGATCATGCAGGCGACTCCGTTTACGTGGAAAATGCTCTTTCATTCCGGATGGACAAATGAAGAACGAATGAAAATTCTTTGCGGCGGCGAAGCGCTTTCTGAACAATTGAAGCAGCAGTTTCTGAGTACCGGCAGTGAGGCTTGGAATATGTTCGGTCCGACGGAGACGACGATCTGGTCCGCGGTTCAGCGCATATCTGAAAACGAAAGCGCGCTTACGATCGGCCGCCCGATCGCCAACACCCGGATTTATATATTGGATTCTCAGCTTAAGCCTGTTCCTCCGGGGGTGTCCGGAGAGCTCTGCATTGCAGGAGACGGACTGGCAAGAGGCTATTTTAATAAGCCGGAGCTGACGGAGAAAGCCTTCGTCAATCATGAATTGGAGCGTGATTCAAAGCTTTACAAAACAGGGGATATGGCGCGCTGGCTTCCTGACGGCCGTATCGAATATATGGGACGGATGGACAGCCAAGTGAAAATCCGCGGCTACCGGATTGAACTGGGGGATATTGAGAGTAAGCTGAATGCCCATCCGGACGTGCAAGAGAGCGTGGTTGTGGTCAACAGTCACACCGGAAGTGAACGGCTGGCAGCTTATTATATCGTACAAAACGGGAAATCACTTCTTTCAGTAAAGGAATTGCGGAATCATTTGAAAAAAGCGCTGCCTGCTTATATGGTGCCTGCTTATTTTATCCGGCTTGAAGAGCTTCCGCTCACGCCAAACGGAAAAGTAGACCGCAAGCGGCTTGCGCAGCGTGACCTGACGGAAAATCCGGCAGAAACGAAAGCTTTCTCTTCATCAGATATTCAGCATACAGTGCTTGCGATTTGGCAGGATGTCCTGAAAAACAGTGAAATTGAGCCTGATGACCGCTTTTTTGACGCCGGCGGAGATTCGCTTCTTGCCGTCACCGCGGCTGATCGGATTACCCAGGAACTGCATTGTGAATTCAGCGTGACAGAGCTTTTTGAATATGCGACGGTTAAAGAAATCAGCCGGTATATAGCAGATCAAAAACCAAAAGAAGCTGCTCTCTCGGCTGTACTGCACAAAAAAACGCGGTCAGATTCCCGGAAAAGGCCGTCTCATGATCTTCCTGATTATTATGAGGACAGTGTCGCGGTTATCGGTATGTCCTGTGAGTTTCCCGGAGCTGAAAATCATTTTGAATTTTGGGATAACCTCAAAAAAGGCAAAGAAAGCATCGCATTTTTTACGAAAGAAGAGCTTCGCCGTTTCGGCGTTTCAGAAGAGCTTGCTGATCATCCCGGCTTCGTCGCGGCGAAATCAGCTATAGACGGAAAAGAGATGTTTGATCCCGGTTTCTTCGGCTTTTCTCCAAAAGATGCCGAATTTATGGACCCGCAGCTGAGGATGCTTTTGCTTCATTCTTGGAAAGCGATTGAAGATGCAGGCTATGTCTCAAAAGAAATTCCTGAAACAAGCGTTTATATGTCGGCGAGCAATAATTCTTACCGCAGTCTATTGCCGGAGGAGACGACAGAACAGCTGGAAACGCCTGATGGCTATGTGTCATGGGTGCTTGCCCAAAGCGGTACGATTCCGACGATGATTTCTCATAAACTTGGGCTGAAAGGGCCGAGCTATTTCGTTCATGCCAACTGCTCGTCTTCCTTAATCGGTTTGCATTCGGCATACAAAAGCTTACAATCCGGCGAATCAAAGTACGCGCTTGTCGGCGGTGCGACCCTTCATACTGAATCAAATGCCGGGTACGTGCATCAGCCGGGACTGAATTTTTCAAGCGACGGCCATATTAAGGCCTTCGATGCATCTGCTGACGGAATGATGGGCGGTGAAGGAGCCGCAGCCGTGCTGTTGAAAAATGCTGCGGACGCTGTAAGGGACGGAGACCATATTTATGCGCTGCTGCGCGGAATCGGCGTCAATAATGACGGTGCTGACAAGGTTGGTTTTTACGCTCCGAGCGTCAAAGGACAGGCTGAAGTCATTCAGAAGGTCATCGATCAAACGGGCATCAATCCTGAAACCGTCAGTTACGTCGAAGCCCATGGCACAGGCACGAAACTCGGTGACCCGATTGAACTGTCGGCACTGGGATCGGTATACGGACAATATACAGATCAAAAACAATTTTGCGGAATCGGCTCGGTAAAAACAAACGTCGGTCATTTGGACACGGCGGCGGGAATGGCCGGATGTATCAAGGTTGTGATGAGCTTATATCATCAAGAGCTTGCGCCGAGCATCAATTACAAAGAACCGAACCCGAACCTTGATTTAGAAAATTCTCCATTTTACGTCGTGGAAGAAAAGAAAGCATTAAGCCGGGAGATCAACACCCACCGCATGGCGTTAAGTTCGTTCGGTCTCGGCGGAACAAACACGCATGCGATTTTTGAACAATATCAGGCATCATCCCGGCAGGAAGACTGGAAAGGCCCGTTCATTATTCCGATGTCGGCCAGAAAGAAAGAGCGGCTCAAAGAGTACGCAAGGCAGCTTTTGGCTTTCTTACAAACGAAGGAGACGACGGACGCTGATCTCGCTGATGCCGCCTACACATTCCAGATCGGAAGGGAAGCGATGGAGCAGCGGGCAGTCTTTATCACAAGCAGCATTGCGGAGCTGAAGCAGCAGCTTGGCGACTTTGTAAACGATAAGCCGTCCATTAAAGGCTGCTTCAGGGGAGAAAAACAGCAGGCGAAAGACATCGCATGGCTTTCCGATGATGATGACAGCGCTGAACTCATTGAGAAATGGCTGGCGAAAGGAAAAGGAAACAAGCTGGCTGAGATGTGGAGTAAAGGCGTCGATATCAATTGGCATAAGCTCTATAAAGATAAACATCCTAACCGCATAAGCATGCCGGTATATCCTTTTGCGAAGGAACCGTATTGGCCGAAAAAAGCAGAGCCGAAAACACCGGCAGCCCAAGCCGGAATCTCAGCTTTACATCCGCTCGTGCATCAAAATACATCTGATTTGTCCCAGCAGCGATTCAGTTCACTGTTTACAGGCTCAGAATTTTTCCTGGCAGATCATGTGGTCAGAGAAAAAGCGGTGCTTCCGGGAGCGGCGTATGTGGAAATGGCATATGAAGCCGTAAAACGGGCGCTTGGCGGTTTATTAGAACATGATGACAGAATCACGTTGCATCATACAGTGTGGCTGAAACCGATTGTTGTCCATGAACAACAGCGGCAAGTGCATATTGCGCTGTTTCCTGAAGAAGACGGAATCATCTCATATGACATATACAGTGTAATGGAAAACGAAGAAGTGCTGCACAGCCAAGGGCGTGCGGAAATCATCAAAGCTGATAAACATCCTAAGGCGGACCTTGCCGCTTTACAAAGCAGATGTGCAGCGGACAAGCTTGAACCGGCCGCCTTTTATCAAGAAGGCAGAAGCAGGGGAATGTTCCACGGCAAGGCTTTCCAAGGCATTAAGGCAGCCTTTATCGGCGAAAAAGAAGTGCTGGCCGAATTACAGCTGCCGTCTTCCGTTTCTCATACGGGCGGACAATTTACACTCCATCCGAGCATGATTGATTCAGCCGTCCAGACAGCCACGATCTGCATTATGCAGGAGTTTGCCGGGCACAAGCTGATTTTGCCGTTTGCGCTTGAACACCTTGAAGTCGTGAAACGATGTACGCCGAATATGTGGGCCCATGCCCGTTTTAGTGAAGGATACCAAAGCGGAGATCCGGTTCAGAAAGCAGACATTGACCTGTTCGACGATACAGGGGCGGTTTGCGTCAAAATGAGAGGTTTTTCAACGAGAGTGCTTGAGGGAGATACAGAATCCGTTCAAACGTTTTCCGTTTCTGAAAAAATCATGTTTGAGCCAGTCTGGAAAGAAGCCGAGCTGTCTCAGGTATCCGGTTTACACGCTGACGAGCATTTGGTCATTCTTTGTGAAGAAGCACGTCATGCAAACGGAGATATTGCTTCCGGCTTGAAAGACGCCGGCTTACTGATGCTCGATAGTGCGGGCAAAACGGCGGCTGAGCGCTTCCAAACGTACGCGCAAACAATCGCTGAGCGGATTCAGCAGATGATGGGCGAAAAACGAAAAGGGCGCATTCTGATTCAAACCGTTATTTCCGCTGACGGCAGCCAGCAATTGTTTGCCGGCTTGTCAGGCCTCTTAAAAACAGCAGAATTGGAATACGGAAAACTGACGTGTCAGCTTATTGAAATGTCAGCGATAGAAGAAATGCCTGCTATAGCCGGGAAGCTGAAAAACGACAGCCAAAGACCTCAAGATAAACATATTCGTTACAAAGGAGAAAAACGATATGTGAAGGCTTGGAAAGAAATACAGCCGGCACTTGAAACCGACGCTGTCTGGAAGGACGAAGGCGTGTATTTGATTACCGGAGGCGCCGGAAGCTTAGGTCTTATGTTCGCAAAAGAAATCACAAATCGTGTGAAACAGCCGAGTCTCATTCTGACCGGCCGCTCAGATATAAACGAAGAAAAACAGCGTGAGATCAGCATGCTTCAACAAGCGGGCGCCAATGTCGTGTATAAAAAGCTTGATGCTGCTGATCGGCAGGCAAACGAAGCACTCATTCAAGAGATAATGCATGATTTCGGGAAGCTGAACGGAATCATTCACGGTGCGGGAGTCATCAAAGACCGTTTTCTGATCCAAAAAACGAGTCAGGAATTCCAAGAGGTTCTGGCTCCTAAAGTATTAGGCGCTGCTTATTTAGATGAAGCCAGCAAAGACTGCGAGCTCGACTTTTTTGTTCTCTTCTCCTCTGTTTCCGGAAGCCTCGGCAATATCGGCCAGGCAGATTACGCCGCCGGCAATGCGTTTATGGATGCATATGCCGCTTACAGAGATTCATTGACAGCTGCCGGCTTGCGGCACGGAAAAACGATTTCCTTTAACTGGCCGCTGTGGAAAGAAGGCGGGATGCAGGCCGGAGCTGAGACTGAACAGATGATGGCTAAAACCTTCGGAATGATTCCGCTTCAAACGGAGACCGGCTTAGCCGCATTTTATGAAGGAATGGCCCATGCGAAGCCTCATCTTTTTGCAGCGGAAGGGATTGCGGCAAAATTGAAACAGACATTCCTGCCCGTTTCTGAACCTGAATCGCCAGAAGAGAAACATACGGCGGCATCCGCCGTTTCAGAAAGCAACTGGCATGATCCGCTGACTCAAATGGTAAGTTCGATCTTAAAAGTCAGCCGTGAGGACATTGATATTGATACAGAGCTGAGCGAATACGGTTTTGATTCAGTTTCTTTCACTGTCTTTACAAATCAATTAAATGAAGCGCATCAGCTTGAGCTTGCGCCGACGATTTTCTTTGAACACGGAACCATCCGCAGCTTAGCAGAATATTTGACGGATGAAGTGAAAGCAGAGCTTTCTTCTGCGGCAAGAGATCCGGAACATGCAATACCTCATCAAGCGCTTCATACCTCTTTGACAGGTATGGTAAGCGAGATTTTAAAAGTTGACCGTGAGGACATTGATATTGATACAGAGCTGAGTGAATACGGCTTTGATTCAGTTTCCTTCACCGTCTTTACAAACCGGATTAATGAAACGCACCAGCTTGAGCTTGCGCCGACGATCTTCTTTGAATACGGAACGATCAACAGCCTAGCCGGGCATTTGGCAAAAGAGTATCACGGCCGATTTGCCGAGACGAAGCCGAAAGAGGTTTCAGTACAAGAGCATCCGGTAGTCCAAAAGCCGAAAGCGGCAAAAAGAAAACGTTTCGCATCGGTTATTACCGCCAAGGCAGAAACACCGAAGCTTACGAAACCTCGTTTTGAACCGGTTGCCATTGTCGGCATCAGCGGCCGATTCCCCGGCGCGAAGGATGTTGATGAATTTTGGAGCAATCTGAAAGAAGGGAAAGACTGCATCACAACGATTCCGAAAGACCGCTGGGATTGGGAGGCGTTTGATGGCGACCCGAATCTTGAAGAAAATAAAACGAATATCAAGTGGGGCGGATTTATTGACGGCATCGCTGAATTTGACCCGCTGTTCTTTGGCATCTCACCGCGGGAAGCTCAGTATTTGGACCCGCAGCAGCGGTTATTATTGACCTTTGCCTGGCGTGCGATAGAAGATGCGGGATGTAAACCGGAGAGCCTTTCCGGCACAAATACGGGTGTCTTTATCGGGACGGGAAATACCGGATATAAAGATTTATTCACAAGAGCCGGACTGCCGCTGGAAGGCCATGCGGCGACAGGCAGCATGATTCCTTCAGTAGGGCCGAACCGCTTAAGCTATTTATTAAATCTTCACGGTCCGAGCGAGCCGGTTGAAACGGCGTGCTCAAGCTCGCTTGTGGCGATTCACCGCGCGGTTTCCGCTATGCAAAACGGAGAGTGCGACATGGCGATCGCCGGCGGGATCAACACGATTTTGACCGAGGAAGCGCACATCAGCTACAGCAAAGCGGGCATGCTCAGTAAAGACGGAAAATGCAAAACTTTCTCTAAAGATGCCAACGGATATGTCAGAGGAGAAGGCGCCGGGATGATCATGCTGAAAAAACTGGCTGATGCCGAACGGGACGGCAATCCGATTTACGGCATTATCCGCGGTACGGCGGAAAATCACGGAGGCCGTGCCAACACATTAACATCGCCGAATCCGAAACAGCAGGCTGATTTATTGGTGAATGCCTACCGGAAAGCGGAAGTTGACCCGAGCACCGTCACTTATATTGAAGCGCACGGAACGGGCACTGAATTGGGCGATCCGATTGAAATAAACGGTTTAAAGGCGGCGTTTCATGAGCTGTCAAAAACAAATAAAGAGCCTGAGGCTGCCAATCATCGCTGCGGCATCGGCTCAGTCAAAAGCAATATCGGCCACTTAGAGCTGGCCGCCGGGATTTCGGGTGTTATGAAAGTGCTTTTGCAAATGAAGCATAAAACATTGGTCAAGAGCCTGCATTCCGAAACGATCAATCCTTATATTCAGCTGAAAGACAGTCCTTTCTATATCGTGCAGGAAAATCAGGAATGGAAGGCTTTAGCGGACAAAAACGGAAAAATCATTCCGCGCCGCGCCGGAGTCAGCTCATTCGGTATTGGCGGCGTCAACGCCCATATTGTCATTGAAGAGTATATTCCGGAAGAAGCCGGTCACCCAGTGCATAAAGTAAACCCGGACAATCCGGCGATTATCCTCCTGTCTGCCAAATCAAAAGCAAAACTTCACGAACAGGCAGTACAGCTGTTGGAGGAGATTCACAAAAAGCCATACACCGATAAGGATTTGGCCGCTATCGCTTATACGCTGCAAACCGGAAGGGACGAAATGGAAGAACGCTTGGCATTTCTCGCAGCAACGATGTCGGAGCTGGAAACGAAGCTGTACGCTTTCACGGAGAATCAACAAGACGCTCAAGGGCTTTACACCGGCCAGTCTCGCAATAAAGAGACGTTTGCCCTGTTTACGGCCGACGAAGATATGGACATCGTCATCGATGCCTGGCTCAGAAAAAGAAAATACGCCAAGCTGGCAGAGGTATGGGTAAAAGGCGGCATGATCAATTGGAACCGTCTGTATGATGACAACAGGCCGCGTTTGATCAGTCTTCCATCCTATCCGTTTGCAAAAGACACGTATTGGCTGCCTGAACATAACAAAAAGCATCAGCCTCATATAGAGAAACGGTCAAAGAGCGTGTTGACGAAACAATGGGAGCTGAGTCCCGCAGAATATCGGGAACCAAGCACACGCCCAGTCGCGATTTTGGCTGACCGGGAAACGATGAATCTGGCAGAAGAAGTTTCAGCGCATTTTCCGAATCACAAGATAATCGGCACGGCAGAACTGTCTGCTGAATATGATTGGAAACGTTTTGCCGGAGTCATCGATCTTCTCGGCGCAGCGAAAGAAGACCATGGAGACATGATTGGAATGAAGTGGCTCCAAAAGCTGATTGAGCATGGCCGTAAAGACGGCATTACGCTGCTTTGCGTAACGAAAGAGTTGGAGTCGTTAGGAATGAAAGGAGCCACTCAAACAACAGGGGCAGGACGGGCCGGCCTGTACCGGATGCTTGCATGCGAGTACAGCCACCTCGTATCGAGACATCTCGATCTTGAAGCGTCTCTGAAGAGTTCGCAGGCCGCGAAACAAATCGCGGATGAATTTAATGTCCGCTCCGATGATGCCGAGATTTGCTGGAGGGACGGCATGAGGTACCGCGCCGTATTAAAAGCCTCTGAAAATCAAGATGTACATGAAGAGCGCCGGACAGATTTCCCTGAAGATCATGTACTTTTCATTACCGGCGGCACACGGGGAATCGGACTGTTATGCGCCCGCCATTTTACCGAACATTACGGAGTGAAAAAGCTCGTGCTCACAGGCCGTGAGACGCTCCCGCCGCGAAAAGAGTGGACGGGCGGCTTGAAAGGGGCTCCGGCTTCTGTAAGAGAGAAAATTCAAGCTGTGCTTGAATTGGAAGCAAAAGGCGTAAAAGTACACGTATTGTCCGTCCCTTTAGCGGATGAAGCAGTGTTAAAACAAGAACTGAACCATATGAAACAGACGCTCGGACCGATCGGAGGCGTTATCCATTGTGCGGGTGTGACCGATAAAGAGACGCTGGCGTTTATCAGAAAAACCGATGAAGATATACAGCGCGTGCTTGAACCGAAAATAGACGGGCTTCAGGCGTTATACAACGTGTTTAGCGGCGAGCCGCTGAAGTTTTTCGTTCTGTTTTCATCCGTTTCAGCGGCAATTCCGGCGCTTTCGGCAGGACAAGCTGATTATGCCATGGCGAATGCGTATATGGATTACTTTGCGAATGCATTCCGCGAGCTTTCGCCGATCGTCAGTATTCAATGGCCGAACTGGAAAGAAACCGGGATGGGCGAAGTGACAAATAAAGCTTATAAAGACAGCGGCTTGTACAGCATGACGAATGCAGAAGGATTACAGTTTTTAGACGGCATTTTAGCCCGATCAATCCGGGGAGCGGTACTGCCGGCTGTTTCAAATCCAGAGCTTTGGAAACCGGAACAATTCATGCGGCGCAGCAAACAGGTTGTGCACGAAAAGAGCCCGGCGGATCAAAAACCGGCGGGGAAAATCGCCGATCCGGCCGAAGATCACACACGATTAGCGAAGAAAACAGAAGCTTGGCTGACAGAGTTATTTTCTCAAGAGCTTCGGATTGATCAAGATCAGCTTGAGACAGATGTATTATTCCAAGATTACGGTGTGGATTCCATCATTCTTGCGCAGCTCTTGCAGCGGATTAACCGGAGCCTCGAAGCGTCATTGGATCCGTCGATTCTTTATGAATACCCGACGATTCAAAGCTTCGCCGTCTGGCTTATTGAAGGCTATGCCGAGTCTTTGTCAGGCTTGTTTAAGATAGAGGCGCCGGAGCCTGCTTTTAAAGCACAGGCTGAGCCGGAAGGTGAAAAACCAGCCGTTGCATTGCAAGAAGAACCGTTTGACGGAGGACCGCACGGTGAGGATATTGCGGTAGTCGGCATGTCGTGCCGACTACCGGGGGCAGACACTTTAGAGGCGTACTGGTCGCTTCTTGCGGAAGGCCGTTCGTCAATCCGTCCGGTTCCGCCGGAGCGCTGGGGTTCAGAGACGTCTTATTACGCAGGAGTGCTTGATAGCATTCATGAGTTTGATCCGGAATTCTTTTTACTTCCTGAAGAGGATGTAAAGGCGATGGACCCGCAAGCTTTGGCTGCGTTAGAAGAGTGCCTGAATCTGTGGTATCACGCGGGATATGCACCGGAGGAAATAAAAGGGGAGCCGATCGGCGTTTACCTCGGCGGACGAAGCCGTCATAAACCGGGTGAAGAGAATCTCTTGGATGCGAAAAATCCGATTGTCGCGGTGGGCCAAAACTATTTGGCGGCCAACTTGTCTCAGTATTTTGACATGCGCGGCCCGAGTCTTGTGCTGGATACGGCTTGTTCCTCTGCTTTAGTCGGCATGAATATGGCCGTTCAAGCCCTTTTAACCGGAGAAATTAAAGCAGCCGTTGTGGGCGGCGTGAGCCTGTTCGAATCTGAAGAAACCCATAAGCTGTTTGATCAGCGCGGTATTTTAAGCGAAGCTTCTTCCTTCCATGTTTTTGATGAACGTGCCGATGGAGTCGTGCTTGGCGAGGGCGTCGGAATGGTTCTGTTAAAAACGGTGAAACAGGCGCTCAAGGACGGGGATTCCATTTATGCCGTAGTGAAGGCGGCTTCTGTCAATAACGACGGAAGAACGGCAGGACCGGCTACGCCAAGCCTGGATGCCCAAAAAGCCGTCATGAAGGCGGCTCTCGCTAAAAGCGGCAAACAGCCGGAAGATATCAGCTATATCGAAGCAAACGGTTCCGGGACAGTCGTAACCGATCTTTTAGAACTGAAAGCCATTCAATCAGTCTATCGGCCTCAAGACGCCGGTCCGCTCGGAATCGGTTCTGTGAAGCCGAATATCGGGCATCCGCTATGCGCGGAAGGCATTGCGAGCTTCATTAAAGTCGTTCTCATGCTGAAAGAGCGCAGCTTCGTGCCGTTTTTATCCGGCGAACAAGAAAATGCACATTTTGACAGAGAAAAGGCCAATATCATATTCAGCCGCGCTCTGACGGAGTGGCCGTCATCCATTCCGGCAGCAGGGATAAACTGCTTTGCAGACGGCGGAACGAACGCCCACGTCATTATAGAAGCGTGGCAGGAAGACGGAGGACGCAAGGTCAAGCGCCAACCTTTGACGCCGCCTGTATTAAAAAAGCGGCCGATTTCGCCGGACAGCCGTGAGCAAATAAAAGAGAAAACCGCGGCAAACATCTGGGATACCTATGAAGTGGAGGTTTAACGTGAAGAACTTCAATAAGCAAATCACTTTATCGCTAAAAAATCCGTTTATTTTTCACCATGCCGTTTACGGACAAAAAGTACTTCCGGGATTGGCTTATATAGATATGTTTTATCAAATTTTCAAAGAGCGGGGCTATTCTTACGCTGAGCTTCAATTGCGCCATTTGTCAATCTATCAGCCGCTTATTGCGAAAGAGGACACTGCCATTAAGCTTACGATCGACTGTACAGAGGTAAAAGAGGGGCGCTGGAAAATCGCCGCAAAAGGAAAAGAGTACAGCGGGGGGCGATTGTCACCGGAAGAACACATATACGTAAAAGCTGAAATGCATTTGGTTTCACCCGCGGTATTTCATGACACGCTTGATCTCAGCCAAATCAAACATGCTGCCGAACAAACTGTCAATTTGAATGGACTGTATGAGCAGTGCAGAAGCCAGGAATTGGTTCACAGCGGATATATGAAAGCGGAGGGAGAAGTGTTTGAGGGGGCAGACGGTGTAACGCTTGCTTTGTCCCTCGGGAAAGACGCGATGGAGCAAGCGCATGGTTTTCTGTTCCATCCGACTCTCCTTGACGGAAGCGGTGTAGGTGCCAATAAATTGATTTCGTCTATGTTAAATGGGGAAAAGAGGCTGTTTCTGCCTCTTTTCTATGAATCTTTTACCGCTTCCGAACCCTTGCAGGCCGGGTGCATCACGAGGATCAAACGTTCGTCGCTTCGGCAGGAAAAAGAGCTTATTTACATCATGCTGGAGTTTTTCAACGCTTCCGGCCAAAAAGTAGCTGAGCTGAAAGATTTCACAAGCAAGCTCGTGCGGGGTGCCGAGCTGATTAATAAAAACCATAAGCCCGAGGCGAAACCTGCGCCTCCCGCTTCCGGCTTAACGGAAGTCTCCGCATCTCTTGAAGGAGAGAATCCGTACGAGGAAGCAGAACAGTATGTCAGCAAACTTATGGCGGGAAAAATGGAAAAGACGATTGAACAGATTGATACGCAGGCCGGCTACTATGAGATGGGTCTGACCTCTTCGGGATTGCTTGACGTCGTCGAAACCATAAGTGAAAAAATCGGTGAAACCCTTTCTCCGACCTTGCTGTTTGAATATACAACCGTAGCAGAATTAGCTGCCTTCCTTACGAAGCAATACGGGGAACATTTCAGCGCGTCACCTGTATCGCCGGAGAAAAAAAGCGAGCCGGCGGTGATGAAACCTGAAATCGGGCAAAGCAGCGTTCCGCAAGATGAGGATATTGCGATTATCGGCATGGCGGGCCGCTACCCGAAGGCCGAGAATATTCATGAATTTTGGGAAAACCTTAAAGAAGGAAAGAACTGTGTCAGCGAAATCCCGGAATCCCGCTGGGACTGGCGCCGTTTTGAAAATGCAGAGTCGCCTTCGGGGAAGAAAATATCAAAATGGGGCGGATTTATTGATGATCCGGATTGTTTTGATCCTCAGTTTTTCCGAATTACGCCGCGAGAAGCTGAAACCATGGACCCTCAGGAGCGGCTGTTCCTCCAAACGTGCTGGGAAACGATTGAGGATGCCGGCTATACGCCGAAGACGCTGGCAGAGCCGCGCGGACGGAATAAGAGGCAGCGTGTCGGTGTTTTTGCCGGGGTGATGCACAAGGATTATACATTGGTCGGAGCTGAGGCTTCATCTGAAGACCATGTGTTTCCGCTTTCTCTTAATTATGCGCAAATTGCAAACAGAGTTTCATATTTTTGTAATTTCCACGGGCCGAGCATGGCGGTTGATACGGTTTGCTCTTCCTCGCTGACGGCAGTGCATCTGGCGCTTGAAAGCATTCGCCGCGGAGAATGTGAAACGGCAATAGCCGGCGGGGTCAATCTGTCGCTGCATCCGAATAAATATTTGACCTACGGCTTGTGGGACATGTTTTCCACCGACGGCCTTTGCCATACGTTCGGGAAAGATGGAGACGGCTATGTTCCGGCAGAAGGACTCGGGGCTGTTTTATTAAAGCCGTTAAAGCAGGCGGTAAAAGACGGCGACCGTATTTATGCTGTTGTAAAAGGCAGTGCCGTTAACCACGTGGGGGCAGTGAGCGGAATTTCTGTCCCGAGTCCTGTTGCCCAGGCCGATTTAATTGAGACGTGTCTGGACAAAGCGGGAATCGACCCGCGCACGGTCAGCTATATCGAGGCGCACGGAACGGGTACTTCTTTAGGTGATCCGATTGAAATTCAAGGGCTGGTGAAGGCGTTCCGCCAATATACACAGGACAAGCAGTTCTGTTCCATCGGTTCAGTGAAATCCAATATGGGGCATGCGGAATCAGCGGCGGGCATCAGCGGTTTAAGCAAGGTTGTCCTGCAGCTTCACCATAAAACACTGGTGCCGTCTTTACATTCAGAGGAGCTGAATCCGTACCTAGACTTCAAACAATCGCCATTTTACGTCCAGCATCAAACAGAAGCGTGGCAAAAGCCTGTCATGACAGAAAACGGAAAAGAGGCTGTGTACCCGCGCCGCGCGGGAATCAGCTCGTTCGGGGCAACGGGTTCAAATGTGCATATCATTCTGGAGGAATTTGTTCCGAATGAATCAGAGCAGAAAAAAACAGAGCCGTCAGAAGATCAGACATTTCTCATTCCGCTTTCTGCCCGAAATGAGGAGCGGCTTCAGGCGTACGCGGCAAAGCTGTCCGAATTTCTCCATTCCGGCCTGCAGCTGAGAGATGCGGCATACACACTCCAGATCGGCCGTGAGCAAATGGAGGAACGGGTTGTTTTCCTCGCTGAGGATATGACTCAGCTGACAGAGCAGCTGAAGGCTTTTGTTCTAGGCAAAGATATCAGCGGGTGCTTCAGAGGCAGGGCGGATAAAGATAAACGGACAGAGCTTGCTCCCGGCTTGATACATCATTTGCTTTCTGACGGCGGGCTGGAGACGATTGCTGAAAGATGGGCCGGCGGCGGCACACTGGATTGGAATCTCTTATATGGAGAAAACAAGCCAAACCGCATAAGCCTGCCGACCTATCCGTTTGAAAAAACACGTTATTGGGTGCCTCAGGCAGAGCCGAGAGAAAAGACGCAGGAACAAACCGCCGGCATTCTGCACCCTTTGCTGCATCAAAATGTATCAAACATGTCAGGTGTCCGCTTCCGGTCATCCTTTAGCGGCACTGAATTTTTCCTGAAGGATCATATCGTAAAAAACGAGCGTACTTTACCGGGCGCGGCCTATCTGGAAATGGTGCGGGCAGCTGTTGAACAAGCGGCAGAAACACGGGAAGAAGGCGTAATCCGCCTGAAACATATCGTGTGGATCCGTCCGTTTACGGCAACGGAAGAAAGCGCCGAATTGTATCTTCGCTTATATCATGAAGAAAATGGCGAAATGTCATATGAGATTTATAAAGAGCCGGACCACCCAGAACAGGAGCCTGTCCTCTGCGCACAAGGAAGCGCCGCTTTTGTTCAAGCGGAAGAACCGGCCGGAATCGAGATTAGGAAACTGAAAGAATCACGCCGTTTGATCACGCCTGCCGAATGTTATCAGGCTTATAAGCAGATGGGGATTGAATACGGAGACGCTCATAAAGCGGTAACGGAAATGTATGCAGGGGAAAACGAAGTGCTGGCAAAGCTGTCACTCCCATTTACAGCTGCGCATACAAAAGATCAATTTGTCCTGCATCCGAGCCTGCTTGATGCGGCATTCCACGCGACGATCGGTTTGAAGCTTGAAAAAGGCGGGATTGACAAAAACCCAATGCTGCCGTTTGCCCTCGAACAGATTGATATCTTCAGAGGCTGTGAAAGCGATATGTGGGTATCGATTACATACAGCGGGGAAAGTAAGCCGGGAGATTCCGTGCAAAAACTGGATATTGACTTGTGCGACGAGCACGGCAATGTATGTGTGAAAATGACGGGCTATTCTGCAAGAACGATAGAAACGGAAAAGACTGAGACACTGTTATTTGAGCATGTATGGGAAGAAAAAACCGTTTCACAAATGAAGGCGCCGATCCATTACACAGCGCATCATGTCCTGATTTCTGACAGGTTTACAGAACAGATGAATAGAATGAAAGCAGACTTCAGCTGTAAGGTGCTCCATGATCATCAAAAGAGCGCAGACGAACAGTTTGAAGCCTGTGCGCTCCAAGCTTTTGAAGTGGTGCAGCAAATCCTCGCCTCAAAATCCGGAGGACGGGAGCTGCTTCAAATTGTTGTGCCGGCTGAAGCCGATACGGAGCTCCTCAGCGGTTTAACGGGGCTTTTGAAAACAGCAGCGCTCGAAAACCCGAACCTGACCTGCCAGCTCATCGAATTGGAGCCCGGCATTAAGGCCGGTGTGCTGTCTGAACACTTGACAGAAAGCAGCTTCTGTCCGGATGACAAGCATATACGCTATCAAAACGGCAAGCGATATACGGCTGAGTGGAAGGAGACCGGTCTGGAACGGTTCGGCGCCGAAAAGCCTTGGAAGGACAAAGGCGTTTATCTGATTACAGGCGGCGCGGGAGGCCTCGGCTTTTTATTCGCACGGGAAATCGCGCAGCAAACGAAAGATGCCGTGCTCATTCTCACGGGGCGCTCTTTGCTTGATGATCAAAAGAAAGCACAGCTTCAAGAGCTGTCCGCGCTTGGCGCGCACGCAGTCTACAGACAAACGGATATGGCCGAAAAACAAGAGGTTCAATCACTCACGGAGGATATCCGGAAGCAATACGGCGGCTTACACGGCATCATCCATAGCGCCGGAACGATAAAAGACAATTACATTTTGAAAAAACAGCAAGGGGAAATCCGGGAGGTGCTGGCTCCGAAAGTCGCCGGCCTGGTTCATCTCGATGATGCGACGAAGCACATTCCGCTGGACTTTTTGATTCTTTTCTCCTCAGGCGCGGGAAGTGCGGGGAGCGCGGGCCAAGCGGACTACGCGATGGCGAATGCGTTTATGAACGCGTTCAGTGAAAAAAGAAACCGGCAGCAAGCGGCGGACGAGCGGTTCGGCCGCACCCTTTCTGTCTGCTGGCCGCTTTGGAAAGACGGCGGCATGAGGGTGGATGCGGAAACAGAAGCGATGCTGACAAAAGAAAGCGGCATGGTTCCTATGAAAACCGAAAACGGTATTCAAGCCTTGTACCGCGGATGGGCGGCAAAGAAAGCCCAAGTCATGGTAACAGAAGGATTCGCGGCGAAAATCCGCGCGTTTCTGCGAAAAACAGCAAGCGATCACAAAGCTGTGAAACCAACGAATCTTTCAGCGGACAAAGAAGAAATGCTCAGAGAAAAAGCAGAGCATTATTTGAAAGACGTGCTTTCCGAGGTGATAAAACTTCCGGTCAGCCGGATTGACGCCAAAGCGCCTATGGAAGACTACGGAATCGATTCCATTATGATTATGCATTTGACGGGCCGTCTGGAAAAGAGCTTCGGTTCATTATCAAAAACATTGTTTTTTGAATACCAAAATATTGAATCATTAACACAGTATTTTATCGAAGCACACCGTGATACCTTACTGGAAATCTTAGGAGTGGAAACTGAGGAAGCCGTTTCAGCGGAGCCTGCTGCTCCTGTGAAAACGGAGGTCAGACCTGCTTCCTTCAAGGCCAAAGGCAAAAAGGGTTTCGCCCGCACACGCACAGAGGCGCCCGAAAAACAGCAGCCTGAACGCGAAGATATCGCCATAATCGGTGTGTCAGGACGTTATCCGCAAGCCGAAAACCTTCAGGAGTTTTGGAAGAACCTGAAGGAAGGCACAGACTGCATTACAGAAATTCCAAGCGAGCGCTGGGATCACAGCCTTTATTATGACGCTGATAAAGACAAAGAAGGCAAGACCTACGGGAAATGGGGAGGATTTCTGAAAGACGTGGATAAATTTGATCCGCAATTCTTTCATATTTCACCCCGAGAGGCAAAAATGATGGACCCGCAGGAGCGGTTATTTTTGCAATGTGTCTATGAAACGATGGAGGATGCCGGCTATACGCGGGAAAATCTGAATAAAAAAGCCGGTGATCCGCTGGGAGCAAATGTCGGTGTTTATGTCGGCGTCATGTATGAGGAATACCAGCTGTACGGAGCCGAGGAACAAGCGCGGGGAAAATCGCTTGCCCTGACCGGAAATCCGTCGTCAATCGCAAACCGGGCTTCCTATGTTTTCGGATTTAACGGGCCCAGCATCGCTTTAGATACAATGTGCTCCTCCTCTTTGACAGCCATCCATTTGGCATGCCAAAGCTTAAGAAACGGGGAATGCGAGGCCGCGTTTGCCGGGGGTGTCAATGTATCCATTCACCCGAATAAGTACTTGATGCTCGGGCAAAACAGATTTTTATCAAGTAAAGGCAGATGTGAAAGTTTCGGAGAAGGGGGAGACGGATATGTGCCTGGTGAAGGCGTGGGCGCTGTTCTCCTCAAACCGCTGTCCAAAGCAAAAGCGGATGGTGACCATATTTACGGCTTGATTAAAGGAACGGCCGTAAACCATGACGGAAAAACAAACGGATATTCCGTCCCTAATCCGAATGCCCAGGCTGCCGTTATAAAACGGGCGCTCCAAGATGCGGGAGCCGATCCGAGGGCGGTCAGCTATATCGAAGCGCACGGCACCGGAACATCACTCGGTGATCCGATTGAAATCACAGGACTTACGAAAGTCTTTTCAGAAAAAACACAAGATAAACAGTTTTGCGCAATCGGCTCGGCTAAATCAAATATCGGCCACTGTGAGAGCGCCGCGGGCATCGCCGGCTTGACAAAGGTTCTGCTGCAAATGAAAAACAAACAGCTCGCGCCTTCGCTGCATTCCAAAACGCTTAATCCGAATATTGATTTTCTCAGTACGCCGTTTAAAGTGCAGCAAACGCTTGAAGATTGGAAGAGACCGGTCATAAATGAAAACGGAGAAAGCACGGAATATTCGAGAATGGCGGGACTCTCTTCTTTCGGAGCAGGCGGCGTCAACGCCCATATTGTCATTGAAGAGTATCTGGAAGAAGAAAAGGATACTGCTTTTGGAGCACCGCATCCGGTCATGATTGTCCTTTCTGCAAAAAATGAAGAAAGGCTTCAGCAACGGGCAAAACGGCTGCTTGAAGCGATTCAAAGCGGACATTATCAAGAGTCAGATCTGAGCCGGATCGCTTATACGCTGCAAATCGGGCGTGAACCGATGGAGGAGCGTCTCGGGCTGATTGTCCGCAATTTACGGGAGCTTGAAGAAAAGCTTGGTGAATTTACCAGCGGCAAGGATTCGATTGACCTGCTGTACCGCGGACAGGTTAAACAAAATAAAGACACGATGGCGCTGTTTGCGGCTGATGAAGATATGGAAAAAACCATTGATGCCTGGCTTGCAAAAGGCAAAGCCGCGAAAGTATTAGAGCTTTGGGTCAAGGGTCTTCCGCTTAATTGGAACAGGTTATACGAGACCGGCAAACCGCGGAAAATCAGTCTCCCGGCTTATCCGTTTACGAAAGACCGCTATTGGATTGACAAATCGGCGGATATGCCTTCCGGCAGACAAATCGAAAAACGGCCGGAGCCGATCACACCGGCAGCCGTCGTAAAGCCGGCCATTGAAGCGCCGCCTGCGGATGAGACTGTTAGTCAGAAGCCGGCACATATCGCATTACAGCCTTTAAACAGACCGGAACCGAAAAGAGCTGCACAGCCTGTTAACCATTCGCCGGTTTCGGCTGAAGCCTTAAGCGGAGAATTAACGGCAAGTTTGGCAGATGTCTTATATATGGATCTTCATGATATTGACCAAGACGACACGTTTATTGACATCGGCATGGATTCGATTACCGGACTGGAATGGATAAAGGCGATTAATAAAACATACGGCACATCCATTACGGTCACAAAAGTATATGATTACCCGACAATCCGCCAATTTGCAGATTTTTTAAAAGACGAGCTTGGCGCGGAAACAGTACATGACCATGCTGAGGCCGTACAGATTGAAATACCGGCAATAGAAAAGCCGTCAAACATTTCGTTACAGTCTTTGACTGAGCGGCAAGGTGTACAGGCGCATGCAGTTGCTGACATCAGAGAGGCGATGTCTGAAACAGCTGCATCTTCTGAGACAGATGAACCGGTTGAGGCGCTGCATGACGAGTTATCAAAAGCGCTGGCTGATGTTCTGTACATGGAGCCTCATGAAGCAGACATTGATGAAGCATTCATTGATTTAGGAATGGACTCCATTACCGGTCTGGAATGGGTCAAGGCCGTCAATAAACGGTACGGCACAGACTGTAACGTCACCAAAGTGTATGATTATCCGACAATCCGCCAATTTTCAGACTTTCTGCATTCAGAGCTGGCCGGCAGGGGCGGAAAAAAGCAGGCGCCTCCAGAACGCCCGCCCGAACTGAAAAAGGAAGCGGCGTCTTCGGAAAAAAAGCAGGTGCAGCCGATCCAAATAACGGTTCAAAAGGAACGTGATACGGAACCTGTTAACTCAGCGCCGAAAGAGGAGAGGCAGGATGCGATCGCCATCGTCGGTATGTCGGGCAGGTATCCTGATGCGCCGGATCTCGGCAAGTATTGGGACAATTTAGTTCAAGCGAAAAACTCAATCCGCGAGATACCGCCTTCCCGGTGGGATGTGAACAAATATTACGATCCGGCATTGAACAAGAAAGGCAAAGTGTACTGCAAATCAATCGGCATGCTGGATGATATTGAGGAGTTTGATCCGCTTTTCTTTAATATTTCTCCTTCAGAAGCCGAACTGATGGACCCTCAGCACCGGATATTTTTACAGGAGGGCTATAAAGCCTTTGAGGATGCGGGTTATAACGCAAGGACATTAAACGGGAAAAAATGCGGCGTATATGTGGGAATTATGAACAATGAATACGGCATGATGCTTAACAAACATCAGTCAGGGGGAAGCGCCACGGGCAACAGCTTCAGCATCGCCGCCGCCCGCCTGCCGTATTATCTCAATTTGAAAGGGCCCGCCATTCCGATAGATACGGCTTGCTCATCTTCACTTGTCGGCACTCATCTGGCGCGCCAGGCGCTGGTAAACCATGAAATCGATATGGCGCTCGTCGGCGGTGTCACCTTGTATTTAACGCCTGAATCATACATCAGCATGTGTGAAGCCGGAATGCTGTCTGCGGACGGTCAATGCAAAGCATTTGATAACAGCGCGAATGGATTTGTGCCTGGTGAAGGTGCGGGTGCGCTCGTTTTGAAAAGGCTTAAAGACGCAGAAGCCGACCAAGACCATATATACGGCGTCATTATCGGTTCAGGCATTAACCAAGACGGCAAAACGAACGGCATTACCGCACCAAGCGCGAAAAGCCAAATGGATTTAGAGCGTGAAGTTTATGAAGCGCACAACATCCACCCTGAAAGCATCAGCTATGCGGAGATGCACGGCACCGGAACGAAGCAGGGCGATCCGATTGAATTAGAAGCTCTATCGTCGGTATTTAAAGAGAAAACGGATCGCAAACAATACTGTGCCATCGGTTCTGTAAAATCGAATATCGGACACACGTCAGCTGCGGCAGGTGTGGCAAGCGTACAAAAAGTGCTGATGTCCATGAAGCATCAGACGCTTGTCCCTACGCTTCATTTCAACACGCCGAATGAACATTTTGCCTTTGATGAGTCGCCTTTATATGTCAATACAGAACTGAAACATTGGGAATCCGGCGATACGCCGCGGCGGGCATGTGTCAGCTCTTTCGGCTACAGCGGCACAAACGCCCACCTCGTTATTGAGGAGTATCAGCCGAAGACGCGCGGGAACAGGCAGCCGGATGAGACAAACATATTTGTTCTCTCAGCGAAAAAGGCGCCGCAGTTAAAGGCTTATGCCGAGTCTATGAAAAACTTCGCAAAAGCGAGCGGAGAGCTGAATCTTTCTGATGTGGCGTATACCCTTCAAACCGGGAGGGACGCAATGGATTACCGCCTCGCTGTTACAGCAGATTCGAAAGAAGAGCTGATCAGGCGTTTGACGGATTTTATCGACGGCAAAACGAGCGAGGGCGTATATTCTGCCCACGTAAAAGCCTCTAAAAGCGAAATCAAAACATTTGAAACGGATGATGATCTGAAGCAGCTGCTTGGATCATGGTTTCAAAAGAAAAAATGGTCCAATATCGCTGAATTATGGGCAAAAGGGCTTCAGGTTGATTGGGACAGGCTCTATAGCGGCGAAAAGCCCCGCCGAATCAGTTTGCCGGCTTATCCGTTTGCAAAAGAGCCGTATTGGCTGCCCCAGCCGAAAGCTGGATTACAAGAAGACGGAAACATGCGGGAGACCCGGCTTTTACAAAAGCAGTGGGCACCGTGCCAAATCCAATCAGTCAAAAGCAAAAACCGCCAAACCGTCATTTTATTAGCTGATCAGAAGACAATAGGGCTTGCTGAGGAAACCGCTAAACATTTTGCTGAATCTGCCATTCTTGATATCGAATCGGCTGATGACGCACATACTGAATGGGATCAGATAGCGGGCGCCGTTGATCTGACCGGATGCGGGGACGAAACGGAGACTTTACAAGGGATCAGCTGGCTTCAGAAACTGATTGAGAACAGCCGCCGTCAAGGGCGTTCAGTAACGCTTTTAAGTGTTACAAAAGGCTTGGAGCCGTTTCAGCAGGAGACGGTTCATCTGTCGGGAGCAGCGAAAAGCGGGCTGTACCGAATGCTGCAAAGTGAATACAAAAGCGTGGCATCAAGGCACATGGATGCAGATCCTTTTACTGAACAAAAGGTGCTTGCCAAGCAAATTGCGGATGAATTTTTTGCCGGCAGCACAGAGCCGGAAGTCTGCTACCGAAACGGGCAGAGATACCGGGCTTGCTACCGGGAAATACCGATGGGTGAGAAAGCTGAGTTGAAGCCCGCTCCGTTTCCGAAAGACCGCGTGCTTCTGATTACAGGAGGGACGAGAGGACTGGGCCTCTTATGCGCCCGCCACTTTACAGAAAAGCACGGAGTGAAAAAAGTAGTGCTGACAGGCCGGGAGCCGTTCCCTCCGCGTGAGGAGCGGGCATCCTTCAAAGCGGCAAACACACCGCTTGCAGAGAAAATACAGGCGATTGAAGAGCTTGAAGCAAGAGGCGTACAAGTTACGGTACTCAACATGACTCTGTCTGACCGCGATGCCGTACAAGCCGGTATCGAAACCATCCGGCGCACGATGGGGCCGATTGGCGGCGTCATTCACTGTGCGGGATTAGTAAATACAACAAATCCCGCGTTTATCAGGAAGACGGCCGAAGACATACATGAGGTGATGGAACCGAAAATCGCCGGTCTTCAAACATTAAGCAGCCTGCTCACAAACGAGCCTTTGCAATTTTTCATCTTATTTTCATCGGTATCAGCCGTCATTCCGGCTCTCGCATCCGGACAATCGGATTATGCGATGGCGAATGCGTACATGGACTATTTCGCGGCTGCTCATCAAGATCAATACCCGATGGTCAGCATTCAGTGGCCGAATTGGAAAGAAACCGGATTGGGGGAAGTCCATACAGAAAGCTTAAAGCAGACTGGACTGTTAGGTTTGACAAATGCGGAAGGGCTTCAGCTTTTAGACAGCATCTTATCGGAAAACATCCGTCCCGCAGTCCTTCCGGCCGTCATTCATGCAGACGGATGGAATCCCGATAGGCTGTTAAATCAAGAGGCCATACAGAGAGAAGCAAAAGACAGCGTGTATAACGGAACAGTGAAACAAACGGCAGGCTCAAGTCTTCTCACTGACACAAAAGCTTGGCTTGTGAAACTGTTTTCCGACGAGCTGAAAATCGCTCCTGATGAACTGGAAACCGATGAACCGTTCCAGGATTACGGAGTGGATTCCATCATATTAGCCCAGCTTTTACAGCAAATGAATCAAGCGCTCAAAGAGGATTTAGATCCGTCCGTTTTATATGAGCATCCGACGATAGATGCGTTTGCAGCATGGCTTGTCTCAAATCAGAAGCCGTTGTTTACAGAACAGCAAGAGCCTGAAACAACAAAACAGCAGCCTGCCGTCCAAGCGGCGGACGATGCTCCTCAGCGGAAGACGCAAACAGAAGACATCGCCGTTGTTGGTCTAAGCTGCCGATTTCCGGGAGCGGAATCCCTTGAACAATATTGGGACCTGCTGTCTGGAGGCCGTTCTGCGATAAGCGCAGTGCCTGCTGAACGTTTTGGGTATCCAAATGAGTTTGTAGCGGGAATGATTGACGGCATGGATCACTTTGATTCCGAATTCTTCTTCATACCGGAAAACGATGCGAAGGCGATGGACCCTCAAGCATTGGCGGTATTAGAAGAAAGCTTAAAACTTTGGTGCCACGCCGGCTATATCCGTGAAGAAATAAAGGGCATGCAGGCCGGTGTGTATATCGGCGGACGCAGCCAGCATCAGCCTGATCAAGAAAGTCTTGCTAAAACCCGCAATCCGATCGTCGCGGGGGGACAAAACTATTTAGCCGCAAATGTGTCGCAGTTTTTTGATCTGCGCGGTCCGAGCATCGTGCTGGATACGGCTTGTTCATCGGCGCTGGTCGGTATGAACATGGCCGTTCAGTCACTAAGGAGCGGTGATATCGAAGCAGCCGTGGTGGGCGGCGTCAGCCTGCTCCATACAGACGCGGCGCACCGGATGTTCCAAGAGCGGGGGCTATTAAGCAAGAAACCGTCATTCCATGTGTTTGACAAACGGGCAGGCGGCGTTGTCTTAGGAGAAGGCGTCGGTATGGTGCTGTTAAAGACGGTAAGCCAAGCGAAAAAAGACGGTGATTCTATATACGCTGTCATCAAGGCCGCCGCCATAAATAATGACGGCCGGACGGCAGGACCGTCTGCACCTAATTTGCAGGCGCAAAAAGACGTGATGCAAACCGCGCTTGAAAAAAGCGGTAAAAAACCGGAAGACATCACCTACCTTGAAGCAAACGGATCAGGTTCGGCGGTGACAGATTTACTTGAGCTGAAGGCGGTCCAGTCCGTATACCGCTCTGATAATCATGAGCCATTAGGAATAGGCTCCATTAAGCCGAACATCGGGCATCCGCTGTGCGCAGAAGGCATCGCCAGTTTTATTAAGGTCGTCCTAATGCTGAAGCATAAAGAAACGGTTCCGTTTTTGTCAGGAGATGAGCCGATGCCGCATTTTGATATAAAAGAAACTGATTTTTATTTTCATAAAACAGCCGGCCCTTGGGCTGCAAAAAGACCGGCCGCAGCCATAAACTGTTTTGCCGACGGCGGGACAAACGCCCACGTCATAGTAGAAGCATGGCAGGAGGAAGATCACACCATAGAGAAAAGACAGCCGCTAGCGGTACCGCCATTAAGACGGAAGGCAATAGCAGAAAACACGGCCCGTCCAGTAAAAGAAAAAGAACTTCCTGCGAAAGAAATGTTTTGGAAAACATTCAATTAAGAGAGGAGTGGGAAGAAATGATAACGGAAAAAATCAATTTCTCATTGGATCATCCTATCATGAGAGGCCATAAGGTTTTTGGTGAAGCGTTATTACCCGGTCTTGCCTATATAGATTTGATGTATCAAGTATTTCAAGAGCACGGCTGTGCGTACAATGAGCTCGAACTGAAACACGTGACGATTTATCAGCCTTTAACCGTCAGTGAAACGGATAAAATCATTCTGACCATTCAATGTTCAGAAAGCGGAGATGGAAAGTGGTCCATCTCCCTTTCAGGGCAGAAACAGCAAGGAGATGAGCTGTCAGAGCCAATCCAATATGCGACGGCCGAAATGCATAAAAGAGATGCAGTCACGTTTGACGAAACCATTGACTTCAACGATTGGAAACAATCAGCACGCTCCTCTGATCTGAATGATATGTATAATCGCTGCCTGGGCCATGACTTGGCGCACTCTGGCATGATGAAATCAAGCGGGCGGCTGTATGAAACGGACGACAGCGTGCTGATTGATCTGTCAGCCGAAGAAGGAAAGGACGCTTTTTTGTTCCACCCGGCTCTTTTGGATGCGAGCGGCATAGGGGCAAGCGGTTTGCTGTCTGAAACAAACCGCCTTCACCTGCCCTTATACTATGAATCGTTTGCGGCCGCGGACACTCTGCAAACAGAGTGCGCGGCGCGTATCCGGTCTTCGGCCGTCCGTCAGGAAAAAGAACTCACATACATGACGATTGAGTACTTTAACAAATCCGGACGAAAGGTGGCCGAGCTTAAAAACTTTGCGGGAAAAGCGGTGCGTGACAAAGAAGCCGTACTCACAGAAAAAGCTGAACAGAAAACAAGTGAGCCGGAAAGCGCAAACGAGAAAGAAATCATCCTTTTCCTGCGCAAGCTCTTAGCCGAAAAACTGGACAGGCCCGCAGAAAAACTGGATATCCTTGCCGGCTACTATGAACTCGGTCTGGACTCTTCATCTTTACTTGAAATTGTTCAGGACATCAGCATGAAGACGGGCGCAGCCCTTGCGCCCACGCTTCTCTTTGAATATACGAACATAAAAGAACTGGCAGCCTATCTGAAAGAAACGGTTTCAATTGAAGGGGCGGCGAATCCCTCATGCACACCTTCTTCTGAAGCTGAAACAGCGTCCGAACCGGCAGATCGTGAAAAAGCCGGAGATATCGCGATTATCGGAATGGCCGGACGCTATCCGAAAGCGAAAAATGTGGCAGAGTTTTGGGAAAATCTCAAGGCCGGAATTGATTGCATCACCGAAGTTCCGAAGTCCCGCTGGGATTGGCGGACATATGCAGACGTGACGTCTCCGTCAGGAAAAACAGTGTCGAAATGGGGCGGTTTTATCGACGATGCCGACTGCTTCGATCCGCAGTTTTTCAGAATATCGCCGCGTGAAGCAGAAACGATGGACCCGCAGGAACGCCTGTTTTTAGAGACGTGCTGGGAAACGATTGAAGACGCGGGTTATACGCCTAAGACGCTTGGCGGAAACGAACGAAAAAAACACCCAATCGGCGTATTTGCGGGCGTGATGCATAAGGATTACTCATTGATCGGCGCAGAACAATTATCGGAAACAAATCCGTTTCCCGTCTCGCTTAATTATGCTCAAATCGCCAACAGGGTGTCGTATTACTGTGATTTCCACGGCCCGAGCATCGCGGTTGATACGGTATGCTCCTCGTCATTGACAGCCGTTCACCTGGCTATTGAAAGCATCCGCAGCGGAGAATGTGAAGCGGCGTTAGCAGGGGGAGTAAACCTGTCTTTGCATCCGGCGAAATATATCAGCTACGGAAGCGTGGGCATGCACTCAAGTGACGGGCGGTGCCGCACGTTTGGCAAAGATGGGGACGGCTACGTTTCCGGAGAGGGCGTCGGAGCGGTATTACTGAAGCCTTTACAGAAAGCCGAACAAGACGGCGACCGGATTTATGCCGTGATTAAAGGAAGCGCCGTTAACCATGTAGGAAAAGTAAGCGGAATTACCGTTCCTAGCCCTGCGGCACAGGCAGATGTCATTGAGGCATGCCTGAAAAAAGCGGGTGTCAGTCCGCGGACAGTCAGCTATGTGGAAGCCCATGGAACGGGAACTTCGTTAGGAGATCCGATTGAAATTGAAGGGCTGGCAAAAGCATTCAGCCAAGGAACGCACGATAAGAAATTTTGCTCAATCGGTTCAGTAAAGTCAAATATCGGCCATGCCGAGTCTGCGGCCGGCATCAGCGGGTTAACCAAAGCGGTGCTCCAGCTTCATCATAAAACGCTTGTGAAATCCCTGCATTCCGCAGAATTAAATCCGTATGTAAAGCTCGATCAATCACCTTTTTACGTGCAGCAAGAAACAGCTCCGTGGCAAAAGCCGAAAGCTGAAGAGAACGGACAAGTGACTCATTACCCGCGCCGAGCCGGACTCAGTTCCTTCGGGGCATCAGGCTCAAACGCGCATATCATCTTAGAAGAATACATTCCGCCTGCACATCAAGGCACTGTATTAGAAAACGACGTATGCAAGATCATTCCGCTTTCCGCGAGAAATAGAGACAGGCTGTCAGCGTATGCAAAAAAGCTTGCCCAGTCACTGCCTGAAAAAGCGTCACTTTCTGAAATTGCCTGCACGCTCCAGACAGGCCGTGAAGCAATGGAGGAACGAGTTGTCTTTTTCGTTAAAGACATCCATGATCTAAAGCAGAAGCTGAACGATTTCGCAAACGGAAAAGAAAACATACCGGACTGCTGGCGCGGACAAGCCGAGATGCCGGAAAGCACCTCCGCTCCTGAAACGGATAATGTGAAGCAGCTTGCCGAGGCATGGGCGGAAGGGAAACATGTGGATTGGAGCAAGCGGTACGGCAAACATAAACCGCTGAAAATCAGCGTTCCGACTTATCCGTTTGCCAAAGAGCGTTATTGGATTCCGCAGCAAAAGCAACAAGAAAAAAGTCCGTCAGGCATCGTGCTGCACCCGCTTTTACAACAGAATACATCTGATTTTTCACAGCAGCGGTTCACTTCTGTCTTTACGGGAGATGAATTTTTCCTTTCTGACCATGTCGTAGACGGCAAAAAGATATTGCCGGGAGTCGCCTATTTGGAAATGGCCGGAGAGGCTGTGAAAAAAGCGGCGGGTGTGCAGGAAAAACATCAATGCATCTCACTCAAAAATGTCGTCTGGGTCCGTCCGATCATCATTGAAAACGAACCGAAGGAAATACATATTGCCCTTTATCCTGAGGATAATGGAGAGATTACCTACGAAATATACAGCGAGGCGGAAGGAAGAAATGAAGATCCTGTCATTCACAGCCAAGGTGAAGCGGTCATTACAGCAGCCGAAGATGTACAGTTAGATATCGCGTCTTTACAGGCGCAATGCAGCCTGGAGACGGTGACTGCAGCTGAGTGCTATGATGCATTTCAAAAGATTGGGCTTGATTACGGCGCGGCTTATCGGGGCGTTCAGAAATTGCTGATCGGAGAAGACCGATTGCTCGCCAATATTTCACTTCCGTCTGCCGTAAAAGAGAGCAGACAGCAATATACGCTTCATCCGAGCATAATGGACGCGGCTTTTCACGCCTCCATCGGCTTGCTTGTCCGCTCGATTCATGACGATGCCAAAAGCCATCAGCTCTCTTTGCCGTTTGCGATGCAGGAAGTGGAAGTACTCGGTGCGTGCCCGGAAGCGGTGTGGTCATATATCCGCTACAGTGAAGGAAGCAAAGCAGAGGACAAAGTAAGGAAGTTTGACATCGATATTTGTGATGATACCGGTACGGTTTATGTAAGGATGAAAGGCGCGTCTGTCCGGGCGCTTGACAATACCCAAACCGGTCAGCCGCCCGTCGGCCATACGATGATGATTCCTGCTTGGGAGCCGGTTGCAGCTAAACGAAACGGCAATGTCAAAACGCTGGCAGGACAAGCTGCAGTATTCGGAGGAACCGAATCCCAGCACACGCTTATCAAACGGCATTTGCCAAACGCGGCATTTTTGCCTATCAGAAGCACGGATGATATCACCTTCATGACGAAAATGCTCGAAGCATCAGCATGGGAACAGATCATTTGGCTCGCCCCGCAGGCCGATTCAGCGGACAGTCTCAAAGAGCAGGAACGCAACGTTTTTCATGTGTTTAAGCTGATGAAAGCTTTGCTTACATTGGGATACGGGGAGAAAAACCTAAACTGGTGCTTTGTCACAGAGGAAGCCCAGCCGTTTTGTGAGCATGACGGCGCCAATCCGTCTCAAGCTGCCATTTGCGGCTTAGCGGGAACGATGGCGAAAGAATACCCGCATTGGAATATCCGCGTGATCGACACGGAAAAGGACGGCATCTGGCCGATCAACGATGTAATATCTCTGTCAGCTGAGAAAAACGGGCAAATTTGGGCGTACCGCCAACAGCAGCTGTTCGAGCGGCAATTGATTCCGCTCGCAAACGTTCCGAAAAACGGCTCGTTATATAAAACAGGCGGCGTATATGTCGTCATCGGAGGCGCCGGTTATCTCGGCGAGGCGTGGAGTGAATATATGATCCGCCGCTATCAGGCCCGCGTCATTTGGATCGGAAGAAGCCGGATAAATGAGTCGATACAGGCAAAGCTGGACAGGCTTGCCGCATACGGTCCGGCTCCTGAGTATGTTTCAGCCGATGCCGCCGACAGTGCCTCATTAGAGCGGGCTTATCACCGTATAAAAGAGCGCTGCACAAACATTAATGGTGTCATTCATTCGGCAATGGATCTTTCTGAGCAAAGCCTGAACAGTATGGATCTAGATGAATTCAGATCGGTGCTGAAGGCAAAAGCCGACGTAAGCGTGTCTATGGCAAAAGTGTTTGAGCGGGAGCCGCTTGACTTTGCGCTCTTTTTCTCCTCACTTGTGGCATTTATCCATAATGTGAAACAAAGCCACTATGCTTCAGGCTGCGTCTTTAGTGATGCATTCGCGAAAGAGCTTGAATTGAACTGGAACTGCCCGGTGAAAGTGATGAATTGGGGATATTGGGGGAACAGCGAAGCCGCTGAAGACGGCAATTTTGTTCAGCTCATGGATCAAATCGGACTTGGATTGATTGAACCGGATGCCGCGATGGAGGCGTTAGAAGCGCTCTTGACCATGCCTCTGCATCAAGCGGCTTTCATTCATACGACAAAACCAATTGCTGTAGAAGGCATGAATGAACAAGAACAGATGTCCGTTTATCTGCCGCAGCCTCTCACCGCTGCAGCACAGCTGGATGTGCGCCCGCCCGAAGCGGAAACGTTAAGAGGCGCTGAACACGGGGAGCTGGATGATTTTCTTTATCAGCTGCTGATCGCCCAGCTTAAGGAAGCAGGCTTGTTAACACCGGAGAGCATGAAAGCGTATGAGCCTGAGCATGCTTATTTTAAAAAATGGCTCGAACAAAGTGTGGCTTTCCTGCTGGAGCATCGTTATCTTGATGGAGATACGGATTCATTTACCCTTTCTGCCCGGGCAAAAAGGGCAAGCGGCTCGATATGGCAGGAATGGGAGCGGAGAAAAGGAGAGTGGCTGAATAACGCCAATACGAAAGCGATGTCCGTTTTAGCTGAAACGATGCTCAAAGCACTGCCGGACATCTTACGGGAAAACGTGCCGGCGACGGATATCATGTTCCCTCACTCTTCCATGGAACTTGTTGAAGGGATATATAAGCATAATCAAGTCGCTGATTACTTTAACAGCGTGCTTTCCGACACATTAACAGCCTATGTGAAAGAACGGATCAGCCAAGATACTGAAGCCTCTATCCGCATATTGGAAATCGGGGCTGGTACCGGCGGAACAAGCGCGGGAATCTTTGAAAAGCTGAAGCCGTATCAGAACAATATAAAAGAATACTGCTATACCGATTTATCAAAAGCCTTTCTCGTGCATGCTGAAACCGAATATGGCGAAAAGAACCCTTATCTGACTTATAAAATCTTTAATGCAGAAGCGCCGCTTTCTCATCAGGACATAGATCCCGGCGCATACGACATTGTCGTTGCCGCAAATGTGCTTCATGCGACGAAAGACATCCGCCAAACGCTGAGAAACGCAAAAGCGGTTCTGAAGCATAACGGTTTGCTGCTTTTAAACGAAATGGCGGGAAACAGCCTGTTTCCGCATATTACCTTCGGACTGCTTGAAGGCTGGTGGCTTCATGAAGATACAAAGCTGCGCATTCCGGGGTGCCCGGGCCTGTATCCTGAAAGCTGGAAGCAAGTGTTAGAAAGCGAAGGCTACCATTCGGTCTTTTTCCCTGCTGAAGCGGCACACGATTTGAGTCATCAGATCATCGCGGCTAACAGCAACGGCATCGTCCGTCAGACTTTGCAGACTGTATCCGGGAATCGGGATGCAGCGCCGCAAGCCCAGCCGGCTCCGCCTGCTGATCAGCAGGCGGCCGTGCAAAAAAGTGACGTCTCCTTAAAGGAAAAAAGCACGGAGTATATGAAAACATTAATAGGAGAAACGTTAAAAATTCCGCCAAGCCATATCGATTCGAAAGCGCCGCTTGAGAAATACGGAATCGATTCCATCGTCGTCGTACAGCTGACAAATACGTTGCGAAATGTCTTAGACCAAGTCAGCAGCACCTTATTTTTTGAATATCAGACGATCGATGCTCTTGTCGAACACTTAATCAAAACAAAAAGAGACGCGATGATTAAATTGACCGGAGCTGTGCCTGTTCAAGCAGAACCGGAGACAGCTTCAAAACCGCAGGAGGCAAAACCTGTGACGCCTCTTCAGACATCCCGCCGTTACCGAAGGGAAAAACTGATCACGGCAGAGACAGCGCCGCAGAATACAGTACGTGACGTTGCCATCATCGGCGTTTCAGGCAGATATCCGCAAGCAAAAACGGCCGCCGCTCTTTGGGACAATATTAAAAAGGGAAAAAACTGCATTGAAGAAATTCCGGAAGACCGTTGGAACTGGCAGGATTATTACGATGAAGAAAAAGGAAAAGAAGGCTCTATTTATACGAAATGGGGCGGCTTTATAGAGGATATGGACAAATTTGATCCGCTCTTCTTTCAGATTTCTCCTTTAGAAGCAGAGCGGATGGACCCGCAAGAGCGTCTGTTTTTAGAGACGGCTTACGCCAGTATCGAAGACGCGGGCTACACGCCTGATAACCTGTGTCAAAGCAGAAAAATCGGCGTGTTTGCCGGAGCGATGAACAAAAACTATCCGACCGGCTACGGCTATTGGTCCATCGCCAACAGAATATCATATCTTTTTGACTTCCAAGGGCCGAGCATTGCAGTGGACACAGCCTGCTCTTCTTCCCTGACGGCGATTCACCTGGCGCTTGAAAGCATATACAGCGGGTCAAGCGAGTGTGCCATTGCAGGAGGCGTAAATATTGTCACAGATCCGATTCATTATATGAATCTATCGGTCATGAACATGCTGTCTGCAAGCGATACATGCAAATCATTCGGAGACCGCGCGGACGGGTTTACAGACGGAGAGGGTGTAGGCGCTGTCGTTTTAAAACCATTAGACAAAGCGATTGCCGACAACGACCATATTTACGGCGTTATTAAAGGCAGCACGCTCAACAGCGGCGGCAAAACGAACGGCTACACAGTTCCGAATCCGAATGCACAAGCCGCACTAATCAAAGAAGCTCTTCAAAGGGCGAATGTCCCGGCGCGGACCGTCAGCTATATTGAAGCCCACGGCACGGGAACGGCATTAGGCGATCCGATTGAAATTGCCGGATTAACAAAAGCATTTGAAGAGGAAACAACGGACAGACAATTTTGCGCCATCGGCTCCGCCAAATCAAATATCGGCCATTGCGAAAGCGCGGCCGGGATTGCCGGACTGACCAAAATATTATTCCAGCTGAAAGACCGCAAGATTGCTCCGTCACTGCACGCGAAACAGCTGAACCCTAATATTGATTTCGCATATACGCCGTTTATCGTTCAGCAGGAGCTCGGTGAGTGGAAACGCCCTGTCATCGACGGCAAAGAATGTCCGAGACGGGCGGGATTAAGCAGCTTCGGCGCGGGGGGAGCGAATGCCCACCTGGTCATAGAAGAATATATTGCTGACAAAGAGCCCGTTCAACCGGCTTATCCGCCCGCAATAATCGTGCTGTCTGCGAAAAACAGCGAACGGCTCAATGAGAAAGCAAAACAGCTCACAGCCGCCATCCGTGACAACAGGTACGACGACTCAGATCTTATCAATATGGCCTACACTCTTCAAACGGGCCGTGTACCGATGGAGGAGCGTCTCGGCGTTATCGTTCATTCGCTTAAAGAACTTGAGGAAAAACTGAATGCGTTTATCACTGGGGAAGAGACCGCCGGGGTGTACCGAGACGGAACGGAAGAAAACAAACGGATGCTCAGCGTATTTGCGGCGGATGAGGATATGGGAGCCATCATTGATGCTTGGATAAGCAAAGGCAAATTTTCAAAACTGCTTGAGCTTTGGGTAAAAGGGGTGGATGTGAACTGGGCGAAACTGTACGGCGACATTCCGCCGGCACGCATCAGTCTTCCTGCTTATCCGTTTGCAAAAGAACGCTTTTGGCACCAGCAGCCCGCAGAACGAAAAGCTGCTCCTGTGAGCAAACGATCTGCTGAAAAAGACACAGTGGAGCGCTTTGAGGTGATGGCTTTCCGGGAAGTGCTGAAAGAACAGGCCGTGCCGCAAGCAGGAGAAAAGAAAATCAAAACGCTGATTTCTTTCCTTTCTGACCCAGTGAAGCAGCAGGCGGCCGTCTCGGCAGTCCGGTCATTTGACAGTGAAGCAAAAGTCATTTTTATAGCACAGGGGGACCGGTACGAAGCTTTTCCTTCCGGCAGCTATCAAGTGGCGCGGAAAGATCCGCATTCCTATGAAAAAGCCTTTACGCATATTCAAAAAGAACATGGCGAAGCCTCTGCTGTTTTATATTTATGGACGCTGGAAGACAAAAGCTGTATAGAAGATTATTCATGTATCGTCTATCTATTGCAGGCAATGGCTGCAGCCAAGCTCCAGCCTGAACGGGTATTACTGGCGGGAGCATTTGAAACGGGTCTTGAAAGATGCTATCTGGAGTCGTGGATCGGCTTTGAACGGTCGCTCGGCATCGTCCTTCCGAAAACAAACATCACCGGCCTTTTCCAAAAAGCAGGCGGAACGATGACTGACTGGATGGAGAAAATATGGGCAGAGCTGAAGGGCGAAACAGAACATACCGCTTTCTATGAAAAGGGAACACGCTTTGTGTATCATATGGATCGGGCTCAATTAACGCGGGGGAACAACAGACTCAGAACCGGCGGAACATATCTCATTACAGGCGGATTAGGAGGCCTTGGTTACTTATTTGCCCGTCATCTGGCCCGGAATTATCAGGCCAATGTCGTTCTCACGGGCCGATCGCCAATCGATGAGAAAAAGAAAGAAAAAATGAAAGAACTCATGGAGCTGGGAGCGGGCGTCATTTATGCTGAAGCCGATGTCTGCGATCCGATCGGCATGGGTGACTGCATAAAGCGCGCCAAAGAACGGTTTGGGGCAATTCACGGCGTCATTCATGCGGCCGGTATCGAAAGCAAAACGTCTATTTTTGAGAAAGAAATCGAGAATTTCCAACAGACGATTGAGCCGAAAGTGAGAGGAAGCCTGCTTCTTGACGAGTGGCTGAAAGAAGAAACGCCAGATTTCATCTGCTACTTCTCTTCCACCTCGGCTGTTTTGGGAGACTTTGGATGCTGTGATTATGCGGCGGCGAACAGGTTCCAAATGGCGTACGCACAATATAAAAACGAACGTGCAGCGCATGGGAAAGCCTTTGTGATCAACTGGCCGGTATGGAAAAACGGCGGAATGGGAGTCGGCGGTGAAGAGACGACGGGAATGTACTTGAAATCAAGCGGCCAGCGCCTGTTAGAAACAGAAGAAGGCATTGACTTATTCGAGCGTATTATATCCCAAGAAGACTCGCAGTATCTGGTCATTGCCGGAAAAAGAAGCCGAGCTGAGCGCTTTTTAGGAATCCGTCAGCAAGCCTCGGCAGAACTGCCAGCTCCATCTGAAATAATAGCGCCGCTCCAGGCTGAAAGCGTGGAGGAACGCCTTGAGTCGGATATGAAAGAGCTGATTCACAGCCTGATTAAAATATCCAAGGACAAGCTCGTCCTGCATAAAAATTGGGCGGAATTCGGATTTGATTCTATCTATTTAGCAAAATTCGCCGCTCTCTTATCGAAACATTACGGCATTGAAGTGACACCGGCGTTATTTTACAGCTATGCAACGCTCGGGGATCTCATGAAATACTATCTGACAGAACATGAAGAGGCGATCGAGAGGTTTTACCGGACAGAAGAGACGCCGGTTCAGACCGATTCAGAAACCGCTGAGCCTGAAAACAAGGAGCCGTACACGGATCAGGAGATCATCGCCATGATGAAACAAGTCTCAGAAGGAACATTAGATTTTGAAAGAGTGCAAGACATCATAGAAGGGAGTAAAACGTATGAATCATAAAGAACTTCTCGATGCCTACAGATCAGGAATTCTCTCCATCGCCGAGGTCGAACGGCAGCTTCATGCCTTGAAGCGGACATCTGCAAAACGTCCGCTTTCAGAAGGCCAAAAAGGTTTGTGGATGCTTCAAAAGATGTTTCCCGAGATGAGCGCTTATAACATCCCGTTATGCTTTCGTTTTCAAAAGCTGGATATAGAGACATTTAAAAATGCCCTTTTGTTTGTGCAGCGTCAGCATCCCATTTTAACTAGTCTTATAAAAGAGGAGAACGGCCTTCCTTATCAGACTGAGGAGCCCGGCGCACTCTTGACGGCTGAGGAAATGGATATTTCAGATCTCAGCGAACGTGATATCGTGCCGTTTATAAAGGAAAAAGCAAAAGAACCTTTTGCGCTTGAAACCGGGCCGTTAATGCGCGTTCATGTGTTCCGGCAGGCGAAGCAGAAATCGATTGTTTTGATTACCATACACCATATTATTTTTGACGGCGTGTCACTTATGACGTTTATGACGGCATTATTAGACGCGTATACGAAATTGAGCGAAGGCAAAGAGCCGAACGTTGTGCTGGCAGAGGCAGATTACCATGATTTTGTTTTATGGGAGCAAGAGCTGTTAAAGAGTGACACAGGGAAGGCGTATCTCTCTTATTGGAAACAGCAGCTTAACGGACCGCTGCCGGTTCTTGAGCTTCCGGCCGATTATCCGAGATCCTCGGTTCAAACTTGCAGGGGGCAGGCGTATCAGCGCTTGCTTCCTGATGAACTGAACCAGCAAATAAAAGCTGCCGCCCGCACTCATAATGTAAATGAATCCGTTGTGTTTCTCGCTATTTTCAAAGGTTTGCTCTATCAATATACGAATCAGAATGATGTGATCGTCGGTATGCCGACAATGGGGCGGTCTGAGGCTCAATTTGAGTCTGTGATCGGATACTTCATTAACATGATCGCGGTCAGAAGCAGGGAAACAGGCAGTAAATCGTTTACGGCGTTTATGAAGGAACTGCAGCTGACGCTTGCAGAAGGCTTAGACCATGCTGCCTACCCGTTTCCGGCGCTTGTTAAAGAACTGAAGGCTGATCGCTCACCGGCAGTATCGCCTGTTTTTCAAACCGCCTTTTTCTATCAAAATTTCTTCCAGACAGAAGGCGCCGAAAAGCTGAGCGAACAATATGAATCACTCGGCATTGAAATGATAGAGGAGATTCATCAAGAAGGGGAATTCGAGCTCGCGCTTGAAGTCTATAAAAAAGAAAATGAAACCGTCCTGCAATTTCTGTACAACCCGGATATATACAGCGCTTCTTCTATCGAACGGATGGCTGAGCATTACGTAAAGCTGGCAGAAAAAGTCCTTTCTGATCCGGCTGTCACGTTTGAAGGATGCTCTGGCCTGCTTCATAAAGAACAAGGCGTGCAACAGAAATATAATACGTCAAACGAGCGCTGCATTCATGATGTGTTTACAGAAAAAGCGGAGCGTTATCCTGATAAAAAAGCTGTGATCTTCGGTGAACAAAGTCTTACATACCGCGAATTAGATGAACGCAGCACAGCGCTTGCCGCGTATCTCCAGGAAAAGGGCGTCAGTCCGGAATGCCCGGTCGGCATTTGTACGGAGCGTTCATTTGAGATGGTCATCGGGATACTCGGTATTTTAAAAGCAGGCGGAGCATATGTGCCGCTGGACCCTGCGTTTCCGAATGAGCGATTAGCGCACGTATTGGCCGACAGCGGTGTCTCAATCGTATTAACGCAAGCAAAAACACGGGGCAGGATCGATCAATTAAATGCCGGCGTCAGCACCGTGCAGATTGAAGACAGCCGCCGCTCTCTCGCAGGGAAGAAACTGGAGCGCCTTACAGAACCGCATCACCTTGCGTATATCCTTTACACGTCCGGCAGTACGGGGAAACCGAAAGGCGTCATGGTTGAGCACCGGGCCATCATGAATACACTGCAATTTCTGGAAGCCGAGTACCCGGTCGGACAAGAGGACGCGTATTTGTTAAAAACGAATTATGTATTTGACGTATCAATATCAGAATTATTCGGCTGGTTTATCGGAAACGGCCGTCTGGTCATTTTGCCGCCGGACGGAGAAAAAAATCCGCAGCTTTGCATGGATTATATTCAGACTCATCAGGTGACGCATTTGAATTTCGCCCCTGCCGTATTTAATGTGTTTCTGGAAACGGTAAAACGGTATACGTCATTTACAGAGCACGGTCCTGTTAAATATGTGATGGTCGCGGGTGAGGCTTTTCCGAAAGAACTTGTCAAAAAAGCCGTCTCAATTTTTAAAAATACCAGAATCGAAAACATATACGGCCCGACGGAAACGTCCATATATGCCGCTTACTACAGCTGCAATCATGAGGAGATCACGAGCCGGAATACGCCGATCGGCAAACCGATTGACAATACACGGGCTTATATCGTCGACGAAAAGCTTACCCCCGTTCCCGACGGTGTTGCCGGCGAGCTTTGCGTTGCGGGAGCCGGTTTGGCAAGAGGGTATTATAAACAGCCCGAGCTGACGGCGAAATCGTTTATTGATAACCCGTTTCAGGAAGGGGAAAAACTTTATAAAACAGGCGATTTAGCCAGATGGCTGCCGGACGGAAATATTGAATATGCCGGCCGTATTGACAGCCAAGTGAAAATCCGCGGATTCCGCATTGAACTGGGCGCGATTGAAACAAAGCTCAGTGAACACCCGGACATTCTTGATCAGGCGGTTGTTGTCCAGCAGCAAAACGGCCATAAAAAACTCACAGCGTATTATACAGCGCGAACCGATCATGCAGCAGATGCAAAAGCGCTGCGTCAGCATCTCTTATCGAGTCTGCCGGATTATATGGTCCCTGCGCATTTTATCCGCTTGGACGCAATGCCATTATCGCCGAGCGGAAAAGTGAACCGGAAAGACCTTGAGCAGCGTCAAGCGATTGTCCATCAACAAGAAATCGTGAGCAAGATGCCGTTATCAGAAGCGGAAGCCAAGGTCACCCGCATATGGGAAGAGCTGCTGAATACGACAGGCATCCGAACGGAAGACGGATTTTTCGATGTGGGAGGCGACTCACTTCTTGCTGTGGCGGCGGCTGAACGAATCAAACAGGAGCTTGAATGCGGATTTACCGTCACAGATTTGTTTGAACACTCTACAATTCAGGCAATCAGCCAATTTATCGTCGAAACGAAACAGGCGGATGAAACGTATTTGCCTGATGAATATGAAAGAGAAAGAGCACAAGAGACATATGATGCGATGCCGCCTTATTTTGAAGACAGCGTAGCGATTGTAGGCATGTCCTGTCAATTCCCGGGTGCGAAAAATCATCGTGAGTTTTGGAAGCAGTTAAAAGAAGGCAAAGAAAGCGTCCGATTCTTCTCGGCTGAAGAGCTTCGCGAAGCCGGTGTTCCGGAAGATCTGATCGGAAACCCGGATTATGTTCCGGCGTTATCAACAATAGAAGGAAAAGATTTGTTTGATCCTGGTTTCTTTCACATTTCTCCTAAAGATGCTGAATTTATGGACCCTCAGCTCCGGCTTTTGCTGCTTCATTCTTGGAAAGCGGTCGAGGACGCGGGATATGTGGCAAAAGACATTCCGAATACAAGCGTTTATATGTCTGCGAGCAATAACTCATACAGGTCGCTTTTACCGGAGAAAACGACAGAAGGCCATGACTCTCCTGACGGCTATGTTTCATGGGTGTTGGCTCAGAGCGGTACAATTCCGACGATGGTTTCCCATAAGCTCGGATTAAAGGGGCCAAGCTATTTCGTCCATTCAAATTGCTCGTCGTCACTGGTCGGTCTTTATTCAGCGTATAAAAGCATAACGGGCGGAGAATCAGAATATGCGCTCGTCGGCGGCGCGACTCTGCATGCAAGCACAAGCATCGGCTATGTGCATCAGACCGGTTTGAATTTTTCAAGCGACGGGCATGTCAAAGCGTTTGACGCCTCAGCCGACGGTATGGCCGGCGGAGAGGGGGCTGCCGTTATTCTGCTGAAAAAAGCGTCACAAGCCGTAAAAGACGGAGACCATATTTACGCGATGCTTCGGGGCATCGGGCTCAACAATGACGGGGCGGATAAAGTCGGTTTTTACGCACCGAGTGTAAAAGGCCAAACAGAGGTAATCCAAAATGTTTTAGACAGCACAAACATTCATCCGGAGACCGTTTCCTATATAGAAGCACACGGCACAGGCACGACATTAGGCGATCCGATTGAAATGTCCGCCTTACAGCAAGTATATAAAAAATATACGGATCAAGAGCAATATTGCGGCATCGGTTCTGTAAAAACGAATATCGGACATTTGGATACAGCGGCCGGCTTGGCCGGATGCATTAAAGTCGCTATGAGTTTATACCATCAGGAGCTTGCGCCAACCATTAACTACACGAAACCGAATCCGAATATCAAATTCGACGGCTCGCCGTTTTATGTGGTGAATGAAAGAAAGCCGCTGCCGGAGAAAGAGACGCCGCATCGCGCCGCGTTAAGTTCGTTTGGGCTCGGAGGAACAAACGCACACGCGATTTTTGAACAATACCGGCAAGAAACGACCGGTGAATCAACCCATGATCAGCCGCCTTATCTCATTCCGTTATCGGCAAAAAACAAGCCGCGCCTTACAGCATACGCGGCTGCTTTATTAGACTTCCTGCATGAAGGCGAAACTGATGTGTCCTTGCGGGACTTAGCGTATACGTATCAGACTGGACGTGAGGCAATGGAAAGCAGAGCTGCCTTTATCACAAACGATATCCATGATTTAAAACACCAGCTGCAGGAATTTATCAATGGCAGTGACAAGAACATTTTACAAGGCGAAAAAGTGAGAAACAAAGAGGCGTCACCTCAGCAGATGGAAGAAGCAGCGGCATCAGAAACAGCGGAAGAAAAGCTGAGCGCATTGGCCGCATTATGGATTGAGGGCGTGCGTGTGGATTGGCGCATGCTGTATAACAAATCAATGCCGCAAAGAATCAGCGCGCCTACCTATCCGTTTGCGGAGGAACGATACTGGCCGGAAGAAAACGCAAAACAAGCTGAAACAAAGCTTTTGCATCCATTGGTTCATCAAAATACATCCATTTTGCAGGAGCAGCGGTTCAGCTCAGTGTTCACGGGAAAAGAGTATTTTATCGCTGAGCATATCATCAAAGGAATGGCGATCGTACCGGCTGCCGTAACGCTGGAGATGGCAAGAGCCGCAGCGGAACAGGGCATCGGCGGTGTAACAGAAGAATCTTTATCCATGCGCTTAAAGCATATCGTGTGGGTTCGTCCGGTAATAGTCGATCAGCAATCGGTTGATGTCCATATCGGACTTTATGAAGAAGAGGACGGGCAGATTCATTACCGAATGTATGGAAAGCCGGAAGCATCCGGTGAAGAGCCTCCTCTTTATAATCAAGGCATCGCGGAAATCATACAAAAAGGCCGCGCGGAAAGATTGGATCTTGATCAGCTGCAGCGTCAATGCACCGAGGGAACAATGGAATCTGAAGCATTTTACAGAGGGATGATCGGAGCTGATTACGGCCCGGGGTACAAGGGTGTACAGCTCGTATACCGAGGGGACGGGCGCTTGCTTGCCAAATTGAAGCTCCCTGAATCCGTGTCACATACAAAAGACGATTATGTCCTTCACCCGAGTATGATGGACGGAGCCTTGCAAGCCGCCGAATATTTGCAGAATGTGACGAGAGCACAGCTGGCAGAAAACGGCGAACCGTTCAAAGCCGCGTTGCCGTTCGCTTTAGAGGAGCTTGAAGTGCTGAAATCATGCGTTACTGATATGTGGGTTCACGTCACATTCAGTGCGAATAATAAAGCCGGCGACCTTATTCAAAAAGCGGATATTGATTTATGTGACAGTGACGGAGAGGTATGTATCCGCATGAGAGGATTTTCCACGCGGATCATGGAAGAAGAGACGAATTCAAGCCTTTCTGCCGGCCGTACTGCGACATTGTTAGCCGAACCGGTCTGGACTGAACAAACTGCCGCAAAGTCTGGCGAAGCATCTCCGTATGATCAGCATATCGTATTTCTTTGTGAATACGATGAAGCTGTCAAAAAAGCAATAGAAGGGAAGCTTGAACACGCAAGCGTCTTTACCTTGGATGCGCGTCCGGGCTCTGCTGAAGCGCGTTTCCAATCGTATGCGGGGCAGCTGTTCGGACACATCAAAACCGTTCTCAAAAGCAAGCCGCAGGGGCGTATTCTCCTTCAGGCTGTCACGCGGTCAACAGGGCTGCAGCAGCTGTTCACAGGGATAACAGGTCTGTTCAAAACAGCAAGCCTGGAGCATTCCAAACTGACCTGCCAAATGATAGAAGCAGAAGACAAAGAAAGCGCCGAAGGCATTGCAGAAAAAATAGCAGAAAATCAAATGCACCCGGAAAATGCACATGTGAAATATGAAAACGGCAAGCGTTATATTGCTGATTGGAGAGAAATGGACGTACCTCAAGAAGAGCCGGACATTCCGTGGAAAGACAGAGGGGTTTATCTCATTACGGGCGGCGCCGGAGGTTTAGGCCTGATTTTTGCAAAAGAGATAGCGAAACGTACGGAAGAGTCTGTCATCATTTTAACCGGGCGCTCCGCTCTTGGAGAAAAGCAGGAAAACACGCTTGAAAGCTTGCGCAGCACGGGCGCTTCTGTATGCTACGAGCAAACGGATATCACAGAAGAAGCCGAGGTATACCAATTAATCCGCGGCATCCGACAAAAGTACGGAAAGCTTGACGGCATCCTTCACAGCGCCGGAATCATTAAGGATAACTACATGGTGAAAAAGCCGGCCGAAGAATTCCAAGAAGTACTGGCTCCTAAAGTGAAAGGCCTTGTATACCTTGATGAAGCCTCCAAAAATGAGACATTAGATTTCTTTATTGTTTTTTCGTCTTTATCAGGAGTGCTGGGAAGTATCGGCCAAGCCGACTATGCGTCGGCAAATGTCTTTATGGATGTGTATGCTGAGTACCGGCAATCTCTTACACAGTCAGGAGAAAGATACGGGAAGACGCTTTCTGTCAGCTGGCCTTTATGGAAAGAGGGCGGAATGCGTGCGGATCAGCACACAAAAGACATGCTGATGCAGCAAGCGGGCGTTGCGCCGCTGAGCACACAAGCAGGCATCAACGCTTTATATCAAGGCTTGATGAGCGGTGCAGCCCGGATGACGGTATTTGAAGGAGATGTGAATAACATTAAAGCGAAGCTGCTTCACCAACAGGACGATAAGCCGAAAGCTGAGACTGAAAAGCGGCATGACATTGACGCTGACAGCCTGCTTGAAAAAGTGAAACATCTGTTAAAACAGCAGGCATCCGCTTTGTTAAAAGTAAAGGTTGACAGTATTGACCATCATGAAGAAATGACAAAATACGGGCTTGATTCCATTTCGATGACGGAATTTACAAACCAACTAAACCGAACGTACCAGCTTAAGCTGACACCGACGATTTTCTTTGATCATCCGACGATACATGAATTTGCCGTCCATTTAACCGAAGAATACGAAGCTGAATTCGCTAAACGGTTTACGGTAAGCACGAAAACAAATCAAGCCGCCGAGCCGGCGAGAAAGACTCAAAACATGCATTCAGCTGTAAAGCGGCGCCGGACTCAGCCTGCTGCCAAACCAGAGACAAAACGCCATGATACGCAGCGTGAGCCGATTGCCATCGTTGGAATCAGCGGAATTTTCCCGATGGCCGAAGACATTGACGCCTACTGGCAAAACCTTAAAGAGGGCAAAGACTGCATGACAGAAATTCCGAAAGACCGCTGGGATTGGCGGGACTATTATGGCGATCCTGCAAAAGAAGCCAATAAAACCAACGTCAAGCGGGGCGGGTTTATTGACGGAATTGCTGAATTTGATCCGCTGTTTTTCGGCATCTCTCCTCGTGAAGCGGAACAAATGGACCCTCAGCAGCGCCTTTTGTTAACGTACGCGTGGAAGGCGATAGAGGATGCGGGGTATGCAGCAAAGAGTCTGTCAGGCACAAAAACAGGTGTGTTTATCGGTACGGGAAATACAGGATACGGCTCACTGCTGGCCAATGCGAATTCGGCGATTGAGGGTTCATCAGCGGCGAATACAAGTCCGTCAGTCGGACCGAACCGCGTCAGCTACACGCTCAATCTGCACGGCCCGAGCGAACCGATTGATACGGCTTGCTCAAGCTCGCTCGTCGCCATCCATCACGCCATCTCTTCCATTGAAGAAGGGACGTGCGACATGGCTTTGGCAGGGGGAATCAATACGATTATTCTGCCGGACGTATACATCAGCTTTGATAAAGCCGGCGCGCTGAGCAAAGAAGGGCGATGCAAAACGTTCTCAGATCAAGCCGACGGTTTTGCGCATGGCGAAGGAGCCGGTCTCTTTTTCTTGAAAAGGTTAACAGCGGCTGAAGAAGCTGGAGACCATATTTACGGTGTGATCAAAGGAAGCGCCGTGAATCACGGCGGCCGGGCGGCTTCTTTAACAACGCCCAACCCGAAACAGCAGGCGGAAGTTATAAAAGCCGCATACCAAAAAGCGGGCATCGATCCGAAAACAGTCACGTATATCGAGGCCCACGGCACCGGGACAGAGCTTGGAGATCCCGTTGAAATTAACGGTCTGAAAGCAGCTTTCAGCTCATTCGCTGACGAGAAAGACAAAACGACGGGATATTGCGGCTTAGGATCGGTAAAAACGAATATCGGTCATTTATCTCTCGCAGCCGGAGCGGCGGGCATCATTAAAATTTTGATGCAGATGAAGCATAAAACTTTGGTAAAAAGCCTTCATTGCGAGACGGTGAATCCGTACATTAAGCTCGAGGACAGCCCGTTTTATCTCGTGCGGGAAACGATGGATTGGCAAGCGCAAAAAGATGAACGAGGCCAAGAACAGCCGCGCCGCGCGGGCATCAGCTCATTCGGAATCGGCGGCGTCAACGCCCACATCATCATAGAAGAATACATTCCGACCGATCGAGAGGAAACAGATCAGTCTCACCAGCATCCGGGCCTTTTCGTCCTGTCGGCCAAGAATGAAAAACGCTTGAAAGAACAAGCTGAGCAGCTGAAACATGCAATTCAGCAAAAGCGGTACGATCAATTGAGCTTGGTTTCTATGGCTTATACCCTCCAAACGGGAAGGGACGCCATGGAAGAGCGTCTGGCGATCATTGCGGGCACCGCTGAAGAACTGCAAGAAAAACTGTCTCAATTTGTAAATGAAGACGAGAGTGCTGACCTGTACAGAGGCAGAATCGACAAAGGCACGCTGCAAATGCTGACCGAGGATGAAGAAATTCAAGAAGCCGTGGAAAAATGGATGGCGCGCGGGAAATATGCGAAACTGCTTGAATTATGGGTAAAAGGATTAGATGTCGATTGGGCGAAGCTGTACGGAGACCATCCGCCTAAACGCATCAGCCTGCCGACATACCCTTTTGCAAAAGACCGTTATTGGGTGTCCGGCACCGCGCATAAAAATGAAGGCAAAGGCACCGCTTTTACAGGAGCCGGAGCAGTATTACATCCGCTTTTGCACCGGAATACATCCAATCTGACAGAACAGCGGTTCAGCTCCACCTATACGGGTGAAGAATTTTACCTCGCGGATCATGTAGTCAAGGGCGTGCCGATCTTACCGGGAGTCGCACATCTTGAAATGGCGCGGGCAGCGATGGAAGAAGCGGCCGAATTGCAAGCAGGAGAAGGAAGCGTGAAACTGAAAAATACGGTTTGGGTGCGTCCGATCACAATTGATGAGGAGCCATTAGACGTAAACATCCGGCTCGTTCCTGACGATACGGATGACGTTCAATACGATATTTACAGCTATTCAGAAACTGCTGATCCGATCGTTTACAGCCAAGGATCTGCATCTGTCCATCCAGAAGCGCAAGCCCCCGTGCTTGATTTGCAGCATCTGCAAGCCCAATGCGTCCAAAGCCCGTTTACTGTAGGCGAAGTATACGATACGTACCGCATGATCGGCTTTGATTACGGTCCGGCTTTCCGGGGTGTCGAAGCCATTTATACTGGTGAGAATTTCGTCTTAGGCAAACTGTCGCTGCATCCTGCTTGTATGGATACTTTAGAGGACTACACCATGCATCCGGGATTAATGGATTCGGCGCTGCAGGCATCAAGCATATTGACCGGGACAAACGATCAAAAGCTGATGCTGCCATTTGCGGTTCAGGAGCTTGAGGTATTCGGCAGGTGTTCTGCTGACATGTGGGTGTACGCCAGACTTTCTGAAGATAACAAAGCGGCAGACCGCGTAGAAAAACGCGATATTGATATTTGTGATGAGAACGGTGCGGTTTGTGTCCGGCTGAAAGGATTGTCCTTCAGGTCAGCTGAAAAAGAACCGGCGAAAAAAGCGGAAACATTAGAAACGCTGATGTTTGAACCTGTATGGACTCGAAACAGCCAGAAAGCAGACCAGCCAGCGCCTGTTTTTGCCCGGCATATCGTGATGCTTTGTGAAACAAATGCCGGAACAAAAGAAACTGTTGAAGCCGGTGTTGCGGGCGCCGAATGCATTGAGCTGGCCTCCGCGCATAAGGGAGCGGCGGAACGCTACCGCGATTATGCCGAGCAGGTATTAGAAACGCTGCAGCAAATTTTGGCGGAAAAACCGGAAGGAGACGTGCTTGTACAAGCCGTCCTCTCTAAAACGGATAAACATCAGCTGTTCTCAGGGCTTTCAAGTCTGTTAAAAACCGCCGGCTTGGAAAATAAAAAACTAAAAGCCCAGCTCATCGAAGTGGAGGCGGCCGAAAACGGCAAAATCGCTGACATCATAAAAGAGAATAAAAATCATGCCGATGACGGCCGCGTGAAATATGAAAACGGCATACGATACAGCGCTGACGTCAAGGAAGTGGCCATCCCTGACAAAAACATCCGCACCCCGTGGAAAGACGGCGGCATCTATCTTATTACCGGAGGAGCCGGCGGACTTGGCTTTATTTTCGCAAAGGAAATCGCCGCAAAAGTGAATCAGCCGACACTTATTCTGACGGGCCGTTCCGCATTAAGTGCGAATCAGCAAAAACAGCTGGAGTCACTCAAGATGCTAGGAGCAAACGCGGAATACAGACAGACGGATGTGACGGAAGCGCAAGCGGCTGCTGACGTCATAAAAAGCATAGAGACAAAATACGGAGACCTACACGGCATCATCCACAGCGCGGGTGTAATGAAGGATCAATATGTTGTAAAGAAAACGAAAAAAGAGCTGCACGGCGTATTGGCGCCTAAAGCAGACGGATTTGTCAATTTGGATGAAGCAACCACGCATCTGGCTTTGGACTTCTTCATCGTCTTTTCATCCATATCCGGTGTCACCGGCAATCCGGGACAGGCGGATTATGCGGCAGCAAACGCATTTATGGATAGCTATGCGGCATACCGCAACGCGCTTGTTACTGCGATGTACCGCCACGGGCATACACTGTCGATCAATTGGCCGCTGTGGAAAGACGGCGGTATGCAAGTAGATGAAGAGACGGCGAAGCTCACGATGAAGAGAACCGGTGTGACGCCGATGCGGACAGAAACCGGGATAGAAGCGCTTTATCAAGCGTGGAACACGGGAAAAACCAGCGTGCTCGTCATGGAAGGAATTCGTGAGGTGATGCAGGAAAAGCTGCTCCAAAAAGCGCCTTCATCGGCTGCACCGGCCAAAACGGCGGAAGAAACGGCCGCTCCGAAGGGCTTGTCGGCAAAACTTCAGGATTTGCTGGCAGACGAGGTCTCCGCGCTTCTTAAAATAAAACCTGAAGAGATCGATACAGATCTGGAGTTCAACCAATACGGCTTCGATTCCATCACATTGACGGAATTCGCAAACAAGCTGAACGAAACATACCATCTAGATCTCACGCCGACGATATTTTTTGAATATGCCACCATCCAAACATTAGCGGCGTATTTATCAAAAGAATATAAAACGCAATTTACAGACCGGACGCAGCCGAAAGAAGAAAAACAAATTCGCACAAAAAACGATACAGACATCAGGCTGACAGGCAAAAAAAGATTTGCCAAACCGGTTATAAAGCCTGTTCAGACAGAGATGAAACAAACTTCTGAGCCGGTCGCCATCGTAGGAATGAGCGGGGTGTTCCCGAAAGCAAAAGATATTGATGAATACTGGAAAAACCTTGAAAAAGGAGCGGATTGCATTACAGAGGTGCCCGCTGATCGCTGGGATTGGCGTGAGTATTACGGCGACCCGCTGTATGAAGCAAATAAAACAAACGTAAAATGGGGCGGATTTATCGACGGAGTCGCGGATTTTGATCCGCTGTTCTTCGGAATTTCTCCGTTGGAAGCCGAGCAGATGGATCCCCAGCAGCGCCTGTTAATGATGTACGCTTGGAAAGCGATAGAAGATGCGGGATACTCTGCAAAAAGCCTTTCCGGCACGAAAACAGGTCTTTATATCGGCACGGGGAATACAGGCTACGGCTCGTTATTTTCGGATCTGGACATCGGCGGGGCGTCTGCCGCTAATATGAGCCCGTCAGCGGGACCGAACCGTGTCAGCTATATGCTGAACCTGCACGGCCCGAGTGAACCGATCGACACGGCTTGCTCAAGCTCGCTAGTTGCCATTCATCACGCCGTGTGCGCGATTGAAAATGGGAATTGCGATATGGCAATCGCGGGCGGTGTCAATACTGTCGTCACCCCGCAAGGACATATCGCCTATGACAAAGCCGGAGCGCTGAGCAAAGAAGGAAAATGCAAAACGTTCTCAGACCGGGCTGACGGATTTGCCGTCAGTGAAGGCGCGGGTATTCTTTTCTTGAAAAAACTATCAGAAGCAGAAAAGGCGGGCGATCATATTTACGGCGTCATCAAAGGCAGTGCGGTCAATCACGGCGGACGCGCGAACTCCTTGACTACGCCTAACCCGAAAGCGCAGGCCGAAGTTGTCAGAACGGCATACGAAAAAGCGGGCATCGATCCGAGAACCGTCACCTATATTGAAGCCCACGGAACCGGAACTGAGCTTGGCGACCCTGTAGAAATTAACGGGCTGAAAGCCGCTTTCCAAAAGCTGTACGAAAAAAACGGAGATTCAGCCGTGCATACAAGCCATTGCGGTTTAGGGTCGGCAAAAACGAATATCGGCCACCTGTCACTTGCTGCGGGTGTCGCGGGTGTCATCAAGGTATTAATGCAAATGAAGCATAAAACACTTGCGAAAAGCCTTCACAGCGAGGTGATCAACCCGTACATCAAGCTGAAGGACAGCCCGTTCTACATCGTACAGGAAAAGAGAGAATGGAACGCGCTGAAAGACGAAAAAGGCAATGATGTACCGCGCCGCGCGGGAATCAGTTCATTTGGCATCGGCGGAGTCAACGCGCACGTTGTCATTGAAGAATATATACCGAGACAAGCTGAGAAAGCTGTTACACCAAAAAGGCCTCACATTTTCGTATTATCGGCAAAGGATGAGGAACGTCTGAAGGAACAGGCGCAGCAGCTGGCGGATACCTCCTTTAGAGACGGTCAGCTTTTCGACATGGCCTATACATTGCAGGCCGGCCGTGATGCCATGGAAGAGAGAGCGGCCATTATCGCTTTATCGGCCGAAGAGCTGCGGGACAAGCTGAACAGCTGTGCCAAAGGACGCTATGACATTTCCGGCATCTATAAAGGTAAAACGGATAAAGCAGCAATGAAAGCAATGATGGCAAACGGAAATGTCCGAGAGAATATCGAAGAGTGGCAAAAACGCCGCGAGATTGACAAGCTTGCTGAACTGTGGGTGCAAGGAATCGATATGAATTGGGATGGCCTATACGAGGAAACGCAGCCTAAGCGAGTCAGTCTGCCGACCTACCCGTTTGCAAAAGAGCGGTACTGGATCACTGATAACCGGCCAAAAGCGCAGAAACCGGGAGCCGATGTGACGGCGGCGCGGGTGCTGCATCCGCTGCTGCATGAAAATATCTCAGATTTGACTGAGCAGCGGTTCCGATCCGTCTTTACGGGACAAGAGACGATTTTTACTGACCATATGATCAAAGGCAAACCGGTCATGCCGGGTGTGGCTTATTTGGAAATGGCCCGTGCAGCCGTTACTCAGGCAGTCAAAGGACAAAAGGAACATCCATCTGTCATCCGTCTGAAAAATATCGTTTGGGTTCAGCCGATAGAAGCGGCCGGCCAGCCGATAGAAGCTGAGATCAGCCTTGTTCCGAAGGAGAACGGCGAGATCGCTTATGACATCTATACCGCATCACAGACAGCATCAAACGGCCGGCAGATTCACTGTCAGGGAGCGGCCGGCATTCTCGGCGCTGCAGAGGCTCCGCGCCGTGATTTGGCCGCGCTGAAAGCTCAATGCGAAGAAAATATGCTGACTTCCGGAGAGTGTTACGGCTTATTCAGTAAAATCGGAATTGATTACGGTCCCGGACAACAGGGAATCAAAACAATTTACATCGGGAACAATCAAGCATTAGCTGAGCTTATGCTGCCTTCAACCCTTGAAGGTACGGCAGATCAATATGTTCTGCATCCGTGTTTGCTTGATTCTGCCTTGCAAGCCACAATCGGGCTGAAACTTCACGCCGATGACAATCAGCTGTCACTGCCGTTCGCCCTTGAGGAGATTGACATTTTCAGTCCGTGCACATCCCGCATGTGGGCATATGTCAACTCCCGGGGAGCGGAGGGGAAAATACAGCGCCTTGATATCGACTTATGTGACGAAAGCGGGCGTGTCTGTGTCAGAATCAAGGGGATTTCTTCAAGAATGATGGAAGAAACGGCTCCGGAAAAATCATTAAACGGGGCGAACCTGCTGGCCCCTGTATGGGACCATGCGGACATCCGTGACAAAAGCCCGTTGCTTCGTGAAGATCAAGTTCTCTTTATCGCGGGAGACGAGGAGAGCGCGGCTTTTCAAAGGCAGCATCCGTTTGCAAAAAGGCTCTTCATAGCCCCCGGTGACGAAATAGAGGCTGTTACAGCTGAAATGAAAGCTGCCGGGCCGTTTGACCACATCGTCTGGATTGCCCCTTTCCGCGGCTATGAGGATATGGTGAAAGCTCAGGACGAGGGCGTCATTCAGATGTACAGAGTGATAAAAGCGATGCTTGCTTTAGGATATGACAGTCAGCAAGTGAGCCTGACTGCGGTAACGGTGATGACCCAATCCGTTCTGCCGGATGACATCGTCAGTCCTGTTCATGCAGGCATTCACGGTTTGATCGGCTCCTTGGCAAAAGAATATCCAAACTGGAAAACAAGGCTGATCGACGCCGGAGATCCTGGTGATGTATCAGACGCTGAGCTGTTCTCGGTGCCGTTTGACCCAGAGGGACACACATGGGCATATCGAAACAATCGCTGGTACAAACAGCGTCTCATTCCTGTGCAGCAGCAAGTATCAGGTCAGCCCGCATATCAAAAAGGCGGCGTATATGTCGTCATAGGCGGCGCCGGCGGAATCGGCGAAGCATGGAGTGAATACGCCGTAAAAACCTATCAAGCCCGCGTCATTTGGATCGGCAGGCGAAAACATGACAGCGCCATCCAAGCTAAAATCGACAGGCTTGCGCAAATAGGCCCTGCTCCTGTTTATATCGAAGCCGACGCGGCAAATCTAGACGAGCTCCGATACGCGTATGAAACGATCAAACGCATGCACCCGCGGATTAACGGAATCATTCATTCTGCGATCGTCTTAGAGGATCAGAGTCTGGCTCATATGCCGGAAAGCCGCTTCAAAAGCGTGCTTGCCGCAAAAGTCGATGTCAGCGTGAATATGGCTCGCGTTTTTCAAAAAGAGCCTCTGGACTTTGCTTTGTTCTTCTCATCCGTCCAATCGTTCGCACGGGCGGCCGGGCAAAGCAATTATGCCGCCGGATGCAGCTTTAAGGACGCCTTTGCCGCTCATTTATCTCAAATCTGGCCGTGTACGGCAGCCGTGATGAATTGGAGCTATTGGGGCAGCGTCGGAATCGTGTCATCGTCTGAATATCAAGAAAGAATGAAACAGGCCGGTGTAGGTTCAATTGAAGCGCCTGAAGCGATGGCGGCGCTGGAACGATTGCTCGGCGGGCCGCTGAACCAGCTTGTCATGATGAAACCTGAGAAAGAACCGGATGAACAGCCTGATGAAATCATTGAAGTATATCCGGAACACCACGGCTCGGCGATGCAAAAACTGCGAAGCTATCGGCCTAAAGTAACAAGACATGTACAACAACTGAGTTAAGGAGGAGACGGCTTTGCAAAACACTGAAGATCTTCTTTACAAACTATTAGCAGGCCAGCTGAAATCTATCGGTTTTTTTACAGAAAACAATACTCAGCCGGTCTTACAGGATTTTTACGGAAGATGGCTTGAAGAAAGCATCTCAATCTTAGTGCGAAACGGTTTTCTCAAACAGTCCGAGAATACGTACGTTTTAACGAAACCGATAGAACGTGCGGATGTACTGTGGAAAGAATGGGATGAAAAGAAAACTCCTTTACTCAAGGACAGTAATAAACAGGCGATGATCATTTTAGTAGAGACAGCCCTCAGAGCTTTGCCGGATATTTTATCCGGCAGAGTTTCTGCAACTGATATTCTGTTTCCCGATTCCTCTATGAATCTAGTAGAAGGAATTTATAAGAACAATACAACCGCAGATTATTTTAATGAAGTGCTTGCCGACACACTGACTGCCTTCATTGAAGAACGGGTGAAGGAAGACCCGGCGGCTGAAGTTCGGATATTAGAAATCGGAGCGGGAACGGGCGGAACAAGCGCAGCGGTTTTCCAAAGATTAAAAGAATACAAACACCATGTAAAAGAATATTGCTATACCGATTTGTCTAAGGCCTTTTTAATGCATGCTGAAAAAGAATACGGCCCTGATAATCCGTATTTGACCTATAAGCGATTTAATGTGGAAGAGCCTCCCGCCCTGCAGGAAATAGAGGCGGGGGCATATGACGCGGTGATCGCGGCAAATGTGCTTCATGCAACGAAAAATATTCGGAAGACGCTGCGCAATGCCAAAGCAGTGTTAAAAAAGAACGGTATTTTGCTTTTGAACGAAATCAGCAGCCATTCGGTCTATTCTCACCTGACATTCGGCCTTTTAGAAGGCTGGTGGCTCTATGAAGATGGTGAATTGCGCATTCCCGGATGCCCTGGCTTATATCCCGAAGCCTGGCAAAACGTGCTGGAAAGCGAGGGATTCCGGTACGTGACATTTATGGCAGAATCGTCGCACCAGCTCGGCCAGCAAATCGTGGCCGCTGAAAGTGACGGGATAATCAGGCAAAAGCAGCCGGGTGTGCAGGCGGTTGAAGAAATCGCAGCCTCCGCTGATCAGGTCCAATCTTCTGAACTTGGTCTGTCAGTCACAGACCAAACGATTCAATTTATAAAAGAAACGTTAGCAAAATCGATAAAGCTTTCTCCAGAACGTATTCACGATGAAACCAGCTTTGAAAAATACGGAATCGACTCCATTTTGCAGGTGAATTTTATCCGTGAGCTGGAAACATTGACAGGCGAGCTTCCGAAAACGATTCTTTTCGAACACACGAATACAAGAGAGCTTGCCGCATATTTACTTGAAAACGTTCCGGATAAGCTGCAAAAGGCGTTTGTTACAGAAAAAGCGCTTCCTGAAAAAGAGAAAACGGAACCGGTTATCAAGAAAGAAGCTCCTCCTGCCATTGAAGCGCGGCGATTTATAAAAGAAGAGCCAAAAGCGCCCAAGCCGGAATCGGCATCGGTTCCTGCCGCCCGCTCAGATCGTGAGGACATTGCCATTATCGGCATAAGCGGCCGCTACCCGTTATCTGAAACGCTTGATGAGCTGTGGGAGCACTTAAAAGCCGGAGACAGCTGTATCACCGAAGCACCTGAAAAAAGATGGCAGACATCGCTTCTGAAAGCATTGGCGAAAGAAACCTCCCAAGCTGGCGGGAAAAAGCGGTACGGCGGATTCCTGCAAAATATCGACGCTTTTGACCATCACCTGTTTGAAGTAAATGAAGCCCATGTGATGGAAATGACGCCTGAGCTTCGACTAAGCCTTGAGACGGTGTGGGAAACATTTGAAAACGGGGGCTACTCTTTAGAGAGATTGAATAAATGGCAGGAAACGGATTCTGGCATTGGTGTCTTTATGGGCAGTATGTACAACCAATATTTTTGGAATATCCCGTCATTGGAGCAAGCCGCCCTCAGCTCTAACGGGGGGGATTGGCATATCGCCAACCGTATCTCTCATTTTTTCAATTTAACGGGTCCGAGCATGGGAGTTACGACCGCATGCTCCAGCTCACTGAGCGCCATTCATCTCGCCTGTGAAAGCCTGAAGCTCAACAGCTGCTCAATGGCCATCGCCGGCGGAGTGAACTTGACGCTTGAACCGTCCAAATATGATGCGCTCGAACGGGCGAATTTGCTGGAAAAAGGAAGTGAAAGTAAAAGCTTCGGAACCGGTACGGGGCTCATGCCGGGAGAAGGAGTCGGTGCGGTGCTGCTGAAGCCGCTTTCTAAAGCGATTGCCGATAATGATCATATTTACGGCGTGATTAAAAGCAGTGCTTTGTGCCACAGCGGCGGAAGGCAGATGTACACGGCCCCGGATCCGAAACAGCAGGCGAAGCTGATGGCTGCGTCCATTGACAAAGCCGGTATTGACCCGGAAACGATCAGCTATGTTGAATCTGCGGCAAACGGCTCTGTATTAGGAGACCCGATTGAGGTCATAGCCCTCACAAATGCGTTTTCCCAATATACCGATAAAAAGCAGTATTGCGCGCTTGGCTCTGTTAAATCAAATCTCGGACACCTGGAGGCGGCTTCGGGCATGTCTCAGCTTACTAAGGTGCTGCTGCAGATGGACAGAGAAACTTTAGTCCCGACGATTCATGCAAGCCCGCAAAACCCGAATATTACTCTTGACCAAACGGCTTTTTATCTTCAGGAACAAACTGAGCATTGGGAACGCCTGAAGGATACTGAAACAGGCGAAACCTTGCCGCGCAGAAGCATGATTAACTCATTTGGCGCGGGCGGGGCATATGCGAATCTTATCGTAGAAGAATATATCAGCCCGGAATCTGTTCAAGAAGCATACATCGGTTCTGAGGAATACCTTATTCCTGTCTCAGCGAAAACAAAATGGAGCCTTGAAGCATTTCTAGACAAATTACTGGCCTTTTTAGAAAAGTCACCTTCACATAATCTGGCCGGTATCGCATCCGCTTTACAAAAGAGAACGCACCATACCGAACATCGCGCAGCGTTTACGGCCGGTTCGGTTCAGGAACTGGTGAAAAAGCTGACAGCTTACCGGATGAATTCCGCGGCTGACGTTACCTCCTTTTCTGAGATCGGCAAGCGGGCGCGCCAATGGGCAGCGGGAGGGACGGTTACCTTTTATCAGGAACAGAAAGAGCACTCCATCCATCTGCCAAACTATGCTTTTGACCACCGAACGGCTTTTCATTTCGGTGATGAAGAAAGCAGCGGGTCAGATGTTTATAGATACGATGAACCGTATGTGAAAGGTCATCAGTTTAACGGCGAACAAGTGCTTGTCGGGGCTACATACGGAAGCCTGGCCGCCGATGCGTTTTATGATATCTTTCCTGAAGCGGAAGGAGGTCAGATCAGCAAATTAAATTATGTCAGTCCTGTCACCGTCAACAAAGGCGATCGTATCGAGCTTAAAACAGAATCAAGGCAAAACGGCCCGTCTGTTGAACTGAACATAATGTACCGCAGTCATACGTCACGCGATTGGAAACAGGCCGCTTACGCCGAGTGCAGTCCATATGAATTTCAGAAAAAACGAATAGATATAGAGGCCATTCAGCAGTCGTATCGTGAAATGGATCATATAGAAGACTTATATGGAGACGGAACCGGCGCCGTCAGGTGGGGCGCAGAATTTAAAACCGTCACCCGCCTTTTCAAAGGAACCGGCGCCGTTTTGGCAAGACTGAGTCTGAAGCAAAACGAATCACTCCGGGCGCATGATTATGCCATCAGCCCATTCATCGCCAACAGCGCTTACGTGGCTATTCTATCTTTATTGGATCAATCAGATGCAGGCAGCTTCTTGCCTTTTGGCATTAATTCCATTCAATTCAGCAGTCAGACAAAATTGACGGATTGCTGGCTGCACATCACGTTAGCCAAACATACGGGGGAGATGATCCTGTTTAACGCGGATGTCATCAGCGATGCATCTGAGACCGTGATCCGGTATGAAGGTTATGCTCTGAAACGGTTCCGCACGGCCGCGGATCAAACAGAACAGCCGGTTCTGGCTGACCCCAACGGTACAGGCAGACTGAGTACGGGAAGTTTGACAGACGATATCCGCCGTTACGTTATCGGAAAGCTTGCGGGACTGATGAGCGATCCGGCTGCATCCCCGCGTGCTGATGCCAATATGATGGACTTGGGAATTGATTCAGCTCGTTTAATCGGCCTGACGAAAGAGATCGAACACGACGCAAAAATAGATGTCAACCCGACATTGTTTTTCGAGTATCCGACGATAGAAGAGCTAACAGGCTACTTTGCATCCGAATACGAGGCTGAATTTTCTCAATTGCTTGATCACAAGCAGCAGGCAGAAGAGCGTATGGAACCGCAAACAAAAGCTTTGCCGGAAGAAAAACAAGCAAGACAAAATGATGCCCATAAGAAGGACGGAATGGCGATTATCGGCATGTCAGGACAGTTTCCGCAATCACCTGATATCCAATCATTTTGGGAACATGTCGTAAACGGAGACAACTGTGTTACGGAAATTCCGGAGGAGCGCTGGGATTGGCGCCGGTACGGTGCGGGTGAGGATAAATCAAGCCTGCGCTGGGGCGGTTTTATTGACGGTATAGGCGAATTTGATCCGCTGTTTTTTGGGATATCGCCTAAAGAAGCGTCACAAATGAGCCCGGAACAGTTTCTCTTGCTGACACATACATGGAAGGCTATGGAGGATGCGGGACTGACCAGTAAGGCATTATCAAACCGGCCGACTGGCGTTTTCGTTGCCGCGGGCAACAGCGATCCGAACAATGGTGCGGCAATCCCGTCCATCATTCCGAACAGGATTTCGTATGCCCTGAATTTGCAAGGGCCGAGCGAATATTACGAAGCGGCTTGTTCGTCAACCCTTGTTGCATTGCACAGGGCGATTCAAGCTATCCGCAATAATGAATGTGAGCAAGCAGTCGTCGGCGCCGCCAATATCCTGCTTTCGCCGAAGGGCTTTCTCGGCTTTGATTCCATGGGGTATTTAAGCAAGGACGGACAAGCTAAATCCTTCCAAAATGACGCTGATGGTTTTGTCAGAAGCGAAGGTGCGGGCGTCTTCATCATCAAACCGCTGCAACAAGCGATCGAAGACAGCGACCGCATTTATATGGTCATTAAAGGAACCGGCGTGTCCCATGGCGGTAAGGGAATGTCGCTTCACGCGCCAAACCCGGCCGGAATGAAGGCCGCGATGAAAAAAGCGTATGAAGGTTCTGACGTCGATCCGCGAACCGTCACATATGTCGAAGCCCACGGCATTGCATCCCAGCTTGCGGACGCGATTGAGTTCAATGCATTAAAGACGGGATACAGCGAGCTTGAAGGAGCGGAGCAAAGCAATCAAGAAGGCCAGCCTTGTTATATCAGCAGTCTGAAACCTTGCATCGGTCATGGCGAACTTGCTTCCGGGATGGCCGCTCTCATGAAGGTGGCGATGGCGATGAAAGAAAACATCATACCGGGCATTCCCGGATTTACTGCCGTAAATGATCAAATGCCGATTCAAAAGAGCCGATTCCGTCTCACTGAAGAAAATCACGAATGGAGACAGCTGATAGATCATACGGGCAGACAAATTCCGCGCCGGGCCGCTATTAACAGCTATGGATTCGGCGGCATAAATGCGCATGTGGTGTTGGAACAGTACAGCCCATCTCCAAAAGAAGCGGAACGAAAGCCAGAGCCTCAGCTTATCGTACTTTCTGCCAAGAGTGAAGACCGGCTTAGAGAAGCTGCGCGTCAAATGGCTGATTTTGCGGAGAAAGAGGAAGTCCCTTCATTCCGGTATCTCGCTTATACACTCCAAACCGGCCGCGATGCTATGAATTGCCGGCTGGCATTGGTCGTCCGCAATCAGGATGAACTGCTTCAGGGGCTGAAAGATTACGAAGAAGCATCTGATGAAAACGATGTGCTCCGAAGCTCCGTTCCCGCCTTTATCGGCAGTCAGAAGACGGGTTTAGGGGATATCGGCGCCTTATTAGAAGGAACCCTCGGCAATGTCGTTATGGAGACACTCTTAGCAGAAACCAATTTAGAAAAACTGGCATTTTGCTGGGTCAGAGGTGCGGACATCCCTTGGGAACGGCTTCATCAAGGCAGACACGTTCAGCGAATCTCGCTGCCGACGTACCCGTTTGAAAAAAACAAATATTGGCGCGGGTTTGAAACGGAAGACATCGAAGTTTCGCCGGCTGCAAAAGAGCCTGTTTCCAAAAACGGAGCTCTGCGTCACATTTTAGCCGACATATTAGGGATGAACACGGCAGACATCCATCCGCAAAAGCCTTTGGCTGAATACGGTTTTGATTCAATCTCTTGTATTCAATTGCTGCAAAAGCTGGAGGCGTCTGCTGATCGGCGCATCAGTCTAGAAGCGCTTCAGAAGTGCAGCACGCTGGAGGAAATGACTGTTCTGGCAGCATCAGATCATCAGCAGGCTTCATCAAGAGATCTCCACAGGAAGTTTTCTGAGCTTGTTCATTTAAATGAGAGGGAAAAAGGCCGGCCCGTTTTTTGGTTTCACGGCGGAACGGGCGGCGTTGAAGCGTATCAGCCATTCGCCAAAAAGAGCCAGCGCCCTTTTTACGGCATTCAGGCAAAAGGTTTTATGACGGAGGAAGCGCCGCTGGAAGGAATTGAAGAGATGGCCGCTTATTATATGAACATCATTCAAGCCGTACAGCCGAAAGGCCCTTACGATCTCGGCGGATATTCCTTAGGCGGAATGCTTGCATATGAAACGGCTCGCCTGCTGCAGGAAGCAGGGCATGAGGTGAAAAGCATCGTCATGGTCGATACACCGTACAGCACAAAGTGGAAAGAAGCAAAACCTTCATTAAAATCAGTTATGCTGCAAACGGTGAATACGATGCTTACGGCATTTCTCAAACCGGAAAAACCGGAGGAAGCATTGATCAGCCGGGAAGAAATCAGTGTACAGGCAGAGGAAGAAGACTTTTTGAAAGAGCTGATAGGGCTGGCGAAAAAACGCGGATTGCCAAAATCAGAAGAAACCATCCGTATCCAGGTTGAGCAAATGATAAACACCCAGCTCGCTTACGGAATGGAGGAGTATATCATTAAGCCTTTGCCTCATCCCGAAGCGCCGCAATGCTACTATTTCCGTAATAAAAGCGGCTTGTTTCTCGGCGGTCTTGAACGCTATTTGACGATTCAGGATGACCAAATCTCATTAGACCATGAGGCCTATTGGGAAAATTGGGAACGGCAGATGAAACAGTTTCATCTATTAGATGTCCACTCGTCCAGCCATGTGATGATGCTGTCAGAAACAAAGCCGCAAAACGCCATAAAGGCTTTTTGTGAAAAGCTGTATGCGAACAAAGGCACAATAAGTGCAAATTTCCTCAAATCGTTCAGAAAAAAATTCGAAGATACAAATGAATTAGTGAAGCGTTAATATGAAAAAAAGACCGCCAGCATCCCGGCGGTCTTTTTTATTCAAAATAAACTAAACGTATCATGTACTAAATATTCATAGTGAACATTTGATTTCGTCATTAAGAAATACGGGAGGTTTTCGTTTTATAGTGTAACAGGCAAGGTCTCAAGCCCCCTTAAAAACACATTTTTTCTCCATTTGATTTCCTCATGGGCAATATTCAGCTCGATATTCGGGAACCGCCTTAAAAGCGCGGCAAACGCAATCGCCGCCTCCATTCTGGCCAGCGGAGCCCCGAGACAAAAATGGATGCCGAATCCGAAAGAGATATGGCGGTTCGGCGTTCTTGCTATATCTAACGTCTCGGGATCATCGAAGTATTCCGGATCTCGATTGGCCGAACCGATTCCGATAAAAATCATGTCGCCTTTTTTAATAGAGGCTCCTTTATAAGTGAAATCCTCAATTGCCCAGCGATTCGCCATCATGACAACAGGGGAGGTATACCGCAAAAGTTCCTCGACCGCCGTATTGATCATCCCTGGCTGCCGCTTTACGTTTTCTAATTGGTCTTTGTGCAAAAGAAGCGCCAAAGTGCCTGAGCCGAGAAGATTAACCGTTGTTTCAAGTCCGGCGACAACTAATAAAAACAGCATGGAATATAATTCTGTCTCGCTTAGCTTTTGGCCGTCCTCTTCCGCATGAATGAGCTTGGTCGTCAAATCATCCGCCGGATTGGTTCTTCTTTCTTGGATAAGTGTTTTAATATATTGCTTAAACTCTCTGAGCGCCTGATTGGTCGCTTCTTGTCCGCTTTCTGACGTGTCGACCATCGCGTTGGTCCACACTTGGAACTTGGCGCGGTCCTCTTTAGGAATACCGATCAGCTCGGAGATGACAATGAACGGAAGCGGGGCCGCGAAATCTCTCATAATATCGGCGTCTGCTTTTTTTTCCATGTCATCCAATAGTTCTTCCGTGATCTGTTCAATACCTGTGCGCAGCTGTTCAATCATCCGGGGGGTGAACACCTGATGCACCAAAGAGCGCAGGCGGCTGTGATCCGGCGGGTCTTTTGCGAGCATATGATCTGAAACAAAGTCAATATCCTCGCTGACATTCAGCTTTGCGATCTGTTCCTTCGGCATCACTCGTTTCACATCTCTGGTGATTCTGCTGTCTTTTAAAAATGCCATACAATCATCATAACGCGTAATTAACCATGCCGGAAATGCGCCGCCGAAACGGTGTAATTCGAATTTATGTATAGGGTCTTGCTCTCTGAACCTGCCTAATACCGCAAAAGGGTTTTCGTTAAACTCAGATGACTGTGGATGAAACATTAACTTTTCCATCTTGACTTCCCCGCCTTCCTGTTTTTAAAAGACATCACTAAGCAGTTTCAATCATTGAACACACGTGCCCGGGTGAACATTCCTCCTTTCACGTGCCGGAAACCTAAAGTCTGGTTACATCGGCTCATGAGTATGTCTAAAACTATATATGGAAAGATAGAGGGATTCAATAGACAAATCATAAAGATCCCATTTTCGTTGATTATCAACAAAACATGAAATTTATTCTGGTATGTAACCATTTATAACATGGCGGCCTAATAAGGTATGGTTTATCGTTCAGTAATCAAATCTCCGGCATTGCCGGAGATTTTTTTATGTCAGCTGGACATTAGAAACGGCAAAGAGTAAACTTATATGTTGGAATCGGCTGAGAAAGGATTGGATCACATTGACCGTCTCTGCATATCGAAATATTACGCTTTTACTTCTTTGTATGACTGCGGGAATTGTGGATGTGATTGGCTACTTAAGCTTGGGACATGTATTTACTGCCAATATGACAGGGAACATCGTGCTTCTCGGCTTAGCGATCGGCAATTCATTGCAGCTGACGGTACTCAAATCTCTCGCTTCCTTAATTGGATTTATTCTCGGGGTTACTGCGGCAGCTGCGCTTGTCGGCAATAAACAGAAAGCATTCTGGCCGCCTGCCGTGACGGCTGCTTTGGCGATTGAAGGAGCTGTTTTGCTTTTATTCGCTCTGTTTTCTTATTTTTTCGCGGGCGATGTATCAGTATATGTGCTGATCATGCTTCTCAGTTTTGCGATGGGAATGCAGACGACTGCTGCGAGAAAGCTTGGCGTAGCGGGTATTTCCACGACGGTTTTAACCGGGACGCTTGCCAATTTCTTTGAAGATCTCACCGGGAGATTCTATAAAGCGGGAGACCGGAGGCGTTTTACAAGAGATGCTGTTTTACGCGCGCTTGCCCTAGTGCTGTATTGCTTCGGGGCAGTGATCGGCGCCTTTGCCGAACCGGATTATAAATTTGCGATCATCTGGCTTCCGATCGTCATCATTTTAGGAATTATCACTTGCGCCATCACAAAGTTCCACGCTTATACGGAAGAAAAAGCCTAATAACGAAAAAAAACGCCCTGAATAAGCGGCGTTTTTTTATTATTGCTGCCGGTAAGTGCCGATTGTATAAACGGCGCGGTCCGTATGTACCTTTAATCCGTCATGTTCCTGCTGTATTTTAATGTCACCGAGTAAAGGAATTTCATACGCGTCTTGAGGAAGGGGGACATTACCTTCTTCCGTATAGGTCGTTCCCTGACCTTTCAGCACGAGTTCTTCCTCTGCTACATAATCATCAGGATGATTTGTTTTGCGGATGAGCACGTCATCAAGGTGAAGCATGATTTGGTCCAAGTCGGAAATCTCGTTCCGGCTGTCTGTCAGCTCGCCTTTTCTGATATCAAGCGTCTGCCCGATTTGTTGTTTCAGCCATTCAGACAGTTCGGTGTTTGTAAGTGCCATTGCTATTCCTCCTTTTGCTCTACACCATACTTATTCCCTATTCTTTTTAGAATTACACCGTTTGATATTTATCTTTTTCCAGCCTGAGGTTCTAAAGATTTTCCGAGTTTTTTCATTATAATTGTTTTTCGATCTGAATGGCAAAAACACGGAACCATCTGCTGATGCAGGCGAGTCCGTGTTTGCATGCTAAAAAGCTTACTCCTTCGGAACGGCATTTTCTGCGTTCACTGCACCCGCCCCGTAAATGTTCGGGTCTTCGTTTGTCCATTTATCAGCGCTTTGTTTCATAAGTGCTTTTACTTCATCAGGTGCAAGCTTTGGATTCTGCTGGAGGATTAACGCGGCGATGCCGGCACAGATCGGCGTGGCCATGGATGTGCCGGACAAACTAAAATAAAATGACCCCACGCGGCTTGATTTTTGTAATTTATCAAGGTATGACCGGGGGGAACGGAGGGAAATAATATCCACGCCGGGTGCGAGAATATCAGGCTTCTCTTTCCCGTATACAGTCGGGCCGCAGCTTGAAAAGGCAGCAATTGTATCGTCTTCATTGCTTGCCGTCCCGTTGTCATCGTAGGCACCGACGGTTATGACCTTTTCACTGACACCTGGGCTTGAAATCGTTTGTGCCTCAGGACCGGAGTTGCCGGCAGCGACACAGACGACGATCCCTGCGTTCCATGCCTCTTCGACAGCCCTGACGAGCGGATCATCTGTTTCTTTGTCATAACGAAGCGCTTCACCGCCGAGAGACATGCTGATGATGTGTATCGGTTTCTCGGTGTACTTTTCATTGTAATGAATGCACCATTCTACACCCTCAATGATGTCAGCTAATGTTCCGGACCCTGATTTGTTTAACACTTTCACCCCGATAAGGTTTGCTTCAGGCGCCGGCCCCCGGTATTTCCCTGAAGATGAAGCGCCACTGCTTGCGATATCACCCGCGCAATGTGTGCCGTGTCCGTTGTCATCATATGGCTCCGTCCTTTGATTAACAAAATCCGCAAACGCTGTAATTCTGCCTTCTAAATCAGGATGCTGATAGATTCCGGTATCGATGACGGCGACGTTGACTCCTTTCCCTGTTAAGGCGGTTCCGTTTCTTTTGACTTCCTTTGCATGGACTGATTCTGTTGCTGTATCCAGGAGCGCTTTTACCTCCCGGTTTAAATAAACTTTACGGATATCCTCACACTGTGAAAGGAGCATATGAAGAGCGGTTGGAGTGACATCCGCGCTGCAGCAATTGATTTTATGAAACCTCTTTTTGATTTTGGAGCGTTTCTCATTCAATAAAACCTGTCCGGCTGCATGATAACCGGTTTCATGTCGGCCTTCTTCAAATTCAATAATGACCGACATCTTCTTTCTGTTTTTTAACTTCGCTTCGAAAAAGCTGTGTAAAAAGCAAGGTGTCCATTTGAAGGGTTTGTATAACTGTAATACATTTTCCCTGAGCGGCCAGTCAAGCTTGTGAGCATTTGACCGCACCATTTGAACCATCGAGTAACCAAACATATATATGTTTCCTCCCATTCTGGCGATTCTCTTTATACCTTATGAACAGGCAGTATGTTTGGTCAGTTTGTTTGTCCTTCATAGCAATGGTTAAAATGCGGTTTTTAAGAGAGATAGTGAGAAACAAATATTCGGCTGAAGCGAAGGAGGAGATAGTCAAAGAAGACATTCCTGCTTTCGATTGATATTATTATATATATGAAAAAGACGGTAAAGGGATTGAAGAGGGAGTAAAGGCGTTGTGCTGTATGAAAAACAATCTATTTTTTCCTGCGTTATTCATTTCTGAGGATGCATTTTCAGCAAAACTGCACGGCTGTAACCTGCTGCCCTCATAAATTTCGGGCATTTCTCCCTTTTATTTCACCCTCTCTCAACCTTTTTTCACTGATGCCCGGTGTGAAACAGCTTGAACTGTGACAATCAATTGATTTTTTGAAACCGGGAAGTTTTTCACTGATGATAATGTGAATAGAATGTTAAGATAAGACCTATTGACAAAAATCATATAATGAACATTCCATTTTTATAGAAAGGAGAACTGATGAAAAGAATTTTACTTAATGTCATCATAATTGTAGCAATGGTCTTACTAATCAGATGTGTTCATTATGCGTCAGAACCTGAGCCCTCTGCTTCTGATACATATTTAGATTTTAAAAGTCTCGCGGAGCATGAAGATCCCGATGATTATCATATATCATACAACAGGCAAGAGGGGAGCCAGGTATTAATTATGTCGCCGCACGGAGGCAGAATTGAGGGCGGGGTAAGCGAGATCGTCCGTTCTTTCAGTGATGATTTTTCAACCTATTTGTTTGAAGGATTAAAAGCGCATGATAATCAGACTCTCCACATTACGAGCACCAATTTTGACGAGCCGGTCGCACTCAAAAGCATTAAGCAGCATCGCTATGTCATAGCTGTCCACGGTTATAAAGGGGACGGGAAGAACACCCTTGTAGGGGGAAGCGACCGAAAACGGGCGGCAAAACTGGTAAAAGCTCTCGAAAGAAGCGGTTTTTCTGCTGAACTGGCATCCTCTAAAAGCGGGCTGGCCGGAGTTCATGCCGAAAATATTAACAATCAGGGGAAAACAGGCCTGAGCATACAGCTTGAAATCAGCAGAGAGCAGAGAGAAGCATTTTTTGATAATTTTGATTACCGTGAAAGAGAATACACAAAAACAGATGAATTTTACCGCTTCGTCCGTACGATAAAAAGAGTGATCAATCAAGGGTATTCCTGAGCGAAAAACAAGGCAAACGAGTGAAGGATCAGCAGACTGAAAAAAGATGAAAAAAAGGAGGATGGCACCATGGCAAAACATCATTTTTATTTAAAAGCAAACTGGCCCGGAAAACGCAATGATGTCGGCGATATCAAAAGCGGCCATTTACAAACCGCTGTTTCAATTCCTAAGGAAATGGAGGGGCCGGGAGAAGGGACAAATCCCGATGAAATGCTGCTTGGAGCGGCCGCGACTTGTTATATCATTACGCTTGCGGCAATGATGGAAAGAAGCGGATTGGAAAAAGCGGATTTACATATGGAGTCTGAAGGAATTGTAGATGTGACAAACGGGGTGTTTACGTATCAGAAAATCATTCACCGTCCGTTTATTTTATTAAAGCCTGATGCGAAAGAAGCGGATTTTGCTTTGGCGAGGAAATTAGCGGAGAAAGCGGAGTCGTCTTGTATGATTTCACGCGCTATTCAAGGAAATGTGGAAATGGAGCTGGAGGCTGAGGTAAAAGCAGCCCGGGCATAATAAGTTCAAACGGTCAGCTGCGGGCCGTTTGATCTTTTTTTGCTTTTTGTGATTTTGAGTGATTTAACAATACCACCCCGGCAATGACCAAAATGAGCCCGATAATCATCTTGATTGTCATGGCTTCCTTGAAAACAAAAAAGCCGACGACTGCCGTTAAAGCCGTCCCGACACCTGACCATGTCGCATATGCGCTTGATAAATCGATGGTTTTTAATGAAAAGCTTAAAAACATAAAGGAAGCGCCGATTCCGGCGATGACCCCGAGAGCGGGCAGCAGGTGCGTAAAACCGTCTGACAGCTTCAGCATCGTGCTTCCGAACACCTCTGACACAATGGCGGCTGCCAAATATAAAATCCCTTTCATCTTTCTGCCTCCTTTCTACCAATTCATCAGGATGACACCGGCCAGCAATAAGATCAGCCCAATCACAGCCTGCTTGTCCAGTTTTTCATGAAACCACTTTGCGCCGATAATGGCTGCGAGCACCGTTCCGACTCCGCTCCATGTCGCATAGGATAAGCTGAGCGGAATGAGGTTCAGGGTAAGTGAGAGCATATAAAATGCCAATGAATAGCCTGCCACTACCATTACGCTTGGCAAAAAGCGCGTAAAACCGCGGGAGATTTTCAGCATGACGGCACCCATTGACTCAGATAAAATAGCAATTGTGAGGAAGATATAACCTGCAATCATATCAAATCCCCCTCTCTTTATAATCAGCTGCCTGTCTATGGGGCAGTAAAATAATATCTGAACTGCGCCAGTCAAGTCAAGACATTTGGCCTATATAAAAAGGCCCCATCCAAAGGGAGCCTTTTCTGCTTAATAGAAATACGGATACGGGTAATAAGGATAACCGTAGCCATAACCGCCGTACAGGTACGGATTGAATAAAGCGCTTCCTACAAGTCCGCCGACAAGCCCGCCAAAGAACGGCCCCCCGTAAAAACCAAACGGACGGCCAAACCCCCAGCCAAATCCCGGACGGCCAAATCCCCACCCAAATCCCGGGCGGCCGAACCCAAATCCCGGACGCCCGAATCCAAATCCTGGACGGCCAAACCCAAATCCCGGTCTCCCGAACGGTCTCATATCACTTTCTTCTGCATAAGTGTGTTCTTCATTCATAATTAAGGTACCTCCATGAATAAATTTTAGATAATAACAGAGTATTCAGCCCATCAATTTTTGATTGGGCGTTTGTAAAAAAATAAAGGAGTGAGCCGCGTGGGCCTGTATCAGTCTGACTGGTCAAAAAAACCTCCGCACACACATGCTTACCAGGCGAAAACGGACGTTCAGCAAGGGCATTATCATTGGATTGAAGGTTTTTCACAGCCCGAGAACGGAAGCAACACAGATCAGCATACACATTACTATACGGGAATCACCTCTTTTGATAACGGCCATTTTCACAGATACTACGGCATTTCCGGGCCGGCGATTCCAAGGCTCGACGGAACCCATTACCACGAGCTCGAGGAAACCACATTTTCCGCTTACAACGAGCCGATTGAAATCCGATACGGAGGCGTCGTTTACGATCCGCGAAACGAAGAAAGAAAAACGCACCGCCACAAGCTGAAGGGGAAAACAAGGGAGGTTGTCGGGAATGAGCCGCTCGGATGGTAATCGACGTTTAGCGCTTCGGAAAAAGGGCAAAATGGATAGGTGGATAGAGAAATGAGTGCTATAATTGGAGGGAGATTGTTAAAAGAGAGTGATACATAGTGAATAATTCAAAACAGTCTGTCGTCATTCTGGTCGGACCGACGGCAGTTGGAAAAACAAATGTAAGCATCCGGCTTGCAAAAATGCTGAATGCTGAAATCATCAGCGGGGACTCCATGCAGGTGTATAAAGGGATGGATATTGGAACCGCCAAAATCACCGAAGAGGAAATGGAGGGCGTCCCCCATCACCTGATTGATATTTTGGAACCGTCTGACTCATTTTCAACAGCGGATTATCAAACGATGGTGAGAGCGAAAATCAGTGAGATCGCAAACAGAGGAAAGCTGCCGATGATTGTCGGGGGAACGGGATTATACATTCAGTCTGTGCTGTATGACTATACATTTACAGAAAACTCCGGTGATTCGGTCTTCCGCGAGAACATGGAGCAATTGGCGGCCGAAGAGGGAGCAGGTGCTCTCCATGCCAAGCTTGCGGCGGCCGATCCGGAAGCTGCAGCCGCCATTCATGAAAATAACACGAGAAGAGTCATTCGCGCGCTGGAAATTTTACATACGTCAGGAAAAACGATGTCTGAGCATCTTAAAGACCAAAAACGGGAAATGCTGTACAATGCCGTTCTCATCGGGCTTACGATGGACAGACAGGCATTGTACGACCGAATTAACGAGCGGGTCGACATGATGATGGAAGCGGGACTTCTTGACGAGGTGGAGCGGCTGTATGACCGGGGTTTGCGAGACAGCCAATCCATTCAGGCAATCGGCTATAAGGAGCTTTATGAATATCTTGACGGAAGGGTGACGCTGTCTGAAGCCGTCGGGCAATTAAAACAAAATTCAAGACGCTACGCGAAACGCCAGCTGACCTGGTTTCGCAATAAAATGCCCGTCATATGGACAGATATGACACCGCCTGTGGATATTGAACTGAAAAAAAAGGAAATTTTCGAGTATATAGCAGGAAAACTGGAAGTTTAATCGAAACTGTATGGTATTGAGAACCAAGGAGGACGAAACATGAAACCGATTAATATTCAAGATCAGTTTTTGAATCAAATCCGAAAAGACAATACGTTCGTCACAGTTTTTTTACTCAACGGCTTTCAGCTTCGCGGCCAGGTAAAAGGCTTTGATAACTTTACGGTATTGCTTGAAACGGAAGGAAAGCAGCAGCTCATTTATAAGCATGCCATCTCCACCTTCGCTCCGCAAAAAAACGTGCAGCTTGAGCTTGAATAGACTTTCAATAAAGACCATGAGAAATGGTCTTTTTTTATGCTGATATGTATATTGATGATCATATATCCGAAAGACTAAAGGAGCTGGGAGAATATTGTTTGAAAGTGAGTCTGAGCTCAGACGTATCAGAATTACGCTTGTTTGGATTGCGGTATTTTTGCTGTTTGGGGCATGCGGCAATCACGAGACCGTTGTGACGACCGATGACAGCGATTCATCAGATGCCCAGCCGCAGACAGAAGGCACGGTGCCGCTTGAAAATAATCATTTCGGTGTTGTTCAGGACGGCTATTTAAAAATCTACCGGTACGAGGAAAAAACCAATAAAATCGAGCTGAAAAAAGAATCGTCACTGGATGAGTTTGAATAAATTTCACAAGCATTCGAATTTACAAAGCGGGCAGCACCAGCTAAACTAGGTACTGACATTGATCATGCAGAGGGTGAGAATATTGAAACACAAGGTGATAATCAACCACTGGGAAGAAACCTGTGAAGATGATTCCTGCTATGAATATGGAACCAGCATCATCGTAGACGGCAAAGAGTTAATCAGAGAAGCATCGATTACGAGCGCTCTTAAAGCCGTGCTGAAAGAAATCGGTGCTGACGTGGAGATAGAAGAAACCGTTGAAAGCGAAAAATGCGATTCTTACAAAAAATAAGAAAAAAAGTCTAGACTACTAAGCAGTTTTTTTTCATGTTATGATAGACATCGGCTTAAAAAATGACACCCCGAGTAGGATGAGAGATGATTCTCGTTCTGCTCTCTTTTTTGGGCGCTAAACGAGCCAGAGCCGCAGTCCGCTCTTTCAAAAATATGAACTTTTTATAAATGTATCTCAATATGTTGTGTTTTTCTGATAGGTTAGTATACTATATATAGTGTTAAGAGATTCATTATTTTTGATAGGTCGTGATAAGGATGGTTCAAATCATATTCGATTCGAAGACAGGGAATGTTCAGCGTTTTGTGAATAAAACAGACTTCCAGCTGATCCGCAAGGTGGACGAGATTGAAGATCTGGACACTCCGTTTGTATTGGTGACCTACACGACAAACTTCGGACAGGTGCCGGCATCAACACAGGCATTTCTCGAAAAAAACGCCCATCTGCTGATAGGAGTCGCAGCGAGCGGCAACAAGGTTTGGGGCGAGTACTTTGCCAAAAGCGCCGACACGATTTCAAAGCAGTATCAGGTGCCGGTCTTGCATAAATTTGAACTCAGCGGCACAGCGAAAGACGTTGAATTGTTTACTCAGGAGGTAGAAAAAGTTGTCACAAAACCAAGTGCCAAAATGGATTCAGTTAAATAACGAAATTATGATCCAAAAAGATGGAAAATTCCAGTTTGATAAAGATAAAGAGGCTGTACATAGCTATTTTGTTGACTATATCAATCAAAACACAGTATTCTTTCACGATCTGAAAGAGAAGCTGGATTATCTGATTGAAAATCAATACTACGAAGAAGAGTTTCTGAGCCTCTATTCATTAGAAGAGATAAAAGAAGTGTTTAAGACAGCTTACGCGAAGAAATTTCGTTTTCCATCCTTCATGAGTGCATTTAAATTTTATAACGATTATGCGTTGAAAACGAATGACAAGAAAAAAATCCTTGAGCGTTATGAGGACAGAATTTCAATTGTGGCGCTGTTTTTTGCAAACGGCGACGCAGAAAAAGCGAAAGATTATGTGCGTTTAATGATTAATCAGGAATATCAGCCGAGCACGCCGACATTTTTAAATGCCGGACGCAAACGCCGCGGAGAGCTTGTAAGCTGCTTCCTTCTCGAAGTCAATGACTCGCTGAACGATATATCAAGAGCGATTGACATCTCCATGCAGCTTTCTAAGCTCGGCGGAGGCGTGTCCCTTAACCTGTCGAAGCTCCGCGCGAAAGGTGAAGCGATTAAAGACGTAGAAAACGCCACAAAAGGTGTCGTCGGCGTCATGAAGCTTCTCGATAACGCGTTCCGCTATGCTGACCAAATGGGACAAAGACAAGGTTCAGGAGCAGCATATCTGAACATCTTCCACCGTGATATTAATGATTTTCTCGATACGAAAAAGATCTCGGCCGATGAGGACGTCCGCGTTAAAACCCTTTCCATCGGCGTCGTGATTCCGGACAAGTTCATTGAGCTTGCGAGAGAAGACAAAGCGGCTTATGTATTTTATCCGCACACCATTTACAAAGAATACGGCCAGCATATGGACGAAATGGACATGACGGCGATGTATGAGGAGCTTGTGGACAATCCGCGCGTGAAAAAAGAAAAAGTCAATGCGCGCAAATTGCTTGAAAAGCTGGCGGTCCTGCGCTCTGAATCAGGTTATCCGTATATTATGTTCCAAGACAATGTAAACAAAGAGCACGCGAACAACCACGTTTCAAAAGTGAAATTTTCGAACTTGTGTTCAGAAGTCCTTCAGGCATCCCAAGTTTCCTCATATACCGACTATGATGAGGAAGATGAAATCGGCTTGGATATTTCCTGCAACCTCGGCTCTTTAAACATTCTGAATGTGATGAAGCATAAATCGATTGAGCGTACGGTGAAACTTGCGACGGATTCCTTGACGCATGTATCCGAGACGACGGATATCCGCAACGCGCCTGCAGTACGACGCGCGAACAAAGCGATGAAGTCGATCGGCTTAGGCGCCATGAACCTTCACGGCTACCTTGCGCAAAACAGTATCGCCTACGAAAGCCCGGAAGCGAGAGACTTTGCGAACACATTCTTTATGATGGTGAACTTTTATTCCATCAAGCGTTCGGCCGAGCTTGCGAAAGAAAAAGGAGAGACGTTTGAGCATTATGAAGGCTCTTCTTATGCAACGGGAGAATACTTCAATAAATACGTAGAAAATGATTTCTCGCCGAAATACGACAAAATCGCCGCGCTGTTTGAAGGCATGCACGTTCCGACCATTGAAGACTGGAAAGAGCTGAGAGCGTTCGTGGCCGAAAACGGCATGTACCACAGCTACAGACTGTGCATTGCGCCGACCGGCTCCATTTCATACGTTCAATCCAGCACGGCATCCGTTATGCCGATTATGGAACGGATCGAAGAAAGAACATACGGAAACTCAAAAACGTATTACCCAATGCCGGGATTAGCGTCAAATAACTGGTTCTTCTACAAAGAGGCCTATGACATGGATATGTTCAAAGTGGTGGATATGATCGCGACAATCCAGCAGCATATCGATCAGGGAATCAGCTTTACCCTGTTCTTAAAAGATACGATGACCACTCGTGATCTGAACCGTATTGATCTGTATGCCCACCATAGAGGCATTAAAACCATTTACTATGCAAGAACGAAAGATACCGGGCAGGACAGCTGTCTTTCTTGTGTTGTTTGATTAAAGGAGAGTTTACAGTGACAAAAATTTATGACGCAGCAAACTGGTCAAAGCATGAAGATGATTTCACCCAGATGTTTTACAACCAAAATGTGAAGCAGTTCTGGCTTCCGGAAGAGATCGCATTAAACGGCGATCTCCTCACTTGGAAATACTTAGGTAAAAATGAGCAGGACACGTACATGAAGGTGCTTGCCGGACTGACGCTGCTTGATACAGAGCAGGGAAACACGGGCATGCCGATTGTGGCTGAACATGTAGAAGGCCACCAGCGCAAAGCCGTGCTCAATTTTATGGCGATGATGGAAAACGCGGTGCATGCGAAGTCATATTCGAATATTTTTATGACGCTGGCGCCGACTGAAACGATAAACGAAGTATTCGAATGGGTAAAACAAAACAAATTTTTGCAGAAAAAAGCCCAAACCGTTGTCGGCCTTTACCGCGCCATTAAAAAAGATGACGAGATTTCTCTATTTAAAGCCATGGTTGCTTCTGTTTATTTGGAAAGTTTCCTTTTCTACAGCGGTTTTTATTATCCGTTATATTTCTACGGCCAGGGAAAACTGATGCAAAGCGGTGAAATTATCAACCTTATTTTGCGTGATGAAGCGATTCACGGCGTATACGTCGGACTGCTTGCCCAAGAAATATACAACAAACAAACAGAAGCGAAAAAAGCGGAGCTTCGCGAATTTTCGATTGCGCTTTTAGAGGAGCTTTACCATAATGAGCTTGAGTATACCGAGGATCTGTACGACCAAGTCGGGCTGTCTCATGACGTAAAGAAATTTATCCGCTATAACGCCAATAAAGCGCTGATGAACTTAGGGTTCGAACCTCACTTTGAAGAAGAAGACATTAATCCGATCGTCTTAAACGGTTTAAATACAAAAACGAAATCGCACGACTTCTTCTCCATGAAGGGGAACGGCTATAAAAAAGCTACGGTAGAACCGATTAAAGACGACGATTTTTATTTTGATCAAGACGAAGAGCAGATATAATATCTGCTCTTTTCGGCTTGACGGAGACTTAAAAAGGAGGAACAGACATGGGGAAAATGGATGAAATCATCTTGGTTGCCCCGAGGGAAGATGTGTTTCAAAAAGAAACGTTAACTTTCCAGGGAGTCAACAGTGAAGATGAACGTATTGTAAACATCATGTCTCACATGGAGGCGCATTATCATGAAATGAGAAGAGGCGACGCGGAAGAGGACGCGCGTTTTAAGCAGCCGATCCCATATGTCGTCATCCGCCGCGATGATGAGGTATTTGTGTATGAACGGCTGGCAGGAGGAGGGGAAGCGCGCCTCCACAATAAATTATCACTCGGCTTCGGCGGCCACATGAATCAGATTGAAGGCGCCGCTTCATTTTCTGAAGTGCTGAAACTGAACACAGACCGCGAGCTTTCCGAAGAGCTGCACATCAATGAGGACGATAAACAAAACATAGTCACACTCGGTTTAATCAATGATGACGAAAACAGTGTGGGAAAGGTGCATATCGGTATTCTTTCGGCGCTTCAATTAGCACCGGGAGCGCACGTAGAAGTGAAAGAAAAAGACCAAATTGCAGGCCGCTGGATGAACATTTCTGACTTACAACAGGAAGATGTGTATCAGCGTCTTGAAACATGGTCCCAGTTTGTCGCCGATATCCTGAAATAGCTGAAAAACCCTGTTCGCCCAAGCGGGAGAACAGGGTTTTTTGTTCAGTCTTGAATGAGAACCGCGTCAAACCCAGCTTTTTTTGCTCTTGCCAGAAGCGCGTCTGCATTGCCTTTAGAAGAAAATGCGCCAATTTGAACTTTAAATAGGCCGTCTTTTGCCAGCACAATCGCATCAAATCCCTTTGACCTGGCATTGGCAGCAAGCGCATCAGCATTCGCCTTTACTTTGAAAGCGCCGATTTGGACTTTATATAAGATTTTTTTTTAGATTAAAAGCCTGCTCCAAGCCATTAGCATGTCCTCTCGCCAAGCTTTCAATAAAGCTGGATGTCTTCAGCTTATTCGCGTCTGCCGCCGTGTCAACAAAACCATTTTCCGTAAGCAAGGCCGGCATTTTTGTTTCTCTTAACACATGAAAGTTGGCTGACTTTTTACCGCGATCCGCAAAGCCGGACGCTTTTATTATTTGTGAATGAAGAGCTGACTGGTAAGTGGAGGTAGGTGCTCCGACATCCGGGTAAATATAGCTCTCAAACCCGGTGCCTCCCCCTGAATTAACATGAATGGATAAAAAGTAATCTGCGCCCCAGCTATTGGCGGCATCAGTTCTTTCAGTTAAACTGACCGTCTTATCGCTTGTCCTGCTCATCGAGACAGAAACCCCTTCATACTCATTTGTCAAAATCGTGCGTAATGCCAGCGCGATCTCCAAAGTGATTGCTTTTTCCTGAAGGCCATTCCCGGCTGCACCTGGATCAGTGCCGCCATGTCCGGGATCTATAAAGATTTTAACCATTCTCCATCACCTCATTACAGCATATGATGGAATATAAAAGGTGCTTGTACGACTGTCATTGCTGAAAAAAATAAGAAAAACGCCCGCCATTTCCCGGAAAATAAAATTAAATGGTTTGTCCTTCCGTTTATGCTGAATACAATAGGGAATGAAAAATATTTCTCGGGAAAGCGCAGAATTCAACACCATTCCCGAAGAGAGCGGAAAATATGACAGAGGCAAATGAAAAAATGGCCCTCATGATAGGCGGATGTCACAAACGCCTTTTTCATGAATAAGATAAAGAGAGAACAGAGAGGTGAGCATGTTGGAGCGCGCTGTAACCTATAAAAATAACGGACAAATTAACATTATTCTAAACGGTCAAAAGCAAGTGCTGACAAATGCTGAAGCGGAGGCGGAATATCAGGCTGCTCTGCAAAAAAACGAAGCCAAACACAGCATTCTGAAAGAAATTGAAAAGGAAATGAACACGTTAGTCGGTATGGAAGAAATGAAACGTAACATTAAAGAAATCTACGCGTGGATTTTCGTCAATCAAAAACGGGCCGAACAAGGTTTGAAAGTCGGAAAACAAGCCCTTCATATGATGTTCAAAGGAAACCCGGGAACCGGCAAAACAACCGTCGCGAGACTGATCGGCAAGCTGTTTTTTGAAATGAACGTTCTCTCCAAAGGCCATTTGATTGAAGCCGAACGAGCCGATCTTGTTGGAGAATACATCGGGCACACGGCTCAAAAAACGAGAGATTTAATTAAAAAGTCGCTCGGAGGCATCTTATTTATTGACGAAGCCTACTCGCTTGCAAGAGGCGGGGAAAAGGATTTCGGAAAAGAAGCGATTGACACCCTTGTCAAGCATATGGAAGATAAGCAGCATGAGTTTATTCTCATTCTTGCGGGATATTCGAGAGAAATGACACATTTTCTCTCATTAAACCCGGGTCTGCAATCGCGTTTTCCCATCAGTATCGACTTTCCGGATTACACGGTAACCCAGCTGATGGATATTGCAAAGCGTATGATTTTGGAACGGGAATACCAATTAAGCCAGGAAGCTGAACGGAAGTTGAAAGATTACTTAATGACAGTGAAAAGCACAACCAGTCCCATTAAATTCAGCAACGGCCGTTTTGTCAGAAATGTGATTGAAAAATCAATCCGCGCTCAGGCGATGAGACTTTTAATGGGAGACCAGTACTTAAAGAGCGATCTGATGACGATTAAAAGCCAGGATTTATTCATAAAAGACGAAACGGCGGGCCCCGAATAACCTCTCAACCTGCTTGAGAGGTCTTTTTTTCATATCTCTCTTTAAAACCCGCCGGATGTGTGGTATACGTCCTGCGGGTTTGGTATGATAGTACTACTGCCCAATACGACACAGAAAGGAACATCCATTTGAACGAACAGGAAGTAAAAAAGGAAACGGTCATATTGGTCGGCTGCCAGCTGCCGCACATGACGGACGAGCATTTTGACCATTCGATGGACGAGCTTGCTTCACTTACGAAAACAGCTGACGGAACGGTGCTGACACAGATTACGCAAAAGCGGAACAGAGCGGATGCGGCTACATATATAGGTAAAGGGAAAGCAGAAGAGCTGAAGGCGTTATGTGAAGAGCTTGAAGCGGATCTGATCATTTTTAATGATGAGCTGTCACCGAGCCAGCTCAAATCACTTGCGACTGCAATTGAGGCAAAAATCATTGACCGTACGCAGCTCATTTTGGATATATTCGCGAAAAGAGCGAAAACGCGGGAAGGAAAGCTTCAAATCGAATTAGCGCAGCTTCAGTATGCGCTTCCAAGGCTGAGCGGACAAGGGATTAATCTCTCCAGACAAGGAGGGGGAATCGGGACGAGAGGGCCGGGGGAAACAAAGCTTGAAACCGACCGGCGCCACATCAGAAACCGCATTCACGAAATTAACGTGCAGCTGTCAACGGTCATTCGCCACAGAAGCCGTTACCGGGAAAGACGGAAGAAAAACGGTGTGCTTCAGGCAGCGCTTGTCGGTTATACCAACGCGGGCAAATCAACGTGGTTTAATCGATTAACAAGCTCTGACAGCTACGAGGAAGATCTGCTGTTTGCGACGCTTGATCCGATGACAAGAAAAATGGCGCTTCCGAGCGGCTACAGTGTGCTGTTATCCGATACGGTCGGGTTCATTCAAGACCTGCCGACGACTTTAATTGCCGCTTTCAGGTCAACGCTCGAGGAAGTAAAAGAAGCAGACTTAATCATCCATGTGATTGATTCCTCGAATGAGGATTACGCCGGGCACGAAAATACCGTTCTCAGTCTTTTGAAAGAACTTGAGGCAGATGATATTCCGGTTTTAACCGCCTATAACAAACGGGACGAAACACACCCGGATTTTATTCCGACTTCAGGAAACGAACACATTATGATCAGCGCCAGAATAGGAGGCGACGAAGCGAAATTAAAAGCGGAAATCGAAGCCTATTTGCGTCGAGAGCTTCTGACACCGTATGAGGCGCGTGTGCCGGCTGCGGAAGGCAGGCTGATTTCGCGAATCAAATCAGAGACCATGATCGACAGTCTTTATTTTAATGAAGAAAGTGAGCGCTACGAGATCTCCGGATACGTTCAAGCGGAACAAAGCATACTCGGTGAGCTGAAGAAATTCATGTAAGGAAGGATACACAAAATGTTTGACACACTGACACACGGCGCCCTTTTAAAAAAGACCGCCGAAGAAACAGAAGCAGAAATCTCCGCCGTTCATAAAAGAATTGAAGAAATCAGTGAACGGAATGAATGGAGAGTGCTGCAAAGCTACAGAAAGCATAAAGTAAGCGATACTCATTTTACCCCGTCAACCGGATACGGATACGATGACATCGGAAGAGATACACTGGAAGAAATTTATGCCGATGTATTCGGAGGAGAAGCGGGGCTGGTGAGACCGCAAATCATCTCCGGAACACATGCGATTTCAATTGCGCTATTCGGTGTGCTGAGACCGGGAGACGAATTGCTTTATATCACGGGCAAGCCTTACGATACGCTTGAAGAAATCGTCGGGGTAAGAGGCGGAGAGCATTCAGGCTCGCTCAAGGAATTTAACATCGGCTACAATGCGGTTGATTTAACAAGAGAAGGCAAAGTGGATGTTGAAGCGGTACGCGCTGCAATCGGTCCGAATACGAAAGTAATCGGCATCCAGCGCTCAAAAGGATACGCCAACCGTCCGTCTTTCTGTATAGAAGAAATAGAGGAAATGATCCGTTTCGTAAAGGAAATAAAAAAAGATGTAATTGTTTTTGTGGACAATTGTTACGGGGAATTTGCGGAAGAGCGTGAGCCTTGTCATGTCGGAGCAGACCTCATGGCCGGCTCATTGATTAAAAACCCAGGCGGCGGCCTTGCCAAAACGGGCGGCTACCTTGTCGGCAAAGCAAAGTGGATTGAAGCCTGCTCATACCGGATGACCTCACCGGGAATCGGAAGAGAAGCCGGAGCATCGCTTTATTCGCTTCAGGAAATGTACCAAGGTTTCTTTCTTGCCCCGCATGTTGTGGCGCAAAGCTTGAAAGGCGCCGTATTTACCGCCCGTTTCCTGGAAAAACTGGGCTTCACATCAAATCCTGCTTGGGACACGAAAAGAACGGATCTGATCCAATCGGTCGAGTTTAACGACCCTGATAAAATGATCGCCTTTTGCCAGGCGATACAATATGCTTCTCCGATTAATGCGCATGTGACACCGTATCCAAGCTATATGCCGGGATATGAGGATGATGTCATTATGGCTGCAGGCACGTTTGTGCAGGGGGCGAGTATTGAATTATCAGCGGATGGCCCAATCAGACCTCCTTATGTCGCGTACGTCCAAGGAGGATTAACCTATGCGCACGTCAAAAATGCAATTTGCAGCGCAGTAAATGCTTTAATGGAAAAAGGTCTGATATAAGCCATTTGAAATTTTCAAAGAATTTCATGTTAAGATTCCTTACATATTGTTGACACAAAATATAACATCACCTATAATGAGACTAAGATAAGAAAAGGAGGAAATTGAGATGAGTGATAACATTCGCCGCTCAATGCCTTTATTTCCAATAGGAATTGTCATGCAGTTAACAGAACTGTCTGCCCGGCAAATTCGATATTATGAGGAAAATGGACTGATATTTCCGGCAAGAAGCGAAGGGAATAGACGATTATTTTCATTCCATGATGTAGATAAACTGTTAGAAATTAAGAACCTGATTGAACAAGGTGTCAATATGGCGGGGATTAAGCAAATTCTGGATAAGGCATCTGCCCAGCCGGAAGAAAAATCCGAAAAAACAGCCAAATCGATGAAGCACAATCTGTCTGACGATGAACTCAGAAAACTTCTGAAAAATGAACTGATGCAGGCAGGCCGTTTCCAAAGAGGCAATACCTTCCGCCAAGGTGATATGTCCCGATTCTTTCATTAATCCGTTAGCAACTGTTTTGCTATATACATTTACCTTTTTAGAGGAGGAGTTTTACGAAATGGCAAAGTACACAAGAGAAGATATCGTAAAATTAGTAAATGAGGAAAACGTTAAGTATATCCGTCTTCAATTTACAGACATTCTCGGAACAATTAAAAACGTTGAAATTCCTGTGAGCCAGCTTGAAAAAGCACTCGATAATAAATGCATGTTCGACGGATCTTCCATTGAAGGTTTTGTTCGCATCGAGGAGTCTGACATGTACTTATATCCTGACCTAAATACATTTGTCATCTTCCCATGGACGGCTGAAAAAGGTAAAGTAGCACGTTTCATCTGTGACATCTACAATCCGGACGGCACGCCGTTCGAAGGTGATCCGCGAAACAACCTCAAACGGATTTTGAAAGAAATGCAAGAACTTGGATTCAGTGATTTCAATCTTGGGCCTGAGCCTGAATTCTTCTTATTCAAATTGGACGAAAAAGGCGAACCGACACTTGAATTAAACGACAAAGGCGGATACTTTGATTTAGCTCCGACTGACTTGGGAGAAAACTGCCGCCGTGATATCGTTTTGGAACTTGAAGAAATGGGCTTTGAAATCGAAGCGTCTCACCATGAAGTTGCGCCCGGACAGCACGAAATTGATTTTAAATATGCCGGCGCCATCCGTTCTTGCGACGACATCCAAACGTTTAAGCTCGTTGTAAAAACAATCGCCCGCAAGCACGGCCTGCATGCGACATTCATGCCGAAGCCGCTGTTCGGCGTAAACGGTTCAGGTATGCACTGTAATCTATCACTCTTCAAAGATGGCGTTAACTCATTCTTTGATAAAGACGCTGAACTTCAGCTGAGCGAAACGGCAAAGCATTTCATTGCCGGTATCGTGAAACACGCGACAAGCTTTACGGCTGTCACAAACCCGACAGTGAACTCTTACAAACGTCTCGTTCCCGGTTATGAAGCACCTTGCTACGTGGCATGGAGCGCGCAAAACAGAAGCCCGCTTATCCGTATCCCGGCTTCCCGCGGCATCAGCACACGTGTTGAAGTGCGCAGCGTAGACCCTGCAGCAAACCCGTACCTGGCGTTAAGCGTATTGCTTGCAGCAGGTCTTGACGGAATCAAAAACAAACTCGAAGCGCCTGCTCCGATTGACCGCAACATCTACGTCATGAGCAAAGAAGAGCGTATGGAAAACGGAATCGTAGACCTTCCGGCAACACTGGCGGAAGCCCTCGACGAATTCAAATCAAATGAGGTCATGGTCAGCGCCCTTGGAGAGCACCTATTCGAACACTTCATCGAAGCAAAAGAAATCGAATGGGATATGTTCCGCACACAAGTGCACCCTTGGGAGCGCGAACAGTATATGTCTCAGTATTAATCTCTCAATCCCTTGGCACAATTGGTGGTCAGGGGATCTTTTGATTTGTTAACAAATTTAATAACTTAATATAAATCATGTACCGCCCACAAAACACCCACAAAAAATTACTCCATCATTATGGAGATATAATCCTCGTACTTATTCATTGAATCTCTCTGTCAATTTTTTTGCTGATGTGTGAGTAAATATCTGACGGCAGTTGAATACTTTTATGGCCAACCGTTCTTGTACATATTTCATTGATGTACCTGACTCAAGGAGCAAAACAGCATGTGTGTCACGAAGGGCGTGAATTGGGAGTTTCTCTAAACCAGTTTTATTTAGTATTCGGACAAAAGCATTAAACAAGGACGATTTAAGTAAATGTGAACCATCGAGTGAAGACTAAGTTAAGGTCATGGTGATAGATCTTATTTAAGCTGAAGTTTATCTTCGTTTTGTCGTTGTTCTTAGTTGGAGAAGTTCATTAACCAACCTTTGTTCAATAGTAATAATACGTCTGGATGAGTAGGTCTTAGGGTCACCAAACAATTCATCTTTTGAGATTGCTTTAAAATCTAGAGTTTTAGAAATTGAGATTTGAATAACTCAGCGGCTTTTTTATTACTCAAAAGGAGACGATGAAACATAGGAAAATGACTCAAAACTTTATTCCAGCGGGACACAATAACAGAACGGGATACGCAATGAACCAGGCATAATATCACAGTTCATAACACGGCGAACACAGCAAAAGGGGCAAACGCAGCCATGCACGCCCGTTATGAGAAAAATCCGGAAACACCAACCAGCTGGCATTTTACAGTTGACGAAAAAGAGATATATCAACATCTGCCATTGAACGAGAACGGCTGGCACGCCGGCGATGGCGGCACCGGCAACCGTAAGTCTATCGGTATTGAAATTTGCGAGAACGATGGAGATTTTGAAAAAGCTGTGGCAAATACCCCAATGGCTGATCAAAAAGCTAATGAAGGAGCATATGGAAAGGTAAAGTATCAAGATATGACAGCTGAAGAAAAAGACGTAATAAATGATTTTGAGGGGTGGACAATCTTACAGTGAAACGGTAAATAACACATCGTATTACATCATGGATACATCAAAGCTTTTAATCCTTACATCATGACACTCATTAAAGTTTAAATAAAACAACAATTTCAAACAGATAGGAGAGATTGAAATGACGGTACAGAACAAAAACACTTGGGATTAGCTTTTGTAAAGGTTGATCTTGGAAATGATTATTTAATCAATTGTTAGGATTGGACATAGGAACAGAGCAAAAAACAAGAGAAGTATTTGATCGGATCAAGAACGAATTCAAAAAGAATAAAGGTGAACCTGTAAAATAATAAAAAAGTTATTTAATTTAAACATAAAAAATAAGAGCTGTTCTACGTTTTATTGTAGTATGGCTCTTTAAAGTTGTTTAATATGAGGTATATCTTCTACTTTTTTCTCCTATAAACATGCTTAAAATTTCTCCAGGTAACCCCTCGATTTCACAAATTTTCTCTGAAGTAAATCCTTGCTTTATTAAAATTTTTCTAGAAGGGATATTTTCTGGATCAATAACTGCTTTCAATATCTTCAAATTTGTTTGTTTAGCTAATTCAATTAATTGTTTTGCAATTGTACTACCATATCCTTTCCCCCAATATTTAGGCAATATCATATAGCCAATTTCTGCTTCTTCGCTTTTGTGTTCAGTTAATGTTAAATGTCCAAGTCCAATAAATTCTTCTGCCACACGATTGTAAACTTTATAAGAGCCATAAAACTCATATTTTTCATTACGCTCTAATAACTTTTGATAATTTACCTGAGCCTCTCCTAACGGAATCGCTCGTTCTGTAATTTGTGCCATAACTTGTTCATTCGACACTAGTTGGAAGTAATCGTTAAAGTCTGTTGCTTCAAATTTCTTAAAGATTAATTGAGGCATTTTTTCTCAATCCCCCTTTTACTTATAAAAGTTCTTCTTACTTATTGTACCTTAATAGAAAAGATGGACACTATTTTCATAGTATCGACTTCCATATGGGGGAATTATAGAGGGCTATCCTCTTACCAAAAAAATGAAGGGGATTTTATTTGCAATAAAGTGTGAGTCTAAAGATGATTATCACGAGGATGGAGCAGTTTAAAGAAAATAAGGTAAGCAGCAGACTAACATGATGAAACTGAACATGACCAGCAGGTTAAAATAGGTAGTCTCAGCTGATGCTCGGTTGTATAATTAAGGTAAGATGAGCCAATGAAGGCAATATATTTTTTGTTATAAAGGAGAAGTAACTATGAAACAATTTCGATTTAAGGGTACAGTGCTATTAGATAATGAATTGTGGTGTGTAAAAGATGAAAATGGCGTAATTCAAGATGCAGGTGAGTTATTAACTGGAATTGATATATTAACGGAAAATAATGTGCCAGGCAGCTTTGAACTCATTGAAGGTGATGAAATTGAAATCATAGTTAAAAGAAAATAAATTGATTTTATCATATAAAACTGAATAAACCATGTCGTTTATTCTGAAAAAAGAGAGATGTGAACAATGATAAATGTCTTAACTAATATCTTAAAAAATGACAGATTGGATGAATACCCATTATTTAAAAAGTTTTGCTCTCTCAAAGAAAAAGGGTTACGAAAGGAATCCTTTAAAGCATTATCTTTCTTTATCGATGAAGCCAAGACGTGGGATAATAATGCTCAACAGAATTTTGCTAGTTGGCTATTTGCTTTATTTGAAACATCAGATGATATTCACCATGTACTCGTTCATCCTTTGGAAAAGGAACTTTTAAAGCCTTTACTTGAGTTATGGATAAAGAGTAATCCCGCAGATCCAAGACCATACAGATGGTATGGTGTGTTTTTAAATACTGAAGAAAACCGTGTCGATTACTTACATAATGCACTTAGACTTGGTGGTAACAACGAACAATTATCCTTATTAACGCTAATCGATATTAATTTAAACTCCCTTTGGTATTCTTTTCATCATATATCCGAAGATTTGTATCTTGGCGATATTAAAGAAGATACAGAACTTCTTACTACGTCCCAGCAGTTAAACAACAAGGTAGAATGTCGACAAACAAGAAAAAACAATAACGAAGTACTTAACTATTATCAAGATCTGTTGAATGACTGGTTGTTGTTTAAAGAAGAACAATCAAAGGGATTTGTTGAATGGTGTGAAAATAAGGATAGAAACTATGATTGGGTCAAAGCTTATTATTACGAAAAATAACAATTGAGTGCAGCTTTTTTGTTAATTGCAAGCATGTTGCAGTGGTAAAAGCTATTGAGCAAGAGCGTGAAGAAATGTTCAACGCTTTTGAATTAAAAATGAATGACTCAATTGAAAAACGTGATCGATTACTAATGCGAAGTATCAACCGGACTATGGAAGAAAAACGCTTGGAGATCGCAGCAGCGCAGGAGGAAAAGATAACATGGTGGAGCAAACTGTTTTCAAATTCAAAAATACTGGGGTGTCAATTGCAACAATCCAATCCTTGCTTTAAAATACCAATTGTGAACTCCGTTAGAGGTATAACAAATAATAAAATCTGATTAGAATTGCAAATTTAAAAAAGGGGGGATGATATGGAAATTGAACTACTAAAAACATTCCTGTTGGCAGCGAAGAAGGAGAACTTTCGAGAAGTTGCAGAAGAATTGATGATGACACAATCAGCTGTTTCAAAACAAATTCAAAAACTCGAAAAAGTATTGCATATCCAATTATTTGACCGAGTTCAAAAACGAGTTATTTTAAATGCAAATGGCCATTATTTTTTACCCCGAGCAATTCAATTAGTAGAGTTTGAAGAGCAAATAGTTCGGGAAATGAAAGCATTTCAGGCTGGATATTCTCGAAAGGTTTCTTTAGGGGTGGCTCCTCAAATTGCAAATTCCACTCTTCCTCTTATTATTCGGCATTTTAAACAACTTCAACCAGATGTAATTATTCAAATTGACATCTTACCATCAAATGAGATTGGCGAGGCTGTTTTTCGGCAACAAATTGATATCGGATTATCGAAAGTTCTCTCAACTAGAGAACTATTAACAACGATGATTGCAAATGAACCTGTTATGATTGTAGGTCCTCAACCATTTGATGCAGAGGATTTTAAATTATTAATAAAAGATTATCCAATATATACACATGCATTTTCTCCATACTGGGAGCAAATTGAACGTCATTTGCCAAGGGATTGCCAAATAGAAAGGCTGAACCAAACGGAAGTAATTAAAACTTTTATTAAACAAGGGATGGGTATTGCATTCTTACCTAAAAGCGTTGTCCAAATGGAAGTAGGAAAAGGAGAACTTTTTGCTCAAATTCCTCAAATAGATGATGACGTTCTATCCTCTACATTCGTTTATACTAAATACGAACATCCTTTATTTGATAGATTTATAGAAGCTTGTATCGCTATATATAAAAAATGAAAAGCAGCTTGGAGAGTATCCAAGCTGCTTTGTATTAAGGCTTTTTTGCAATGAAACGGAGGCGCCAATAATCTGCAACCCAACCATTTTCTTTATAAAGTTGAGGATGTAAAATACGTTCGCATTCGCTATAAATTGCTTCTTTTTCATCATTTAAAAGGTTTTTGAACATATTGTTACTAAACATTTCAAGCCAATTACGAATACCATTTTCTTCAACTAAAGGTGTTGGTCGTTCATAATGCTCGATTGTTATTACATTAAAACCAACATTGATAAGATGGTCTGTCATTTCCTCTTTTGTTGGAAACACCCAAGGGAATAAAGTAGCATTATACGGAATTGATAGACGATCGGATGCTTCTTTTATGGCATTCACAATAGATTGGATATTATTAGCCCCACCTAATTCAGCCACGAAACGGCCATTGGGGAGAAGAACATCATAACAATTTTGAACAACCTTCTGTTGGTTTTTCATCCAGTGAATGGCAGCATTTGAGAACACTGCATGAAATTGAAGGTCAAAAGAAAACTGCTCGCCATCTTGCACACTGAAGTGGATATTAGGGTACTTTTCTTTAGCAGCTTCAATCATAGACTCTGCAGCATCAATGCCAGTAACAGTAGCACCACTTTTTGAAATACCATGAGCTAAATCTCCTGTCCCACAACCAACATCTAGAATATGTTCTCCCTTTTGTGGATTTAGGAAGGAAACAAGATCTTCACCAAAAACTGAAACAAACTTGTGCTTGTTATCATAAAGAGTTGCATTCCAATTGGTCATTTATACCATCTCCCAAATGTTGATATATTCAGATTATCATGTCAGATGTGGATTAATCTAATAATTAATTAAGTAATATTTGATTCCTATCTGGAATCAAATGGCTCATTTTCGTTTACCGCCGGTAGGTTTTTTGCGATTTTTGACCTTTATCTTTGGTTGGTCAACTGGTCAAAAATCTGTTAATTTTAATAAAAACAATGTTTGAATCAGACTGTTTAATCGTAAGAGGAGTTAAAATTGATGGTTTTAAGATACCTAGCTGTACTGGTTTTGTCGGCTGTATGTGCTACACTGGTATATGTTGTCAGCCTTGATCAAGCTGAGTATATTCCTTATCTTATAATGTGTGGGATCATGTTGACATGTTATTTAATTTTTGAATTGCCATTGCAGCTTATCTTAAACCGAAATCCTAGAAGGTTCAATTTTAAATATCTCTTAATCTACACAGTGTGTTCATTTGTTGCATGGCTAATCATGGTCGTTCTCTTTGAACCTTATAATCCAATAGGGTCTATATTAGCGAGTTATGAGATTTACTTATTCAGTGTACTATTTGCTCTGATCTTTTGGCTTTGGGACTCTATTCTTGTACAAAAAGTTGCGGTTAAGTAACTGTGCACTCTGAATAAAAACACCATTTGAAACAGATTAAATATCGTGCTTTAATCTGGATAGGTTAATTGGTTATAGGAGGGAAATAGACAAAATAGAATAAGTTTATGTATGAAAAGGGGTTTAAAAATGCGAGCATTAAGTTACTTAAGCGTTCTTGTTATGTCTGCAATATGTGCTGCCCTTGTTTATGTTAACAGTGTGGATTATGATGATGATTACATTCCTTACTTTATAATTTGTGTTATTCTTTTAATATTCTATTTTGTTTTTGCTTTACCTGTACAACTTTTCTTAAACCGTAATCCTAAAAAGTTTAATTTAAGATACCTCTTGATTTACATATTCTTTTCATTTTCAGTTTGGTTTGTCTTTGCAGTGCTAACCGATCTGCATAATTACAAAGAAACTTTAAAGAGTCATGAAATTTACTTATTTAGTATCTCATTTGCTCTAATCTTCTGGGTATGGGACTCTGTTTTTGTTCAAAAGGCTACGGTTAAGAAAAATGAGCAACTTTAATAAAAACAGCAATTAAAGAATCCCTCTTTTCAAAGGGGGATTTTGTTACAGGGAACCCCAGATAGAACGTCCACCAGTGTGCCCAGTCTTCTTATGAATATTCTTGTCTACTAACTGAAGTCTTCCTCTGTTTTCATGATGATGCCATAAGTAGCCTCTAGGTGTCTTTCCATTTTTAATATCTTGAATTTGATATTTGTTAAATTTTTTTGCGTGTTCCCAAGTGTTAATTGCCTGTTTTAAAGCATAGTTTGCATTCTTAAATTGAATAGCATTTGATGATTTGATTTGCCCTAATGTCAAATTATAATTATACTTTGCAGCAAAAACAGGAAAACCTTTGGAAACTTAAATTTCACTCCTGTTTTTGGCTTTTTGCCGGCTAGCTTACCATTTCTTACAGCTATCTTTTTTGTTGTGGATTTGAGCGTCTGTTTAACTAATAGTTTGCCTCCGACACGGCTAACAACAGCGATTACCGGGGAAGTAACCAGCCGAACTGAGCATGAAGTTCTTCATCAGTTCCGGTTGCATCTGCTTCTGGGTCAGTCTTTTCTTCTGTTCCGTTAACTATGTTTTCATCAAAGACTTTGTCTGTTACATCCTGAGCTTCTTCAGAGATAGAATCATTAGTTAAATCATCTTCTAAATCACCATCATAAATGGGAGCATCAGCTAAGTTGTGTTAATAAGGATCATCTGATACATCTGAATAGTCTTCATAGTTTTTTTCTTCATAACCAGCTTCATTATCTGTTATATCTTCATCAGATGTAAGGGTATGTACACTCTTCGTACGGGGATTTTCTTTCCTGTTTGGAGATTGAAACCGGTGAAACAGATTATAAAATGGAGTGTCAAATAGTGATTAAAACAGAAAAATAGACAATAAAACTATGATTTTAATAAAACCCCCTTCTTACAGAAGGGGATAGAGTCTTAAAAGAGAAATAAAGTTTTGTTATTTAAAATGATTGAACTAACTGAATTGTTATGTAAACTGCTACTG